>NZ_OZ244138.1:5645000-6039491 GCF_965216085.1 Roseibium sp. | reverse complement strand
AACCAGCATAGACGGACACAAGGCCTGCATGGTCTGGGCATCATGTCCTGCGCCGGACGGCATGCACTTCACCGAATAGCCCAGATTTTTTGCGCGCTTCAGGCCTCGTTTGACCAGATCCGGGTCCAGTGTCACCGGCGACAGCCAGCTTCGCTCGGAAACCGTATGCGACAGACTGTGCGCTTCGGAAATTCTTTGAATGGTTTGCACCATCTGTGATCTCAGATTCCGCATCACCGCTTCGTCCGCATCGCGCAAGATAATCGTAAAGGCCGCTTCGCCAGGGACTGTGTGCGTATGGTTGGGTGAAAGCTCGACTTTGCCGATGGTGATCCGGCTGGCGTCGGTGCCGTATTCTTTGATCAAGCTTGGAATTGCGACGCTAACTTCTGCCAGACCGGCAAAAGCGTCCGCCCGCATGCTCATCGGCGTCGTACCTGAATGATTTGCGACGCCGGTCAGCACACATTCGAGATTGCAAATGCCTGACACACGGTCGGCGATACCTATATCAGTCCCTTCTCTTTCCAGGACGGGCCCCTGTTCGATGTGTAGTTCCAGAAACGCTTTTGCACTGTCGGTTGAGCGGTCAGATGACAGGATCTCGTCGGGATCCAGTCCTTGCGCAGTCATGGCGTCCTTCAAACGGAGGCCGTTGGCATCTGCAGCGCCATCAAGCCATGTTTCACTGACTTGACCGGTTATGGTTTGCGAGCCGAGCATACCGCCAAACCGACCTTCTTCTTCCGATGTCGCCACAACCTCGATCGGCGATTGCAATGTGAGGCCGGCATCCTGAATGGCACGGACGCATTCCAGGGCCACGCAAGCCCCCAGCGCCCCATCAAACGCGCCACCTTCAATCACCGTATCCAGATGCGAGCCGATCATCACAGACGGGCCGTTTCCGGTACCGGTTCGACCGAACAAGTTGGCAGCACCGTCCCGGCTGGTAGCCAATCCGCTCCGACGCATCTGATCTTCAAACCAGTCGATGCTGGCCATGTGCGCGTCCGAAAATCCAGTACGATTGAAACCTCCGGAGGCCGGATTGGTTCCAAAAGCATTCACCCCGGCAAGCAACTCCTTGAGACGGTCGAGATCAATTTTTGCCGGAGCCTGGCTCATGTCATTTCCTTCAATGTGTCAAACGCTTATCGGGTGTTTCAGCGCGTCACCGTGCGCCAGAATTGAAATTAATATGAAATAATTATTGCGAATATGCAATTAATCATGATTAATTATCTTAGAACACAACGAGGGGAATGGATATGAAAAAACAGATAGCCGCGGCGCTTGCCTCGGCCTTCCTTGCGTTGGCGCCACAGGCGCAGGCGCAAACTCCACCCAATGTCCTGGTCGTCGGGCAAATCGCGGAACCAAAATCTCTGGATCCGCATGCGGTGACCGCGGTCAATGATTTCCGTATTTTGGTCAATCTTTATGACGGCTTGGTTCGCTACAAGGACGGAACGCTTGAAGTTGAACCATCGCTTGCCGAAAGCTGGACGATTTCCGATGACGGCAAAACCTATACATTCAAACTTCGCGAGGGTGTGACGTTCCACGACGGCTCCCCGTTCAATGCAGAGGCGATCAAGTTCAACTTTGATCGCATGCTTGATGAAGAGCATCCCTACCATGAGACAGGACCGTTCCCGCTGTCGTTCTTCTTTTCCGCTGTCGAAAATGTTTCGGCAGATGACGACACAACGGTCACATTCAATCTGAATGCACCTTATGCGCCGTTCCTGTCCAACCTCGCTTATCCGACAGGGCTGATCGTTTCACCGGAAGCAGTGAAGAACCACGGCAAGGACTTTGGCCGTAATCCTTCCGGAACCGGCGCCTATTCCTTCGAAGAATGGGAAGCCAATGCCAAGGTGGTAGCGGTCAAGAACGCAAATTACTGGGACGGCGCGCCCGAGCTGGAGGCTGTCATCTATCGCCCGATCACCGACGCCAACACCCGCATCGCGGAAATGCTGTCAGGTGGTCTCGATGTCATGGTCGAAGTTCCGCCGGACAGCCTGCAGCAGTTCAAGTCTGATGCGAGCTTCTCCGTGCTGGAGCAGGCAGGCCCTCACGTCTGGTTCCTGATCCTGAATGCCAAGGAAGCCCCGTTTGACAACAAGACAGCCCGTCAGGCAGCAAACTACGCAATTAACAAGACCGCGCTGGTCGAAAACATTCTGCAGGGCACTGCAGACGTCGCAGCTGGACCAACACCACCGGCATTCGCTTGGGCGTACAATGAGGGTCTGGAGCCATATCCGTACGACCCTGAAAAAGCCAAGGCGCTCTTGAAGGAAGCCGGCTACAATGGCGAGGAAATCACCTTCTACGTTACCGAAGGCGGTTCCGGCATGCTCGATCCGGTTGCCATGGGCACAGCTATCCAGGCTGACCTTCAGGCCGTTGGCATGAACGTCAAGATCGAAACCTATGAGTGGAACACCTTCCTCGGCAAGGTGAACCCCGGTCTTGAAGGCAAGGCTGCAATGGCGGAAATGGCCTGGATGACAAACGATCCGGACACACTGCCGTTCCTGGCGCTGCGCACCGAAGCTTTCCCTGACAAGGGTGGTTTCAACTCCGGTTACTATTCCAATGCCAAGGTGGATGAGCTGCTTGAAAAAGCACGCCAGGTGACGGATCAGGCCGAACGTGCTGCTCTCTACAAGGAGATGCAGGAGATTGTTCAAGAAGACGCACCTTGGGTCTTCGTCGCCAACTGGAAGCAGAACGCAGTGACCAAGGCTTCTGTCGAAGACTTTAAGCTGCAACCGTCCTTCTTCCTGATGCTTCAGGACGTCAAGAAACCACAATAAGACTGTGATTTCTGTCCCGGCACACCTTCGGGTCTGCCGGGACACGTGTCTTTGCCCAGCTCGGGCTCAAGAGGGGGAAATGCCTTGGGCGCTTACATTGCCAAACGCCTTCTGGCGGCCATTCCAGTCCTGTTCGGTCTGACGATCATCGTTTTTCTGATCATGGCCATGATCCCGGGCGACCCGGCGACGGCCATTCTAGGGTCCTATGCGACACCGGAGAACGTTGCCAAACTCAACAAGGACCTCGGTTTGGATAAGACCCTTCTAGAGCAATATGTCATCTGGATTGGCAATCTTTTTCAAGGCGACCTCGGCCGGTCATATACGCTCAACCGCCCGGTTCTCGACGAAGTTCTGGAGCGTTTTTCCGCTACTCTCATTCTGGCAGGAACCGCGCTGGTCCTGTGTTCCGTGCTTGGACTTTTGGCCGGTATCATTTCTGCCGTGAGGCAGTTCGGCTGGACCGACAAGATCATCACGCTCCTCGTCCTGATCGGCATATCAACGCCATCGTTTTGGCTCGGACTTCTCTTGATCCTCATTTTTGCTGTGAACCTCAAACTGTTTCCAGTGTCCGGTATGTACGCCATTTATGGCGGCGGTGACTTTCCGGACCTGCTCCATCATCTCGCCCTGCCAGCCCTGACATTGTCCGTTGTTGCGACCGGGGTCATTGCCAGGCTGACCCGGACGGCCATGCTGGAGGTGCTGCGACAGGATTACATCCGGACCGCGCGCGCCAAGGGCCTCACTGAAAACAAGGTGATTTACAAACACGCTTTCAAGGCTGCGCTGGTCAGCGTCATCCCGGTGATCGGCATTCAGGCCGGGTTCGTCATAGGCGGTGCCGTTTACATCGAAACCGTGTTCCAGTGGCCGGGTATCGGCTCCATGTTGGTCAAAGCCATCTCCACCCGTGACCTGCTGCTTGTGCAGGGGGGCGTACTCGTCGTCGCGGCGGCCTATGTGTTTTTCAATCTGCTGGCCGATGTCATTCAGACGATTATTGACCCGAGGCTGCGCTGATGACGGACACTGCAATGAGCGCGCCGGCGAAGTCTCCGGCGAAAGCCGCAAGACCCGGCACTTTCTCGCTTTTTTTGAACAACACACTGGCGACTTGCGGATTGGTCATCCTGATCGCTGTTTGTCTGATTGCGCTGGCAGCTCCATTGCTGCCTTTGGCCAACCCGGATGTTACGGCTCCGGCGAACCGCTTGCTTCCGATTTTTAGTGACGGGCATTGGCTTGGCACGGATCACTTGGGCCGGGATCTTTTGTCACGTCTGGTCTGGGGCACGCGGGTTTCTCTCGCCGTTGGCTTGTCCGCGACGATCATCGCGGCTTTTTTTGGGTCTCTTCTGGGGCTGGTGGCTGGTTACGCTGGAGGCCGGGTCGATGCCATGATTATGCGCGGGATCGATATGGTGATGGCCTTTCCATACATCCTGCTGGCCCTCGCGATTGTCGCGGTTCTTGGGCCCGGTCTTCTCAATGCGCTTTACGCCATTGCCCTAGTCAATATCCCTTTCTTTGCCCGGAACATTCGCGGGATTACGTTGGGATTATCCCGCAGGGAGTTTGTCGACGCGGCACGGCTTTCAGGTAAATCGCCTGCTCAGATCCTGTTCGTAGAAATCCTGCCGAATGTTCTGCCGGTGATCGTGATCACCATGTCGACAACGGTCGGCTGGATGATCCTCGAAACGGCAGGTTTGTCCTTCCTGGGCCTGGGAGCACAGCCACCCCAGGCGGATCTCGGCTCCATGCTCGGCGAAGGCCGCAAGATCCTGTTCACCGCCCCACATGTTTCCATAGTGCCTGGTGTCATGATCTTCATCCTTGTCATGAGCATCAACCTGTTCGGCGACGGCGTACGCGACATTCTGGATCCTCGTCTGCGCTCCGGATCGTTGACGCGCCCGATGGCACGGACTGTGGTCAAACGGGACGGAGAGCCCCTCCCGGCACCGTCCGCCAAAGGCGGTGTCCTGGATGTGCGCGACATGCGCACCGAATTCCAGATTGGAGGATCGGTTTACAAGGCAGTCGGCGGTGTCGACCTTAACCTCAAGGTGGGCGAATGCCTGGGGCTCGTCGGGGAATCTGGGTCCGGAAAATCGGTGACCGCCATGTCCATCATGGGGCTTGTTCCGACACCACCCGGACGCATTGCAGGCGGAGCCGCCTTTCTTGAAGGAGAGGATCTGTTTGCCGCATCCAACTCCCGGATCCGCGAACTGCGGGGCGGGTCGGTGGCATATGTCTTCCAGGACCCCCTCACGACCTTGCATCCCCTGTTCACGGTCGGAGATCAGCTCAAGGAGGCGATCGGAACCCATCAACCCCTCTCCACCGCACAAATCCGGGATAAAGCGATCGAACTCTTGTCGCTGGTACGGATCCCCAACCCGGTGGAACGCTTGTCTGCCTATCCCCACGAACTGTCGGGGGGGATGCGACAGCGCGTGTGCATCGCCATGGCACTGGCCAATGATGCCAAACTTCTAATTGCCGACGAACCCACCACAGCTCTAGATGTGACGGTCCAGTCGCAGATCCTGACGCTAATGAACCAGCTGCGGCGGGAACGCAACGCGGCGATCCTGTTCATCACCCATGATTTTGGGGTGGTGTCTGCCTTGTGTGACCGGGTTGCGGTCATGTACGCGGGTCGGATTGTTGAAACGGGCAAGGCAGACGATGTTCTATCCAATCCACAGCATCCTTATACTGCAAAGCTGATCGAATGCGTTCCGGTGCTCGGTGAGCCCGGGCGACGGCTTGATGCCATTGACGGCCGGCCGCCGGTCGTCAACAAGCTGCCTGCTGGATGTGCTTTTGCAGACCGGTGCTCGCAGGTCAGATCCGAGTGCAGAACAGGCGATATCGACCTGGCTGCAACGTCTGAGGACCACAGCGTTCGGTGTCTTTATCCTCTCACACCTGGAGCAACGGCATGACACGATCTGCAATGAAGGACTTGCAAGGCAGTGAGCTTTTGTCGATTGCCGATGTTGAGCGAGTTTTTGGCGGCGATCGTAAATTGTTCGGGGGACGGACACCGGCTGTTCACGCCGTTCAGGGTCTCAGTCTGGATGTACGGCAAGGTGAGACGCTTGGTGTTGTAGGGGAATCCGGTTGTGGCAAGTCAACTCTGGCCCGGCTGGTCGTCGGGCTAGATCTGCCAACGGCTGGTCAGATCACTTTTGCCGGAGAAAATTTGGCAGAGCTGGCGAAAACAGATCGAACGGCTCTGGCACGCAAGATACAGTACGTCTTTCAGGACCCGGTCGCCTCCTTGAACCCCCGCAAGACGATCAGAACCATTCTGGAGGCGCCGCTCAGACATTTGACGGATCTCGATGCCACGGGTCGCCAAAAACGGCTGGCCGAATTGCTGGAGGCCGTCAATCTGGCGCCGGAATTTCTGGATCGGTATCCGCATGAGTTTTCGGGTGGACAAGCGCAACGTATCGGAATCGCGCGCGCCCTGGCCGCGGGACCGGAACTTGTTGTGCTGGATGAACCGGTGTCGGCGCTCGACGTCTCTGTACAGGCGCAGGTTTTGAACCTGCTGGATGATTTGAAAAATCGCTTTGGTCTGACCTATGTGTTCATCAGTCATGACCTATCGGTGGTCGAGAGTATCAGCGATCGAGTTGCGGTGATGTATTTCGGGCGGCTTGTCGAACTTGGTGCGGCCACTGATGTCTTTACGGAAACTTTGCATCCCTATACTGACCTCTTAATGCGATCCGCGCCAGCGCCGGGTCGGCATGAATTGATGTCGGAAGATGCTGACGCGGAGTTACCCGATCCATATTATCCACCGCCCGGATGCGCCTTTGCGGCCCGGTGTGGGCGAAAGACGGATGTTTGCCTAGCGTCCAAACCTGCACGGACCGAAGCGTCTGGGCAGGGTATTGGACATGTTGCAGCTTGCTATCATCCGCTGACACGGGCATAGGCTTAGAGAACAGGCAAAAAGTTCATCCGGCTATGAAAAACCTCGACCTGGTGTCTGAAACCAAACCACGAAAGCGGCAGCGCCGCCCCGACATGGTGGCGCAACAGATCCGCGAACGGATTGTCGAAGCCGGGTTGCAACCGGGCGACAGAATTCCCGCTGACTGGTTGTTGCCGGAGGCTGTGAAAGTGTCCCGTGGAACATTGCGGGAAGCATTGAAAGTCCTGGAGTTTCAGGGGCTCATTTCAACGAGAAGCGGTCCGGGCGGAGGCGTCTTCGTATCGGCTGTCGAACCGGGCGAGGCGATCGGCCTTTTGGACAATTTGTTCCTGTTCAATCCGCCGTCCATCTCCGACATCTATGCCTTGCGCAAGCAGCTGGAGCCGGAATTGGCAGCCTCCGTTGCTGGCAGTTTGACAGAGGAGGCTTTTCAAGCTCTTCAAGGTTGTATCCGGCTTTATGAAGACGAACCCAAAACCGCTGAAGAAGAATATGCGCAGCGGCTGGCGGAGTTGGACTTTCATGAGGAACTGACCCGTCATTGCGCCAATCCGATTCTGGCTTTCACCTGCCGCTTTCTGCTCAGCTTGTTGCGTGACATGACCGTATGCCGGTCAATCTACAAAGAGCCCAATCCGGCCTTGCGCGAAACCGGGCTGCATTACCAGGTGCGTTTGCTTCGAGCGATTAAGGCTGGCGATGGCGAACTCTGCCGCATGATTATGCGCGGACACATGATGGAAGCGGAAAAGTACATGCTTGAGCGCGCAGCCATGCGGTCACCAGGCCGATCCGGGTTGGTCGATGAAGAGTCAGGCGGATGAGTCCGCAGGGCCTTGCGGCACACACCATTCACCGATGCCACACACATTTCGGCTGGGACCGGTCGATTGAGCCGGTTCAGTTTGCCAAACCCGGCGAGCGATTGCTGGTTGAGTGCAAGGATGCTGCCGGCGGACACTTTACCGACAAAAGCACGCTCGACGACATCGCGACACTGCGTCCGGAATGTGCCAATCCGGTTACAGGACCGGTATTTGTAGAGGGGGCAGATCCAGGCGACGCCCTGGTGGTGCATATCGAGGCGTTTGTGCCCAGCGGATTTGGCTGGACCGCGATCCTGCCAGGTTTCGGTCTCTTGGCAGATCAATTCCCGAACCCCGCCCTGAAACTGTGGCAATATGAAACCGGCGCGCTCCAACCGGCCGTTTATTCGGATCTGGCCCAAGTGCCCTTGAAGCCGTTTGTTGGTACGATCGGTGTTGCACCCCAAGACCCCGGGACTCATTCGGTCATTCCGCCGCGCAGGGTTGGCGGCAATATGGACATTCGCGATCTATCAGCCGGTGCAACGCTTTATCTGCCGGTTGAAGTCCCTGGGGCATTGCTTTCCATAGGCGATACGCACGCTGCGCAAGGGGATGGGGAAGTCTGTGGTACGGCGATTGAAAGTGCGATGGATGTTGTTGTCTCACTAGAGGTTCTCAAGGGCGGTGCACCGCCATTTCCACGTTTCACCGTGCCCGGTCCAGTCACCAATCATCTGGACAAACACGGCTACGAAGTCACAACCGGCATCGGTCCGGACCTCGCCAGTGCGGCACGGGACAGCGTCAGCGGCATGATCGAGCACCTGACCCGAATTACATCGATGTCTGCTGACGACGCTTACATGCTTTGTTCCGTCTGCGGTGACTTGAGGATCTCCGAAATTGTCGACGCCCCGAACTGGGTCGTATCGTTCTACTTTCCCCGGATTGTGTTGGGCTGAACCGGTTCATGGATACGCATCGAAGCGTCTTTTGGCCAGATTGCCCGCGGCGCTGTTGCCTGCCGCATTCGAACAGCAGTAGTAAATGAACGTCATGAGCATCCAAGAGACGCTGACGACAGACAAAACCTCCCCGCCTTGTTTCAAAAGGAACCTAACCATTGGCGATAGATCTCAACCAGTTAGTCCAACTGCGCCATTGGCTGCATGCCCATCCCGAAGTGTCACGCGAAGAGGTTGAAACGGCAAAGCACTTGCGTGCATTTCTGGCTGAACACGCTGCACCAGATGAATTTGTTGAGTTGGATGCGGCCGGTTTTGCAGCCGTCTACAATGGTGCAGCTTCCGGAAAAACGGTCATGATACGTGCGGAGCTGGATGCCCTGCCGATCCATGAAGTCAACACCGACATTAACTATCGTTCTCTGTACGATGGGGTCGGCCACAAATGCGGTCATGATGGACATATGACCATTTTGGCAGGTCTTGCCCAGACACTCGCCGAGCGGCCTTTTAAGGGGCGCGTCGTTCTGTTGTTTCAACCAGACGAAGAAACTGGAACGGGTGCACGAAATTGCTGCCTGCATCAGAATTTCAAACAGATCGAGCCCGACTTTGCATTCGCCTTGCATAATTTGCCAGGATTTTCAAAGGGCTCGGTGATTTGCAAGATAGGAACGTTTGCCTCTGCGGTTAAATATATGGCTTTGACGTTTACCGGCAAGGAAGCGCACAGCGCGCAACCGGAAACCGGCGCCAGCCCTTCCTTTGCCATGGCTGAATTGACCCTGAAGGCGCGGGAGATTCAGGCAAAGTATGACACGCCGGCGGCCTATGCGCTCATCGTCCCGGTTTACACCGAAATGGGTGTTCAGGCGTCAGGTGTTTGCCCGGGATATGGCGAAGTGCATGTCACCTTGCGAGCCGCACAAAGTGCTGTCGTTGAAAGCATGTGGGATGACCTGTCGGCCTTTGCACGGACTTTGGCTGATGACTATGGTCTGGACTTTAACTTTGAAACCAGGGAGGAATTTGCTGCCAACGCCAACAGCCAGCTGGCATTCGATATGATCAAGGCAGCATCGGTGCAAGCGGGGTCAGAGTTTATCCTGATCGACAAGCCGTTTCGCTGGGGGGAAGACTTCGGGGAAATCACCAATCGGTTCGAAGGCGGTATGTTTGGTTTGGGAGCAGGCGAAGCCCTGCCCGACCTGCACAACCCGGACTATGATTTTCCGGATGATCTTTTGATGCCCGGCATAACCATGTTTTCCAACCTGATTCAGCTCGCCTTATCTGGAGACCTGAAGACGGATACCGAAGAGGCAGCATCTAACTAGCGTCTAAACGCAGAGCTGAAATCATACTGGCGCTCCTTCGAACACCTTCAAGTTTCGGTGGTTCGTCGTCCCGGATGAAGGAGGCGGAGTTTCGAACCCTCTCACTGCGAACAATATCGTCTCTTTTACATCTATGACTTTAAATAGGTTTTTGAGACCGTTCGTATTTCGAGGGCGATCTCGAGTTATAGGAGCTATGATTGGCCAACGTTTCCGGGTGAATTCGTTCACCGCTGCAATTCCGCAGCTCAAATCTTTGCGGCTTGTGCCAACTCCACGCCCTCAAAACGGCCATTTGCGCAAAGCGCAGCATCGATTATTGGGGCCCTCTTCGGGCGTTTGTTGCACATTAAACGGACGACTGGTCAGGAGAACAACGCCTACCAGCAACAATTGCGCCACTATCAGCTTTGGCTGAGGTGTTTGGTAAGGTTGTCAATTTCGGGCCGGATAGCTTTTGCTCCCTGCCAAACCAAGAAATATCCCTTGCCGGTTTTCAGTGGCTTGTCGACCAGCATCAAAAGCCGCCCGGATGCCAGGTCTGCTTGCAAGAGTGAACAGCTTGCCAAAGCAATGCCCTTGCCCTCTATCGCCAGACCGATGGAATGGCTGTAGCTTTGGCACAGTGTTTTGGACAGACCGTGAAAGGCGCCTTGCTGTTCCCGCTGTTGCCATACGTCCCAGTTTATCCAATCGGGCGCATGTCTGTGATAGTCCAGCAAACTCGAGTTATGGGGGGCGTTGGCGAAGCGCTTGGCCTCGTCGGGAGAGGCAACAGGGGCCAGTTCCTCCTGCATCAGCAGATGCCCTTCCCAACCCTCGGGAACCTTGTCGGCGTAGATAATGGCAACGTCATTGCTGGCGGACAGCAAGTCACGCGGATCGTCCGTGACGACGGTTTCGACAGGACAGGATGCGGAGCTGAGCGCAAAAGATCTCAGGCGCTCTAACAGCAAAAAAACTGACACGGCTGAATTGGCCGCGATACGAACGGAAGATGCCGCCGGCGACCGGACCTGATTGAGCGCGCCTTGAAGATAGTCCAGCGCCATGGCCACGGGATCGGCCAGTTGCGCACCGGCCTGCGTTGGTTTGAGGCTCCGCGCGCCGCGCTCAAACAAATCCGCACCCAGCCAGTTCTCCAGTTGCTTCACGCGCTTGCTGACCGCGGCTTGCGACACATAAAGCTCAGACGCTGCAGCGCTGAAGCTGCCAGCGCGCAGCGCCGTTTCAAAGAACACAAGCGTGTCGAGCGGCGGAAGCGATTTTCGACGGCTATCCATTCCTTTTGGCTATAGCTATGCATGAGAATTTTCAATATTCACCGCATGTTCCTGTCGAATTAGTTTTGGTTCAAACCTAAAGGACAAATCGACATGGCGAACTTTGACTGGCATGCAGAGCGAAGCGATCTGGATGGAATTGCATTGCTGGATCGCGCACCAGAAGGCGAAGGGATCGACTTAAAAGCCGTCAGACTGTATCGCCTTGGCCGCGTGCGCGAAAAGATGGCTCACTTTGGTGTCGACGCCGTCATCCTCTCGGACCCCATCAACATCCGCTACGCCACGGGCGCGCGGAACATGCAGGTGTTTTGTCAACGCAATGCGCCCTCGCGCTACCTCGTGCTAACCGCCACGAGATCCATCCTTTTCGAGTTTACCGGATGTCTGCATCTTGGGCAGGGTTTGGAAACGATTGACGACGTGCGCCCCGCCAAGACCGCCAGCTTCGTCGCTGCCGGTCCCGGCATTCAGGCCCGCGAAAGAGCCTGGGCCATAGAAATGGCAGACCTGATCGCGGAGCTTGTCGGGAAAGGGGCAACCGTCGGGCTGGAGCGGCTGAATGCGGGCACCGCGATTGCGCTTAAAGATTGCGGTCTGCACATCGTTGATGCCCAACAACCCGTTGAAATGGCGCGTTCGGTCAAGTCCAGCGAAGAGATGAAATGCGTGAATGCTTCATTGCGGGCGACCGAGATCGGCGTTGCCAAGCTGCGGGACGCAATCCGCCCCGGCATGACGGAAAACGAGCTGTGGTCCGTCTTGCATCAATCGGTGATCGCGCAAAACGCGGATTACTGCGAGACACGGCTTCTCAACGCAGGCGCCCGGACGAACCCGTGGTTTCAGGAGACCTCCAGCAATGTCATTGGTGAAAACGAATTGATTGCGCTCGATACAGATGTGGTGGGCTGTCACGGCTACTATTCCGATTTCTCGCGCACATTCCATTCTGGTCCGGGAAAACCGACGGAGACGCAACGCGAGCTCTACAAGGTTGCGTACGAGCAGGTCCAAAGCAACATGGACATTCTCCATGCGGGCATGAGTTTTCGGGACTATGCGGAGCGTGCCTGGGATATCCCGGAAAAGTACTACGAAAACCGCTATTACCTCTCGGCCCATGGCTGCGGTATGACGGGCGAATACCCCTATCTTTATCACAAGGGGGATTTTCCCGATGCTGGATATGATGGAGAGATCGTCGCCGGCATGACGATATGTGTTGAGAGCTTTATCGGCGCTGCAGGAGACGGTGAAGGCGTCAAACTCGAGCAACAGGTTCTGGTGACAGAAACGGGCATTGAGCTGCTGTCCCGGTTTCCCTTCGAAGAAAAATTACTGCGATAACTTGAAAGGCGCAGAGAAAAATTCAAGAACTAACATTTTACCAACTTGCACCACGACCCAAAATGACTTTGGAGAAGTCATTCGTTGCAAAGCTGTGAAGCGGCAGCTTCTGGCCCAGAGCTATTGAAGAAATTATCCAAACGAATGCCGGCTTAGGTGGGCGATTTTTCAGGAGCCGCCAGTTCGCTCCCTGCCCTTTTTCGTCGTTTATTCACCGAGCGAATTTGTCATCCAGCGGAGGTAGTTGGCCACCTCAAGCATCAGTCAAAACATAAACATAAAGAACATCATAACGTGTTCGGTAAGCACCGCGTATGCTCATGTCCTGCCGTCGCAAATGTCCCCCTGGGACAACATTGTCCCGAAAGGACCCGCATAGTTTTCGGTGATGGCGGCATCACTGCGGTGTGCCGTATGACTTGGACATGACCCTGACAATGATACTGACACCCGCTCCCACAACGTACGGCTTCACGTCCCGCGGTGGCGAATGATCCCGCAAGCCCATATATCTCTTGGAAGGACCCGGGCTTAAAAACGCTTTAGACCTTGGCTCATCTCACCCAGAATAAACGTTAAGCCTCCACCAGGTTGATCAATCTCTGCGTCTGTGACCTTGTCCATCCGTTCCGCCGTCAGCCATTCTACAATTGCCACCCTTTGTGGTTCCCGCTGCTTCATGATGTCTCCTTCCCAGCTTTGTTGCGCCTTATCTCTGGCAACTTCAGAACGTGTGAGTGACTGTCTTCCTTGAGGTGGTAGTGATATGAATTGCTGTGTTTCCTTTTGTTCGTTTTTCAAAAGCCCCTTGGGGTCTTTCGTCCTGCTCAGGTCGGGATTGCTTGTCCCAGGCTTATCAACTCGGCAGTGTTCGATGGGTTTATTTGAATAGTTCTTTCGATTGGTTTGGGTTTCATTTTTGAGACCCCTAAAGTCGCAAGACTGAGACTTTGAAGGTCTCATTTCTGAGACCATTTTGAGATTGTACGTTGGTCCCTATCCTGCCTTCATGCCCGCATCCCAGTCGCCGACAAAAGCTCTGAAAAGGGGCCAATTGGGCAAGTAAGCTGTACGGTGGGATTTGCCGCCATGGCTTTTCTTTTCGATCAAGCCTAACCCATCAAGCTCATTCGTTGCCCTAATCACAGCAGCCCGGCTGATCTTCAGAAGCTTCATGAGTCTCCCGATGCTGGGATCACATTGGCCGGTCCGCTTGTTGAAATGATCGATGATTGCCGCGGCGACCCGGCGTGTTGCAGCAGAAAGGTCAGGCATAAGCCCCAAAGCCTTGTGCGCGAAAAGAATATCATTCTGCTTTAGAAGAGGCATCTAAACCTCGCAGAATTGTTTGGCGAAGTAGTTTGTAAACGCTGAACTAACGTATTGATATCGTTTGAGTGCAAACGAATCCGTTTTGCAAAAATCTCCAGTCAGATCAACAAACTGGCCCTGCTTCCTAATCTGAGGGTCACAGGTTCGAATCCTGTCGGGGTCACCAATTATTTCAATGACTTATTCATTTAGAAAAATCAATGCGGCGTGATCAGGCAGCAAATAGGCAGCAAACCAAATTTGTTTATTCGCCTGCTCCAAACTACCAATGATCTTCAAAACAATAACCCACCCAACCTGCTCGAAACTTCGCGGCGCGATGATCTGCATAGACCGATGATAACTACGCCTGGTACTAACCCCTCCCACCCCCGCCTAAAACAAAAAGGGGTGCAGATTAGTGGATCAAGGCAGGTTTGAGGTTACACATCCCCCAATAAGCAATTCTTTGATCAGACCGCCATCAAATCACATACAGCCTTCACTTTGGAATAATGAAACGGCTATACCTGCCGCGAGAAGGACGGTGAGACATCGGACTTAAAAGTATGAGCTGTCTGATGGCCAGCTGTACTACCCGTTCAGATCAGGGCAGCATTATCGATGGTTCAGCGCAGCCCGGCCCGGCCCGGATCCCGCCCGGCAGCAGCCGTTCGCTCGCCTTCAGTCCGCATATCAAGAATGCCGCCCCCGAAACAGAGGTCGAAACCTTGCATTGAATGGGCTCGCACCACAGCCGGTCCTCCCCTTTACCGGCTAGGTCGGGAGGCGTCCCCGTAAGGTTAATCGTGCCCGTAATGTGGCGAGCAGGCCGCGTTTGCGTTCTGGATTTGCATGCCGGCCATGCGGGTTGGTTGCGTAAGGCCTCATCCGAGTTGACGGATGTTATCACCGTGACGCTGGCACGCGGGCTTTCAGACAGGCGCATCCCTGCATGTCTCCGGCGCACAGCGCGTCCAGCCAGGCGTCGAGCGCATCGGACAGGATGCGCTGCTGACTGTGCCCGCTCTGCACGGCGACGGTCAGAAGCCGGCGCTTCTGCTCCGCCGTCAGCCGCGCTTCGACCCGGTGCAGGCGGTCGATGCCGGCATGGGGATCGGCGGGCCATATCACCCCAGCGGCTTGGCAACAGCCGCCGGCGGCGGCGTCCGCTGGTAGGGGCTCCGCAACCGGTGTGGCTTGTGCAGGTTCACGGGCGGGGACTTTGGCCGCATCGATCGCGGGGGCTTTTCGCAGCAGGACGGCCCGGGCCGGCAGGTCGGCACCGGTGGCGTCGCGGCGTTCGCCCGGACCCGGTGGTTCCGGCGCGGGTGCATCGACATAGTTGGCACCGGCAAAGGCCGAGGGCAGAGCGGGCGAGGCCTCGCCCTTGCGGGCCAGAAGCCCGGCATGAAGACTGGCGTAGCGGCTCATAGTATCGGTCTCCTTATGCAAGATGCCGGCGGCCGAAGGGTTGATGGGAGCGGCGGCGATCGGGCTGGCCGCGTGGCGGACCCGTATCGGCGCGCCGGCGCTCCACCCCGTCCCAGTTGGAATTCACCGCCTCGGCAGGCGGACCGGGCTCGGTGACTGCAACACCGGCGCCGGTGCCTAAGCGCGGCGCCAGGCCCGGCAGGGCATAGCCGGGCCGGTCTTCCAGCGGGATCTCGTCCTCATCCTCGGCATGGGACGACATTCCGGCCGTGGCCGGGCTGAGAATATCATCCTCGAAGGTGCGCCGTGGCGGCCGGCCGATCAGGTCCAGCCGGTCGCCCTGCATCCGCATCAGCCGGTCCTGGAAATAGGCCCACAACCGGGCGGTCTCCACCGCTGAACGGCTATCGGGATTGACCTCGCCCACGGTGCGGCCATCGATCATCGAGGCGGCGAAATCGACCCGGTGGTGCAGGGTGACCGGCGCTACGGTGCCGTGCTGGGACAGGGCCACCGCCGTCTCGCCGGTAATCCGGGCTCGGGCCGTAGCCGAATTGACAACAAATACCAGCGGCTTGCTTTGCATCTGGACGATATCCACCGTCGGGCCCACCGCCCGCAGATCGTGCGGGCTGGGCCGGGTCGGGATCACCACCAGATCAGCATGGGTGATCACTTCGGCGATGGTCGAGGTCACCGCCGGCGGCGTATCGATAACGATCAGCCGGTAGCCGGCCTCCTCCAGCACCGCGATGTCGCGGGCCAGATCGGGTACGGAAATCTGGGCAAAGGCCGGGGTGGCGCTGGCCCGGGCATTCCACCATTTGGCCATCGAGCCCTGCGGGTCGGTATCGATCAGCGCCACCGGGCCGTAGCCGGCCCGTTCGGCTTCCAGCGCCATGTGGGCCGAGACCGTGGTCTTGCCCGATCCGCCCTTTTGCGAAGCAAAAACCACCACTTGTGCGGCTGGTCCTGCCCTGTCGTCACTGGACATGTTTCACCTCTCCTGCCGGCGCCCATAGCAGCCGGTCCTCTGGTGCATCCATGGGCCATGAAAGCAGGGATGTCTTGCCAGTCCGATAAACTAGCGGTGTGGTTTTGAGGCGAATTCGACCCAGATTTTAATCAATTACGCAGGAGACGCGGCGGATCGGGCCGCTGAGGGAGTGGGCGGTTAGTGATGATGGGGAGGGTGTCGTTTAGCTGCGCGCTAACCGCCCTTTCGATCGAGACCCCAGCCTCCGCCGGGATGACGTCGAACGTCCTTCTCCCTTGGGGAGTAGGTGTCGCGAAGCGGCGGATGAGGGGGAAAGCCTGGTGCGAGCCGTAACGGCAAAAGACGCCGTTGCCCCTTTCCCTAAGGGAGAGAGAGGTTCGGCCAAGCCGCGTAGAACCACCTCGCCATGACAAGGGGAGGAAAGGTGTCCAGCCCCACCCCGTCCACGGGGTGTTTGCCTTGGAGTGATGAGAGGTGTGCGGGATGCCGGCAAAGGCCGGTGTATGGTAGTTTTGAGTGAGGTGTCTGTGACATCTCGCACGCAGAGATTTTCACACCGTCCTTGCGGGCGATGGTTCCGTTACCGGCGAGGGAGAACCCGGTCGAACCTGGTGCCGGGTGTCCCCATCGGTAGCCCAGCCGGAGCTAAAGCTGTTGCCCTTCAGCGCGGATGCGCTCTTCATCACACAGCACCCGCATGTTGAAACCCCGGATGGTTGCAAACTGGGTTGTCCAAAGTCGGACATGCCGAAATTGATCTATCATGAGATAGGCAAGTCTTGCTGTCTTATATAATGCCATACCCACATACAACAGCTTCTTAATCTGAGGGGCTCAGGTTCGAACTATGTCGAAATCATAAATAATTTCAATGACTTATAGATAATCTCAGTGAATTTTTCTATTCAAAACGGCGCTCTGGCAAGCACGGGGTTAACGGATTGGGTCGTTAATGGCCGATCTCCAAAGTCCTCACGGTGTCCTATAGTGATGACAAATTCCTGATTCATGACTGCGTGACCGACATGTTTGATAAGCCCATTCTGCTTTCCTGGAGACCCAGCAGAATGTGGCCAACATCGGAGGGATGATTGCGCCGCGCATGTTCGGAATCACGGCAAAAGTCTCAATATAATATGTGCTATTCGCCCGAAAAACCGGCTGTACGGATCACTCCGCACCGCCGGTTTTTTCGTTTAATCTCAAGCCCGCACTTAGAACTCGATCGCGCGGTCGCCGTTTGCGTCCTTGATCCGCGTTGGCAAACCGATCCGGTTCAAAATGCCGAGGAACGGGTGTGGCGGCAGCTCTTCCACATTGACCATCTTCTTCACGTCCCACTCGCCCGTTGCGATCAGCATGGCCGCGGCGACCGGCGGCACACCTGCGGTATAGGAAATGCCCTGGCTGCCGACTTCTGCATAAGCTTCAGCATGATCGGCCACGTTATATATGAAGACTTCGTGGTCCTTGCCGTCTTTGATGCCCTTCACAAAATCGCCGATACACGTCTTGCCTTCGTATTCCGGCGCCAGTGAGGACGGATCCGGCAGGCAGGCCTTGACCACTTTAAGCGGCACGACTTCGAGCCCTTCAGCCGTGGTGACCGGCTGTTCCGACAAAAGGCCGATGTTCTTCAAAACGGTGAAGACGTTGATGTAATGCTCGCCAAAGCCCATCCAAAAACGGACATCGGCCCCATCCATGTTTTTGGCCAGCGAATGCACTTCATCGTGGCCGCAAAGATAGGCCATGCGCTTACCGACAACCGGCAAATCATACTCTTTGCCAATTTCGAACATCTTGTTCGACTGCCACGCGCCTTTCTGCCAAGAATACACCGTACCGGTGAACTCGCGGAAATTGATTTCCGGATCAAAATTGGTCGCGAAATACTGCTGGTGGCTGCCTGCATTGATGTCGACGATATCGACCTCAGTCACCTTGTCGAGATAATCGTCTTTTGCAAGCCGGGCATAGGCATTGACAACGCCAGGATCGAACCCGGCCCCGAGGACGGCGGTCACACCGGCTTTTTCGCACTCGTCTGCCCGCTTCCACTCGTAATTTCCGTACCAAGGCGGTGTCTCACAAATCTTGCCCGGCTCTTCGTGAATGGCTGTGTCGATATAGGCCACACCCGTTTTCAAACAGGCGCTCAAGACGGACATGTTCAAGAACGCCGTTCCGACGTTGATGACGATTTCAGACTTCGTCTTGCGGATCAGGTCAGCCGTCGCGTCAATATCAAGCGCGTTGAGCTCATGCCCTTCCAGCACCCCCGGCTGTTTCAAGGCATTCTTTTTATTCACAGAGGCAATGATGTCATCGCATTTGGATTTGGTCCGCGATGCGATGTTTATGTCGCCCAAAACATCGTTGTTCTGCGCGCATTTATGCGCCACGACCTGGGCAACGCCGCCGGCGCCGACGATGAGAACATTCTTTTTCATGTGTTCCTCTACCTTCCTTGGAACGTGAGCTGTGTGCGTGTCAGGTCTCAAGAGAGACTTTGTTCATAATCCTGATAGGTGAATTCGCGAACCGGGACGACCGTGCCATCCAATTCCTTCATGGCAATCGCAGGCATTTTCACGCCGTTGAACCAGTTCTTCTTGACCATCGTGTATCCGGCTGCGTCCTGAATGGAAACACGGTCACCGGCTTTCAGTGCGTTTGGAAATCTGAATTCGCCAAAAATGTCGCCGGCAAGACAGGATTTGCCGCAAATCATATAAGGATGATCTCCTTGATCCGGCGCCACTTTCGCGTTTTCCCTGTAGATCAGCAGATCCAGCATGTGCGCTTCGATGGATGCATCGACAATGGCGAGGTTCTTGCCATTGAACAGCGTGTCGAGCACTGTGGTTTCCAGCGTGGTCGAGTTGGTGATCGATGCCTCTCCCGGCTCCAGATAGACCTGAACACCGTATTTTTCGGAAAAAGCCTTGAGGCGGTCGGCGAAAAGATCCAGCGGATAGTTTTCGCCGGTAAAATGGATACCACCACCAAGGCTGACCCACTCCACGCGCGCAAGCAGCGTGCCGAATTTCTCTTCGATCTCGCCAAGCATGCGGTCAAACAGAGAAAAATCGTCGTTTTCGCAGTTGTTGTGGATCATGAAGCCGCTGATCCGGTCCATGACCTTTTCAACCTTCGCAACGTCCCATTCGCCAAGCCGCGAAAACGGGCGGGCCGGATCGGCAAGATCGAAACTGGACGAGGAGGTCTGCGGATTGAGGCGCAGGCCGCGAACGATGCCCGACGCTTTATCGGCAAACCGCTCCAGCTGGCTGATCGAATTGAAAATGATCTTATCCGCGTGGGAAATCACTTCGTCGATCTCGTAGTCGGCATAGGCGACCGAATAGGCATGTGTCTCTTTGCCGAAGCGCTCGTGCCCCAGACGAACCTCATTCAGCGATGACGACGTCGTGCCATCCATATAGTCGCGCATGAAATCAAAGACGCACCATGTGGCGAAGCATTTCAGCGCAAGCAGTGCCTTGGCTCCCGAGCGCTCCCTGACGTAGGCGATTTTTTCCAGATTGCGGAGCAGACCCGCTTTGTCGATCAGGTAATAGGGTGTCTCGATCATGGTCATCCATTTCCAGCATCTCGGCAGCCGAAACACCGGCCATTTGTTCAGATTTTTATGAGTATGCCTCAGTTTCCTGGTCTCATGAGACCTGCTTGCAAGCCGGTATCAAATCTTCAGCCGGATTTCCAGGATGTTAGAACCTGCCGCAATGTATAAGGCTTGCCGTTTGCATGACAGATACCGTCTCAATGCCGGATGCGGCAAGAAGCCATTTTAATTCTTTTACGGTCCGATCACGGCCGCTTCAAACCAGTGCTGGATTGGCGTGCGATCAGTTCAACATCATAGCGCTGGGTATCGGGCGGGCGTGTGCCGTCCACGATCCAGGCAAGCATAGCCTCGGCAGCTTTTTTGCCGAAGGACGCGGTATCACAGCGCACGGAGCTCAAGCCCGGATAGGCCAAGCAACTTTCTTCAATGTCATCAAATCCGACAATCCGGATGTCCTCTCCAGTCCGGATGTCAGCCTCCGCAAAGCCAGACAACATGCCGAGTGCGACCAGATCGCTGAAACAGACCGCACCATCAATGCCGGGATGTTCGGCGGCGATGCGTAGAGCGATCTCCCGCCCAAAAGCTCGCGACGGGCGGTCATGAAACGCGGTTACCTGCAATCCCCGGGCTGCCATCACCTCTGAATATCCGGTCATCCGCTCCAAAGTGATCGGGCGATTTTCCAAACCACCGACAAATGCGATCTTCCGGCACCCAAGACCAATCAAGTGTTCTGTCGCCAGAACACCACCAGCGGCATAATTGTGGGACGCAAAGGGAAAGAGATCCGTTCTTTTATCGGTCTGACGCAACACTTGCATCGTTGGAATATTGGCGCGCTGGATCCGGTCGAAGGCAGAGGTATCCTCGCCATAGGTCGGGGAAATGACAAAGGCCGAAACCCCGTGTTCGATCATGGATTCAATGACTTGAGCCTGAATTTCCGGATCTTCATCGGTGTTCGCGATCACCGTGGCATAGCCTTTGCGGGCAAATTCCATCTGGGCGCTCGCGGCGAATTCGGTGAAGAACGGGTTGCGCAGATCATTGATGATCAGGCCAATCAGGCCAGAAGCCGCCCCGCGCAGTCCGGCAGCGGATCGGTTGTAGACATACCCGAGGTCTTTGATCGCCTCGTTGACCGTCTCCCGGGTGGCTATTTTGACCGACGGAGAATTCTGGAGAACGAGTGATACCGTTGACTTGGACACGCCAGCCTTCTTGGCCACATCCAATATGGTCGGTCTCTTCTTCATTCTCTCCCCGATCCAGCTCACCCCAGGCCGTGCAACCGCAACAACAACGTCATGCGTTCAACGGCAATGTCTGGCTTTGACAACAATCGCGCCTGATCTGCAAGCCTGAAAACTTTCGCGTAATGCACGATTTCGCGGGACGACTGAAACCCACCGGGCATGATGAAGTGGCTTTGCGCATCATTGAGCCAGGCCAGGAAAGCAATCCCCGCCTTATAAAAGCGGGTTGGCGCCTTAAAAATCTCCCGGCTAAGCGGCACAGTCGGTGCAAAGAGATCGTGGTAGGTTTCCAGATCATTTTCGGCCAGTGCTTCCAGTGCCTGGCTGGCAACCGGCGCTATTGCCGCAAATGCTCCAAGAAGAGCGTGGGAATACCGGGTTCCGTCGCCTTCGATTAGATCCGCATAATTGAAATCATCACCGGTGTAGAGCCGGACACTCTCCGGAAGCCGGGCCCGGAACTGTTCTTCATGGGCCTTGTCGAGCAGTGAAATCTTGATGCCGTCAATCTTGGTTTCATGGGCGTTGATGATGGTGAGCACCGCCTCAGACGCTTCGCCAACATCGGTCGAGCCCCAATAGCCTGTCAGGGCCGGATCAAACATGTCGCCAAGCCAATGGAGGATGACAGGGCCTGCCGCCTGCTCCAGCAGCTCGCCATAGATCCAAGCATAGTCATCAGCCGCCGCGCCAATGGCCGGAAAAGCTTTCGATGCCATCAGGATTACCTGACCGCCGGCCGCCTCAATCGCCTCCATCTGTTCTGAATAGGCGCTGACAATGTCTGCAGGGGTTTTAAGGTCGGACAGAGCTTTCTGGTCGGTCCCAGCTCCACAAGCGACACGTGGTTTCAATGGGTGGGCTTTTGCCTCAGCCATGGTCCGCTCAATGAGTTCCTTGGCTGTCAGCCAATCCACCCCCATGCCCCTTTGTGCGGTGTCCATGGCTTCGGCCAGACCGAGCCCTTGGTCCCAAAGCCAGTGGCGAAACCGAAGTGTATTTTCCCAATCAACAGCTGGCCGACCGTCCCAGGGATCCCGCTCGGCAAGTGGGTCGGACACCACATGGGCCGCAGCGAAGGCTGTCCGTGTCAGGGGCGTGCGCGGAGCACGCGGTGTCAGCGCATTTCCGGAAAGGCTGTAGTCCTCAAGCGTGTTCGAGTAGGTAGGCAGTTTCAACATGAACAACTCCAGAAAAGCGTAGAGCGCTTAATCGGTTACAGGAATATCGAGAACCAGAATGCCGTCGAGGCCACCGATGGCGTTGGCGACCAACTGGGCACCAAGCGCCTTGTGCGCTGGGTGCTGCTGATAGGCCTCCAGCGCGGCCCAATCCTGAAAATCGACCGTAAACCCATGCATATAGCCGCGTTCAATTCTTTCCGGGCTTTCGCTACGGCCGGATTTGATATCGAGAATGCCCGGAATGTGCGTTTCAATCTCACGAAGTTCTTCAAAGAGCGCGCTGA
Organism: Roseibium sp.; assembly: GCF_965216085.1. Classification (GTDB taxonomy): domain Bacteria; phylum Pseudomonadota; class Alphaproteobacteria; order Rhizobiales; family Stappiaceae; genus Roseibium. Next base: position 6,016,882 of record NZ_OZ244138.1, on the reverse strand, counting down.
TGGTGCCTTCCGAGACGCTTGGTTCGAATTTGATCAAAACTATGTGGCGGATCATGATTTTGTCCCGTGGTCTTCGCGGATCATGTCGGAGGCTTTTTCGCCGATCATGATGGCTGCAGCATTGGTGTTTGAGGAGATGACATTCGGCATGATGGAGGCATCAACGACGCGCAGCCCATCAATCCCGTTGAAACGGAGCCTCGGATCGACAACGGCGCCCTCATCCACGCCCATCCGGCAGGTGCCCGCTGGGTGGTGGGATGTCTTGGAGTGCTCGCAAATGAACTGGAAGTAGTCTTCGTCTGTTTGAACTTCCGGCCCGGGCAATCGCTGCGCTTTGATGAAAGGCTTCAAGGGCGTTTGCGCCATGATTTCCTGGGTCAGCTTCAACCCGCGGATCGACATTTCTTTATCGCGCGGGTCTTGCAGGTAGTTCGGATCGATCAACGGCGCTACAGATGGGTCGGCACTTTGCAAGCGCACGGAACCACGTGAGCGCGGACGCAGATAACAGGAATTCAGCGTCACACCACCATCCGGCATCGCAGCAACCCCGGATTCGATCCCGGTGCCAAGTCCTAAATGAAACTGCAAGTCCGGCGACCGGGCGTCCGGATCGGCATACCAGAAGCCACCTGTTTCAAAGAGGCTGGAAGAGACCGGACCCCGGCGGGTGAAGATGTATTGCAAACCAGCAAACACCGACAAATGCGGTTTGGCAAAGCGGTCATAGGTGTGTGGTCCGCTGACTTCACAAATGCAATAAAGATCCAGATGGTCCTGCAAGTTGGCGCCGACATTCGGTTGGTCCAAAACCACATCAATGCCAAGCTTTTGAAGCTCGTCGCCCGGGCCGATCCCGGAGAGTTGCAAAAGGCGCGGTGAGCCAATCGATCCGGACGACAGAATGACTTCTGATGCGGCTCTCAGGCGCTCGCCATTCAGCAGCTCAACGCCCTTTGCCTTACCGTTTTCAACGGTGATCCTGCGGACATTGGCTCCGGTTCTGACGTGGAGGTTTGGCCGGGACCGGTTGGGCGCCAAATAGGCCATGGCGGCTGACGAGCGGCGCGCGTTGCGCTGGGTTAGCTGATAAAAGGCAACGCCATCCTGTTTCTCACCGGTGACATCCTCGTTTTTCGGAATGCCGAGCGCAGCAGCAGCTTCGAAATAGGCCTCACAGATCGGCAATGGCGCGCAGGGTTTGGAAACACCCAGCGGACCGCCCTTGCCATGATATCTATTGTCATAGGTGTCGTTGTCTTCGGCCTTTCTGTAATAGGGCAGAACATCTTCATAGCCCCACCCCTCGCAGCCGAGCTGCCGCCACTCATCATAATCCTGCGCATTACCGCGGGTATAGATCTGGGCATTGATCGCCGACCCACCGCCAATCACCTTGGCTTGGGTGTAGCGGAACACCCGGTCCTGCATGTGCTTTTGCGGAACTGTATGCCAGCCCCAGGAGCCGATGCCCTTGGTCATCTTCGCAAAGCCGGCAGGCAGATGGTAAAACGGATGCCAATCACGGCCGCCGGCTTCCAAAAGCAAAACCTGGATATCCAGGTTCTCGCTCAACCGGGCCGCAACCACTGAACCGGCACTGCCGCCACCGATAATGATGAAATCATAGCCTTGGGTCATAACAGTCTCTCAAAGACGCGAAATCGACAGGCCGCCGTCGACGGCAAGGGTTGAGCCGGTAGCAAACGCCATCTTGCCCTCAGCCAGCGGAACCAAGGTGTCCGCAATATCGCCGGGCTGGCCCCAGCGTTCAGCCGGGACAAGCCCATCCGCGATACGCTTCGTGTATTGGTCTTTCACTCCAGCCGTCAGCGGCGTTTCAATGATGCCCGGCTGAATTTCGAAAACGCCAATGCCGTGTGGTGCCAGACGCACGGTGAACAGCTTTGCCATCATCGCCGCTCCCGCCTTCGACATGCAGTATTCAGCCCGTTCTATAGACACCATTTCGGCACTAACCGAGGTGATGAAGATCATCGACCTGTAAACAGTGCATTCTGGGCGGGACAACAAGCGCCGGGCGACATCCTGGGCGAGGAAAAACGCACCACGCAGGTTGACCCCCATGACGAAGTCGAAGCTGTCGGGATGAAGATTGAGCATGTCACCACGGATTTTTGCAGGAACGCCCGCATTGGACACAAATGTGGTAATTGGGCCGAGATCCTGTTCGATCCGGTCCAGCGCTGCGGCGTGGCCGTCGATATTTTGAAGGTCATGGCAATAATACGCCGCGTCATGTCCCAAGACTTTCAAGGCCTCAGCAACCTCAGACTCAATTGGGTCAAGCTGGGCGAGAATAGCCACCTTGTAGCCAGCAGCAATCAGCGCTTGGGAAATGCCAAACCCAATCCCTCTCTGGCCACCCGTGACAAGGGCGATCTTGCTCATTGGGCCAACTCCTTGCGAATTGTATCTGCTGTTCGAAGGGCAAGCGCTGCGACAGTCAGCGCAGGATTTACCGCAGCCGATGTCGGTAGGGCCGCGGCATCGCTTACATAAAGATTGGGGTGGTCCCAGGACCGGCAATCCGGGTCGAACACCGAGGTCTTGGGGTCGCTGCCCATGCGGAGCGTGCCGCATTGATGCGACGGCACCCGGCCGTCAAAGAGCCTGGATAGGACTATCGGGAATCCAGCCTTGCGGAGCGTGCGTTTGGTTTTGCCGACCAGCTTTTGATGCGCTGTCATGTTCGAGCGCTGCCAGCGGAGTTGGATCTGGTTGTCTTTCAATACCACCCGGCTCTCTGGATCCGGCAGGTCTTCTGAAATCAGGTAAAGATCCAGCGCATGATCCGACATCCATTTGGCAAGGAATTTGGGCAGCTGCGGCACCTGGATTTTCAAGATGTCCGGTGTCACCCGGCCAAGCAGCTGGACGTTGCCGAGCGGTTTGCCGCCATCTCCGTCTGAAAGATACCAGTCGTTGATCCCAAAAGTCTTTTGGTAGACGGAATCGTTGTGAAACCGGGGATCAATGGCGATGATCGCGGTTGCGTTGTGGTTCATGAAACAGCGGCCAACATAGTCCGAACTGTTGGCGAGACCTGACCGCAATAATAATACCGCCGATTGGACCGCCCCGGCACAGACAACGACAACAGCTGGGTTTAGCTGGTGTTCCTCACCGTCCTTTCGATAAGTGACGGACGTGATACGCCGGGTTTTGGGATCAGCCTGAAGCAACGTAACTTCTGCGCCTGTGATCAGGTCGACGTTGTCATGTTGCATGGCCGCAGAGAGACCACAGGTCTCGGCGTCCATCTTGCCGCAGCGCTGGTCCGGATAGCCATCCCAACCGGTCTTGCCTGCGGCTAGCCACCTATCAATGTCGACACCCAGCGGTAAGGTAAAGGGCTTTACGCCTGCTTCGGTCAGCCGTTGCCGCGCAATCTGAATGGCTGGTTCGTCCGGCACAGGAGGATATGGATAGGGTCCCTCGTGCTGCGGTTCGCTGACGTCAGATGTCACATCACCCCGGACGTTGTAGAGGTGTTCGGCTTTTTCATACCAGGGAGCGAGGTCTTCATAGCTGATCGGCCAGTCCGGGGAGATCCCGTCTTCATGTTCCAATTCGCTGAAATCTTCTTCCCGGTAGCGGATCAGCACAGCGCCGTAGAGCTTCGAGTTGCCACCGACGTTGTAGTAGTTTCCCGGTTCAAACTCCGTGCCAGTCCCATCCAGCCAGGTCTCTTTGGAGCGGAAGGCGCTGTTGGTGTAAATCCGCCAGGGATCACGGGCCGGCGCATCATCCGGAATTTGAGTGCCCCGCTCCAAAATCGTGATCCGCGCACCGGATGGCGCAAGGCCTGCCGCCAGGCTTGCTCCCCCCATACCGCTGCCAATGATCACCACATCCGGAGACATTTTCTACCCGCCCAATTCGCTCAACTTCAGTTTATGGAACGTTCCAATTTTGTGTCAAAAGAAAAGCGCGGACGCATTGCCGCGCTTTCCAAAGGTGTTATCGAATCCGGTCTTCCGTTTGCGGATCGAACGCAACCGCCTTGTCCATGTTAAAGGCAAAGGGGAAGCTTTCTCCCGCACTAACGGAGACATCAGCCCGGAAACGACCGGTGACATCTTTGCCGCCGATCTGCGTGACAACAAACGTGTCAGACCCGGCAGGTTCGGTGACCTCGACAGGTGCTTCAACCAGGTGAACGGCCTTAGAATTACGGTCGGCGCCATCCTTGTCGGTGATCGCCTCGGGGCGAAGACCAAGCACAATGTCGCGGCCAATACTTGACGCCAAAGTGTCGTTGGCAAAAGGAAGCGCTGCCGTCGTGCCGTCGGCGAGCGCAATCTCCGCGGCTGGTTTGCCGTCGACTGACACCACCTTGGCCGGGAACAGATTCATGGATGGGGATCCCATGAACCCGGCGACGAACATGTTCGCCGGATCATCATAGATCTCCTTGGGCGTGCCGAGCTGCTGGACATACCCGCCGAACATGACCGCGATCCGCGTCGACAGCGTCAGCGCCTCGATCTGGTCATGGGTCACGTAGACAATCGTTGTGCCGAGCTTTTGGTGCAGCTTTTTGATTTCCGTCCGCATATCGACGCGCAATTTGGCATCAAGGTTCGACAGCGGTTCATCGAACAAGAACACATCCGGCTCCCGGACCAAGGCCCGGCCCATGGCAACACGCTGCCGCTGACCGCCAGACAATTGACCAGGTTTGCGGTCGAGCAAATGGCTGATCTGCAGAAGGTCGGCAACTTGCGAGATACGCTTTTCCCGCTCCGGCTTTTCAATGCCGTGCATTTCCATGCCGAAGGAGATGTTCCCCTTCACCGTCATGTTTGGATAGAGCGCGTAAGACTGGAACACCATAGCGATGTTCCGGTCGGCTGGCTTGACCCCATTCATGCTGCGGTCGCGGATCGCAATCTCACCGGTGGTGATATCTTCCAGGCCGGCGATCATGTTGAGAAGCGTGGACTTGCCGCAGCCGGACGGGCCGACCAGCACCAGGAACTCGCCTTCTTCAATGGAGATGTCGGTCTCTTGCAGAACCTGAACGGCACCATAGGACTTGGTCGCCTGTTTGATGTCGAGAAAGCCCATGGGATTATCCTTTTACTGAGCCAGCCATCAGGCCGCGGACGAAGTAGCGGCCGGCGACGATGTAAACGAAGAGCGTTGGCAGGGCGGCCATGATCGCACCCGCAAAGTGAACGTTGTATTCCTTCACCCCAGTGGAGGATTGCACCAGGTTATTGAGTGCGACCGTCATCGGCTGACTGTCGAAATCCGAGAAGGATGCCCCGAACAGGAAGTCGTTCCAGATGTTGGTGAACTGCCAGATGATGCAGACAACGGCGATCGGGCCGGAGGATGGCAGCAGAATGCGCCAGAAGATCCGGAAAAAACCGGCCCCGTCGATCTGGGCAGCCCGGACGAGTTCCGTCGGGAAGGCCGCATAGTAGTTGCGGAAGTAAAGCGTCGAGAAACCGATACCGTAGACGAAGTGCACAAAGATCAATCCGGGCACGGATCCGGCCAGGCCCATCAGGCCCAGCATGCGCGCCATCGGGATCAGCACCATCTGGAATGGGATGAAGCAGCCGAAGAGAAGCAGGCCAAAGAGAACGGTCGACCCGCGAAACGCCCACTTGGTCAGAACATACCCGTTCAATGCCCCAACCAAGGTCGACAGAGCGACGGCCGGGACGACCATGATGATGGAATTGAGGAAGTAGGGCCGCAGACCCGTTGCTTCGACACCCACCTGTGCACTCGACCACGCGCTCGACCACGGTGCAATGGTCCATTCTCCGGGGAGCGCCATCATGCCACCGGCAGTGATTTCAGACAGTGGTTTCAGCGAGTTCACCACCATCACATAGAGCGGCAGCAGGTAATACAGGCAGAACAGAACCAGCAGCGCATAAAGAACAATGCGGCCCACGCCAAGAGAAGAGGATTTGGTCGCGCTCGCCATCACTTTTTCTCCCTTAGTTCAGACCACAGATACGGCACGATGATCGCAGCGATGGTCATCAGCATGATCACGGCCGATGCCGCACCAATCCCCATCTGATTTCGGGTGAACGTATAGGAGTACATGAAGGTCGCAGGCAGTTCGGTGGCTGTTCCAGGGCCGCCGCCGGTCAGGGCGATGACCAAGTCGTAAGACTTAATCGCCATATGTGCGAGCACAACAAAAGCGGACATGAAGGCCGGGCGCAACTGCGGAATGACGATCCGGCGGTAGAGAGCGAAGGTGGACGCGCCATCGATTTGCGCTGCCTTCATCATCTCGCTGTCGATCCCGCGCAAGCCAGCTAGGAACATCGCCATAACGAACCCGGACGTCTGCCAGACCGCAGCAATGACGATGGTGTAGATCGCCATCTCCCGGTCTTTGATCCAGTTGAAGGTAAAGGTTTCCCAGCCCCAGCCGCGAACCACCGCTTCAATGCCGATGCCCGGATCCAGAAACCACTTCCAGGCAATACCGGTGACGATAAAGCTGAGCGCCATCGGATAGAGGTAAATTGTACGGATAAAACCTTCGGCTCGGATCCGCTGGTCCAAAAGGATCGCCAGGAGCAAACCAAGCGCGCAGCAGATGGTTATGTAGAGAAAGCCGAAGACCACCAAGTTGGAAACGGCAATGTCCCACGCGCGGATCTTGAACAGGTTTTCAAAGTTCTGCCAGCCAACCCATCCGAAGGAGGGCAGGATGCGGCTGTCGGTAAAGGACAGATACAGCGTGAAGAAGATAAAGCCGTAGACGAAGATCGCAACAATGGCGACCGTCGGACTCAACACGAGTTTGGGCAAGGCATCACGCAATCTGTCAACAACAGAACCGCGCGGGCTCGCCGTTTCAGAGATAGACATATTCTGTCGCCAGGAGTTGAGGGAGCGGCAGCAAACCGCCGCCCCCTTAGTGGATTACTTGTTGATCTGAACAGCCGTCACCAGCTCATCGACAGCAGTTGCGCTGTCGTATTCGCCGTTGAAGTGTGCGGTGATGACGTCATACATGGCGTTCTTGACCGATGCCGGATTGGCATGACCATGAGCCATGGAGCCATAGAGGTTGCCACTTCCTGCAGCCTTCTTCAGATCAGCCATGCCCTTCTTGCCACACGCATCAAATGCTTCGTCGGACACATCCGTACGTGCCGGCACAGAACCTTTGACCACGTTGAACGCGGACTGGAAGGTTGGTGAAAGAATCGCGGTCGCCAGCGCGGCCTGTTCTTTGCCAACTTCAGAGCCCTGCGAGAACATTGCGAACTGGTCGGCGTTGAAGGTCACCTGGTCCTGTGTGCCTGGGAAACGGAAGCACAGGAAGTCCTGATCCGGAACCTTGTCGGCATTCAGGAATTCACCCTTCGCCCAGTCACCCATCATCTGGAAAGCAGCATCGCCGTTGATGACCATAGCCGTTGCCAGGTTCCAGTCACGGCCGGAGAAATTGTCGTCCACATGGGAGCGGATGACAGCCATACGATCGAAGGCTTCTTTCATCGTGTCGGAGCCAAGCGCGTCTTCATCAAGATCGATGAAAGCAGCCTTATAGAAGTCCGGCCCGCCGGTTGACATGGCAACGGCGTCAAAAACAGTGGCGTCCTGCCAGGCCTGACCACCATGGGCGATCGGTGTTTTGCCTGCAGCCTTCACTTTTTCCAGTGCAGCCACGAACTCGTCCCAGGTTGTCGGCACGGCAATACCGAGTTCGTCCAGAACTGCCTTGTTGGCCCACACCCAGTTGGTGGAGTGCACATTCACCGGTGCAGAGACCCATTTGCCGTCATGTTTTGCAAATGCCTGCAGAGCTTCCGGCACCACATCGTCCCAGCCTTCCAGGCCAGCCTGAATGTTCAAATCCGCCAGAGCGCCCTCTTTCGCCCAGTCGAGAATGTCGAACCCAAGCATCTGCACCGCGGTCGGCGGGTTACCTGAGGTAACACGGGCACGCAGCACAGTCATGGCTTGGGTACCGCCGCCTCCAGCCACCGGCATGTCTTGCCAGCCAATGCCTTGACCCTCAAGGTCTTGCTTCAGCACGTTCAGCGCTGCCGCCTCGCCACCGGACGTCCACCAGTGCAAGACCTCCACCTCGCTGGCAGCCGCCAGGCTTGTGCTCATCGCCAGGGCTGCGACGCCCAGCTTCAAAGACTTCAATGACATCGATATTCCTCCCGTTTAGTGCCTATTGGCGCCTCGGGCGCCCGAAGCGGGCCTCCCGATAATTAGACAGCCTCTATTGTAACGTTACAAACCTTGGTGATGTCAATATTTTTTGTGAAAATCTTCGATCTATCTTTCTCTTTGTTTTTATGCGTTTTTTCAAAGTCTCTCGCCTGTTGCGCTGCAGCACACTTTTTTGTTGTAACGTTACAAAAGTACTGATTAGACTAAAACCGGAATTTGGATTACAAGGCAGCAACTGAAACAGACGGGCATGTCTCGAAAGACTTTGGACACACCAGAAGACAACGCGATCGATAGACCGGGGCGCCCGACTTTGCGGACCGTGGCCGCTGAGGCCGGCTTTGCGGTTACAACAGTGTCGCGTGCTCTGGCCAACGATCCGCAGATCGCGGAAGGCACGCGCAAGCGCGTTGCGGATGTTGCCCGTAAACAAGGCTATGTTCCCAACCGGGCTGCCCAAAGGTTGCGCACTGGTCAGACCAAGGTGATCAGCCTTCTGCTCAACCCGAAACATGAGTTTCTCAGCTTCACGTCCGAGTTTCTCACCGGCATGAGTGAAGGGCTTTCGGGAACCGGATATGCCATCAACATCACCGCCGACAGCCTGAACGACGACCGGCTTGAACAGATCCGGCACATCCGCAAACACTCGCTCGCCGATGCCATCGTCTTCACCCGGACCGAATGTTTCGATGAGCGCGTTCGTTACCTGCTCGAACACGACTTTCCGTTTGCGACCCACGGACGGACGGACTTCACCACGCCGCATCCCTTTGTCGACTTCGACAACGAGATGTTCGTTCACATGGCTATCGAGCGCCTCACCCAAAAGGGCCGGCGGCATGTCTGCATTATCATGCCGAATGAACGGTACACATTCGGTCAACACCTGCGTTTTGGCGCCCGCCAGGCTGCAATTGCGCATGGGATCGAGTTGACCATTCCGGGCGATGTCGACCTGGACAGCGATCCGGATGAAATTGCAGCGAAACTTCGAGAGCTTCACACCGGCCCCAATCCGCCGGACGGCTATGTGTGTGTTGGTGAAGTCAACACTCTGGTGACGCTCGCCTATCTGCACGACATGGGATTGACGCCGGGCACGGACATTGACGTTGTCGCCAAATGGGCGTCGCCGATTTCCAAGCACTTCCGCCCGCGGATCGAGACCATTCGTGAAGACTTGCGCGCCACGGGAAGAGCCATGGCCAAGGTTCTTCTGGCCAGGATTTCCGGCGCCCCGATGTCCGAGATGCAGATTCTCCTGAAACCCGAAGGACAGTTCTCTATTTCGGACTAAGCCAGGCATCACGCCACCCAAGGCGATCGGGTTTTGCCGATCCGCATGGTCACGGTTTTGGCTTCCAAGAACTCGTCCAGACCGTATTTTCCAAGCTCCCGGCCTTGGCCGCTCTCTTTCAAGCCGCCGAAAGGCAGTTCGGCAAAACCATCCATCCAGGTGTTCGTCCAAACCGTGCCGGCCTGCGCCCGGCGCGCAAACTCCAAACAGGTGTGGACGTTTTCGCTCCAAACCCCGGCGGAGAGGCCATAGTCTGCATCGTTTACGAGTGCGATAGCTTCATCCAACGTCTTGAAGGTCAGGACTGAAAGCACCGGCCCGAACACCTCGTCGCGGGCAATCGGCATCTCTCCCGTCACGTTGGAAATCACCGTTGGCTGGTAAAATTGGCCTTTCAACCCAGGAACATCCAGGGCCGCGCCGCCGAGCCGGATGTCTGCACCATGATTTGCGGCCTGCTGCACATAGGTGTCGATTTTCTTTTGATGGTCCGGCGTTATGATCGCCCCGACTTTGGTCGATGGGTCCAGTGGATCGCCAAAGGGCACGTCCCGAGACAAGGCAACTGTCCGCGAAACAACTTCTTCAGCAATATCCTCGTGCACAATTATTCTGGAGCCGGAATTGCAGCATTCGCCCGCGTTGAAATAGACGCCGAACACAATCGCATCGATCGCGCTATCCAGATCCGCATCCGGGAAGAGGACCTGCGGATTTTTTCCGCCGAGCTCAAGCGAAACCTTCTTCAATGTTTCGGACGCGGCCTTGACGATCCCCTTGCCGACCGCGGTCGACCCGGTGAAGGTCACCATGTCGACCCGCTTGTCGGTGGTCATAGCGATCCCGACCGGATCGCCATATCCCAGCACAATGTTGACCACACCGGCCGGACAACCAGCTTCGATCAGCAATTCGCCGAGAATGACGGTGGTAGCCGGGGTCATTTCGGAGGGCTTGATCACGGCGGTGCAGCCGGCAGCAAGCGCAAAGGGAAGTTTCTGGGAAACGATCAGGAATGGAAAGTTCCAGGGGGTGATGATCGACACCACGCCAACCGGTTCTTTCAGAACAACCCCAAGAAAATCGTTGCCCAGAGTGTTATGGCTTTCCCCGTGGATGGTTCGGGCCAATGAAGCCGCGAAACGCCATATATCCGCAGCGCCTTCGATTTCGGCACGGGCCTGGCTGATCGGTTTGCCGGACTCCAGGGTCTCCAGCAACGCAATCCGATCCCGTTCGCGATCAATCAGATCTGCGACTTTCAGCAACAAAGTTGCCCGGTCCTTGCCGGTGGTGGCTCGCCAAGCTCCCGCATCATATGCCTTGCGCGCTGCGGAAATGGCCGCATCCACATCTGCACCGTTTCCTTTTGCCGCCCGGGTCACCACCGTACCATGGGAGGGAGATACCCGTTCGAAAGTTTCGCCTTCAGCGCTGTCTTTCCACGCCCCGTCGATCAGGTGACGAGCGACAAAAGGGTCGTCTGGGAGCTTTGCATTTGAAATGGCAACGACGTTCAATTCACTCATGGTCACGTTCCAGGAAAATTCGGTTTGCGTTTTTCGCGAAAGGCTGTGACGCCTTCACCCCGATCGGCGGTTGGGCCGATCATGCCCGCGCCCAGCGCTTCAATCATCGCGCCACGGTCTTCGCCAGCGGCCGCATGGATCATGTATTTGGCAACTTCGATCGAACATGGCGACTTTGCCGTCAGCCCTTCGGCAATCTCAAACGCCGTTTGTTTAGGATCGTCGGAGATTTCTGCAACAAACCCAGCGGCATGAGCACGATCAGCGGAGATCCTGCGGCCGAACAAAGCCATCTCTTTGACAAGAGGCTCCCCCATCAGGCGGATCAGCCGCTGCGTACCCGACCAACCGGGGACGATCCCGACAGCAGCTTCCGGGAGAGCGAGGGTCGCCTGTGGCGCCATCACCCGAATGTCCGCCGTGGCCGCAAATTCCAGGCCGCCGCCAAAGGCATGTCCGTTCAGCGCAGCGATGCTCGGCTTTGAAAGCCGTGCCAATCGATCAAAAATGCGATGGCCATAACGAACCCAATTGCGTGCAAATTCCCAGGGCTCCAATTGCGACCAAGCCAGGATGTCCGCACCGGCGCAAAAGGCCTTGCTGTCTGCAGCTGTCACAACAACAGCCTGAACGGCAGCATCCCTTTCGATTTCGGCACAAGCCGGTTCAACCGCTTCCAGCATTTCTACCGTGAAGGCATTCAGCTTGGAGGGATTGTCCAACTGCAATTCGGCAATGCTGCCGTGGCGTATCAAATGAAGTCCGCTCACAGCTGCAACTCCATGGCTTCTTTTTTAAGGAGCGCTACCGGCATTTCGGTCAAGGTGTTTGCCAGCCGAACCCGGCCTTTGGAAGCATCAACGATGTCGCGCTGCGCATCAACTCCCGGCATGATTTCCGTTGCCATCAGGCCGGTTTCGGTCAGTTTGATCACACAGCGTTCGGTAACGTAGAGCACCTCCTGACCGAGCTCCCGTGCGCGGCGGCCGGAAAACGTCACGTGCTCGACATTGTCGACCATCTTGGTGAACTTGCCAGGCGCCTTCACCCGCAAGGCTTCATCGGTCAGCTCAAGACCAGCACCCGCCTCAAAGAGGCCGGAAAAGACGATCTTTTTGGCATTGGCTGTAATGTCGACAAACCCGCCGCAGCCTGCTGTCAGATAGGGTTTCTTGCCGAGTTTGGAAACGTTGACGTTGCCTTCAAGATCAATCTCCAGGAAGGACAGGAACGAGACGTCAAAACCTCCGCCCTGGAAATAGGTAAACTGCTGAGGCGACGGCATATAGGCATCGGCGTTGGATGCACAACCGAAGGCAAAACCGGTCAGCGGCATGCCACCGGTCGCACCCTGCTCAATGGCCCAGGTGACGGCCTGTTCCTGCCCGGCTTCCAGAAGGACCCGTGGCACCATCGCCGACACACCAAAGCCGAGATTGGCTGTCTGGCCAGCACTCAGTTCCATGGCCGCGCGGCGCGCGACAATTTTCTCAACGCTGTGGTCGGCAAGCGAAAAACTATCCCACGGCCGCATGATTTCGCCTGAGATGGCCGGATCATAGTCGGTTTCCGTGGTCTGCCGCTGGTCAGGATCAACAACGATCAGATCAACCAGGTGCCCCGGGACCCGGACATCGTGCGGCCGAAGCGAACCGGAAGCCGTGATCCGTTTGACTTGGGCAATCACCAGACCGCGGTGGTTGCGAACTGCAATCGCCTGTTCCAGACCGCCCAAATAGGCGCCTTCATGCTCGTAAGTAAGATTTCCGCGTTCATCCGCCGTGGTTGCCCGGATAATGGCCACATCCGGAATGATGTTCGGGAAATGCAGCCAGGTTTCTCCGCCAAGGTCGATCCTGGAGACAATCGGTTTTTCAGCTGCAACCTCGTTCATGGCGCAGCCCTGGAGAACCGGATCAACAAACGTTTCCAAGCCTACTTTGGTCATCACACCCGGACGGCGCGCGGCCACATCGCGGTGCATGTCGAACAAAATGCCGGAGGGGACGTTGTAGGCCGCGACACGGTTTTCAACGAGCATCTTCCAAATATCTGGCATCGGCATTGAAGACGGCCCGGAGGGATAGGATCCGGCGATGATGGTCGACAGCAGACCATCCTTGGCGATGTGGTCGATGCCTTTGATGCCGTACATGTCGCCCGCTGCGATCGGATGCAGCGTGGTCAGGTTCCTCGGATGCCCATCTTTGTCGAACCGGTCGCCAATGGCTTCCAGCACCTTGTCCGGGCATCCGAGGCCGGAGGAAGAAGAAACGGTGACAACCGCGCCATCCTTTATTCGGGCGGCAGCATCTTCCATGGAAACGATCTTGGAGGTCATGGCTCAAAGCCCTCCATAGTCGACGCGGGTTGCCTGGCCCGAACGGGCCGCCTCGCGTACGGCGAGCGCAACCGCCAAAGACTTCACGCCATCGACGCCATCGGCAGACGGCAAACCTTTACCCGCAGCCGCTCCGGCAAAAAGGCCCAGCGCGCGGTGATAAAGATTGTGCGTCTCGTAAGGGACTTGGCTTTCTCCTGACGCATCGACCAGCCGAATCTCGCCGACAGGCTCCTGGGTCATGACATTGCGTGCAAAGATCGACCCTTCGGTTCCGTGGAATTCGATCCCGGTTCCGGCGTATCCATGGGTAAAACTCTCGTGGGACTGAACCATCACGCCAGATGGCATGGACCAGACCGACATGACACTGTCTTCAACACCCTCACCCATGCCGGATACGCCAGCCTTGGCAACCACATCGACCGGGTCTTCAGCCAGATGAAACCGAACAGTATCAGCATCGTGAACCGTGATATCCGGAATAACGCCACCGCCAGCAGAGGCATCATTGATCCGCCAACCGCGTAGATGCTCCGGCAGATTGACTGCATGAAACACCCGGGCGCTCAAAACCTTGCCGATCCGGCCTGAGGCAATCAGATCGCGAATGGCAAGGTGGGAACCGGCATTGCGAAGATGGTGATTGGTCGCAAAGGTCACGTCTTTGTCCGCCGCAGCGCGCACCATCTCAACAGCTTCGCCTAAGGTCATCGCGAGCGGTTTTTCGCACAAGACATGTTTACCGGCGGCAATCGCTGCCATGGCCTGCGGATGGTGTTTTTCATTTGTGGTTGAAATGTAAACCGCGTCGACGCTGTCATCGGCGAGCAGGGCATCCAGATCAGTATAGCTGTCCGGGATCTGATGATCCTGCGCGTAGGCTTGGCCACGCGCCGCATCGGAGCTCAGAACGGATTGGATTTCCGATCCCGCCTGCGCCCGGATGGCGTCAATGACATAACTGGACGCAATCCGGCTCGCGCCTATCAGTCCCCAACGCATGCATTCCTCCAAAACAATAATTGGAACGTTCCAAATTTTGATCCATAAAAACTGGAACGTTCCAATTTGTCAAGACGTAGATGACATTTTCCGACCGACGACAAGACGCAATAGGATAGATTCCGGTCAGGCGCTTTCTAAATACGTCTTCTTTTTCTGAGACTTATCATCCTGATCACAGTCTGCATTTTTGGCCCAGGCAGATCGGACCGCCTGGGTGATCGCGGCGACCGTGGTGGATTTTCGGTTGTCACGCGCGGTAAACAGACAAAACTGGGCTGAATAGCTGAATTCCGGCACTTCAAATCGGCGCAATTCCCCATTGGCGCACCAGCGCGCCGCATAATGATCCGGCAGATACCCGACATAATGACCTGAACGGATCAACAAGAGCTGCGGTTCGATCTGCAGGACTGTCGCAGCCACATTTCGAAAAACATTCTGCCGGGATTTTTCCGTGCACCAGTAACCACGTTTAACAAAAGGCAACGCCAGCAGTTCTTCACGCACCAAATCCGCCACCGGCATGTGAAAAAACGGGTGGCCGCGGCCACAAAAAAGACTGTGCATTTCCGTATGCAGCAGCACTTGGTCAAGGCCCTCGACCGGGGCCAGATCAACACCAATGCCACAATGGTAGGTGCCGTCCCGCACCTTCTGCTGGAGATCTTGCGCCGCTTCCTGCGCAAGCAATACCTTGGCATCGCCGGCAAGTTCATGAAAAGCGCCAAGCGCTTCCGGCAAACGGTTCTGCGGATCATCGCAAATTGCATCCAACACGCCGATACGCAACTCACCACTGATCTTGCCCTGCACAGAGCCGACGTCGGCGGAAAAGTCGTGCAAGGCGGCATTCAGGCGGGTAGCGGCCTCATGAACCGACCGCCCCTCTTCTGTGAGCTGAAAACCTCCCCGCCCCCGCCGGCACAAGACAACCCCCAAGCGCTCTTCCAGCGCGGCCATGTGATTGGAAATCGTCGACTGGCTGAGATTGAGCTCGCCTTCAGCTGCCGAAAAGCCGCCATGACGGACAACAGCATCAAACACCTGCAGCAGGCGGAGGTCACTTCCAGACGGGCGCATGCACCCTCCCTTACATTTGATTTTTTCAATGTATTGATTGAAACTATCCTATTTTACAAGCTTTCGAAGTTTCTATGATCATTTTTTGCGCGTGCACAATCGGTGTGCGAGCGATCATTGAAGTGGATGCAAGCGTGACGGCCTACAGCCTGAACCAAAACCTGATTGATACGGCGACACCGCCCATTCCGGAGGCCGCAAACTGGCTATCCGCCTATCAAGGTCAGCACGGCCCAGCGCTGAACCTTGCCCAAGCAGTGCCCGGCGACCCGCCCCCTGCCGAGTTTTTGGAACACATTGCAAACGCGGCAAAATCCGCCGAAGCAACCCGATACGGAAACATCTTTGGGGATGGCGCTTTGCGCGCTGCTTTTGCAACAGAATGCGCAAGTGTCTACCAAGCCCCTATTGCCTTCGACGAAGTCGCGATCACAGCCGGCTGTAATCAGGCCTTCTTTGTATCTGTTTTGGCTTTGGCAGCTGCTGGAGATGCGGTCCTTTTACCTGCGCCCTGGTATTTCAATCACAAAATGACACTGGACATGCTGGGCATCGAAGCCCGGCCATTGCCACTTTCCGCCGAGGCCGGCTTCATTCCAGACGTTGAACATGCGGCCGCCTTGATTGATGACAAGGTCAAAGCCATCGTTCTGGTGACGCCGAACAACCCGACAGGCGCGATCTATCCGCCGGGCGTGATCAATGCCTTTCTGGATCTGGCACATGACAAGAACATCACGCTGATCGTCGATGAAACTTACCGGGACTTCCGCGTAGAAAGCGATGCGCCGCATGGTTTGTTCAGCGACCCACGCTGGCGGGATAGAGTGATCAGCCTCTACAGCTTTTCAAAAAGCTTCGCCATTCCTGGACATCGACTTGGCGCATTGATCGCCGGCGCACCGATCCTTGAAGAAATTGGCAAAGTCCTGGACTGCATCCAGATTTGCCCGGCGCGGGCCACGCAGATCGCACTTCCCAACGCGATCACAACGCTTGGTGATTGGCGCAAGGGCATTACTGCAGAGATCAACGGACGGGCCGAAGCATTTCAAGCCGCAATGGTGCAGGCGCCCGACTGGCAGGTCGATCAGATCGGCGCCTATTTTGCCTATGTACGGCATCCATTCTCGAGAATAGCGGCAACGGAAGTTGCCGAACGGCTGGCAAAGGACTGCGGCCTCCTGGCTCTGCCCGGCAGTTATTTCGGACCTGACCAGGATCAGCATCTGCGGCTCGCCTTTGCCAATGTCAACCGCAAGGAAATCGAACGGATCCCGGAGAGGTTGGCAGCCCTTTCGGGATCAACATTCGCTACCGATGTTCAGTGGAAAGATGAGTGATATGGATAACGATAAGCTGGCGGCCATTCGCGCCAAATTCGGCGGCGACAACGAAAGCACGATCTATGATCCGACGTTCAAGGCGGTGGCGGACAAGCTTTTTGACCCGTCCGGCACACGGGTCGCGCCTTATGCCGGCATTCCGACCTTTCTTGATCTTCCCTTTCGCGCCGTTGATTGGTCGGATCCGGATATCTCAGATCTCGATGTCGCATTGATCGGGGCGCCTATGGATCTTGGCATCACCAACCGCAATGGTTGCCGCTTTGGCCCGCGCGCGATCCGGGCCATCGAACGGGTCGGCCCGTTCAACCATGTGCTGGAATGCATGCCGGGTTCGGACTTGCGCGCTGAAGACATCGGTGACGTGCCGTTCCGCAGCCGCTTTGACTTGGTAAAATCCCATGAAGACATAGAGGCGACGATTACAAAACTCGTGGCCGCTGGCGTCGTACCGCTCTCAATTGGCGGCGATCATTCGATTTCGCTGCCGATCCTCAAAGCGCTCGGCCGCGATGAACCAGTGGGTATGATCCATATCGATGCCCATTGTGATACCTCGGGCCCCTTCGACGGCAGCCGTTTCCATCATGGCGGCCCGTTCCGTCAGGCTGTGCTGGAGGGTGTGCTGGACCCAGACCGCACAATCCAGATCGGCATCCGGGGCTCTTCCGACTATCTCTGGGAGTTTTCCAAAGACACTGGCATGAGCGTGATCCACGCCGAAGAGATCTCCAAGCTCGGCTGCGAGAAAATCGCGGAACTTGCCCGTGAAAAGGTCGGCGACGGTACGGTGTATCTCTCCTTCGACATCGACAGCCTGGATCCAGCCTATGCGCCAGGCACCGGCACACCGGAAATCGGCGGCCTGACAACACGCGAAGCCCAGGAAATCCTACGGGCACTAAAAGGCGTTAATCTTATCGGCGGCGATGTTGTGGAGGTCGCGCCGCAATATGACTCAACCACAAACACCGCACATGCCGGCGCACAGATGCTGTTCGAAATTCTGTCGCTGATGGTGTTCAGCCCATCCGTGGCCACCGGAATTTAAAGCTCACACGGCCGGCAAGCCCGCATAGAACGGGCTGTCCGCCTTGTCCCTGACCGCAGCAAACGGTCAACCAACGAGGGGAATTGAAAATGACTGACACAACGAAGTTCAAACTCTCAAGGCGCTCAGTTTTGGCCACTGGCCTTGCCGGCGTCTCCACCTTGGCCATGCCATCGATTTTGCAGGCCGCAGATCGCTCTTTGAAAGTCGGCGTTTATGGCGGCTACTTCAAAGACAGCTTTGACAAGCACATCTTTCCGGAGTTCACAAAGGCGACCGGCATTGCCGTTGAGTCCATTGCAGAGCCGACCGGCGAAGCTTGGCTGGTCCAGCTGGAACAAGCCGCCCGTGCTGGTGCCGCCCCGGCGGATCTTTCCATGATGTCCCAGGTCGCCATGCTGAAAGGCCAGTCGACAAACCTTTGGGCGCCTTTGGATCTCGCCAAGATCGCCGATGCCGACAAGGTGCTGCCGCAGTTCATCAACCGCTATGACGACGGCAAGGTCGCAGGTGTTGGTGCGGTGGCCTGGTACATCACTCTGGTTTCCAACACCGAAAGTTATCCGAAAGCGCCGGAGAGCTGGGCCTTCATGTGGGATCCGTCAAACGCCGACAAACTCGGTCTTCTGGCGCTCGTCTCCAACTCCTTCCTTCTGGAAGTCACCGCCAAAACCTTCTTCGGCGGCACAGAGATCCTCGACACGGATGAGGGCATTCTGAAAGTGATGGACAAGCTGGCGGAACTGAAGCCGAACGTCCGTCTGTGGTACCGGGACGAGGCGCAGTTTGAACAGGCGCTCAAATCCGGTGAAATCCCGATGGGCCAATACTATCACGACGTAACCGGTCTTGCCGCCGCCGACGGCTTTCCGGTCCGCTCCACCTTCCCGAAAGAAGGCGGCATCCTGGATTCAGGCTGCTGGGCCCTGTCGCGTGCGTCAAAGAAAAGCGACGAAGCCCATGAGTTCATCAACTTCATGACACAGCCGTCCATGCAGAAGCTGATGTCCTTGAAAGTCGGCACCGCCCCGACCTTGAAGCGGGACACGCTCGACATGACCGATGCAGAATTTGCCTCTGTTTCCTCCGATATTGATCCGGTCATCCCGCGCTATGATCTTTATTCCACTAAGTCCGACTGGTTGAACCAGAAGTGGACGGAACTGATCGTCGGCTAAGCCCTCTATCCGGGCCGGTGGCGATTACGTTTCCGGTCCGGAGTTTTTGAACGTTTCGGGAAGAACATATGTCCGGTCTTCAACTCGCCGACATCACCAAACGCTTTGGCGCGGTGACCGCTGTCGATGGTATCTCGCTCAATGTCGACGACGGCACGTTCGTGTGTCTTCTCGGTCCATCCGGCTGCGGAAAAACAACGCTCCTGCGTATGATCGCAGGCCTGGAGGACCCGACCTCCGGTGATATCCGCCTGCAGGGTGACCGGATCAACGACACGCCAGCGCACAAGCGCAATCTTGGCATGGTGTTCCAGTCCCTGGCATTGTTCCCACATCTCACCATAGGCGAAAACATCGCCTATCCCTTAAGAATCCGCGGCGCAAACCGCGCTGACTGCGAAGCCCGGGTACGCGAGTTGCTCGATATGGTGCAGTTGCCCGGCATCGAAAACCGGACGATCACTCAGCTCTCCGGCGGCCAACGCCAACGGGTGGCCATTGCCCGGGCCCTTGCGGTCTCACCGCAGCTTTTCCTGCTTGACGAGCCCCTGTCTGCGCTAGACGCCAAACTTCGCGAAGCCATGCAGGTGGAACTCAGGCAGTTGCAGCAACGCCTTGGCATCACCACCATCGTCGTCACCCACGACCAGCGTGAAGCCATGTCCATGTCCGACCAGATCGTCGTTATGTCCAACGGCAAGGTTGAGCAGATGGCGTCCCCAATCGAGGCTTACAAAAGACCGGCCAGCCCGTTTGTTGCGGACTTTCTGGGCCAGGCGAATTTGATCAAGGTGACAAAGGCAGACGGCGGCGCAGCCTTTTCAGGCGGCCTTATCCCCGGGCTGGATATTCCTTATAGTGGCCAGGTATTGATTTCCGTTCGGCCAGAAGATGTCGTCGTGGCCGAGGGTGAAGATGGTCCTGTCAAAGCCGACATCGTCTTCATCCGGGAAATGGGATCGACCATAGAAATCCATCTGAATGCCGGCAGCGACCGGGTCATTGCGTTGGCCCCGCCAAAATCCCATTGCGACCTTCATGTCGGGACATCTGTATCGCTGACCCTGCCGCCAGAAGCGTGTGTGGTTTTTGGCCCTGAAGGGGCACACTGATGCGCCGCAGCCCCCCTCAAAAACTCAGCGATTATCTACCAATCGCTTTTCCTGCCGCCATGCTGGGGATGTTCTTTGTCGTCCCCTTCGGCATAATGGTCGCTATCTCCGTCTTCAAGCGGGTTCAAGGCGGCTTTTATGAGCCGGCCTTTACCTTCGCCAATTACGCCCGGTTTCTGACACCGTTTTTCGGCGAAGTTCTCGCCTTTTCCCTCGGTTTGGCAGCGCTCGTCTCCGCCTTCTGCCTATTGATCGGTGTTCCCTTCACTTATCTGCTGACCAAGCTCCGCCGCCGCGATCAGGTGATGTGGCTGATCGCGCTTTTAGGGGTTCTTTCCCTCTCAGAAGTGATCATCGGGTTTGCCTGGTCGACGCTGTTGAGCCGCACCGCCGGCATCAGCAATTTCTTTGTCTGGCTCGGCCTGATGGACAAACCGGAGGCCTGGGCACCCGGCTTTGGCGCTGTCCTCACAGGTCTCATCTATCAGGCCTTTCCCTACACGGTTCTGGTACTCTATCCCGCGTTCTCGCGGCTGGACCCCTCTTTGATGGAAGCGGCCCGCACGCTCGGCTGTTCGCCCCTACGCTCATTCATGAACGTCGTCCTGCCGGTCATGCGCAAAACCCTGCTGGCGACTTTCATTATCGTTTTCATTTTTGCGCTCGGCGCCTATTTGCTGCCGCAGATATTGGGACGGCCGCAGCATTGGACACTGTCGGTCCTGGTCACCGATCAGGCAATTTACCAGTCCAACATGCCGTTCGCCGCAGCCATGGCCGTCTTCCTGGTAATCGCCAGCCTGCTTCTGGTTGGTTTGTCCGTGATGATTTCGGGCCGGAAAGGAGCGGGAGAGCTATGAGCAAATCAGCCGGAAAACTGTTCTTTGCCGCCATGGCACTTTTCATGGCGCTTCCAGTCATTGTTATTGCCGGGGTGGCGCTCAACGCCAAAAAGACACTGGCCTTCCCGCCACAAGGCCTGTCCGCCGACTGGTATTTGAGTGTTTTGACAGATCCGGCCTGGCGGTCCGCCTTGCTGAATTCCGTCATGGTGGCCGCGGCGGCTTCCGCAATCAGCGTTGCGATTGCATTGCCGCTCTCCTGGTTTTTGTGGCGCCGGGTCGCGCCCTGGGCACGGTTTGTTCAAATGCTCGGGTTCTCACCCTTCATCCTGCCGCCGGTCATCACCGCGCTCGGCGCCCTCAGTTTCTGGGCAACCACCGGGTTTTACGGCCAGCCTTGGACTGTCGTTATCAGCCACGGGATATTCTTCGTCAGCCTACCGCTGGTCACCATCACGCTCGGCTTTGCCACCATCGACCGGGAGATTATCGAAGCGGGCATGACCATGGGCGCAGACGACAAGACACTCATGCAAACAGTGATCTTTCCGCTGATCCGGCCGTATGTGATCTCCGGATTTGCCTTTGCCTTCGTCTTGTCGCTGAACGAATACATAGTGGCTTACATGACCGTCGGCTTCACTTTGGAGACGATCCCAATCAAGGTCTTCAATGCGTTGCGCTACGGCTATACGCCAACCATGGCCGCTGTTTCGGTGTTCTTCATACTGGTTGCCGTTGTTGTCTTTGGTCTGGTTGCCCGCTTTGGCGATCTACCGAAACTGCTCGGCGCCTGGAGCAAGGGGGAATAGGTATGAAAATCGCCATTGCCCAGTTGAACGCCGCGGTTACTTCGATTGAGGAGCGGAAATCCGCCATCGAGACAGCCGTTCGGGAAACTTCAGCCCAAGGCAGCCGGATCACCGTTCTCCCGGAGCTGGCGATCACCGGTTATGGCGCTGGTTCGGCGATCGCTGATTACGCAAATGAGGCTGATGGCGCGGACGCAAAATGGCTGAAACAGCTATCGGCAGAAACGGACAGTGCACTGGTCGCAGGATTGGCGCTGAAACGGGACGACCAGGTTTTTAATTCAGCCCTGTTTCTCACGCCAAAGGGCCAATCCGCCACCTACGACAAGATCCATCTTTACGGCGATTACGAAAAATCGCTGTTTTCGCGCGGAACCGAGCCTTCTCCAATTTTAGAATTCGAAGGCCTGAAATTTGGACTTCTGGTTTGTTTTGATGTGGAGTTTCCCGAAAGGGTCCGAGATCTAGCGCTCCGCGGCGCGGAAGCTGTGCTCGTGCCAACGGCATTGCCAAAAAGTGACGGCGGCGCCTTCATTGCACAGAATGTCATTCCGGTACGCGCCTTTGAAAACCAGGTTTTTGTCGCCTATGCCAACCACGCCGGTAAAGACGCCCGGTTTGCCTATCAAGGCCAATCCTGCATCACCGCACCCGACGGCGCCTTTTTGGCGCAAGCTTCCGCGGTCACTTCTGAGCTGATTTTCGCTGATATTATGCCAGGTAATTTTGAGGCCTGCCGAGCCCAGAATCCTTACCTGGAAGAAACAAGAATGTTTCCGGGGCGCCCAGACTGAGCAGCCGACCGAACGGCTTTCAGTATCACTAGAAAGGGAAAGCGCTTGGACAATCCCAAGACGCTGTGTCTCGAAGAACGGTCAATCGACTTGAGCCGGGCCGGTTCTCCGAGACAGCAGTCGTGGCGCTCCCAAAAGAAGCACCTGTTATTTGGCTTTAGCCGTTGGCGACGTATTGACCACCATTTATGGTCATGACGGCACCGGTCATGAAACCAGCGGCATCAGATGCCAGGTAAACAACAGTCTGTGCGATTTCTTCCGGCTTGCCGAGACGACCGACTGGGATACCGGAAACGATGGATTCCAGAACTTTTTCCGGCATCGCAGCGACCATGTCGGTGTTGATGTAGCCTGGGCACACGCAGTTGACGGTAATACCTTTGAAGGCATTTTCCTGGGCAAGTGCTTTGGTGAAACCGATCACACCGGCCTTGGCGGCCGAATAGTTGGTCTGACCCATCTGACCCTTTTGGCCATTGATCGAAGAAATGTTGATGATACGGCCAGAGCCACGGCTGCGCATGCCGTTGATCACTGGATGAGTCATCGTGAACATGGAGTCGAGGTTGGTAGACATCACGGCGCGCCACTGATCGAAATCCATTTTGTGGAACATGCCGTCGCGGGTGATACCGGCGTTGTTGACCAGAACTTCAACCGGGCCGAGTTCACTTTCAACTTGGGCAATGCCAGCCGCACATGCTTCAGGATCGGAAACATCCCATTTGTAGACGTGAATGCCGGTCTCAGCCTTAAACGCTTCCGCTTTTTCAGTGTTGCCAGCGTATGTGGCCGCCACGGTATAACCCGCGTCCTTCAAACCGCGGGAGATTGCTTCACCAATTCCGCGGGTGCCCCCAGTTACCAATGCGACCTTGCTCATTCCACATTCCTCCTGACTTCCAACTCCGGGCCCTTCGGGCTCTTTGTGGGTACTTCAAGTTCCAACCGGACTTTGATGTCCGCTGCGGCCGATCCTCCTCAGGCCCGGCCGCAGTATTCCCGAGTGCCTTCGACTTAGCGCTCCAGGCACATGGCAACGCCCATGC
Source organism: Roseibium sp. (assembly GCF_965216085.1). Taxonomy (GTDB): domain Bacteria; phylum Pseudomonadota; class Alphaproteobacteria; order Rhizobiales; family Stappiaceae; genus Roseibium. The sequence goes on along the minus strand of NZ_OZ244138.1, from coordinate 5,993,235 downwards.
CGCCGCCGATGCAGAGCGTGGCCAGACCTTTTTTGGCGTCGCGGCGGTTCATTTCATGCAAGAGCGTGCACAATATGCGGGCGCCAGACGCGCCGATCGGATGGCCAATCGCAATCGCACCACCGTTGACGTTGACGATGTCCGGGTTCCAACCCATGTCCTTGTTGACTGCGCAGGCTTGGGCCGCGAAGGCTTCGTTGGCTTCCACCAGGTCCAGCTCTTCAGCTGTCCAGCCGGCCTTTTCCAGTGCCTTTTGAGAGGCTGGGATCGGACCAGAGCCCATGATGGTTGGGTCAACACCAGCGGTTGCCCAGGAAGCAATGCGTGCCAACGGCTTGAGCCCGCGCTTTTCGGCTTCTTCAGCACTCATAACAACGAGGGCCGCGGCACCGTCGTTAATGCCTGAAGCGTTCGCTGCCGTGACGCTGCCCTCTTTGGTGAACGCAGGGCGCAGCTTGGCCATACTCTCCAGCGTGGCACCATGGCGGATGTATTCATCATCCTCGACCACAATGTCGCCCTTGCGGGTTTTCACTGTGAACGGTGTGATTTCATCCTTGAACTTGCCGGCTTTTTGCGCAGCTTCCGCCTTGTTTTGAGAGGCAACAGCAAATTCATCCTGCTGTTCGCGTGTGATTTGCCATTTCTCGGCAACATTTTCAGCAGTCTGACCCATGTGGTAGCCGTTGAAGGCATCCCAAAGGCCGTCCTTGATCATGGTGTCGACCATTTTGTAGTCGCCCATTTTGTAGCCGGTGCGCATCGGTGCGCAGTGCGGTGACAAGGACATGCTTTCCTGACCACCGGCGATCATAATGGACGCATCACCGGTCTGAATCTGCTGCGCTGCGATAGCAACGGTACGCAGACCTGAACCGCACACCTGATTGAGCCCCCAAGCGGTAGCGCTATCGGGAATGCCGGCGTTGATGGCTGCCTGACGGGCGGGGTTTTGGCCCTGGCCTGCGGTCAACACCTGACCAAACACGACCTCGTCGACGTCTGCGCCATCGACCTTGGCCTGGTCAAGAGCGGCTTTGATAACGTGGGCGCCGAGCTCATGAGCTGGCGTATTTGCAAAGGAACCGTTGAAGGAACCGACCGGTGTGCGGGTCGCACTGACAATAACGACGTCGGTGGAAGCGCTCATATTACTCTCCAAACTTCTGGCCGTCGGGCCCAGGATGGGTGACACCTTTCACGGCATTCGCGTGAACCGTGACAATGAAGGGACTAGAACTTGCGCCGCCAAATGTGTCAACCGCGATAATCCGTATGACGGTCTTGTTTTCGCTGTTGCGGCATTATCCTTTCGTCACTGCACATAAAAAGGCTGGCACGAAGCAATACGATTGGCTTAGTCTCATAGTTGGAGGAGATGACAGGTCTGCAAAGTCTTGTCGTCAAATGATAAACAGCCACTGCAGATAGGCAGCTGCGGAACGAAAGGCGGATACATCTGATGGCCAAGACCAATGAGCCGACAATCATCAAGAAATACGCCAACCGGCGGCTCTATAATACCGGCACCAGCACCTATGTGACCTTGGAAGATCTGGCGGTGATGGTGAAGGGGGAGGAAGACTTCGTCGTCTATGACGCCAAGTCTGGCGACGACATCACCCGGTCCGTTCTCACACAGATCATTTTTGAGCAGGAAAGCAAAGGCCAGAACCTCCTTCCCGTTTCCTTCTTGCGCCAGCTGATCGGGTTTTATGGCGACAGCATGCAAGGCCTGGTGCCGAGTTTCCTGGAATACTCCATGACCTCGCTGACCAAGGAACAGGAAAAACTACGTTCTCAAATGAGCGAAGCTTTTGGCGCCACCGCGTTCGATGCGATCGAAGATCAGGTCAAGCGCAATTCGGAAATGTTCGAACGGGCGATGAAGATGTTCATGCCGTTCCCGAGCGGCGAAAGCAGCTCAACGCCGCCAACCAGCGAACCGAAAAAGGCTCAAACGACAGATACCAGCGATCTGGACGAGATGAAACGTCAGCTTGAAGAGATGCAAAAGACCATCAACAAGCTGACCGACAAATCCTAACTGGATGAAAAACCGGCCGTATGCGGCAGTCTTTCTGGCTGCCGCATTCTTTCAAAGCGGATTAGCCGCAGTCGGCGACCAGTTTTACAGCTTCAATGCCAGCAACGGCGCAAGCTTCGTCGTTTTCTGAAGTGTCGCCGGTGATACCGACCGCGCCGAGTGTTTCACCTTCATCGTTTTTCACCAGAACGCCACCGGGAACTGGAATGATCGCACCACCGGACGCGCCGTTCAAAGCGTTGACGAAGTGCGGGCGCGTTTCCGCATTGGCGTTGAGCCAGCGAGTGCCGGTGCCAACGGCCAAGGCACCGACGGCTTTGCCGGTGGCGATTTGAGGACGCATGATGGAAGAACCATCCTGGCGTTTCAGTGCGATGGCATGGCCGCCGGCATCCAGAACCACAACGGTCAACGGCTTGAGATTGAGCTCTTTCGCTTTTTCTTGTGCGGCAGAAATGATGGTCTCTGCGGTTGAAAGTGTGAGTTTGCGCATTTCGCCACTTCTCCTTAATGTGCTGGCCAGAACTGCCCGCTTGCTAACAGAGCGGCGGTAAGAGGAATAGGGTGTTTCTTCAACAAGCATTTGCGGCCAGGAGGAAACAATCAATTGGCCGCCATGGGGGGAATTCAGTGAAGCGAGACTTTCAAGCGCCAGGCAGATCACCGGTATTTGCACGAGAAGCTGCCGTGGCAACCTCGCACCCCCTTGCGACGAGCGCGGCGATAGAAGTTCTGCAGGACGGCGGCAATGCAGTCGATGCGGCGATCGCAGCGGTTGCCGTCCAATGTGTTGTTGAACCGCATATGACCGGGATTGGCGGCGATTGTTTTGCCATCGTGACAGAACCTGACGGCCGGCTCACAGGATTCAATGGGTCGGGCGCAGCCCCCCGCGCCGCAACACCGGAAAAACTCGCGGAACTCGGTGTTTCTGAAATCACGGACACCTCGCCGCATGCGGTAACCGTCCCTGGCGCTGTCAGAGCTTGGGAGACCTTGCTGAAAGCGCATGGCACGCAGGACTTCAAAACCCTGCTGAAACGCGCAGTTAATTATGCCCGGGACGGTTTTCCTGTCGCACCGCGTGTCGCGGCTGACTGGGCGAATAACATTGACAAGCTCAATGAAGATCCTGTGTCTGCGGCCAGATATTTGATCAACGGGTCATCTCCTGAAACCGGCGCAGTCCTCAAGTTTCCACATCTTGCCGAAACGTTGGAAGCGATCGGAGCAGAAGGCGCGGATGCGATTTATTCCGGGCCGATTGCAGAAGATATCGTTGCCGCTGTCACCGCCAAGGGTGGCGTAATGACCACCGACGATCTGGCAGCCTGCCACACGACGGCGGTTTCACCGGTGGTCCGCGACTACAAAGGCCACACGATTGCTGAACTGCCGCCGAATGGGCAAGGCGTGATCGCCCTCATCATACTCGGTATTCTGGAGCGTTTCGGTCTTGAAAACCTTGATCCCTTCGGGGCCGAACGATTCCACCTGGAGATGGAAGCTGCCCGCATCGCTTACGCTGTGCGCGACAAGTTCGTGACCGATCCGGGGTATATGAACGTCTGCCATACCCGCCTGATCGGCGAAGATTACATTGACCAGCTGGCGCAGATGATCTCGGTCGACAAACGTCTGGACACCATGCCGGATGCCAGCCTCGCGCCACAGACCGATACGGTCTATCTCAGCGTTGTCGATAAGGACGGGCTGGCGGTGTCCTTTATCAATTCCCTGTTCAGTGATTTTGGCAGCGGTATCGTGGCCCCGGAAAGCGGTGTCCTGCTGCACTGCCGCGGACGGTCCTTTAAGGCACAAGCCGGATTTGCCAACTCAATCGATGGCGGCAAACGGCCGATGCACACGATCATTCCGGCGATGGCCTTGAAAAACGGTGCGCCGTGGCTCTCGTTCGGCGTCATGGGTGGTCACTATCAAGCCTGCGGTCATGCGCATCTTCTCACCAACATTATCGATTATGGCATGGATGTGCAGGCGGCGATCGATTTCCCGCGCATGTTCTTCGATTTAGAAACCCACGCCTTGCAGGCCGAACGGCTTGTGCCTCCCGCAACCGTCGAGGGCCTCAAAAAACTGGGCCATTCCGTAGTCGCAGCTCCGGGAGCCATCGGTGGCAGCCAGGCGATCATGATCGATAAGGCCCGTCACGTGTTGACGGCTGGATCGGATCCACGCAAGGACGGCCACGCGGCGGGATACTAACCCAACCTTATCCTGTACCACCTGGATTGACTCATCTTTAGATTGAGATGAATCATAAGGACCAACTTTGCCCGGATGAACTGTCCGGGCAAAAATGGAAGCGGCACGGGAGGGAATGGCATGTCCGGCATCGTCTTGATCGTTTCAATTATGGTTGTCTGCGGCGGATTAGGGGGATTTGGAGCCTGGCTCTTGTCTCCTGGCTTTGAAAACGAAGGGAACGACATCCGCTACAAAGGCTTCGGCTATATCGTCGTCGGGATCATTGCAGCCGTGGCCGTGCCGTTGTTCCTGTCGATGGCCGAATCCAATCTGATCAATACATCTGGCGGGTTTGCCAATCTCCGTGATGGCTTCGTGTTTGCCGGCTTTTGCCTTGTCGCTGGTTTTTCCTCGCGGGCCTTCCTCAGCTCCATCTCGGAAAAAGTTCTGAATGAACTGAAGGAGAAAACGCGGGAAGCCGAACAGATCGCCGAAGACAGCAGTGAAGAAGTTGAAGAGCTGCGCCGGGTGATTGCTGAAGAAGCAACTCCAGTTGCTCCCGACGCAAATATACAAGGTGAAGTACTGAACACGATTGTATCGGACCTCAACGATGACCAGAAGAAAGTTCTGCAGGCCACCGGCGGCCTGACGATGCGGACCGCGACAGGTATCGCCAGAAGTGCAGAAATGCCGCGCACAGAAGCTGCCAAAGTGGTGGATGATCTTATTTCCAAGGGGTTAGCGGAAAGGACCACATCTCCAAAAACCGGGAACCTGCGTTTTAAGGTAACGTCCAAAGGCGTTTCGGTCTTAAACGCCTTGCCCTCCTCCAAATTGTGATCGCTTGCATAGACAGCCGCCTTGTCGGCTGTCTCGGAACCGCACATTTGGTCTTGAAGAGAACAGAACTCAGGTGCAAATGTGCACCCGGACGCGCTTAAGAAATCTTGGAGCAAAAAAGTATGGTGGGATTGTCTCGGCGCGAGCTGCTGATCGGATCAGCGGCAACAGGATCCGCATTTGCCGTTGGCGGCCTTGCAGCCCATGCAGCCAATGCAGCGGATCATGAGTTGGTCATGTCGGCATATGAACACAGCTTCCTGCCAGGCACCGTTACACAGAACATGATGAGTTTTTTGCCCGATGGTCCGCCGCCGGTTTTGCGGATGAAGCGCGGAGAAAAAACCGCCATCGATGTCAAAAATCATTTGGACGAGGCAAGCGTGGTTCATTGGCACGGTCTCAGGATCGCCAATGCCATGGATGGCGTGCCTTATCTCACTCAGCATCCAATCGAAGCGGGCCAATCCTACCGCTATGAATTCACTCCGCCCGATGCCGGCACCTTCTGGTATCACCCACACTGCAATACTTTGGAGCAAATGGCCCGCGGCCTGACTGGGGTCTTGATTGTCGAAGAAGACGAAGACCCGGGTTTCGATCTAGATTTGCCTCTGAACATCCGGGATTTCCGCCTGGGTGGCGATGGCCAGTTCATCGAACTGTTTAAAGCGCGCAATGCCGCCCGTGGCGGCACTTACGGAACAGTTTCGACGGTCAACTGGGAAGTAGACCCGGTCTATGAAGTTCCGGCCGGAGGACTTGTGCGGTTGCGTTTGGCGATTACCGACGTCACCCGGGTCGGCACTTTTGGTGTCGAGGGTGCAGAAGCGCAAGTCATCGCGCTCGATTCCAATCCGCTACCTCATTCGATGCCCGCCGACACCATTCTCTTATCACCAGGCCAACGCGCCGATATCGCGGTGCGTGTACCTGATGACGAGGGGCAAGAGGTAACGCTTTTGCTGCGCCGTCCGAATGGCGACAAAAACCTAGCGCGGTTCAGGGCGACCGGACCAAGTGCCCGGCGCAGCTTGACCGAATTGAAACCCCTGCCGGTCAATCCGGTTCCCATGCCTGATCTTGCCAATGCGGAGGTGATTGATTTTGTCTTTGGCTGGTCACCGGAGGGCGATGCGCCGCAAGCCAGCAGTTGTGGGTCTCTCGGCTATACCTTCTGGTCCATCAACCGGGAGGCTTGGCCCGGTGATGTGCCCGGACCGCTGGATCCACTGGCTCGAATGAAACTCGGCAAATCCTATATCCTGCGCCTACGCAATGAATCGCCGAACGACCATCCGATCCATTTGCACGGGGTCTCGTTTCAACTGCTTAGATCCAACAAACGCAAGCTGCCGCCACTCGTCACCGACACGGCCCTCTTATTGGAAGAAGAAACTCTGGAAGTGGCTCTGGTTGCCGACAATCCCGGCGATTGGGCGTTTCATTGCCATGTCATCGAGCATCAGAAGACAGGTCTTGCCGGTTTTCTTCGGATTGAGAGCTAGAGCAGGAAAACTCAGACAGACAAGGAGATTTGCGGCTGTACCGGTATGGCTCCGGTCTTGGCAGCATATCGCGCCATTTGTGCCGTTCGATCCATGACAGTCTGTACCGCAGCATGATGAGTGATCAGCAAGTGCGCCGTATAATCTGAAACCCCATGACGGGACATATCAGTCTGCTCGGCATCTGATGACTGCGGGTCGTTGTTGGCAGTTGGGATAAATTCAGGGTGCGGCCGCGCGTCCCGCTCGTAAACCTCTGGGACCTCTCCCACCGGTTTGGGTTGAATTTTTATCGGCCGTATGGCCGCAATCGGTTGAACTTGCATCAGTCTGGTCTCCGGTGCGGGCCAGTCCATGGCCAATCTTTTCGGAGGTCCGGAAAGGCACCGGATCCGGAATCAAACTAAAAAATGCTCCGGTTTGAAACTGTGTTGCGCGTCACAGTATTTCGGGTTTTGTTGCCAACGGTCACAAACTCAAAGCAAATCCCGCATTCACGTGGCCAAGAAAAAAGCCCGGAGCTTGATGCTCCAGGCCAAGGTATCCAGTGGTACTCTGGAAATTATAGTCAGCTCACCGTTCGGTCTTCAGAACATGCCCGGCGCCCCGCTGGCGGGGAAGGGCAGCGGTCGCCCGGTAGGTGTTGACCCCGATGAGAGGTTCTGTCTGCCTACGGGACCTTGTCTGAGGCTCGCCATCGCGTGTAGCGAGCAGGTGGGCTAGGAAAATCGAATTCGGGCGGTAGCGGCCAGTAAAAGCTTCCTGCTGCCGCTCAAGAACAGGTTCGAGCGGGACTGGCAAATGTGCAGCAAACGTGGACTGGCGTTCGCTTTCCGTCTCTCCCACAGACGGACGCTTGCGCCTCACATTGGCACGGCCAGCAGATGTAACAGGGTTCACTCGCACGTATTTACGCCTCACTGTCTCAGAATGGCACGCTTGTCGCGGCCCTTGCTTAGACTTCGCAACACTCGTGCCAGTTTAACGAAGCGTTAACCTTTTGTCCGCAGAAAACCGCCAATTCGCCCTCACAAAAGTTAACGGATTGGTAGATTTTCGGACATTTGGAGCAAATAATGAGGATATTGGTGGTAACTGATGTCCCGCCTTGAAACTTCAAAATCGAATTTTTCAGGTGTGATTCGGAAAATGAAAATCAGATTGGGACAATTGCCCGCCGCGCAGAAAATGCTGCAACGTGAGCGTGATCGATAGAGCGTCATCCAAGGCATCGTGGTGACGCTGATTGTCATGCGGAATTTCAAAACGCTGGGCGAGCTGACCGCTGGTGGTCATTTCAATGTCTTCTGAAGACATTCCCGCCCGCACCATCAAAGATTTCGCGTTGCCAAAACGGTGGGCGGGGATTGGCGGTGCAACCCCAGCCACAAAGCAGCTGATCCCAAGAAGGTTGAGTTCATCCTTGCCCCAGGACCAAAACGTACCGCCATTGGAAAAGTGATCGAATTGGCAGAGCGCCTCCGCCAGATCCACACCGTTTTGATCCATCTCTTCTTGTGAAATGCCCGTGAGGTCCGTGAAATAGGGATCAAGTTTCTGCTTTTTGCCGTTTCGATCTAATGGACCTATGTAAATCCGCTTGGATCCAACAACCGGATAGTCCCCACCTAAGGACAGATTGACCGCACCGATTTGTGCCACGACAGGATCTGGATCGATTGGCCCCGCCCAATACCGTTTCATGGCGCCGTCGGCCGTCAGATATTCACAATCAAAAATCGTCGCAGTTCGAAACTTCTCCACTTTGTCCCCTATCCGTGTCGGCCGGAATTATCGACTTAGATTGCGGTCACGGCAAAAACGGCGCATGCAATCAACAGCAGATTGGTGGAATAAAAGGTCAGCGCAAAGCCAAAGGCACGGGCCGGCGCGCCTTTTGAATATCCTATCCAGAAAAAGACCCTGCCGGCGACAAACAACAGCGCACCCGCGGGGACAGCGCCCAAAAGGGACAGCGGTGCGAGGGCTGCAAAACAGCAGTAGGTCAGGAACGCCAGAACCGATTGTTCAAGGGTGTTTTGCAAGACGGCTTGCAAAGTGTGCGCTTTAGCTGTTCCTTGGGTCAAACCTCTGCCATCAATGTCCTCCGGTGTGAAGAACCGGTGCCGCGCCAGGGTGCCAATTGAAACCATCAAGGCCAAAGCAACAGGAACCAGTGCCACTGCGGCGACCGTTAACCGGATTGACCCTTGTGTATCTCCTAAATTCTCGACCAATAGAAATTGGCTTCCAGCGGTAAGAACCACCACTGCGACAATCAGGGCGGACACCATGCCTTTCAGGACGCCTCTTTGTTTTTCGGACAAGCGCATTGTGTTTGCTCTCTGGCCAGCGTCTTTGGAACGCCGCAAGAGGACCACACTCAAGCGAGGAAAGAAAGCGCTACCAGAAAAGCTCGACGTTTGGCGTTAGCTTGAAAACCGCTCCCGATAGGCCTGCGGACTGACGCCAAACCGCCGATGGAACGCCTGGCGCAGGGTTTCCTCGGTCCCAAAGCCGCTGCGTGTTGCTGCCTGAGCCACCGGGCGTCCCTGCTCCAGCAAGTGCCGAACCTGATCCAGGCGCATTTCTTCCAAGGTTCGCATCGGGCTGCGGCCCGTTTCCTTTTTGTAATGCCGCGACAAGGTGCGCGGGCTCATAACGGCTTGCTCGGCCATGTCGTTCAAGGTGATGGGTTGCTGAAGATTCTGCATCATCCAGCCGTGCAGTTGATCAAAACGGCCACTGTCGTTTTGAAGATCCAGCGCCGCGCTGAACTGAGACTGCCCTCCGGGCCGCTTTAAAAACACCACCAGCTGGCGGGCAACTCCGAGCGCAATCTCCCGGCCAAGATCTTCCTGAACTAGAGCAAGCGCGAGATCAATCCCAGCGGTGATACCAGCAGAGGTCCAGAGATTGCCGTCCTGAACATAGATCGGATCTGACTTGAGCCGGACGTCCGGAAACCGTTCCTTGAATTCAGCGCAGCGCTGCCAATGGGTCGCAGCATACTTGCCGTTGAGCAGTCCGGCGGTTGCCAGCAGAAAGGCTCCACTGCACACGGACGCCACACGTCGCGCGGTTGCAGCACGGGACGTTAGCCAACTTATGAGCTCGCTATCTTCGCAAACCTTGTCGATACCGAACCCACCCGGGACCAGCACAGTATCAACGGCCGTTCCGGCTTGAGGCAGCGGATTAGCGAGCAAAGCAAGGCCACTGGAGCTTTTCACTGTTGAATGCTTGGCGACCGTTTCAGGGTCGTAAGCAGGGGGTTTTCCTTGCACCTGAAGAAGGTCATTGGCGGAGGCGAACACCTGCAGAGGACCCGTAATGTCCAGTATTTGTACGGCATCATAAGCCAAAAATTCGATCCGGCGTGTCATTTGGCGATAACCTTGGGGTGAATGACCAGATCGCCAAACAGTGGGCTGCTAAATCTTTCCTTGTCAACAAGGAGACCGAAATGAACCTTACATTTGGCCTATTGATCTTTCCTAATGTCCAATTGCTGGATGTGGCGGGTCCCAATGATGCTTTTGCCGGTGTTCCAGACGCCAAAGTCCACCTGATCTGGAAAACACGCGACCCGGTCAAAACAACAAGTGGCATGGACATCCGGCCGGATACGACACTGACAGACTGTCCGAAACTTGATGTCCTGTGTGTTCCGGGAGGCGGCGGGGTCAATCCCTTGCTTCAGGATGACGAGGTGCTGGCGTTTGTCCGAAAGCAGGCGGCAAACGCGAAGTACATCACTTCGGTATGCACTGGATCATTGGTACTCGGCATGGCCGGCCTCTTGAGAGGAAAGCGGGCAACTTGCCATTGGAATGCCGTCGACTTTTTACCCGCGATGGGCGCTATTCCCATCAAGGACCGCGTGGTGAAAGACGGCAATATCTACACCGCCGGCGGCATCACATCCGGCATTGATTTCGGCTTGGAGATCCTGGCCGACCTCTTGGGCGAAGATGAAGCCAAAACCGTCCAATTGGCGATGGAGTATGCCCCAGCCCCGCCATTTTCATGCGGCACGCCAGAGGAGGCGCCGGAAGATATCATCGCCGAAGCCCGGCGCCGGATGGATGCATCCCGAAAAGAACGGTTGAAGCTGTTTGGTGAAGCGGCCTAGTTTCAAGGCCGGCGTGTCCTGGTCTTTAACCGGGCTTAAATGTCGTGCTCCCGGCCCAAGGCCGGGAAAGCGATCTTTAACAGGCACACTGCGGCCAGAAACCCCGACCTTCCTTGACTCTTCCCGAGGTTTCCGGCATACACCCGCGAACTCCATATGAGTGACTGACAATTCGATCCGCCGACCGGGACCCGCAAAGGTGTAAAGAGATCCCGGAGGTTACCATCCGACAGCGCGATGCGCCCTCGGGTGCAAAACTGCTTTGCGTTACCGCATTCGGTTGGATTTGGGCGCCGGTTCCCCATATGGTTCGGGAGATTTCCCGAATTGTGTGACCTTGAGGACTTTTGATGTTTGAAAGCCTATCAGATCGACTAAGTGGCGTTTTCGACAAGCTTACCGGCCGTGGTGCTTTGTCGGAAAACGACGTCAATGAAGCGATGCGTGAGATCCGCCGCGCGCTGATTGAAGCCGACGTCGCCCTGCCGATCGTGCGTTCTTTCACTGATAAAGTCCGCCACCGTGCGGTTGGCGCAGAAGTCGTCAAATCCGTGACGCCGGGCCAGATGGTCGTGAAGATTGTTCACGATCAGCTCGTTGAAATGCTCGGTACGGAAGGTCAACCAATTGATCTGAACGCACCGGCACCGGTCGCGATCATGATGGTCGGTCTTCAAGGCTCCGGTAAAACGACCACCACGGCCAAGATCGCCCGCCGCTTTACCCAGCGCGACAAGCGCAAGGTGCTGATGGCCTCGCTCGACACCCGCCGTCCGGCGGCGCAAGAACAGCTGAAGGTTCTGGGTGAGCAGAACGAGGTCGACACGCTGCCGATCATCGAAGGCCAGGGTCCGGTCGAGATTGCCAACCGTGCCATGTCCGCGGCCAAACTCGGCGGGTATGATGTGGTTCTGCTCGATACTGCGGGCCGTATCCACATCGACGAACCGTTGATGGTGGAAATGGCAGAGGTGAAATCCGCTGCCAATCCGCATGAAATCATTCTGGTCGCAGACTCCCTCACCGGTCAGGACGCCGTCAATCTGGCGAAAAGCTTTGACGAACGCGTCGGCATAACCGGTATTGCGCTGACCCGTATGGACGGTGATGGACGCGGCGGTGCGGCACTCTCCATGCAGGCGGTGACCGGCAAACCGGTCAAGCTGATCGGTACCGGTGAAAAATCCGATGCACTGGAAGACTTCCATCCAAAGCGGATCGCCGACCGCATTCTCGGCATGGGCGACATTGTTTCGCTCGTTGAAAAAGCGGCTGAAGCCATTGATGCGGAACAGGCCGCAAAGATGGCGAAGAAGATGCAGAAGGGTCATTTTGACCTGGATGATCTCGCCGAGCAGCTGAAGCAGATGGAAAAGCTGGGCGGAATGTCCGGCATGATGGGCATGTTGCCAGGCGTTGGCAAAATGAAAAAGCAGATCGAGGCATCCGGTCTCGATGACAAGATGTTCAAGCGCCAGGTCGCGATCATCCAGTCGATGACACCGACCGAACGCAAAAAGCCCGACCTCTTGAAAGCCAGCCGCAAGAAGCGCATCGCTGCCGGCTCTGGTGTGCAGGTGGCTGAGGTCAACAAGCTTTTGAAAATGCACCGCCAGATGGCGGACATGATGAAAAAGATGGGCAAGGGCAAAGGCATGCTCGGCAAGCTGATGGGCGGCATGGGCGGCGGAATGCCGGATGTCGATCCGAAACAGCTTGAAGAAATGGCCAAGTCCGGCCAATTACCCGACGGCATGGAATTGCCGAAAGGCCTACCGGGCGGGATGCCGGGTCTGGGCGCCCCTGGGATGCCGGGTATGCCTGGCCTGCCGGGGCTCGGCGGCTCGAAAATGCCGGGGCTTCCGGGCATGGGAAAAGGTAAAAAACGATGAGCCATGCGGAAAGCCAATTGGGCCAGAGCGCAGCTCTTGAAGAGCTGAAGTCCCTACGCGGATCGATCGACAATATCGACGCAGCGCTCATTCACATGCTCGCTGAACGTTTCAAATGCACCCAGAAAGTGGGTGTTTTGAAAGCCACCAACGACCTACCGCCGGCTGATCCGGCGCGGGAGAAAATTCAGATCGAGCGGCTGCGCACGCTGGCAGCCGAAGCCAATCTCGATCCTGACTTTGCCGAGAAATTCCTGAACTTCATCGTTCGCGAAGTGATCCGGCACCATGAAGCCATTGCCGCTGAAGCCGGCAACTGAAACAAACTGGAGAAACAAAATGGCTACGAAAATTCGCCTGGCGCGCGGCGGTTCTAAGAAACGCCCGTATTACCGCATCGTGATCGCTGACATCCGCGCACCGCGTGATGGCCGCTTCATCGAAAAGGTTGGATCTTACAACCCGATGCTGCCGAAGGATTCCGAAGACCGCGTTCAGCTGAACGTTGAGCGTGTTCAGTACTGGCTCGACAACGGTGCAAAGCCGACCGACCGTGTACACCGCTTCCTCGATGCTGCCGGCCTTCTGAAGCGTGAGCCGCGCAACAACCCGAAAAAAGCGCAGCTTGGCCGTAAAGCGCAAGAGCGCCTGGACGAGAAAAAAGCAGCTGAAGAAGAAGCTGCAGCAGCCGCTGCAGAAGAAGCAGCAGCTGAGTAAGATTGACGGCACCGCGCAGCTGATGGTTTGAGGGCCTTTTGAAATGAGCTCAAATGAGACACAAAAGGTGCTGATGGCCAAAATTGGCGCGGCGCATGGCGTTCGCGGGGAAGTGCGGGTCAAGCCTTTTGGCGATGACCCGCTTTCCTTCACCGACTACGGTGTTTTGACCACCAAGGACGGCAAACAGTCGTTTGAGGTACAGAATGCGCGGGTGCAAAAGACGGTCGTTGTCACCAAATTTAAGGAAGTGACTGACCGCAACCGGGCGGAAGAACTGAACGGCGTCGAACTCTACATCGACAGGGATCAGCTGCCTGACACAGAAGACGATGAGTTTTACTATTCAGACCTGAATGGACTGACCGTCCAGGATCCCGGCGGCGAAGCCATAGGCAAGATCGTGGCTGTCCAGGATTTTGGCGCAGGTGATCTTCTGGAAATCCGGCCGAAGCGCGGCAAGACCTTCTACATTCCTTTTACCAAGGACTTCGTTCCGGAAATCAATCTGGAAGCCGGGTTCGTAACGGTGGACTTACCTGAAGACTATTTGTCCGACGAAAAGCCGTCAGATTCGTCCGGGGCCTCACCGGACAAATAACGAGTCGCCACTGGCTTCAGACCCATTTCCCCAAGATCTATGTCTTCCGGTTCATCTTCCAAAGCCTGTCTGGTTTCAGATCGGATCAGGGCAATCAGTGCAACGACCAAAGACACCCCAATTGCATTGGCGATGATGTCCGGTACGGACATTTGGTGATGCGGCAGCATCCCTTGAACGATTTCCCCGGCAATGCCCATTCCCATTGCGACCAAAGCGGAAATGCGCAAGCGGCAGCAAAACAACGCGTGAATGGATAGCGTCAACAGAGCAAAAAAACCGATGTGGAGAATCTTGTCGTAGGGGTGGCTTACGCCTGTTTCGAAAACCAGCCCGACCATAACACCGAATACGACCAGGACAGCCAGCGGCAAAACCCGACTGAATGACATATCAAGAAAATGCGGGTCTGACCTTAACAGCAGCAAGTCTGGAAACTTGTATTTGGATCTCGGGAAACGGAACACGGCAGACCACCTGACTGATATCTCCTTGTCACTTACCACGGTGACGATTAATCAGAGCTTTCATATTAGTTAGACCGGCAAATGACTGCAAAATACCGGGTTATTTGGTAAATGATCGGTTAAAGCTGCCCAGCGCGTCCAAACACCACAAACCGGTCAGCCGGTTCAACAAACGGTGCTTTCATGGCCTTCAAGGCAACCATTCTCACGCTTTACCCGGACATGTTTCCGGGCCCCCTTGGTCAAAGCCTTTCCGGCCGTGCATTGGATAAGGACTTGTGGAACCTGGAGACCAGCCAGATCCGGGATTTTGCAACGGACAAACACCGCTCCGTGGACGATACGCCTGCCGGTGGCGGCGCGGGCATGGTGTTGCGCGCCGACATTCTGGCCAAAGCGATTGATGCAGCTGCACCAGAAAACGATCCCCGCCCGCGCATCTTGATGAGCCCGCGAGGTAAACCCTTCACTCAAAAGCGTGCCCATGAGCTGGCCGAAGGCCCAGGTGCGATCATTGTCTGCGGCCGGTTTGAAGGCATCGATCAGCGGGTGATTGATACACGTCAGCTGGAAGAGATTTCTATTGGTGACTACATCCTCTCCGGCGGCGAAATCGGCGCGATCACAATGCTGGACGCTGTCATCCGCCTGATCCCCGGCGTAATGGGAAACATGGAAAGTGCGGATACTGAAAGTTTTGAAACCGGCCTTCTAGAACATCCGCATTACACCCGGCCTGCAGAGTTTGAGGGTCAAACCATTCCGGAGGTGCTGACCTCCGGCAACCACAAAAAGATTCATGATTGGCGCCTCGCGGAAGCCGAACGTCTTACCCGCGAACGCCGCCCGGATCTCTGGGACGCCTACATGGCCGATGACGACGACGTCGATTGAATTTTTTAAGCAGGGGTGTTTTTGAAACGACCACCTTTCTGCGTTCGCTACAACTCAACAAAATCTGAACAAGCAAAAACAAAGGGCACGGCTGAATACAGCCGCGCCCTTTTCATTGGTTAAAACCGGAGGTCCGCTTAGAAGTGTACGGACCGGCTGTCCAGCGGCTTCTGCAGCGGCGGAGCGAACTTGGTCAGGTCGATGCCCTCAACAGCGTCCTTGTACTCCTCCAGGTCCGGTGTCCGGCCGAGAATGGCGGACAAGACTACAACCGGAGTGGAAGCCAGCAGAGACTCACCTTTCTTGGTCGCGGAGTCTGCCACAACACGGCCCTGGAAGAGACGTGTGGAAGTTGCCAGAACGGTGTCGCCTTTGGCAGCCTTTTCCTGGTTGCCCATGCAAAGGTTACAGCCTGGACGCTCCAGATAGAGAATATTCTCGTACTCGGTGCGGGCAGTCGTCTTCGGCGCATTGTCGTCGAACTCAAAGCCGGAGTATTTCTCCAGAACTTCCCAGTCGCCCTCTTCCTTCAACTCATCGATGATGTTGTAGGTCGGAGCTGCCACAACGAGCGGCGCCTTGAACTCAACCTTGCCTTTGGCTTTTTCAAGGTTCTTCAGCATCTGGGCAACGATCTTCATGTCACCCTTGTGCACCATGCAGGAGCCGACAAAGCCGAGATCGACTTTTTTCTCGCCGTTGTAGAAGGACACAGGGCGAATGGTGTCGTGGGTGTACCGCTTGGAAACGTCCGCATTGTTGACGTCCGGGTCGGCAATCATCGGCTCGATGATTTCATCAAGATCAACAACGACTTCGGCAAAGTACTTGGCGTTGGCGTCCGGGGTCAGAGCCGGTTTCTCGCCCGACTTGATTTCGGCAATGCGTTTGTCCGCTTTGTCGATCAGGCCTTGAAGGACTTTCTTGTCGTTGTCCATACCCTTGTCGATCATCACCTGAATGCGGCCTTTGGCCAGTTCCAGGGAGCCGATCAACGTCTCATCGTTGGAGATACAGATGGAAGCCTTTGCCTTCATCTCGGCAGTCCAGTCGGTAAAGGTGAAGGCCTGGTCGGCCAGCAGCGTTCCGATGTGAACCTCGATGATGCGGCCTTGAAAGACGTTGTCGCCATGCTGCTTGAGCATCTGCGCCTGTGTGGCATGCACGACATCCCGGAAGTCCATCCAGTCGGCCATCTTGCCCTTGAAGGTCACCTTCACGGATTCGGGGATCGGCATGGTGGCTTCACCGGTTGCCAGAGCCAGCGCAACAGTGCCTGAGTCCGCACCGAAGGCGACGCCCTTGGACATGCGGGTGTGGCTGTCACCGCCAATAATAACGTCCCAGTCGTCCACGGTGATGTCGTTGAGCACCTTGTGGATCACGTCCGTCATCGGGTGGTAGACCTCTTTCGGGTCACGGCCAGTGATCAAACCGAACTTGTGCATGAACTTCATGAGGCGCGGCGTATTGGCCTGTGCTTTCAAGTCCCAAACAGACGCTGTGTGACAGCCAGACTGGTAAGCGCCATCCACGATCGGGGAAATGACTGTCGCAGCCATTGCCTCCAGTTCCTGAGAGGTCATCAGGCCGGTGGTGTCCTGCGACCCAACAATATTGACCTTCACACGGACATCGGAGCCTGCGTGCAGGGTCTTGCCCGGGGTCGTGCCGACTGCGTTCTTGTTGAAGATCTTTTCAACTGCGGTCAGGCCCTGGCCTTCATGCGAGACTTCTTTTGATGGAGCAAAGACCTGCGGCTTTTCAATGCCAAGCGTTTCGGCTGCCAATGTCTGCAGCTTTTTGCCGAAGACAACAGCGTAGGATCCACCAGCCTTCATGAACTCGACTTTTTGCGGTGTGAAGGAAGATGCCAGATCAGCATGTTCTTCATTGCCGTCTTCGCTGAAGAGCTTTTTGGTCTTGGTATTGATCGTCAACACGGTGCCGGTTTCGACAGAGTACTTCTGTTCCAGAACCGGATTGCCGTCATTGTTCAGGATCGGGTTGCCATCGGCGTCCGTTTTTTTGACCCAGTTTTTCAGGTCGACACCAATACCACCTGTCACGCCGACGGTGGTCAGGAAGATCGGTGAAATGCCATTGGTGCCAGCAACAACCGGGGCAATGTTCACGAAAGGAACGTAAGGGCTCGCCTGTTTGCCGGTCCAAAGAGCCACGTTGTTGACGCCAGACATGCGGGAGGATCCAACGCCCATGGTGCCTTTTTCGGCAATCAGCATGACGCGTTTGTCCGGGTGCTGCAGCTTCAGCGCTTCGATTTCCTTCTGCGCCTTTTCGGAGATCATGCACTTGCCGTGCAGCTCACGGTCAGCACGGGAGTGTGCCTGGTTGCCCGGCGACAGAAGATCGGTGGAAATATCGCCTTCACCAGCAATGTAGGTGACGACCTTGATCTCTTCGTCGACGTTCGGAAGCTTGGTGAAGAACTCCGCCTTAGCGTAACTTTCCAGAATGTCTTTGGCGATGGCATTGCCAGCTTCATAGGCTTCCTTCAGACGATCCGTATCGGCGTCATAGAGGAAGACCTGTGTCTTCAAAACATCTGATGCCTGCTCTGCGGTTGACTGGTCCTCTCCCAAAGCCAGATCAATCAGAACCTCAACGGACGGACCGCCCTTCATGTGAGACAGCAGTTCAAAGGCAAATGCCGGAGTGATTTCCGCGACAGTCGCCTCGCCCAGAATGATCTCTTTTAAAAACTTCGCCTTTTCACCCGCCGCACTCGTTGTGCCCGGAAGGGTGTTATAGATGAAGAATTTCAGGGAGTCTTGCCGGTGTTCGTTGTTGAGATCCTTGATCTGCGCAATGATCTCGCTGACAAGTGCGCCGTCTTCGATTGGCTTGGGGTGGAGCCCCTGCTCTTTTCGAGTAGCGATCTCTTTCAGGTAGTCTTGATACAAGCTCATGATGGTTCTGGCGTCCTGGTGTTGGGAGTAGCTTGAACGCCGGGTCGCGGAGAAAAAGGCTAGCCGGGACAAGCTTGCTGGCCACTACATAGTTCAGTATACAATGGTATGCAATATCTTCCCGCCTTTTAATTTCCGCACTGGCGGCGTTGGCTGCGCCTGCCTGTCAAGGCTGTCCGCGCCGCGCGGCGGGGAGTGTACCACAGCCTAAAGAAATAGGGGCGGATCTGTTTATGCAGTACCAATCATGGCTCAGCTGCACCACATTTTGGCACTCCGAATAGATTTACCCAATAGTGCATTCGCGGACCAATCCGTTCCCGATGGCCAACAAACACGAGAAACTCCCCCGAAGGCCGGGCAATCACCTCATCTTGAGAGAATGTCAAACAGAGTGTTGAGATCGCTGCGTAGGTCTTCCTGATCCTCCAGGCCGACATTGATGCGCAGAATTGTCCGCTGGTGTTCCGGTTTTTCGAACTTTCGGCACTCTGGCTTTCTGTCAAAACGCCAACGAAACCCCTCACGCTCCGAAACAATCGCAATTCCAAAGTGCGTGCTGAGGGAAATCCGCCAGCGCGGAGTGCAGATCGTCGACAGAGATTGATTCCAGCAACAAACCGGAAGAGCCATGGCATATTTGGCATCTGTTCCGGTAAAGAGCAGAACCGTACGGTTAGCGAAACCGGGCCTTCATATTTCGAGCGGCGAAATCATCCAATGAGCCTAACATAACAAGTGAAGCATACTGGCCGAGTGTCTGCACAATATCTGAGTGCTGCCAATTCATTGCGAGCTGGTTGCAAGTCGCAACAGCCATCTCAATTCAGTCACGTAATTTGAGTAAATCTCTCAAATAGAGCCAGCTGGGTTTAGTTCACATCTCCTTTTGTACCTTCCCAGCGTTCAATATTTTGGCGGTCATCGTGATCTCTGCAAAGTCAGATCTGAGAAGTGCCATTGTCGCGTCAAAAATCATGTGAGCGGACTGACCTGATTCAGGTAAGCCAAATCCAACTACAGCGTCTTCAACAACCGTGATCTTGAATCCAAGATCGGATCCTGCCCGGACGGTTGAATTCACACAAAATCCCGCAACCGCCCCTACTACAATCAAGTCCGAGATTTCTTGTGAGTTCAGATAGTCCGCCAACCCTGTCGAAGCGAATGCTGATGACGTACGTTTGAAGAAAACAGCTTCATTCTCAGCGGCTTCAGCACATGCCATGGGTGGGCAACCTTTTGCGTCCCAATGAAAGGGAGAGTGCGGATTGTCATCGCTATGGCGGATGTGAATGACTGGCCAACCTTGCCCACGATGGAACGAGGCAAGCGCGTTTATCCGGTCTGGAGCGTCAGCGTTTACACAATCCACGCCAGCCTGGATCCGGTGTTGCATTTCCATTTGCATATCAATGATTAGCAAAGCCTTCATCTGGCCGTTTCCTTTGTATTGCTGGCCAAGTTCAATTGGACTTGTCTGAGCTGGAGAGAATGTCAAACAGAGCCTTGAGATCGCTGCGCAAGTCTTCTTGGTCTTCCAGACCGACATTGATGCGCAGAATTGTCCGTTGGTGTTCCGGTTTTGCGAACTTTCGGCCTTTTTTGACCGACATCGGCGCGATTAGGCTACGCGTTCCGCCCCAACTTGCTCCGATTGCGATGACTTTCAGCTGGTTCAGCCCTTCATCAAGATTGGCTTCCTGGCTTTCTGTCAAAACGACATTGAAAACCCCGCTCGCACCGGAGAAGTCGCGTTTCCAAAGTGTGTGCTGAGGGAAATCGGCCAGCGCGGGGTGCAGAACAAGTCCAACATCCGGGCGGGACGCCAGTTCTTCGGCCAGGTTCCGCGCGACCTGTTCCACATGGGCAAGCCGCAGGGCCATCGTCTCAATCCCACGCAAGACCAGTGCAACTTCATCGGGGCTAACACCGATGCCCAGCATGCGCATGGTATCGCGCAGTTTTTTGCGCAACTCCAAATCATTGACACAAATTGACCCAAGCAGCAGATCGGAATGCCCGCCAGCATATTTCGACAGGGCCTGCATGGAAAAGTCGATGCCGAGGTCTAAAGGTTTCAAATGCAAGGGAGTCGCCCAGGTGTTGTCGGCCCCGGTCAAGATCCCATGTTTCTTGCCGAGCGCTGCTATCGCCCGCAAATCCTGAAATTCCATGGTCGTTGACCCGGGCGTTTCCGTCCAGATCAGTTTCACTGACGGGTCGATCAGGTCCTCAATCCCGGTGCCATCAGGCTGGTAGATTTTGTGGCAGATACCGCGGGGTTGCAGATAATTGACGCAGAAATCCAAGACCGGCGGATAGACGCTATCAGGGATCAGAACTGTATCCCCTGGCAGCAGCACGCTGAGAAAAACGATCGTCGCTCCCGCTTGCCCGGACGGCACAATGACAGACCGCACACCATTTTCCAGCTTTGTTATCTGTGCTTCCAGCGTCTTCGTCGTCGGCGTCCCGTATAAGCCGTACATATAACTGTCGAGGTCCCGCTCTCCGCGGGTTGCATAGGCCTCCGCATCTTCAAACACAATTGTCGATGCGCGATAAGTCGGGACGGTCAGGCTGGAGAATTCCGTAAGATCAACAGCGGGATGGATCGTGCAATGTGTAGCGTCACGCATGTGTTTTCCTCTGAGAGTTTTGCGGACTACACCAAAATTCCACCTGGCAAACAATTAATAGTTCGGCATAATTCTATGCCTAAAACTTATATCTAGAAAGCATAGATTATGAAGTTCCGGCAGCTGGAAGCATTTCACACGATGATGATCTCGGGCTCAACGGTCCGCGCGGCAGAACTCATGCAGATCACCCAGCCTGCCGTCAGCCGAAGCATCGCCGAACTGGAAGCATCTCTGGGGTTCACGCTTTTTGACCGCGTGCGGGGGCGCATGGTTCCCACAACAGAAGGTCAGCTGTTTTTCCGAGAGGTTTCCGAAAGTTTTAAGGGCATGGACCGGTTGCGCACTGCTGCGGCTGCGATCCGGGATTTCGGCTCCGGACACCTGAAGATCGCATCGCTTTCGGCTCTGGGCGCTGAAGTGGTGCCAAAGGCGGTCCAGGCATTTAGAAAGAAAAATCCGCGTGTCAGGGTAACGCTTCAGATCCTGCCCTCGGCGCAAGTACGCAATCAGGTCGTCGACGGAAACTTTGACATTGGCCTGGCCGCCGATGAAATCGATAGCTCCGGGGTAGACACAACCCACTTCGGCGGATTTTCGGGCGTTATTGCAATGCCCCCAAGTCACCCATTGGCACAGCGGGACAGCCTTGGTCCTGAAGATCTCATCGGGCAACCGATGATCGGTCTCGCCCCTGAAGACCGGGCGCGTCACAGGTTTGACGCCATTTTGGAAGAGGCCGGTGTAACGCCTGAGTATGTGGTTGAGACGCCGTCCTCAACAACAACATGCGCCTTGGCGCTGTCCGGCGATGCAATCGGTCTCGTCAATCCGCTTGTTGTGGATGGGTTTGTTGCAAGAGGCTTGGTCATCCGCCCCTTTTCACCTGCGGTTAATTTCCGCTCTTTCCTCTTGTTCCGGCCCGATATTCAAAGGTCCAAGCTGGTCAGGGATTTCACGAAGAGCCTGTTTGAACTGAGGAATTCAATGGCTTAACCGAAAATCAGCTCGGCAAACGCCGAATGGGACGGACGCCATCGTCGAAGGGCACCTTCCTTCGCCGAAATGGTGCGTCTTCGACATATTCCGGCCTGGTGATCCGGTCCATTCGAAAGTGACGGAAGTCATTACGCTCGGGATCCCAGGCCACCAGGTACCACAGCGGCGGCAAGATCAGCATAGCTTGCGGTTCGACTTTCCGGCTGGTCACCGCCCCTTTTGCGTCACGGTATTGGAAGCGCAAGTGTAACCGTTGGAGAAATGCTGTCTCGAATTCGGGCAGCAGCGCAGGCTCCATCTGTCCCATATCTGATATATCTACTTGCGGTGACAACTGCCCGACGTACAGACAATCCAGAAACCGGCGCAAGTCGCGGATCTTATCCGCTGGCAGAGCTTTTTCGATTTTGGCAAGCCCAGCATCTGCAAGACCCGAAAAGGGTAAGTTCCCAGCAGCCCGCATCGACGCAACGCTGATAAGAAGCGCAAAAACTTCGGCAACCGAGAGCCGCGCGGTGGTCTGAACAGATTGCGGATCAAGCGACAGGCCGCCCCCACGTCCGGGTTCCGATTGAATGACAAATCCCTCATCACGCAAAGCGCCGATGTCGCGCAGCACTGTACGCCTGGATGCGCCTACCTCTTCCGCTAGGTCAGCGACGGTCGAAGTCCCGTTACGGCGAAGGCAGCGCACGATGGCGTCTTGTCGATGACGAGCATTCATGAGGCGGGGTTACCGTATAAAGGTGTCAATTTTTGGCACCATATAGTCTTAGGCAGCGGCAGTGCATGTCAAACAAGGAGACTATGTAATGTCCACCCTACCCAATTTCCCCAGACCCAGTCTTATTTCAGTCAACGGCGTGACACTCGAAGTCTTTGAAGCTGGGCAGGAAAATGCCGGCAACCCGATTGTTCTCTGCCACGGCTGGCCAGAGCATGCCTTTTCCTGGCGCCATCAGATACCGGCTCTTGCGGCCGCAGGCTACCATGTCATTGCTCCAAACCAGCGAGGATATGGCAACTCATCCCGTCCGGGCGAAGTCACAGACTATGACATCAAACATCTGACGGAGGATCTCACCGCGCTTCTCAATCACTACGGATACCAAGATGCAACCTTTGTCGGCCACGACTGGGGCGCGATGGTCGTTTGGGGGCTAACCTTATTGCATCCAGAACGGGTTAAACGGGTAATTAATCTGGCCTTGCCTTATCAAGCGCGCACAGAAAAACCGTGGATCGAGTTCATGGAAGAATTTCTTGGAAGCGACCATTATTTCGTTCACTTCAATCGGCAGCCGGGCGTTGCGGACGCGGTGTTAAATGAAAACACATCCCAATTCCTTCGTAACATGTTCCGCAAGAACGTTCCCGCTGCTCAGCCGGAACCCGGTATGATGATGATCAATCTCGCTAGAGCAAAAGTTCCCCTTGGCGAGCCCTTGATGAGTGACAACGAATTGGCCGTTTTTGTCTCCGCTTTCGAAGAAACAGGGTTCACCGCCAGCATTAACTGGTACAGGAACCTTGATCGCAACTGGCACATCTTGGCTGATGCCGACCCAATCATCCGACAGCCTGCGCTCATGATTTATGGTGATCATGATTTGATCCCGAAGTCTGAAAATCTAACAGAATTCGTTCCGAATGTTGACGTTGTCAGCCTCGATTGCGGCCATTGGGTGCAACAAGAGATGCCTGAAGAAACAACTGCGGTGTTTTTGAATTGGTTAGAGAGCCCGGACGCTGGGTAGCAGCGCACAGGTTTAAATTGAGCAGTGCGCGGAATGCTTCTTTCATAGGAGTCTTGGGCTGCGTTCCGCGCGCACACTACAAATAGCCATTTGTTAATGCGTGCTCGTACAAAGAAAAACCCGGCGCCTGGCACCGGGTTTTCCGAAATACTCAATTGATCAGCTGAAGCTTAAACCCAAGGGCGGCTTTCGCTGATTTCACCTTCAAATGTGTCGATCTGGGCGGACTTGTTCAGCGTCAAACCAATGTCGTCAAGACCATTGATCAGGCAATGCTTGCGAAAATGGTCGATTTTGAAGGCGATGTCACCGCTTTCCAGACCCTTGATCTCCTGATTTTCCAGATCGATCGTCAGGGTGAAGTTGGCGCCGCGCTCAGCCGCATGCAGCAGTGTTTCGAGTTCATCTTCGGAGACCTCGATCGGCAGAATTCCATTCTTGAAGCAGTTGTTGTAGAAAATGTCGGCAAAGGACGTTGAGATCACACAGCGGACACCAAAATCAAGCAGGGCCCAGGGCGCATGCTCGCGGGAGGATCCGCAGCCGAAATTGTCGCCTGCAATCAGGATCTTGGCTTCGCGATACGCGGCCTTATTCAGAACGAAATCAACGTTTTCAGAGCCGTCATCATTGGTGCGCATTTCATGAAACAATGCGGTACCGAGACCCGTGCGCTTGATGGTTTTCAAGAACTGCTTCGGGATGATCATATCGGTGTCGATGTTGACGATCGGCAGCGGCGCTGCGACCCCGGTGAGGGTCTCAAATTTTTCCATGGTTTCCTCTCCTGAAAACGGGTTCCGGCCCAATCACCTCAAGCAGCAAGGCTTGTGGTCTGATCAACACCGAGCATGAGATTGAGATTTTGTACGGCAGCACCAGAAGCGCCCTTGCCGAGATTGTCATAGACCGCGATGATGGCCGCCTGTGCCCGCGCATCATTGGCAAAGACATGCAGCCGCAAGCGGTTGGTCTCATTGAGCGCCTGCGGATCCAGCTCATCAGAGCGTTCTAGGCCCTCGAGGGGTGCGACATCGACAAACCCGCCGGCTGAACTCGCGAAATGATCGGACAGAGCTGCATGGAGCTGCTCGCCGGTCGGGACCTTGTCCAGCTGTGCCAGATTGAGCGGCACCACGGTCAGCATGCCCTTGTAGTAGTTGCCGACAGCCGGCGAAAACAGCGGCGCTGCCTCCGCCAGGGTGTATTCGGTCATTTCCGGCAGATGCTTGTGATTGAAGCCCAGCGCATAAGGCGCGAACCTGTTTGCACTGGCATCCGCGCTTTCATAGTCTGCGATCATGCCCTTGCCGCCGCCGGAATAGCCGGAGACTCCGTGAAAGGTTAGCGGATAGTCCGAAGGCAGCAGTCCGCCTGCAATCAATGGCCGGACTGCGGCGATCAGGCCTTGCGGCCAGCAACCCGGATTGGCAACCCGCATGGCAGCGGCAATGATGTCCGCCTGATCGGCATCCATTTCAGCAAAACCATAGGCCCAGCCATCGGCCACACGGTGCGCGCTTGACGCATCGATCACCCGCGTGGTGTCGTTTTCGATCAGCGCAACGCTTTCCTTGGCCGCAGCATCCGGCAGGCACAGGATCGCAACATCGGCCTTGTTCAGATACTCGGCCCGGGCGGTAGCGTCCTTGCGGCTTTCTTCCGGGATAGAGAGCAGTTCGAGATCATGGCGCATGGCGAGGCGCTCGCGGATTTGCAAACCCGTCGTGCCAGCTTCACCATCAATAAATACGCGCGCGGTCATGACCCGCTCCTCTCCTCATGTGCGAGATTCCAAAAAACGCCTTGGGTCATACACCCAAACACTGTGCTTGTCACCGGTTTCGCATGGCCTAAGAGCTCAACGGGCCATTGAGTGATACTCATCATTCGGACGCATATCCGTTGCTGCCGCCACCCGGTTGGTCATGTTGAAAAAGGCTGCCACATTGGAAATATCCCAGATATCCCGGTCACTAAACCCGGCATCCCGTAGCGCTTGACGGTCGCTTTCCAAGATCTCAGCCGGTTTTTCGGTCAGTTTGACTGCAAAGTCGAGCATGGCCCGCTGACGGTTTGTCAAATCCGCGACACGGTAGTTCATCACCATCAGTTCACCGAGCATCGGATCACCGGATAATTCGCGTACGGCTGCCCCGTGAGCTGTGAGGCAATAAAAACAGTGATTGACGGAGGATACCGCAACGGCAATCATCTCCCTCTCAAGCTTTGTCAGGCCGCTGTCGGCCAGCATGAGGTCGTTGTACATGTCCGTGAAGGCACGCAACTTGGTGTCGTCGAAGGCATAGGCCTTGAGCACGTTGGGGACCAGACCGAGCTTCTCCTGACACAAATCAAAATAGGCCTGTGTCTTTTCACTAAATGTTTCACTTTCACTCATCTGCAAGGCTGTGACTTTACTTGACAATTTAATCCTCCCGTCCTGAAAACAATGATGTTGCGGCAATAAAACCATAATTCGCAACAGAGCCACACCCAAGATCGCCCAAGGGGAAAAAAATGCCCGACAAGTACGACGTCGAGAAACTGAAACTGATCGACGCGGTTCACACAAAACTAGCCGAGGCAGATCCCGACCTCGCGGACTTTGCAAGCGCCTTTTATGACCGTGGCGCGGCTGAAGATCTCGTGACCTACTCGGAAGAAGAACTGACCGGGTTTGCTCGTGACGCTTGGCAGGACTTCAAGAACCACGACCTCGGCACACATCGGGTGAGCATTTCTGATCCGGGCTTCCGGGCAAAGGGCGGCAAGGCGAAGAACCTGACGGTGATTGAAATCGTCAATGATAACATGCCGTTCCTGGTCGATTCTGTGATGGATGAATTACAGGACAGCAAGCTGGAAGTGCATCTGGTTCTGCATCCAATTTTCATTGTCGAGCGCGATGACAACGGCGTGTTGACTTCGGCCGTCGCCCGAAAAAAACCGGCCAAGCGCAAAGACCGTCAGGAAAGCCTCATCCATATTCATGTGACCCGCATAGACGATGCGGAGCAGCGCAAGGCCCTGGATGAGCGGTTGAACACGGTATTGAACAACGTCCGGGCGGTGGTCACCGACTTCAAACCGATGCAAGAGCGGCTCGGCGAAGCGATCGACACATATAAGACCACTCAAATTCTGGGCAGCAGTGACGAGCTCTGGGAAGCGATCCATTTCCTGGAGTGGATGGAAAAAGATAACTTCATTTTCCTCGGCATGCGGGAATACAAATTCGAGGGCGGTGTTGAAGAAGGCGAACTGTCACCGCACGAAGGCACCGGGCTTGGCCTTCTGTCGGATCCGGACGTCCGCGTGCTGCGGCGCGGATCGGAGTTCGTCCAGATCACCCCGGAAATCCGTGAATTCCTGCAAAAGCCGGAACCACTGATCATCGCTAAAGCGAACGTGAAGAGCACGGTGCACCGCCGGGTGCATATGGATTACGTCGGTGCCAAGCTCTACGACGATGATGGCAAAATGGTCGGCGAACTCCGGATCGTCGGGCTGTTCGCCTCCACCGCCTACACAGAACCAACCAGCACCATCCCGTTCCTGCGCCGTAAGGTGGCCAGTGTTCTGGCCCGGGCCGGTTATCACTCCGAGAGCCATTCCGGCCGGGCCCTGCGGAATGTTTTAGAAGCTTTCCCGAGAGACGAACTGTTCCAGATCGAACGTGAACGCCTGTTTGAATTCTCTACTGCAATTCTGCAGTTGGATGAACGGCCACGCATCCGGGTTCTGTCCCGTCCCGACAAATTCGACCGTTATGTTTCAATCTTGGTGTTTGTGCCACGCGATCGCTACAGCACAGAAGTCCGATTGAACGTAGGTACTTATCTCGCAGCTATTTATGAAGGCCGTCTGTCTGCCTGGTACGTGACCTACCCCGAGGGCCCGCTTGCGCGGGTTCATTACATCGTCGGCCGCGACAAGGGTGAAACACCAACACCGGATCAAGACGAATTGGAAGCGGCAGTCGCCGATATGGTGCGCAATTGGCCGGATGCTGTACGGGACGCCCTTAAGGCAGAGTTTGCACCGGCGCAGGCCCGCAAGCTGGCCGACCGCTACGCCTTGTCATTCCACGGTGGCTACAAGGAGGTCTATAACGCGCAGTCGGCTCTTTTCGACATTGTCCAGCTGGAAACTCTGAGCGATACCCGCGATACGACCATCACATTCCACCGTCCGGCAGGGTCGGAAAACAACCGACTGGCGCTCAAGGTCTATCATCGGGGCGCACCGATCCCGCTGTCATCCCGTGTACCGCTTCTGGAGAACATGGGCTTCAAAGTCATCAACGAACGAACCTACCGCGTTACCCCGACCAACGCGCCGTTCTCTTACCTGCACGAGATGACATTGGAAGCGCGGTCCGGCGAAGACTTGGACTTCGATGACAAGATGCAGAGCCGTCTGGAAAGCATGTATATGGCGATCTGGAGCGGCCGGGCGGAAGATGACGGCTACAACCGTCTGGTTCTGACAGCCGGACTGGCCTGGCGCGATGTTGCGATCTTGCGGGCGCTGTCCAAATATCTGCGGCAGGCTGGCATCCGCTTCTCTGAAGACTACATGTGGTCGACGCTCAACAACTACCCGGCGATCGCCGCTAAGTTGGTGGAACTGTTCCATCTCCGGTTCAATCCGGATGTTTCGGAAAAAGACAGAAATTCCGGCACCGAACGGCTCCTGCCAGAGTTTTCCGCTGCCTTGGAGGATGTGTCGAGCCTCGACGATGACCGTATTCTGCGGCGGTTCCAAAATGCGATTGAATCGATCCTGCGCACAAACTTCTATCAACTGGATGATGTTGGGCAACCCAAGGCGACCGTTGCCTTCAAAATTGAAAGCCGGAAGATCGACGAATTGCCGCAACCGCGTCCCTTCCGGGAGATCTTTGTCTACAGCCCGCGTGTGGAAGGGGTTCATCTGCGCTTCGGCATGGTTGCCCGTGGCGGCCTGCGCTGGTCGGACCGGCCACAGGATTTCCGCACCGAAGTTCTCGGCCTGGTGAAAGCTCAGCAGGTTAAGAACGCCGTGATTGTTCCGGTCGGTTCAAAAGGCGGCTTTGTGCCCAAACAGCTTCCACCCGCAAGTGACCGGGAAGCCTGGTTCAAAGAAGGTACCGAAAGCTACAAGATCTTCATCAATGCGCTTCTAGATGTCACCGACAATCTGGATGAAGACAAGATCTTGCCACCGGCGCGGGTCAACCGCTTCGATGCCGATGATCCATATCTTGTTGTGGCGGCCGACAAGGGAACGGCAACCTTTTCTGATACGGCCAATGCGATTTCCGAGGGCCGTGATTTCTGGCTGGGCGATGCTTTTGCCTCCGGCGGATCAGCCGGATACGACCACAAGAAAATGGGCATCACGGCGCGCGGCGCATGGGAGGCGGTGAAGCGCCACTTCCGCGAACAGAACCGGGATATCCAAACCGAACCGTTCACGGCAGCTGGTGTCGGCGACATGTCCGGGGACGTCTTCGGCAATGGGATGCTCTTGTCCAAGGCAACCAAAGTCGTCGCGGCCTTTGACCACCGGGATATCTTCATCGACCCCGATCCGGATCCGGCAAAGACCTGGGTAGAACGCAAGCGCCTGTTCGACATGGGCCGGTCCTCTTGGAAAGACTATGACACCAGTCTGATTTCCAAGGGCGGCGGCGTGTTCTCGCGTCAGCTGAAATCGATTCCGCTGTCAGCGGAAATCCGCAAACTTTTGAACCTGCAGAAGTCCTCCGCGACACCTCAAGAGGTCATGATGGCCATTTTGCGGATGCAGGTCGATCTGCTCTGGTTTGGCGGTATCGGGACTTATATCCGCGCGACCACGGAAACCGATGCGGATGCGGGCGACCGGGCCAATGACCACATCCGGATCACCGCACCAGAGGTCGGCGCCAAAGTCATCGGCGAAGGCGCAAACCTCGGACTGACCCAATTGGCCCGGATCGAGTTCAACAAAAAGGGCGGCCGCTGCAATTCAGATGCGATCGACAATTCCGCCGGCGTGAACTCGTCGGATATGGAGGTCAACATCAAGATTGCCCTCGGCGCGGCTGTGAAAGCTGGAAAACTCGACCTTCTTGGGCGGAATTCCCTGCTCGCCGATATGACGGATGAAGTCGCCTCTCTCGTACTGCGAAACAATTACCTGCAGACCCTGGCGATCTCCATGACCCAACTGCGCGGCCCGGAGGATTTTGGCTACCAGGTGCGCATGATGCGCCAGCTGGAGCAGGAAGATCTTTTGGACCGTGTTGTTGAACAGCTGCCGGATGATGTTCAGCTTGAGGAAATGCACAATGCCGGCCAATTGCTGACCCGCGCCGAATTGGGTGTCTTGCTGGCCTACGCCAAGATCACGCTTTACGATGCGCTGTTGGAAAGCACAGTGCCAGATGACGACTACTTGGCCCGGGAACTGTTCCGCTATTTCCCGGATCAAATGGCCAGTGACTATGAGAACGAAATCAACGGTCACCGTCTGCGCCGGGAAATCATCGCAACGATGTTGGCGAATTCGATGGTCAACCGTGGTGGCGCAACATTCATCACCCGTTTGATGGATCAGACCGGGGCGACACCAACAGAAATCGCCCAAGGTTTTGTGGCGGTTAGAAACAGCTATGACCTGACAGATCTCAACTCTGAAATCGATGGCCTGGACACCAAAATCGACGGGACACTGCAGCTGGATCTTTATTCAGAAGTCCAAACCCTTCTTTTGGAACGGGTCGTCTGGTTCAAGCGCAATGTGTCCTTTGATAAGGGTCTGTCCGCCGTGGTGGAACGGTTCCGGTCCGGTATTTCCGACCTGCGCGATCGTGTCGAAACACTTCTTCCGGAAGAACCGGCTACAGAACTGAGAAGCCGCGCTGAAACCTATGTCAAAAAAGGCGTGCCAGAGGGGCTCGCCCGCCGGATCGCCTGGCTGCCGGTTGAAAGCGCCATTCCGGACATCGTCATCGTCTCGGAGGAAACCGGTGCAGATCTCGACAAGGCCGCTGTCGCCTTCTTCGATGTCGCCTATCACTTCCGTCTTGGCGCCATGAACGAAATGGCCGGCGATCTCGAAGTGCACGATTACTACGATGGCCTTGCTCTTGACCGCGCCCGCGCAACGCTTGCCTCTGCACATCGGGCAATCGCGATCTCTGCGATCCGGGCGGAAGGTTTTGGCAACTGGCTGGAGAAAAAGGAAACCCTGGTATCGCGCACCACACAGGCGGTCGCTGAAATTCTGGACGGTGGCCTGAGCGTATCCAAGTTTTCGGTCGCCGCCAGCCTGCTTGCAGAAATCTGTGACGGCACCTGATTCTTTAAAACCCGGTTTGGTTGTCACAAGAACCACTTAAAGTGAGAATGGCCGGCAGTTCCGTTGCCGGCCATTCTTTTTAAAAACACAGTTTGGAGATCTGATCCTAAATGACTGCCGCTTCTGAAACTGACATTGAAAGACCGGATCGGCGGGCAGTGGTCTCTTGGGGCCTCTTCGATTGGGCCGCGCAGCCATTCTTCACTCTGATCACGACATTTGTCTTCGCACCTTATTTCGCTTCTGTGTTGGCGGATACGCCTGAACAAGGCCAAAGCCTCTGGGGCTACGCGACAGCGGCTGCTGGGCTCGGAATTGCTTTGCTCGCGCCGATCCTCGGTTCAATCGCCGACGCCACGGGCCGCCGCAAACTCTGGATCTTTTGCTTTTCGGTCCCCTTTGTTCTGTGTTGTTGGGCATTTTGGTATGCAGCTCCCGGCAGCCCAAACGGCGTCATGATCGCGCTCTGTGCCTTTGCGCTCGGAACCTTGTCGATCGAGATCGCCACAGTTTTCAACAATGCCATGATGCCGCAACTTGTCCCGCCAACACATATCGGCCGCTTGTCCAGTTTCGGCTGGGCGCTCGGCTATGCTAGTGGCCTTGTCTCCCTGGTGATTGTGCTCGGCTTCCTGGCGGCCAGCCCTAACAGCGGCAAGACATTGTTGGGTTTTGTTCCACTCTTTGGGCTCGATCCTACGACCAGTGAAGGCGATCGGGCTTCCGGGCCTTTTTCGGCCATTTGGTACGTGATTTTTGTGCTGCCACTGTTTTTGTTCGTTCCGGACAGCAATCAAAGGCAGAAATTGGGGCCTGCCATCCAGAAAGGTCTTGCAGACTTAATCGAAAGCCTCAAGCACGCGCGGGCACAGCGAAACGTCTTCCTGTTTCTACTGGCCAATATGGTGTTCAAGGACGGTCTTGTAGCGCTGTTTGCCTTTGGCGGAATTTATGCCGCCGGCCAACTCGGCTGGGGCTCCATAGAAATTGGATCCTTTGGCATTATCCTGACAATCACCGGAACACTTGGCCTAATCTTGAGCGGTAAACTGGACGACCGATTTGGACCTAAACTGGTCATCGCATTCTCGTTGATCGTCTTGATGATCTGCGGTCTGGGCATGATCTCAGTCGATAAGACAACGGTCTTTTTTGTCATCAAAACCGCGGCCGCACCGGACGGCGGATTGTTTGCATCCTTGCCGGAACAGATTTTCATCACGCTTGGTGGGATCATCGGTGCGGCGTCTGGCCCCTTGCAGGCCTCCTGCCGCAGTCTTTTGATCCAGCTCGCACCAAAGGAACAAATCACCCAATACTTCGGCCTACTGGCGTTGTCCGGAAAGGTTACGAGTTTTCTAGCACCGCTGGCCGTGGCGCTGGTGACTGCCGCAACAAACAGTCAACCGGCCGGAATGTCGGTCATCCTGGTGTTTTTTGCTGCCGGTTTGGCCCTGCTGCTATTGGTCAAAGAAAAACGCGCCATCCAGTAAAGGCGGCGCGTTCTTTCATTTCATTGATAATCTTCGATCAAGCGACGTCGCGCACGTTCTGTAGGAAGCTGTCGACTTCCTGTTTCAGCCGGACAGCCTCACTTTGCAGAACATTGGCCGATTGGCTGACCTGACGCGCTGCATTGCCAGTGTCATCAGCTGACGCCGCGACCTTGACGATATTCTGCGCAACTTCCTGAGTGCCGTTAGAAGCTTCCTGGATGTTGCGGGCGATTTCTTCAGTCGCCATGCCTTGCTGCTCAACAGAAGATTGAATGGACGAAGAAATGTCGTTCATCTTCTCAATGGTTTCCGAAATGCCTTTGATGGCATCGACCGAGCCCGCGGTTTCAGACTGAACAGATTGGATCTGGGTGGAGATTTCTTCCGTCGCTTTTGCCGTCTGGTTCGCCAGTTCCTTGACTTCGGCAGCAACCACTGCAAAGCCTTTGCCCGCTTCTCCTGCCCGGGCTGCTTCGATGGTAGCGTTCAGTGCCAGAAGGTTGGTCTGTTCAGCAATGTCTGTGATCAGTTTAACGACTTCGCTAATCCGCTGAGCCGCTTCGGCGAGACCTTCGATCTTGGAGTTGGTCGTTTGCGCCTGCTCAACCGCGTGAGCAGCGATTTCAGTCGACTGTGTCATCTGCCGGGAGATTTCGCCGACCGATGCCATCAGTTCCTCAGCAGCGGATGCAACCGTTTCAACGTTCGAGGAGGCTTCCTCGGAGGCGGCCGCAACGGTGGTGCTCTTCTCACTGGTATCATCAGCACCAGCGGTCAATGTCACAGACGCACCATTCAAATCTTCGACCTGAGACATAACGGTGCCCGTCAGTTCGGTGATCTGGCGGTCGAAGTCTTGCGAGATTTCGCTGATCTTTTGAGCACGTGCCAATTGCTGGCGTTGTGTTTCTTCCTGTTCGGCGGCCAAGGCTTCCGCTTGCTGCGCCTTGTCACGGAAGACTTCCAGGGCCTGGCTGATTTCACCGATTTCATCATTGCGATCGGTGTCGTGAATTGGCTCTTCGTAGCGGCGGTCAATCAGGGCTTGGATGCTACCGACTGCACGCTCCAGCGGCCGGCGGACAATGTTGGTGCCTACAATATAGATTGAGGCAGCAACGACAAGCAGCAGAACTAGGCCAACACCGGCGATCATTGTGATGATCTGAGCACGGGCGGCGTAGAGGGTTGCTTCAGGAACGTTGACCACGACCGCCAATTTGGCGTCAGTCCGGCCAATGCTAACCGGCTTCACGATGCGCAGTACTTCTGCACCAAGTGTGTTTGAATAGCCGTGATAGGAGAAAGCTTCCCCCTTGTTGATTGCAGCCAGCAATTGATCTTGAACGGCAAGATCCATCTCGGACCGGCCCTCGGCCCATTCTTTTCCAAGAACTGCCGCATCCGGATGTGCAATCCAGGCCCCGTTCTGGGACAAAAGATGTACGGACCCGGTTCCAAGTGGCTTTTGTTCGCCAAGAGCGTCGGACAAAGGTGTCAGCATGATATCGCCGCCGGCAACCCCAATGACCTTGGAGCCTTCTTTGACCGGGATACCAAAGGAAACGCCTGTAACCGTTTTGCCATCGGCTTCCCAGCTATAGGGCTCGGTTACATAATCTTTGCCGGACTTGTAGGGAACATTGAACCAAAGGCTCTTGCCTGGCTGGTCCATCTCAAGATCGCCCATCGGGCGGTAGCCCAGTTTGCCATCCGCCAGGCGGAAGAAATACGGCCGCCACATACCGCTGTCGTCATGCTTGTCTGCTTTGACGAACTCGGCGTCCTTGCCATCAAGGCCATCATAGGGGATTGCGCCCCAAGTGCCTGAGAAGTCGACATTTTTATGAAGTGTCTCTTCAACGATCGCCATCCACTGCGCGCGATCTTGATTGCCGGTGCTTTTGAGGCCTGTAAGAGCTGCCGCCAGAGACTGAGCGGTCACCAGCCCGTTTTCCATCGTGCGCTGGACAAGCTGAGCTTGATCTTCGGCAACCGCATCCGCCTGTGCAACCGCCAGGGAATGCGTCATTTCAGAGGCTTGCCAGCCGATGACGCCGATGCCCCCGACCAGAGCAACAGCAAGGGTGGCGACACTCACACCAACAAGTTTTGTTGTGACCTTTGCGTTCTTAAACACCGGCTATTCTCCGCTGACCAACCGAATCACAACGGCAGAAGTGATCTGCCGCTGTTTTGGTCAAGTTAACCACCGGAGATTAACAAGATATTCAAAGGCCTACGGATTATTTGCACCCACAAAGAAATGCAGTTTATCCCAATAGTAAAAGCTGCAGTATTTCCGAGTTTAATGCCGGAAGTGGCGCATCCCGGTCATGACCATGGCAAGGCCAGCATCATCGGCCGCTTTGATCACGTCTTCATCGCGCATGGACCCGCCTGGCTGAATAACAGCTGTGGCGCCCGCCTCTGCCGCAGAAAGCAGACCATCAGCAAAGGGGAAGAAGGCGTCAGATGCTACAACGCAGCCCTTAGTGAGCGGCTCGGAAAGCCCCGCGGCTTCTGTGGCGTCCAACGCCTTGCGCGCAGCAATGCGGGCAGAATCCACCCGGCTCATTTGACCGGCACCGACCCCGACCGTCGCTCCGTCCTTGACATAAACGATGGCATTCGATTTCACATGTTTGGCCACCCGGAACGCAAACTTCAGGTCCTGCATTTCCTGATCGCTCGGCGCGCGTTTGGTCACGACTTTAAGATCCAGGTCATCGACCACACCGTTGTCCCGGGACTGAACCAACAAACCACCTGCAACGGACTTCACAAACAGCCCCTCGGCCCGGGCATCGGCGAGGCCGCCAGTCGTCAGCAGCCGCAGATTTTTCTTTGCTGCAATGATTTCGCGGGCCGCGTCATCGGCGTCCGGCGCAATAATGACCTCGGTGAAAACCTTGACGATTTCTTCCGCTGCCGCCGCATCAAGGGTCTGGTTCAAAGCAACGATACCGCCAAAAGCTGAAACTGGATCGCAGCGCAAGGCTTTTTCGTAAGCATCTTTGAGGCTGGAGCCTTCGGCTACACCGCAAGGATTTGCGTGCTTGATGATGGCAACAGCGCTTGAGCGGGACGGGTCAAACTCGCTGACCAGTTCGAAGGCAGCATCCGTGTCGTTGATGTTGTTGTAGGAGAGCGTCTTGCCTTGAAGCTGAGTTGCGGTGGCAACGCCCGGGCGCTGTTCGCCGGTCTTGTAGAATCCAGCTGTCTGGTGCGGGTTTTCGCCGTAGCGCATGACTTCCGAAAGCGCACCGCCAACCGCGCGGTGCGCCGGGGTAGCTTCTTCCAATTGATCTGCCATCCAGTTGGAAACCGCAGCATCATATGCGGCCGTACGGGCAAACGCTTTCAAGGCCAGTTTTTTGCGAAGAGCAATCGGTGACTTGCCACCGTTAGCATCGAGCGCTTCGATCACCGCCGTATAGTCGGCAGGATCAGTGAC
Organism: Roseibium sp.; assembly: GCF_965216085.1. Classification (GTDB taxonomy): domain Bacteria; phylum Pseudomonadota; class Alphaproteobacteria; order Rhizobiales; family Stappiaceae; genus Roseibium. The sequence goes on along the minus strand of NZ_OZ244138.1, from coordinate 5,957,310 downwards.
CACGGTAACATAGGCATGGTTTTTCGCCGCCGCACGGGTCATGGCCGGACCGCCAATGTCGATGTTTTCAATGCCGGTCGCATAATCCGCACCGGAGGCCACCACCTCTTCAAATGGATAAAGATTGCCACAAAAGAGATCGATGCCGGTGATACCATGGTCGGCCATGGCCTTTTGGTGGACTTCATCGTCGCGGATAGACAACAGACCACCATGGACATTCGGGTGTAGGGTTTTTACCCGGCCATCCATGATTTCCGGGAAATTGGTGACTTCAGAGATATCAAGGACGGCGAGGCCGGCATCTTTCAGCGCCTTGTAAGAGCCGCCAGTCGAAACCAGTTCCACACCGCGATCAGCCAAAGCCTTGGCGAAGTCGACGAGCCCGGTTTTGTCGAAAACAGACAAAAGGGCGCGTTTGACGGGAACATATTCTGGAACGGGAACGGCTTTGGACACGATGGCCATCTGGACTGCCTCTCAGCTGGAACGGTGCGGAATGTGGCGCCGCCCTAACACGTCTTGCTGAAAAGCGGAAGGTTTCAGATGGGGTCTTGGCGTCCCTCTTCGTCCATAGTCTGATTTGAAGAGGCATCATCTGGCGTTTCTCCAGTTTCCACCCCAGTACCCTCAGCTGGTTCTGCAACCTCTGACGCTGGTTCCTCTAACGGCAATTCTTCTGTCTCGTCAAAATCATTGGTGCCGCGACGGCTCAGTTTAGCAGTCGCAGTCCGCCGGAATTGCCATCCAACAGACGGAGCCGATTCCAGCGGTCCGGAAAGAACGATTTGTTCCGATTTCCGGTGACCAAAGACATCTGAGAGATAAATGCTCTCTTCCAATGCGATTTCGATACCTGGCGCTTCGAATTCCCAAGCTTCCCCATCGCGGCAAACCAGAAGCAACGCAGACCCCGCCCGGATCAGCGAAGCTTTAAGTGCCGGATGCAAATGGAACCGGATGGTATAAAGGGTATCAGGGTCCACCGAACCGGTTGCCTGAAAAGTATCTATGCCATCAAGGACTGTACCATCCGCAGACAAGCGTAGATCGCGTTCATGCATTGTATTGAAATCGGCCACATAGCCGTCGTGGGACGCAATTAGGCGGCTTCCAGCAGCATCATCTTCCCGAGCCAGCTCAACTTGCCGTGGACCTGAGAGAATCGGAGCGCCGAGCAGATGACCAAACGGCTTTTCGGACAAGAACCGGCAGGATGATGTGTCGTCGATCGAGGCTGTGGAATGAGCCGCTGTAGACCGGCTGACTTTACGCCAAACAGGGTTGGATTTTGGAGAAACCCCGCAATTGACGATGATCCTGTTTACACCGGAGGAAAACTCGAACGACAGACAGCCCGCATGGGCATCGCCGGAGAGCGAAATCTCCGGAGCCGGACCAGTGTCCATCAACACCACGGACGCTCCTCCGCTGAGCCGCTGATATCCGGAATGCGGTGCGTTGGACGGCGGTGCGCCGCGCGCATCGTCATAGGCCAGGATCGTTGCGACCAAATCGCTCGGTGTCGAGCCCATACCATTAAAGTGGCCGAGCGCCCCATCGCCATGACGGAAAAATTTCATCATGGGCATCATTCGGTCGACCGACTGAACCATGGCCGCCGGTACTTCGAGCCCCTGGGCCACGAAGGCCTGTCGGACCGGCAGAAGATCGGCGAGAATATCGATCAGCGCACGGGGATTGCGGGAGATATGGCCGCCATCGGGAAGGATCTGACGGGCCAGCTCCTGATCCAGCCGCCGGATACTCTGACGGGCAAATCTGCCCTGCCCGGCCATAGAGATGCAGGCAGACGCTATGGCGAGCGCCGCATGCAGCCGCTCGACGCCGTCTTCTGTTTCATTAATGGTCTGGCGCAAATAGTGAACCTGACGGGCCAGAGATTTGATGAAGGCCCGATAAAAATCGTGTTCGCCATCCTGCAGAATGAACGGCGAATGGGCCAGCCAGGACAGGATCCGGCGGGTGACCACCGGAGCTTCCCAGCCATATTGATGCCAGCGGCCGCAATAGCGAATCCAGTCTTCCACCAAGGCACGGGCGTTCTGGCGGGCAATCTGGCTGTCGGCGGCGCGCAAGTCCCGGAGCCAGCCGAAGCTGTGCAATTCGCGTTGCCAGTCTTCATGGACAGCTTGCAACTCAAAGGGAGAGCGGCCTTGCGTTTCGACCAGATGACCGGAAAATAAAAACCGCCCGCCATAGATATCCGCGGCATTGGTCGCGTCAGCAGTTCTGAGATCCTGCGGTGCGATCAACAGGCGTTCAGGCACGGCAGAAAACGGCTGCAAGCGGGAGATCGGTCCGCCATGCATCCACTTTCGGGTCCGTTGCCAGAAATACGACACCACCAGGCCCCAAATACGCCCGCGTTCCGAGAAGGTGGCATTCGTCACCGGACCATCTCCAATACTGATGGTCTAAGCGTGATAATCGGTATTCTCCGTTCAAGTGGCCAAGAACCAGCTCTTAAACCCACTATTAAGGTTAGCAATTGCTTTAGAGAATCATGACAGTTGAAGTGTTTATTCTGCGTTAAAGCTTCTTGAAACGGGCTGCGAAAAAACCATCCATGCCGAAAAGGCTGTCATCCGGTCTGGCTGGATGATCCGGACGGCAGCGAAGAAAGCCTTCCGCTGTGACACTGTTGACCAGTCCGCCGATCTCCGATGGATCGACGGGTGACAGAACAACCGTATCCTTGTTCCGCTCCAGGAACTGCGCTACTTGCTGTTCGCCTTCTGCCGCCTCTAGGGAACACGTGCAATAAACTAGAAGTCCACCGGGCCTGACCCAGGAGATCACCCGGTCGAGCAATTCCCGTTGAATTTCACCCAGTTTTTCAATGTCATATGGCTTCTTGATCCAGGGCACGTCCGGATGGCGGCGGATCGTTCCGGTCGCGCTGCAGGGCGCATCAAGCAGGATAGCATCAAATGGTTCGTCCGGTTCATACGCCCTGAGATCCGAGGCGACCGTTGTGACGGACAAACCAAGACGGGTCATGTTTTCTGACAACCGCTTGAGACGGCCTTTTGAAATATCAACGGCGGTCACGTTTGCTCCGGCAGCAGCGAGCTGTGCGGTTTTACCACCCGGAGCAGCACAAAGATCTGCGACCTTCAAACCGGAAACATCACCTAGCAGCCGCGCTGGCAGGGCTGCAGCCGCGTCCTGAACCCACCAGGCTCCGTCTTCAAATCCCTCCAGAGCATCAACGGCACCCTTTTTGGTCAACCGGACACTTCCCGCGCCAACGATCGTGCCATCAAGCTTTTCAGCCCAGTTTTCCGGATCGGATTTTACGGTGAGATCGAGCGCAGCTTCTGTTTCATGTGCTTTGGCAATGGCAGCGGCTCCCTCTTCCCCATAAGCCTCCTGCCAGCTCTCCCAGAGCCAGTCCGGCGTGTTGATCCGGGCCGCATCAATATCAGTTGTGATCTCATCACGTTCCCGGCCAAGGCGGCGCAGGACACCGTTCACAAGGCCTTTATAGGGCCGTGCGCGCCGGTCCATCGACGCATGATCGACTGCAATTGAGACAGCGGCCCGGTCCGGAATATCCAGAAACTGCATTTGGGCGATGGCGACGTGAAGAATATCAAGCACCCGCCCGGTTTTCTCCGGTATATCCCGGTCCAGCAAACGGCTCAGGATCTCCGCGATTTCGCCGCGGTGGCGAAGGGCAGCTCCAGCAATTGCGCGCACGAGCGCCCGGTCATTGGCGGCTAAATCCCGGAAGCCGGAGTGACCGGAAGCCATGTCCAGTTCGCCATCTAAAGGACGCTTTTTGTGAACCACATTTCCAAGGATATCCGCGGCAACCTTACGAGCCGCAAACCCCGGTTTGTCTTTTTTGTCGGCCGGATTGCCCTTTTGGGCCTTATTCTTCTTTTGCGGAGTTTTGGTCACGGAACAGTCCTGATAGGCAGCCGATGAGACGCTGCCAGTGTCAAAATCAAGCGCCGCAGTCCGGGATCCGGCTGCGGCGCGTCTAAATTCATTCTAGATCTTGGCCTGGCAATCGCCAAGGATTTTCGAAGTCTCTGTTGATTCCTCAGCCCCAAGGGCCTTTCGGACGCGGCGGGTCTTCATAGGACCGGGTACCGGATGTACCGCCCCAGGGACCGGAGTGCGGAGCGCTTGTTTGGGCATAAGCACCCCGGCCAGCGGTGCCCAATCCGGCCTCGGACAATTTGCGCAGCTCGTCGATCCGGTTCTGTGTGTTCGGGTGCGTGGAGAACAGATTATCCATTCGTTCGCCGGACAGCGGATTCATGATGAACATGTGAGCTGTCGCCGGATTGGCTTCGGCGTCTGGATTGTGAATACGTTCCACACCTCCGGAAATCTTGGCCAAGGCAGATGCGAGCCACATCGGTTCACCACAAATCTGAGCGCCCATGCGATCGGCTGCATATTCGCGGGTCCGGGAAATCGCCATTTGCACGACCATCGCGGCCATCGGTGCGACCACCATCATCAGGATCACGCCGATTATGCCGAGCGGATTGTTGCGATTGCCACCAAAAAAGAAAGCAAAATTCGCCAGCATGGAAATGGCACCGGCAATTGTCGCCGTGATCGTCATGATCAACGTGTCGTGGTTTTTGACGTGTGCGAGCTCGTGCGCCATCACGCCGGCCACTTCTTCCTGGCTCAGCATCTCAAGCAGGCCTGTGGTTGCGGCAACAGCTGCGTTTTCCGGATTCCGGCCGGTGGCAAAGGCGTTCGGCTGTGGGTTGTTGATGATAAAAACCTTCGGCATCGGCAAATCGGCATTCTGTGCCAGTTGGCGGACCATGCCGTAATACTCTGGCGCGGAGCGTTCATCGACTTCCTGCGCATGATGCATGCGCAGAACCATTTTGTCCGCGTTCCAATAGCTGAACAGGTTCATTGCGGCCGCAATCGCAAGGGCAATCATCATGCCCCCTTGTCCGCCGATCATGAAGCCGACGCCCATAAAGAGAGCGGTCATTCCTGCCAGCAGCATGGCTGTGCGAACGTAATTCATCGTCGTTTGATCCGTTTCCTTTGATCGTTTAGGCAAATGCGCCCGATAACATTATCCGGCCTTCAACATGGGTATGACTGCCAATCTTGGCAAGTTTAGCCTATATAACACCAGAGTTTTGAAATCCGCCTGACAGCCAAGCTGCGACCGCCAAACCATGACCGACACCAAAGACACATCAACCGCCATTTTCACGGCCACCGAAGTCCCATCCCTTAAAACGGATGTGGCCGAAGCGCCAAAACGGAAATTTGAAGATCTGCCGCCCGCCGCTCAGCGCGCTTTGAAAGAAGCTGAAGACAGGCGAAAGGAAATCGACGCCAAACAGGACGCCATGCCGGAAGAAGTCGACGGCCGCGGCGGCCTGGAACCGACGCGCTATGACGACTGGGAAATCAAGGGTTTGACGGTCGATTTTTAATTTCTAGCGGCCAGATTTACGAATAGTTCTAACGTTGGATAATGCCAATTTATTGATTTGAAGGATGTAATAATGCAGGAGCTATCATCATCCGTTCCAATGTGTACCGTTGACGGGAGCTCTATGCTCTACCCGATCCGCAAGGGCGATACGCTCGCGAAAATCGTCAGTGAGCAGTACAACGTGCATGGCAGCGATGTACAACAGGCCATCAACTCAGTCCTCGCCAACAATCCGGAAATAAAAGATCCAAACATGATCTATGCCGGGCAGATGCTGATTCTTGAATACCCCTACAACAAGAAACGAACCGAAAATGCCCAAATCCGTGAGCTTCTTGCCGCACAGAGATTCTGGAATGCCAAACCCAAGACAGAACAGGCTGAGATGGCGGTAACGACGAGAGCAATTACAGCTCTCGGCGTTGCAAAGCAGGTGACACAAGTCGGCGGGACAACACTTTCACAGACTGCTTCTATCCTCAACACCAACAAACGGCACTACTTCAACGTCGGCATAGATTATTCCCGCTACACCCGCGGCGAAATCACCAAAAGTCAATATGACTACCGTCGGCGTTTGCATCTGTCCAAGCTGCAGGCAAATCTTGGACCGCTGGAATCATCGTTACATGGCAACAACACGGTGTTTCAGAAATTCAGAATGGCCCCAGGTCGGTCTAACAATCCGACGGCCCCGTTCTTGAAACAGATCGATGCAATTCAGGATTTGACCGGAAAAATCAAACGCGGCGGCACAGTGCTAAGCTACATCATGCTGCCCTTTGAAGCGGGCAACATTGCATTACGCGAAAAAGACGCAATTCAACGAGAAATCAAACTGACCAAGCTGGGCACGGAAACACTGACCGGCGCAATGGCGGGAGCGGTGACCGGAAGAGTGTTAACCCGGGTGGTTGTTGGGGTCGCTTTGGCAACAACTCCAGTGGGGTGGGGGGCCGCTTTGGTTATCGGTCTGGGCTCGATTGTTGCCGGCGAAATTGTCAGCCATTATGCGGGAAGTGCATACGAAAAGCACCTGAGCCACATACGGATTGCCGACGTCATCGAAGAAATCGAGATTCCGGATGTCTTCAGGTGAAAACCCTTCTTCTCACATCAGTTTTTCGCGCACCACTCCCGCAATCGCCTTGGCCAGATCCTTCTGCGGTTCAGCCTCCAAATGCACCGCATCCACATTGCTGACCGACACCACGGAGCCCGTATCAAAAAAGGCAACGCCGTAGGTTTCAGTCAGTTGCCGGTACACATCCGCCAGACGCTTTGACTGTTCGCTGCCATGAGCATTGGAATAGATGCCTTCGTATTCTTTGCCGGTAAAATCGCCCAGCGGCGGCGGGGCCATCAGAAGAACTTTTGGCGCATGGCCTTCGACGTCATCCGTTGGCTGGGTCGCGGCAAACAGGATCCGCCCCATCGCCAGACCAATCGCATCCGCACTCATCTGAAACCGGTCTTGCAAATCGTTGGTGCCGAGCATGATGATCAGAATATCAATCGGCATATGGGATTTACGGACGGTCGCCAGATGCTCCAGTCCGTTCTTGTCACCCCGGACAGGATCTTCGAACACGGTCGTGCGCCCGTTGACACCGTCTTCGATGACATAAAACTCCGGTCCGAGCTCCTTTTGCAGGAGACGGGTCCATCGGACGTCATGGCCATAGCGGGACTTTTTGCCGGGCACAAACCCCCAAGTCAGAGAATCTCCGAAGCAGACAACGGAAATTGGGTCTTTTTCTGAATGCATGGATGCCCTGCTTGGTCGTTAAGGTCTCTATGCTGCCGAACCCTAGTGGCTCGAAAATGTCTTCGCAATCCATCCGTGATCGGCAGATGGCCGCCCTTGGTTAATAAGAGATTTACCAAGACCGGGATAGGGTCTGGCAAAAGTACTGCGTAACGACTGCCGGATCTTTTATGACTGCCAGCCAGACCACCTATCAGCGCGGCGCATCCCTGCCGGGCTCAAATCCATTTCAGCGCCTCGCCGAATTGCTCGCCGGGGAGACACCCGGTTTCGACCCGATCATGATGACGATCGGTGAGCCTCAACATCCTATTCCTGATTTTACGGCTGAGGTTCTGGCGGAAAGCATGGCTGATTTCCGCCGTTATCCGCCGATCAATGGCACGGCCGAGTTCCGCGAGACCATCGCTAGCTGGCTCGACAAACGTTACGGCCTGGACGGTAAGATCGACCCGGAATTTGGCGTGCTGCCCCTGAACGGCTCGCGTGAAGGCCTGTCGTTTGGCGCCATTGCCGCCCGCGACCAGCTGGACAAAGGCCTGGACCATCCGGCCGTGATCCTGCCGAATCCATTTTACCAGACCTATGCAGCCGCGGCGCATGTCGCCGATGGTGAAGCGATCCTTCTGGATGCCGTCAGCGAACACCACTTCCTGCCGGATCTGGACAGTCTCGATCCGGATCTTTTGGATCGAACAGTGGCGTTTTACGTTGCCTCACCAACCAACCCGGAAGGATCTATTGCCACGCTTTCCTATTGGCAAAAGCTGATTGATATGGCGCGCAAGCATCGCTTCATCATCTTTGCCGATGAATGTTATTCGGAGATCTACCGGTCCACGCCGCCGCCGGGTGTTCTGGAAGCCGCTCACGCGATGGGCACGGATTTTTCCAACATTGTAGTCCTGAATTCGCTGTCGAAACGGTCCAATCTCGCAGGCCTGCGCTGTGGATTTGCCGCGGGTGATCCGGTCTTCTTGAGAAAATGGGCAAAATTCCGCGGTTTGGCCGCGCCGCAAGTGCCGCTACCGGCACAAGCTGTGGCCGTCCGTGCCTATCGCGACGAAGCGCATGTTGAAGAAAACCGCAGGCTCTACAACGAAAAATACGAAGTGGCTGAGCGTCTGCTTGGCCCGATCATGGGACCGGTGACCGCAGATGCCGGCTTCTTCCTGTGGCTCAATGTCGCCAGATGGGGCGACGGTGTTTCAGTCACACAATCTCTGTGGCGCGACACAGGCGTGAAAGTGCTTCCGGGCAGCTATTTAGCGTCCGATCAGTCCGATGGCAGCAATCCGGGACGCAACTATATCCGCGCGGGACTTGTGGCACCTCTCGCACAAACGGAAATCGCTCTTGAACGATTGGCAAATTGGTTGGGAGAAAAGGCATGAGACGGGCCAGCGCTGTTCGTGGGACCAATCGCCGCTCCGCGGCTGATCTGCTGGATACGGAAAGTCCGGCCAAACGCTTTTTGCGCCGCAATCTGACAGGAGCGGCCGGTCTCGGCGTCATCGCGCTCACCGCAACTCTGGCCGCCGCCCTTGCCACCTGGTCTGTCAACGACCCAAGCTTCAACCATGCCACCGGCGGACCGGTCCGCAATGCGCTTGGCGCCCCCGGCGCGATTGTCGCCGACGTCTTGATGCAGACGATTGGCCTCGCAACGGCTGTCTTTCTTATTCCGCTGGTTCTTTGGGGCTGGCGGCTCCTGACCGGACACACCCTCGGCATCGGCCGTAAGCGGCTTTTGTATTGGGTTCTTGGGTCTGCTCTGGCGGGAGGCGCACTTGCCGCGCTGCCGGTCCCGCAAAGCTGGCCGCTGCCAACCGGTCTCGGCGGTTTTCTGGGCGACATGATCCACAGCGTTCCTGCTGTTCTGACCAGCAATCTGACGAGCGGCGCTGCCACCATCATCGGCGGTTTGGGGCTCGGTGTTCCAGCCGGATTGCTGCTGCTTGCCTCAGCCGGTTGGCTTGGCCGGACCGGTGCGCCTGTTGAACGGGTCGAACCACGCCGGATGCCATCCGGACACGGCAAATCAGTTGAAGAAGAACTCGGCCTCGACGATGACGAGGACGGAGAAAGCCGCCTCAGCCTGATGGCGACCGCCGTTGCCGGTCATGCAAGCCATCTCGGTCTGCTGGCAGCAACCCAAGTTCGCCGGATGGCCGGGTTCAAACGGGCACCTGTCTACGACGACGATGATCAGCACTGGGATGGTGTTGTTGAAGATGAAGACTACGAGCCAGGAGAACCCGCTCAGAAAAATCGCCTGAAATCTTTCCGCCGGGCGCTTGCCGGGCGTTTGATGCCGGAGGACGATGACGGGCTGGATGAATTTTATGAACGCGGTGACCTACAGGATTCGGGCGAGCATGACCTCCAGGACCCATTTGACGAAGAAGGTGAAGGGTTTGCGCCGGACGAGTTCCTGATCGACAAGGGGCCAGTTTCAGGAGAGCCTCTGCCTGGCGACATTGCGATGCCGGTCGGCATTGCCTCTCCGGAGCCTGCGCCGGCCGCGCCGGCCCGGTCGGCCCCGCAACAAATGCAGACAGGGCGGGTTATCCCGCCAGCGCCGAAGCCGAAGCAAAGCAAACGCGCGATGGAAGAGGCACAGCCGTCCTTCTTAGGCGCACCGGAAGACTACGAATTGCCACCATTGCGCCTTCTTGCCGAAGCCAAGGCAGGTGGCAAAGTTCCGGGTCTCTCCGCTGATGCGCTGGAGCAAAACGCGCGCATTCTGGAAGGCGTTCTAGAGGATTTTGGCGTTCGCGGCGAGATCATCGAAGTGCGCCCGGGCCCTGTGGTCACGCTCTATGAGCTGGAACCGGCGCCGGGCATCAAGTCTTCCCGCGTGATTGGCCTTGCTGACGATATCGCCCGCTCCATGAGCGCGATTTCCGCCCGTGTTGCCGTGATCCCGGGCAAGAATGCCATAGGCATCGAACTGCCGAATGCCCGCCGTGAAACGGTGTATTTGCGGGAAATGCTGGCCTCTCAGGACTTTGAGAAATCAAAGTCCAAACTGGCGCTCGGCCTTGGCAAGACGATCAATGGCGAAGGTGTTGTCGCCGATCTGGCACGCATGCCGCACTTGCTCGTTGCTGGTACCACGGGTTCGGGTAAGTCCGTTGCCATCAACACCATGATCTTGTCGCTGCTTTACCGGCTGACGCCGGACCAGTGCAAAATGATCATGATTGATCCGAAAATGCTGGAACTGTCGATCTATGACGGCATTCCGCATCTTCTGACCCCGGTTGTTACCGATCCGAAAAAAGCTGTTGTCGCCTTGAAGTGGACCGTCCGCGAGATGGAGGACCGCTACAAGAAGATGTCCAAGATGGGTGTCCGCAACATCGATGGCTACAACACCCGGATCAAGCAGGCGCTGGAGAAAGGTGAAAGCTTCACAAGGACCGTGCAGACGGGCTTTGACCGGGATACCGGGGAGCCGATCTACGAAGAAGAACAGCTGCCACTGGAAGCCATGCCGTATATCGTCGTCATCGTCGACGAGATGGCCGACCTGATGATGGTGGCCGGCAAGGACATCGAAGGTGCGATCCAGCGTCTGGCACAGATGGCCCGTGCCGCCGGCATTCACTTGATCATGGCAACCCAGCGTCCATCCGTGGATGTCATCACCGGGACGATCAAGGCGAACTTCCCGACCCGTATTTCCTTCCAGGTGACGTCGAAGATCGACAGCCGCACGATTTTGGGCGAAATGGGCGCCGAACAACTGCTCGGCATGGGTGATATGCTGTTCATGGCCGGTGGCGGCCGGATCCAGCGTGTCCACGGTCCCTTTGTGTCCGATGACGAGGTTGAAGAAATCGTCAAACACCTCAAGGTTCAGGGCACACCGCAGTATCTGGAAGCAGTTACCGAAGAAGATGAGGAATCTGAAAGCCCGTATGACGGCGCTCCGTCTGGCGGCGGAGATGGCAATGATCTCTACGACAAAGCGGTCGCGATCGTTCTTAAAGACAAGAAAGCATCAACCTCCTATATCCAGCGGCGCCTGTCGATCGGCTACAACCGCGCCGCCTCGTTAATCGAGCGCATGGAGCAGGAAGGCCTGATCAGCGCGGCAAATCATGCGGGTAAACGTGAAATACTGGTGCAAAACGGCCTCGATGAGGATTTCTGACCCTCTTGCGCCCAAGCTTTGCCATAGACATTTTCTATGTACGGTCTAACGCTCAGGTACCGGCACCGTTTTAGGACACTCAATTATGCTGACACACTTCGCTTCCCGCCTTGGCAGATTCATTGGCCGCCCGGTCATGGCACTGGTTCTGGCCATCTCAGTTGCGGGGCCTGCTGTTGCACTGAGTGAAACTGAAGAAAAGACGCTTCAGGACCTCAATTCCTATTTCAACTCGGTGAAGACCATGCACGGGGACTTCATCCAGTTTGGTCCCGATGGCAGCCAATCGGATGGCAAATTTTATATGGCCCGTCCCGGAAAGGTGCGGTTTTACTACAACAAACCCTCCGTGCTCGACATTGTCGCCGATGGCAAATCTGTGTCCGTACGCGACCGCAAACTGAACACCCAGGATATCTGGCCGTTGGGTCAAACGCCGCTGCGTTTCCTATTGTCGGATACGATTGATCTGCAAAAGGACACCAATGTTACCAATGTGATGGTGGAAGAAGATCTGGTCACGGTGACGATCTTCGACAAGACAAAGTTCAACTCCGGTACATTGACCCTGATTTTCGACGCCAACGACTATGCGCTTAAGCAATGGACAGTGACCGATCAGCAGGGGTACGATACCTCCGTTGCCGTCTACAATGTCGTTTCGAATGGCCCGACAAATCCGGACCTCTTCAAAATCGATTATCTGGCAAATTCACGGCAATCGCGAAACTGAGAAACGGCCGTGTCAAACGATGGAAAAGGCGACGCCCCGACCTCTTGTGCAGAGGATACTTGCCGGTTATTGCGCCCGGCACGGCTTGCCGCTCATTTGTGACGAGAGCTCCGGCCAGGCCGGATTTATCCAGCTTGAAGATGGCGCCCGGCGGTTTTTCCGGGGTAGCCATTTCGACCTCAACCCACTCGGTGCGGCGGAAATCGCAGACGATAAAGCCTACACACTTGGTTTCCTGAAACGGGACGGATATTCCGTTCCTGACAGCCTGCTCATCCATGCCTTTGATGTTCTCGCCGGATTACGGGTGCAAAAGCCGGAGATAGCCGAGCACATGCATTCTGCCGAAGACGCGTTGCATTTTGCTGAAAACGTCGGCTACCCGGTGTTTGTCAAACCGAACAGCGGTCAAGAAGGCGAGGACGTGGTGCGCCTGGATACGCGCGCCAATCTGGAACGTTCCCTCACCGATCTTCTCATGCGCCATTCGTCATTACTGGTGCAAAAGGCAATCCCGGGTTCAGATCTGCGTATTCTGGTTCTGGACGGCGAGGTTCTTTTGGCGCTTCACCGTCAGCCCGTGCATGTGAAAGGTGATGGTGAGCGATCAGTTGAGGAACTGGCCTTCAGCATAACTGGCATCAACTTCCGCGACCCCAGAGTAGAACCAGAGCTGACCCGGCAAGGCCTTGGCCCGGCCTCAATCCCGGAGAAGGAGCAGACGGTCGAACTGCTGCCCAACAAGAACCTATCAGCAGGGGCAATTGCGCACGACGTGACAGATCAGGTCTCCGACGATCTGAAAGCAACGGCAATTGCCATCTGCAAGGCGCTCGGCCTCAGATATGCGGGCATTGACCTGATCTCGGAAACTCCGGAACAGACTGGCGGGTCTTACGCCGTTCTGGAAGTGAACGCTGCGCCAGGCCTCAACCGCTATGCAGCTCAGGGCGAAACAGAACTGCAGCAAGTTATCGAAGTCTATGAGCGCGTCTTCGACGCGCTCACTGGCCATAATTCTCAGTAATCGCCGAGTTTGATGTCCCGCGAATAATCGCCGTCCACTTCCTTGGTCACCGCCTGACCACAGATTGTTTCACCCTTGGTCGCGTCATAGGTGAGCGACGGCGAACCGCTGAGTTCCCAGCCCTTATTAAGCGCTTCGGTAACCCGGTGGCAGAATTCGCTGCTGTCGACATTGGTGATGAAGCGGTACAATTTCATGGCTGTCTCTCTGTTTTTTACGCGCGGGCGGCAATCGCGTCAGCGATGGCAATCACCCGCTTACCCATGTCCGCATGTAGCCGTTCAACCATCTTGCCGTCCACCTGAATTGCGCCTTTGGAGGCATTTTCCGGCTGATCAAAGAGATTGTTGATCTTGCGCGCCCAGGCAACTTCCTCTTCCGATGGACTGAAGGCAGCATGACAGGCCGCGATTTGTTTTGGGTGGATCAGGGTCTTGCCATCCATGCCCATTTCCGCGCCTTGCGCACATTCGGCGGCAAACCCTTCTTCATCCTGAAAGGCGTTGTAGACACCGTCCAGAATGTCAATGCCGCCTGCCCGAGCCGCAGCCAGACAGGTCATCAGCCACGGCATCATGACCGCCCGGCCAGGCACCAGAGCCGCGCGCGTTTCCTTGGCCAGATCGTTTGTGCCCATGACAAAACAGGACAGACGCACTTCCGGGTCTCTACCGCACGCTCCAATGGCAGCGGCATTCAGCATGGCTTCCGGCGTTTCCATCATCGCCCACAGCTTGATGGAGTTGGAAGCCCCATGCATGGACAAGAGGTGAGCCACTTTTTGAAGATCAGCAGGTGAATTGACTTTAGGGACCAGGATCGCATCCGGATTGGCTTTCACTGAGGCTTTGAGATCGTCTTCACCCCAAGCGGTGTCCAATCCGTTGATGCGGATAACAACTTCGCGTTGGCCATACCCGCCTTCTGAAACGGCAGTCACGATCTGCTGGCGGGCTGTTTCCTTTGCATCGGGTGCCACGGCATCTTCCAGATCCAGAAGCAGGCAATCGACATCCAGCGTCTTGGCTTTTTCCAGAGCACGGGCGTTTGAGCCGGGCATGTAAAGGGCAGAACGGCGGGGTTTGAAGGTCTCACTCATGAAAGGCGTCCGTGGTTTTTGTTGCTGTGCAGCACGCTAACGGCAAGCTGAAGCGGAATCCACTCGCCTTTTGGATCACTCCGCAGCGTTACCGGCAGCAGTCTTTTTGAACAGCATGTCCTTGGCAGCAATGACAGCACCCAGTGTGATGGCCAAGCAGGCAACGATAACCGACAGGGTTAAAGCGCCAAAACCGAAGGCGATCAGAAGCAAGGTCGACAACAGTGGAGCGGAATAGGCCGCCGCGCCCAAAACCTGAATGTCGCCGCGTTTGACGCCGATGTCCCAGGTAAAAAAAGCAAGACCGACAGGGAACAGAGCCAGCGCAATCACCGATCCCCACTCCAGCATGTTTTGCGGCCAGATCGTCTCTTCCCATATGAGGTGGCAGAGCACTGACAGAAGTGACGTCATAACACAGAAGCCCGCGACTGCTTCGGTCGGCACTTGTCCGAGGCGGCGGGAGAGCACGGAATAACTGGACCAGAACAGCGAAGATAGGACGGCGGCTCCATATCCAAGTGCCGAACCGCCGGAAAAACTGATCCCGTCTCCACCCGTGATCAGCAACGCAGCACCGGCAAGACCCAAAATTGTTCCGATAACATGATGAACGCGCAGATGCTCACCCGGCAGAAAGGCAGAAAACACCACAATCAGCAGTGGCCAGGTGTAGTTGATCAGATTGGCATCAACGGGGGGCGCATTTCGGATGGCTGTGAAATAGAAAAAATGAAAGCCGAACAGGCCCAAAGTGCCAAATGCCCAGATTTTCGGCGGCTGCTTGAGCCGCTCCAGTTTTCCAGTCGCGGTCACCAGGATCAAAGCCAAAATACCGGAGATGCCAAAGCACAAGGCGTTCAGCAGAAACGGCGGCACCGCGCCAGACCCGGCACCAAACAGGCCGAGGGTTGCCCACATCAACACCGCGCTTAGTCCAATTACCGTCGCCCGAACCCGATTGTCACTGATCATGTGAATAATCCATCCTTCCAATCCTTGGCGTGATGGCACGTTTGGGCAGACTTCTGAAGTCCTTTCAGAGAATTTGATTCATGTCCTTGATCAGGGATCGCCTTTTGAGACATGTTGGGCATCTCTTCTGTTCCCTCATTCCCGGAGATTTCATGAGCAAGACGGATATCAAGGCTCTCGGGCTGGACGACGCCCACCAGCTGGCCCCGCTCATTGCCGAAAACGCACAGGCGCTGGTCCGCGGCGCGCCGCGCCGGCCAGACGACTATTACGCTGAACGGATCCTTGGCGACAAAACCGCAGAGGTGCTTGGCGCGTTTGAAGGCGACAAACTGATCGGTTTTGCCGTCTATTTCGATTTGCCGGAGCTGATTACCGGGCTTCGTATTGGCCAGCTCGATGACATTTATGTCCATCCCGATCATCGCAACAAAGGAACAGGCCGGAAGTTGATCGAGACTCTGGTCGCGGAAGGCCAAAAAAGGGGTTGGCTGCACCTGCGCTGGATCGTCCCTGGCAAGAATACCCCGGCAGTGGCGCTTTATGAAAAGATCGCCGAACCGGACCATCGCAAGAGCTATGTCATTCCGATCGACCGGATTGCCGGCGACTGAGTGTTTTCGCAGCCCGTAGCTCAGGATCCCGCCTGAAACAACGGTGGGATCCGGCCGAGCGTGATGAAACCCACGCGCATCAGGCCATGATCAAGGATAAGCGGGAATTCGATTGCCGGGTCGCCGCGATGGTCAGTTCCTGTTGGTTTTAGGCTGGTCAGCAGGCTTTCCAGAATGCTGAATTCATTGCTGCCGGCTGGGAACAACGGCTGGATGGTTTTCAGAAACCCATCGGGCTGAACAAGGGTCAGCGTGAGGGTACCTGACAAGGCCCCGGCACCATTAACGGTCAGGTCACCGCTTGCACCAAAACGGCTCATGCCCATGGCAATTTCCGCCAGTTCCAGACGAACCGGCAGTTCGCCCCCCAATTCCTGAATAATCCAACGCAAGTCAGCGCCCGCAAGCAACGGCGCAGCGTCCCTGACCCGCACATGAAACCGCGTGTCTACCGGGCTTGCCAGGGACGGCATCAGCTCTGATGTCAGACCATCAATCGACACAAACCCGTCGACAGCACCTGTTTCATCGGGCGATGCGCGCAAATGAAGTTCCGCCTTGGCCGAACCCGCACGTCCTGATGCCAGAGGATTCTGGAAATTAAGTTCCGGCTGAGTCAGAACAACGTCGACATCGCCCAAGGAGTCCATTGAATATTTGGCGCTGGCCCACGCCGTTTCCCAGGAGAGCTCTCCGGCAAACCCCTTTAAAGGCACGCTTACGGCCGCAGGAGTTTTAGCCTCCAAAATGACGTGCCAGGGATTATAGACCAGTGCGACGGCATTCAGACCCGCAACACTGCTCTCCGCCCCTGATAGGTCGGCGGCACGCAAGTCCTTGCAGTAGATCTCGTAGCGAAATGGATAACCGCCGATATCAAGATCGCGGCAATTGACCTCTGTGCCCAAGTCGGAAACTTGCGCGAGTTTTTGGTCAATCTGACTGGCCAGCACCGACCGGCCATAGGCCCAGGCCCCGGACCAGCCGGCGGCCACCAAGAGTATGGCAGCGAGAAGCAGGAGGTATTTTCTTTTCGACGACGTTTCCTTGATAGGCGTATCGGAAGACACGATGCAGAATCTCCTTAGGTCTTTCATCTCGAGGCAACAGCATTGAAACCACTCGCGCCGCTTGCTATCCCGGCAAGTCTGATGTTCGAACTGGCAAACTGCGCTTGAACAAAGAGACAGGGTGATATGAGCGATTTTTGGGTATTTGGCTACGGGTCACTGATGTGGAACCCGGGATTTGAGCATCTGCATGCCGAACCGGCCCTTCTACATGGCGCCCATCGTTCGCTTTGTGTCTATTCCTGGGTCCACCGGGGAACCGAAGAACGTCCCGGCCTTGTCTTTGGTCTCGACAATGGCGGCACCTGCCGCGGGATGGCTTATCAGGTCGCAACCGATCTTTGGCCTGATACCCTTGAGTATTTACGCGCGCGGGAACAAACCACGATGGTCTACAAGGAACATTGGCACAATATTTCTCTCGACAGCGGCCGGAAAGTCGAGGCACTGGTCTATATGGTCGATCACGGTCATCCGCAATACGCCGGCGCTCTGCCTTTGGAAGAACAGCTCAAGATCGTCAATGGCGCTGTCGGCAAATCCGGTGCCAATCCGGAATATGTTATCAACACAGCAGCCCATTTGGACGAAATGAAAATCACCGACACTGGTCTGTCCTGGCTGGCGGACCGGCTTAAATCCGAAACTGGCAGCTGATTAGAGAGCCCAAAGCCATTAAACGTTTTAACGTTTTCGCCCGGCGCTCTAGACGCCTTTGGCAGCCGGGATACTCTCTAGAACAGGAGATGGATTCGCCTCAGACCGGGCTTCTTCGATGAGACGATTACTCGCAGTCTCAATGTCGGAAACCATCTTTTCGTAAAACTCGTCCGGCGACAGACCTGGTTCGATCGGCGGAAGAATTTCGACAATCACGGTACCGGGGTGCACGATAAAAGATGCGCGCGGCCAGTAGACACCGGCATTATGCGCAATCGGCACAACGGGACACTGCAATTTCTTGTAAAGATGCGCGATCCCGAACTTGTACTTCGGCTCTGCGCCGGCTGGGCGGCGCGTACCTTCCGGGAAAATCAGAATTTGCCGGTTGTCGTCAATCTTTTCTTTTGCCGCTTCCATCATGGCTGCGAGAGCTTCAGAACGCTTGCCACGATTGATCGGGATCTGATCATATTTTGTCGTATACCAGCCAAAAAGCGGCAGCCAGTTGAGTTCCCGCTTCAAGATGAAGGCGGGCCTTGGAAACAGCTGAATAAGGCCGACCGTTTCCCAAGCCGACTGGTGTTTCATGGCGGCGATGTAACCGCAACTCGGCAAGTTCTCGCGGCCGCGAAATTCGACTTTCAAGCCGACGATATAGCGCATCAACAGCACCAGCGACTTTGCCCAGATGTTCGGAATCCACCAGCCATATTTTCGCGGCAACAAAAGCACCGGCAAATACAGCAGCATTTGCACAAGCGTGACTGAATAAAAGAGGATCTGAAAAACCGTAGAACGCAAAAGCAGCATGGGACCTGTGAAGCTTGGCGGGATCACTTGCCGGGAATTGCGCTGCCGATGAGCCGAGATCTCAGCTCATACCGCGCACAGCAATTCTTAGCCGAGCGACGGTATACTTCACATATTCACGGATGAGAAGACGGATCGTAGCCGGTTTGGTGTGCCAAGCGTCCAGCTGGAGATCCTTGGCAAAGACCGGATAGCCGATCAACTGCACATCCGGCAAAGCTCCGGATAGTTCTGCAGTTGCTCGAGGCAGATGATACGCGCTGGTGACCACCAACAAGGAATCAAAGCCGTTCTTGCGAACCCAGTTCGCCGTTTCAGTCGCATTTTCTGCTGTGTTGAGAGCTTCCCGGTCCAGTTCGACACTGCCTGCTTCCAGCGGCTTGGCAGACTCAGTAACTGCAGCAAGCTGTTTTCGTGTCGTGCCCGGATGTACACCAGAAATCAGAAGACGTTCCCCGCGGCCTTCTTCCAACAAGCGCACCGCTTCGCTCACCCTTTCCTGGCCGCCGGTAAGCACCACAATTGCATCTGCCTGCGCACTTGCCGGAACTTCCGTTGTCGCCACGTGATGAGCGAATTGCGCAAATTGGAGGAGGCTTCCCGCAACAAAGGCCGTTAGTACGGCAACAGCCAAGGTACGCAAGCCGAAGCGTTTCTTTTTCCCTGGATCGTCAGATGAGTTTTTGGCCGCACGCTCCCGTGCAGGCATGTGCACCTCAGGCTCACGCCGGCTGACCGGTAGGGTTGTCCCTTCATTGCCATCTGCTCCAAGAGCAGAGTTTGCTTGCGTCATAAGGTGACCATAGAAAATGATTCGGCCAATTTCGCGGCATTTTCACAAAAAAATCAATCTACTTTTGCAAGATGTGCCTTGACTGCAAGCCCGGATGTCAGCGCTGTCAGCACAGCAACCAGAAAGACAACGCCAAAGACGCCGAAATAGCCGGGTAGGCTAACTGACACCGATCCAAAAAGTGCAGACAATTGATCAGAGCTGACTTGTCCGGTTCCCTGTCGTGTCATCGTGTCCAAAAGAACAAAACAAACGATCGCCACAAGCCCGCCGGAAACGCCTCCTTTTAGGCCAAGCACCAGGAAATGCCGTTGAAATTCCCGGGCAATAAACGAGTCTTCCGCCCCCACAAAATGCAGCACAGAGACAACGTCCTTATTGCCCGCCATAGCCGCTTGGGTGGCAAATACGACACTTAAAACCATAGACCCGAGGACGAGCACCATGATCGCAAAACCGCCGGCGACCACCGTCCCAGCCATTGCGGACAGGCGTGATGTCCACACGGAATGATCATCGACGCTCGCTCCTGTGACATTTTGCCTGATGGTGGCACGGAGCTGGTCCAAATTCAGAAGGGCCGGATCGGCGAGCGTAATTTGAATAAGGCGCGGAACTGGCAACCCTTCCAGTTGAAGGCCATCTCCAAGCCAGGGCTCCAGCAACGCTTTCGTCTCTGCATCTGAGAGCGCGCGCACGGACCCAATTCCAGAAAACTCTTGGGCGAGCGCGACGGCCTTGTCGATCTCACGCAGCATGTCGACGCCCTCAGCAGGCCGGATTTGGATGGTAATTTCACGCACCAGGTCGTTTTGCCAGGCATCGGCCGCATCCCAAACCACCGAGACCCCACCAACGGTCAAGCACGCGAGGAAGCTCATGATTGCGACCACCAGCGTTAGCGCTCGGCCTGCGACTGATTGCGGCGGAACGATTGCTGCGGCCGGGCGCAGTTTGGCATCTTCACCTTGCGGAGCAGGTTTGGCTTTGGCTTTGGGTGCGGGCCTGCGTTTCGGTCGCTTTGACTTCTCAGCACGTTTTTGCGGCCGGACGGAAACGTCCGGTGCTTTCGATTTCTGAGGTTTGTCGGTGTCTGCCATTATCTGCCTAATCAAAAATCGTGAGACGGCCGTCTGCCAAGACCATGCGCCGGGCATCCACCTGTTCCAGAAGGGCGACATCATGCGTTGCAATAACAACCGACGTTCCAAGTTTGTTCAATTCAATAAAGAGACGCAACAACCGGCGCGCCAGCGGCGGGTCGACGTTACCAGTGGGCTCATCCGCTAACAAAACATCCGGACGCGTGATCAAGGCACGGGCAATTGCCGCGCGCTGTTTTTCACCGCCGGAGAGGACCGGGGGCAGAACATGCATCCGGTCGCCAAGACCGACCCATTTGAGCAGATCAATCACATCCGAGCGATAGTCTGCTTCGTCTTTTCCCGCAACCCGCAGCGGCAAAGCGACGTTTTCATAGGTTGTCAGATGGTCTAGAAGCCGGAAATCTTGAAAAACCACACCGACTTTGCGCCGGAGCGCGGGCAGTTCATCCTTGCCAATGATACTCATGTCCCGGCCAAAAACGTTGATCAACCCGCGGGTCGGCCGGAGCGACATGAACAAAAGCCGGATCAAGCTGGTTTTTCCAGCGCCGGATGGGCCAGTTAAAAACTGAAAGGATTGCGGTTCAATCTGGAAGGTCAAATCCTGTAGGATCTCTGGACCCATGCCATATCTTAATCCGACATTTTCAAAACGGATCACACCCGCAACTCCTGTTGATGGAGCGCACGCTATCCGCGCGCCGTTAACGAAGCATTAATCATATAAAGGTCCACTGTGCACAGGAAAGTCCGTGATCGAACGCACTGGCCGTTGTCCAATATTTCATGCCGGATTTCATGCCAATCGATTACACTGTGACACAGTTTGAGGCCACACCTCCATTTATGTGGGGGTTGCCTAAGGAAGCCAAGGCGAAAGGTCTTCACAAATGAAGATCACCTGTCCGGACTGCAGCACATCTTACGAGATCAAGCCTGAAGCTCTCGGGGCTGAAGGGCGCAGTGTGAAATGCGCCAAATGCGGAAACCGCTGGTTTGTCGCCCCCAAACCAGAGAACGATGATACGGCGGCTTTCGAAGCCGATGCTGCCGACGAAAAACCTGCAAAAGAGACCGCGGCGGCAGATGATCCCGTAAAGGACGAAGCTGATTGGGCTGCAGATGCGGCTGAAGATGGCGACGACCAGGACGATTCTGAAATTGCCGGCGACGATGATGACACGCCCGAAGAAGTGCCGGCAACGGCCTCTCCGCCGCCTCCCCCCAAAGAAACCCCCAGCGATGGGGATAGCGGATTTGCCGCCGAAACGGCCGAGGAAGACGCACCAACAGACCCCAATGCCGCTGACATCGAAACTCTGGCTAAGCGCCCCAAAATCAAGGTCAATCCGAACAAGTTCCGGAAAAACAGGATTGGCGCCCTAATAGAGTGGGTATTCCGGCGGAACTTCCGGCGCATTGGCGGCGTCGCCCTATTCGGCGGTGCGGTGGCTTTGACGGCTTTGCTCGTCTTAATGCGCGATACACTGGTCAAACAATCGCCAGATCTTGCAAGTCTCTACCAGATGGTAGGGATGGAAGTGAATTTGCGCGGACTGGAGTTCAGAAATCTAAGAACCTTCATGGAAGTGGAAGACGGCAGGCGGGTTCTTGTTGTAGAAGGCTCTATCCGAAATCTACAGGAAGAAACAAACAGCGTGCCAGCAGTCCGGCTGTCCATCAGAAGCGCAGATTTACAAGAAGTCTATGCCTGGACTGTCGAACCCCGCACCCAGAAGCTTAACGGCTTGGATGAAACCCGGTTTAGGACCATCCTCGCAGATCCGCCGACAGGAGCTTCTGACATTCAGGTGCGGTTTGTTGACCGCGGCCAGCGCAATATTGTTCTTGAGTGACCATGACAGCCAACATCCATACACTTTACGACGAAACCACCATTGCAGAGCGTGTTGGGGCGCTTGCCGGTGAAATCACCAAGGCCCAGCCGGAACGCCTGCTGGTGGTTGCCGTTTTGAAGGGCAGTTTCATCTTTGCCGCTGATTTGGTGCGCGCAATGCACCGTGTTGGCCTTGAACCGGAGATGGAATTTATCCATCTATCTAGTTATGGCGCTGGCACGGAAAGCCAGGATATTCGTATTTTACGCGATGTCGAAAGTGACGTTAACGGCCGAGACATAATTCTGGTAGATGATATCCTGGAATCCGGCCGGACCTTGGCATTTGCGAAGGACCGGTTGATGAACCGGGGCGCCAAGTCGGTGCAGATTGCAGCTTTGCTCGATAAACCCGAGCGCCGTAAAGCTGCCATATCTGCAGATTACGTTGGGTTTACCTGTCCTGATAAGTTTGTCGTCGGATACGGTATGGACATGGGGCACGCCTGGCGGCAGTTGCCTTTTATAGGATACGTGGTTGCCCCAGAGGCGGCGGCAGCGGACGGCAATACAGGAGAGTGAGCATGGCTCGCATTCTTCTTACTGAAGATGATGAAGCAGTGCGCAGCTTCGTAAAGAGGGCGCTGGAACTGGATGGCCACACGGTGGATCCGGCTGAAGACGGCGGCGAAGCGGTGGAAATCCTGACCCGGGAAAAAGGCGGTTACGACCTCCTTTTATCTGACATCAAGATGCCGGTTATGGACGGGATTGCCCTCGCACTCCATACAGCCCGCGACTATCCAGAGTTACCGATCCTCTTGATGACCGGTTTTGCAGATCAGCGCGAACGGGCAAGTGGCCTCGATTCTCTGGTGCATGATGTGGTCACCAAACCATTTTCGCTCTCAGACATCCGCGCTGCGGTCCGCGGAGCAATTTCTGGAACTGAACCTCAAGCGGCGCGGCGTTACGCTTAACCGGGTCCAACAAGAATTCATGAAAAACCCCGCTTCGAGCGGGGTTTTTTAGTATCTGATAGGACGACGCTTCTTAGTAGCGCTTGAGCAAGCGCTCCAGATAGTCCAGTTCAAGTTTGGGCCGGGAGGGATCTGAGAACCTGCGGCGCAGTTCTTCCAAGATCCGGCGGGCTCGTTGCACGTCGATCTCATCCGGGATTTGGACACGGTTGTTGAAATCCGGACCTTCGGTCCTACGCGGCCGGCCAAGCGGATCTTCATCCATCGGGGATGGGCCACTCGGAGAGCCCGCACCTTCGCCCTGGCCCATCATTTGTTCGGTCATCCCTTGCGCACCCCGGCGCAAGGCATCCAGCGCTTCTCCCTGTTGGCCAAGAGCTTGCTGGCCTTGGCCTTCGCCGAGGGATTCTTGAGCCTGACCCATGGACTCGCCAGCTTCGCCAAGCGCTTCATTCTCGCCCATGCCGTTCTGGTTCATCTGGTCTCTCAGCTCTTGCAGCTTTTGCGCCAGTTCGCCTTGTCCCTGCTGCAACTGATCCAGCATTTGCTGCAGTTGCTCTTTTGAAAGCTGCTGCTGTTGGCCCTGGCCTTGCTGTTGCTGACTTTGCTGCTGGCGATTCCGGCGCTGTTGCTGCTGATCCTGGTTAAAATTATGGGTTTCGTCCATCAGCTGTTGCTGACGCTGGATCATCTCACCCAACTGATTGAGCATCTCCATCATTTCGCTGGACATGTTGTTGGGCATCATCTGCGGCCGTCCGGCCTGCAGATTTTCCAGCATCTGCTGCATCTGGGCGAGCAATTCCCGGGCAGCATCGCGGGATCCCGTGCGGGCCAGCTCTTCGATCCGGTCGAGCATCTCGCTCAGATCTTGCTGGCTGAGCGTTTGCTGATCACTGTTGAAAGGCTGCATTGTCTGCGGATTGCGCTGCATTTGTTCTGCGAGCGCTTGCATGTATTCGTTCAGAGCTTCACGCAGTTCTTTGGTGAGCTTTGCGATCTCCTCGTCGCTTGCGCCTTCCTCAAGGGCCTTGCGCAAAGCCTCCTGGGCTTCGCGCAGTTTGCGCTCGGCCATCGACAAATCGCCATCTTCGATTGACAGCGCCAAGTCCCATAAAAGCGGCAGCAAAGCCTTCAGTTCTTCGTCTGATTGGGCATTCACAAGCTGACGGTAAGCGAAATCCATGCCCAGATACGTGCGCACCTCCACTTTGAACACTTCCGGCGCCATCATCATGGCATCAAACGCCATAATCACACCAGGATGGCTTTGTGCGTCGAGGGCGAGATTGCGCCGTTGTTCGACAACAGCCCTCGCCAGCGGTTTTCCGAACCGCCGTTGCGGTAGCGTGATCCGGTAATCTGGAGACCGCCCCTCTTGCCCGGCCTGATCTCTTGCAGCCAGGGTCAAGTCCACTTCCGAGCCCGCCCATGGATGAGAGGTCAGATCGCGAATGGTTTCGCCCGTTTTGGCAGTTCCTGCCTGCGGCGGCAGAGACAACGGGAAAATGGGTGCCTCGACCAGTGGTCGCGGCACGTGCCCTTCCTTTTCCGGATCCGGCAGTGGCGCAATCCGTGCTTCGGCGGAAATGACCCCATAGTCGTCATTGACCAGATAGGAGAATTTGAGGGCGCCGCTGAGCTGTTCCTCCGGGTCATCTGTCAGACGTATTTCTGGTTCATGATCCGGGCGCACGGCAAAGACAAAACTCAAGAATGGCTCTTCACCCGCGATCAGATCGACGACACCGGTGGTCTCAAGTGTAAGACGCCGCTCTTCCGGCAATGCCATGCCGGATTGCGCGCTTGATTGAAGGCCGGATTCAGACGGTTCAATGGTCTCGGCTTCACCATCAGCGCCTTCAGAGAAGGTCATCGTGAGTTCTTTGGCGCCTTGCGTGCGGACAACAAGAACAGACCCCTCGGGAACCGAAATTGGTGCTCCAGCATCCCGCAACTGAGCACTTTCACCGGTCAGATAAATCGGCGGCTCGCTGGTGTAGAGTGGCGGCGTGACCCAAGCATCCAGGCGGCTTGGAGGTTCGACTGTCGTAAATGGATTCCTGAACGCTGAGGCGAGCCGGTCATTGAGATGCGGCCCTGCTGCGAAATAACCAATCAGAATAAAACAAACCGCCAGCACACGGATAGCCAGCGGGTCACGGCGGTAAGCTCTCGGATCGGGTGCCTTTGACTTGATCTCAGCCAGAGCTTGCGCGGTCCGCCGCTGATGCAACGCCCAGATTGCTTCGCTTTTGCGATCACCGGCTCCAACGGACAGCTCGTCTTCCAAAGTCGTGAGCGGCTGGTGGCCAAATTTAGAGGATTGCTCGACCCGGTGAAGCGCTTCACCACGGGTCGGCCAGGACAAGCGGAACAGGTCCTTGGAAACCCAGATTGCGGCAAGGACAAAGAGGGCAACGCCGATCGGCCCGGCCCAAACCGGTAATATCAGCCAAAGACCAAGCCAAGAAACTCCGACGAAGAGCGCAATGACAATCAGAAGCGGAAAGAGGGCCCGCCAGCACCGTTCAACAAACAGTGCCCATTTGCTGTGCCGGACAAGCCGGTTCAGCCGCGATTGGATGACCGCCAGCCAACCGAAGTGTTCCGCGGACACATGCCCGGAATTGCCCGGTTTGTCGTCACTCGTGCTCAAAAGCACCTCCGGATCCTCTGCAGAGGCTGATGGCCGACAGCGACCAACACCTTGATCTGCCCATCTCTATAAGAGTGAGGCATCAAGAGCTGTCCGGCAAGTTGCTGAAACAACTAATTTCCGGAGGATTTTGTCACGAGTTGTTGAGCCAATCCGGGATTTTGTCGAGATCGAGCAATTCTTGAAAGCTTGGCCGGGGCCGGATTACCGCAAATTGATCAGCATTTACGAGGACTTCCGGCACCAAAAGCCGGGAGTTATAGGTGCTGGACTGAACAGCACCGTAGGCTCCAGCGGAATAAACGGCGAGCATTTCTCCGGCGTTTACTTTGGGCATATCCCTGTTTTGGGCCAAAAAGTCACCAGTTTCGCATACCGGACCCACGATGTCGGCCGTGATTCGATCCGAATCCGGGTCTGGCTCCGTCACTGGGCGGACTTCGTGATAGGCCTCATAAAGTGTTGGCCGGATAAGATCATTCATGCCGCCGTCGACGATGACGAATTTTTTGTCCGCACCGTCTTTGACGTAAATAACTTTGGTCACCAAGATCCCGGCGTTACCTGCGATCATCCGTCCCGGCTCGAACATGACTTTACAATCGAGTTCCCGGACGTGCTTTTTCACCACTTCGGCATAAGCGTCCGGGTGCGGCGGCGGATCATTATCGGTGACATATGGAATTCCGAGACCCCCACCGAGATCGACGTGATCAATCGCATGACCCTGACTTCTGAGGTCTGTAATCAGCTCTCCGAGCCGGGCAAAGGCATTGTCGAACGGCTCCAGCTCGGTGATTTGAGACCCGATGTGCATATCAATGCCGGTCACTTTCAGGCCGGGAAGGCTGGCAGCTTCCGCATAGACTTCCCGCGCGCGCTGCCACGGAATACCGAATTTGTTTTCCGCTTTGCCGGTCGCGATTTTGGCGTGGGTCTTGGCGTCGACGTCCGGATTGATGCGCATGGACACCCGGGCCGTCTTGCCCATTTGTGTTGCCACGCGAGAGAGTTGGTGCAGTTCCGGCTCGGATTCGACGTTAAAGCACAGGATGTCTTCTTCCAGCGCATAGGCCTGTTCGGCTTCGGTTTTGCCAACCCCCGAAAAAACAATCTTTTCTGCCGGCACGCCAGCTGCCCGTGCACGGCGCAATTCGCCTTCCGAGACCACATCCATGCCGGCACCAAGCTGCGCCAGGGTCGCAAGCACAGCCTGGTTGGAATTGGCCTTCATCGCATAACAGACCAGCGATGGGATATCGGCAAAGGCAGAGGAAAACACCTCGTAGTGCCGGGTCAATGTTGCCGTTGAATAGACATAAAACGGCGTCCCAACTTCACGGGCGATATCTTCAATGGCCACGCCTTCAGCAAATAGGGCGCCGCCTTTATAGTCGAAATGATGCAAGGGAATACCCCGTACAGCTTGGTGTTCTGAAGT
Organism: Roseibium sp.; assembly: GCF_965216085.1. Lineage (GTDB taxonomy): Bacteria > Pseudomonadota > Alphaproteobacteria > Rhizobiales > Stappiaceae > Roseibium. The sequence goes on along the minus strand of NZ_OZ244138.1, from coordinate 5,930,115 downwards.
TTTCGGACTTTCGCCCCTATTGGCCGATCAACGGATCCAAGATGAAGCCACCGTTAGATGCCGGGGCCGCAGGCTCGGATGTCCCGGCTGCCGGAACATTGGATTCTGAAGCAGCGGTGTTTGCCGGTGCCTGAGTTGCAGCGCCAGGCACCTCAAGTGCCGACTTGCGCCCGCATCCGGCCAATACCAGGCCCAGGCAAATGCCGGTCATCGCAAATATCTTCAAGCGGCGTGTCGTCACCATCACAGCCCTTTTTGGCTCAACCCTTGTGGCGAATAAATCATTCTGCTCTCTCCTCGCATGACAGACTGAAATGGGCAAGGCCAGTCTCGCCTGTCATGCTGGAATTGCGGGCGGCAATCAGGCTTTGGCCAGGTCCTTGAGCCAGCGGCGCGCTTGTTTGCGCACATTCACTGGTGATGTGCCGCCGTAGCTCACCCGGCTACGGACGGATTTGTCGACCGACAGCACAGAGAAGATTTCGTCCGTGATCTTCGGTTCCACGGCCTGCATTTCTTCCAAAGTGACCTTGTGCAGCTCGACGTTCTTCTCAACGGCGATCGCCACAATCGCGCCGGTGACATGATGGGCATCCCGGAACGGCAGGCCAAGCACCCGGACCAGCCAGTCGGCGAGGTCAGTTGCGGTGGAATAACCAGAACCGGCCGCCTTTTTCATGGACTTTGTTACCGGTTCGAGATCGCGCATCATTCCCGTCATGGCCGCCAGCGCCAAAGAAATGCTGGCAAGTCCGTCAAAGGCCTGTTCCTTGTCTTCTTGCATATCCTTAGAATAGGCGAGCGGCAGCCCTTTCATCATCACCAGAAGCGCTTGCAATGATCCGTAGATCCGGCCCGTCTTGGCGCGCACCAGTTCGGCCGCATCCGGATTTTTCTTTTGCGGCATGATCGAAGAGCCGGTGGAGAACTTGTCGGACAATTTGACAAAACCGAACTGCGCCGAGCACCAAACGACGATTTCTTCCGCCAGACGGGACAAGTGCATCGCAGCCAAGGAAGCGGCGGACAATGCCTCAATGACGAAGTCCCGATCAGATACGGCATCAAGCGAGTTTGCGGTTGGACGGTCGAAGCCGAGCGCTTCCGCGGTCATCTTGCGATCAATCGGGAAGGATGTTCCGGCAAGTGCTGCAGACCCCAGCGGGCATTCGTTCATGCGTTTGCGGGCATCGCGCACCCGACCACGGTCGCGCGCAAACATTTCGACATAGGCGAGCAAATGATGGCCAAAGGTTACCGGCTGGGCGGACTGAAGGTGCGTAAAGCCCGGCATGACATCCCCGGCATGTGTCTCAGCCTTTTCAGCCAGCACCTGCATCAGTTCGGTCAGCTGATCATCGAGCGTATCCAGCGTATCACGCACCCACAGGCGGAAATCCGTCGCAACCTGGTCGTTGCGCGAACGGGCCGTGTGCAAGCGTCCAGCCGCCGGACCAATCAACTCCGCCAGCCGTGCTTCGATATTCATATGAATATCTTCCAGCGCGCGGGAAAACTTGAATTCGCCGTTTTCGATTTCTGACAGGATTGTGTCTAGACCTTGAACGATCTTGTCGGCATCGTCCCGCGTCACAATGTCTTTTTCCGCGAGCATGCGCACATGGGCTTTTGAGCCGTCAATGTCTTGCTTATATAGCTTCTTGTCGTAATCGATGGAGGCGTTGATTTCCTCCATGATGGCGTCCGGTCCTTCGGCGAACCGGCCGCCCCACATGCGATTGCTCATGTCCTGTCCTTTAAGAGGCGCCCCTTGCGAGGTGTGAACGAATGACGAAGCCTACCGAACCTGCCAAGTCCTCCAGACGAAGCTTTTATGCCGCTGGGCTGGCGGGTGTCGTGGCCGCTGTAGCGGCTCTATACGTGATCAACGGCCAAAATGGCAACAACGCTGGGGGCGAAAGCTGTTCGGCGGCGCTGGTTTCTGCAGAAGCGGCCACGCCACATGCCAAGGGAGAGGTGGCTGCCTTCCTGCCGGCGAGCCAGCCGCTTGACCTGAGCGGGCTAACGTTCAAGGGACCAGACGATCAACTGATCACCATGGCCGGTTTCAAAGACCGGACCGTTCTTTTGAACCTGTGGGCCACCTGGTGTGCGCCGTGCCGCAAGGAAATGCCCGCTCTGGATGAGCTTCAGGCGGATCTCGGCAATGAAGGTTTTGAAGTGGTCGCAGTCAATCTGGACCGTGGTGGACCGGAGAAACCTAAAGCCTTTTTGGACGAGATTGGCGTCGGCCATCTCGCCTATTATTCCGACGCTTCAAACGGGCTCTTGAAAGACTTGCGGAAAGTTGCCCGCGCTACGGGACTGCCGACAACTATCTTGATCAGCCCGGACGGCTGCGAAGTCGGAACGATGTATGGCCCCGCGGAATGGGCATCCGGCGAGGCCAAAGCGCTGATCAACGCAGCGATGGGAAAACCGGAGGCGTAATCGCCTCCGCAAAAATCACTCAGACAGTAATGTCGACGGCTTCGCCAAGGCCTGGGATCTGCCGCTGCTCGCGGCGGTCCTCTTCATTGGTGGCCTGAGCCTCCTCAAGCCGCTCTGCGACTTGGCGTTCCTGATCGTTCTGATCACGAACCGCATTCGCCGCCAGCTCACTGCGCACATTGGCCGTATTATAGGCCGCTTGTGAGGATGTGCTGTCAGATACGCTCGCCATACTCAATACTCCTTTGGCGCAATGATTTGGCTGGATTTCCTGTTACACGGAAATATCCAGCCTTTTGCCCAAACCTGCTCCAAGGTTGGCAGGCTGTGCACGTTGTTGCAGCTGCTCGGCCTGACGCGACAAGGTTTCAGCCCTGTTAGCGCTGAAATTTGCTTGCCGTTGAACGGTCTCGGCAACAGCTGCGGACTGCTTGGCGTTGATCGTTTGTGCCTGCTCCGCAACCTGATCGATCCGCGGAACTTGCAAAGACGGCCGGAAAGCCAAAGCTGATCCGTATCCAATACCTTCTGGCATCGTCTTACCAATTCTTGGTTTCAGACTCTTAGCTATTTAGGCGCAATTTTAGCGAAACTAGGAAAAATGAGGGAAATACTGAAAAGCAGCGTTGATGCGGGTTTTCTTTTTCTTGAGCAATTTGATTATAATTTGAATGAATTCTACTCAAAAATCTGATTTTATATACATTTTTACAAAGGTCAGGCAGTCATTGGTCTCAGGCACGAGCTGCGGCAGTGCTGAACACCGGGCGAAACGCAAAGTAAAGTCACCAGTGCTTTGCAAAGCACGAAACAAATAGCGGTAATGGATCCGCCGACAGATTGGAATTGTTTCCAGGAAATCAGGCGGTGACGTCGACCTGACCGCCAAGGCCTGGAGGAGGGGTTGCCTGGGTGGACTGCAGGTTTTCTGCGCCCTGTTGAAGGAGTGCTACGAGATTGGCGTCTTGTTGGGCTGCCATTTTCATCATTTCAGCCTGAATCGCCTGGCCGGTCTGGGCCTGGTTCATAGCTACAAATGTGTTGGCTAGTCCAACGCTGTCCATCTTGGTCTCCTGATGATGCGCTGATCATAGGAGACGGGCCTTAAACGAGGGTTAACAAAAACTTACAGCACTTCTGCGGAGTTTAGGTTTTACTCAGAGCCTTGCGTTGAACCTTTCCCGATGGGGTGCGCGGCAATTCGGCAACGGGCCGGTAGACCTTCGGACGTTTATAGTCGGCAAGCCTTTCCACGGCAAAAGCGGCAAGCTCATCTTCGCTGAAACTGTCCGGCGCTGCGGGCACCACAAAAGCGGTGATCAGCTCGACCCCAGAGCCCGCGGGAACAGCAGTGACGGCAACTTCTGAGACGCTAGGGTGCGCCGCCAATGCCCGTTCAACTTCTTCCGGCGCAACCCGATACCCAAACGCATTCATCAGGTCGTCAGCGCGCCCCTCATACCAATAGTAGCCGTCGGCATCCTCGCGGGCCCTATCACCCGTCAGGAACCAGTCGCCAAGAAATGCGGCACTGGTGTCGACTGGGCGGTTCCAATAGCCGAGCATGAGGCCCGGTTCATCGCGATGAACGGCCAAAAGTCCTGGTGTATCTGCAGTCGCAGGCTGGGCCACTTCCGAACCCTCATCCAAAATGGCGACTTTGCGGCCGGGTTGCGGCCGGCCGGGAGACCCGGGCTTGACTGGTACGCCGGGACTGCTTGAAAGATAGGTAGAAATCTCGCTCATGCCGAGCGCTTCATAGAGCTCCCGTCCGCTTCGCTCTTTCCAGTCGTGATAAAGCGCGGCCTGTAGGGCTTCCCCCGCCGTCAGGCCATGACGCAGGTTCCGAAACGAGTTCTGTGTGATCTCGCCATACTTCAAAATACGCCGGTAAAGGCTAGGAACTGCCGCAAACAATGTGGCCTTACTGGTTTCAAGAATTTCCGGCCAGACATGTGGATCGCGTGGCCCGTCATATACAACGCTTGTCGCACCATTGGCCCAGGGGTCCATCAGGCCGACACCAAGAGTGTAGGTCCAATTAAACGCCCCTGCATGCAGCAACCTGTCTTCTGCGCTAATGCCGTACCAGCCCTGATACATCGGCGCTCGTGCCGCGGCAGACCGCTGAGCATGTAAAACGCCCTTTGGGGTGCCACTGGTACCGGAGGTGTAGATTAAAAAGGCCGGGTCATCGGCATGGGTTTCGGCAAAATCGCCAGGCGCTGCCTGTTTGAGTTTTTCAATTTCTTTCGGACCAAAGAACCTCGCGGCACCGGTATCTGGCAATGAAGTTTTGCCATCATGGATCACCAGAGCAGCACCACAATCTGCGAGGATCGTGTTCGTTTCCAGAGATGTCAGCAGCGCTGATGTCGGCACTGGGACCAGCCCGGCAGCAATGGCCCCAAAAAACAGGAGCGGAAAATCGCTGGAGTGGCCGATCCGCAGGAGAACCCGGTCGCCGGGATTTAAACCTTCCGCCTTGAAACCGGCTGCGACAGCGAGAACCGACCGGGTCAGATCGCCATATGTCCAGGTTTCTAAACGCTCACCGCGCGCGCCAACCACTTCCAGCGCAGTTTTGGCCGGATTTGGGTTGGCGTTGATCAGGCAGTAGCGGGCAAGATTCACGAGGCGGACTTAGCGGGTCGGCACCGGAACGTCGCCGCGGTAATCATAAAAACCACGCTGGGTTTTGCGGCCGAGCCAGCCTGCCTCGACGTACTTCACCAAAAGCGGACATGGCCGGTATTTGGTGTCCGCCAAGCCTTCATAGAGCACCTGCATGATCGACAGGCAGGTGTCGAGGCCAATGAAGTCGGCCAGCTGCAGCGGACCCATCGGGTGGTTGGCGCCAAGCTTCATCGCCTTATCGATGGATTCAACCGAACCAACACCTTCGTAAAGGGTATAGATCGCTTCGTTGATCATCGGCAGCAGGATGCGGTTGACCATAAAGGCCGGGAAATCTTCAGCAACTGCGATTTGTTTGCCCAAGCGATCGCAGAATTGTTTGGACGCTTCGAACGTCTCGTCTTCGGTCGCAATACCGCGCACCAACTCAACCAATTCCATGATCGGCACTGGATTCATGAAATGAATACCGATGAATCGTTCCGGGCGGTCCGTCGTCGCAGCAAGCCGGGTGATAGAAATGGAAGAGGTGTTGGTTGCCAGAATGGCTTCCGGCTTCAGGATCGGGCACAACTGGGAGAAGATCTTGCGTTTGACCTGCTCATTCTCAACAGCTGATTCAATCACCAGATCCGCATCGCTCAAAAGATCGACATCTTCAACAGCCTTGAGGCGGCTGAGAGCGCCAGTGCGTTCTTCTTCGGTAATGATCGACTTGGAGACCTGGCGGGCCATATTGCCGTTGATCGAGGCCAGACCGGATTCGATCCGTTCCATGGAGATATCGCTTAAGCCGACGTCGTAGCCAGCAAGTGCACATACATGCGCAATACCGCTGCCCATTTGACCCGCGCCAATCACGCCGATTTTTTTGATTTCGACTGCCATCTGAATATCCGATCTAAATGAAATGCCTTTCACGGCCTGTTGCGGCTATTTTTGGCAAGTCTTGAGCCGAACAGCAAGAACCCCGGGACGAAAACTGACATTCACCCCGGGGCCCGTGATCAATTTGCCGCAGGTGTTATTCCACGGACGCCTTCAGTTCCGGCAGAACTTCGAACAAATCCGCGACCAGGCCGTAGTCGGCAACCTGGAAGATCGGCGCCTCTTCGTCCTTGTTGATCGCAACGATCACTTTGGAATCCTTCATGCCAGCAAGGTGCTGAATGGCACCGGAGATGCCGCAGGCAATGTAGAGATCCGGCGCAACCACCTTACCGGTTTGGCCAACTTGCCAGTCGTTCGGTGCGTAACCAGCGTCTACAGCAGCGCGTGACGCACCGACAGCGGCACCGAGAGCATCGGCAACCGGCATGATGACTTCTTGGAACTTCTCTTCAGAGCCGAGTGCACGACCACCGGAGATGATGATCTTGGCGGAAGTCAGTTCCGGACGGTCGGACTTGGACAGTTCCTCACCGACAAACTCGGACAGGCCTGAGCCGTCTGTGCCTGCCACTGCTTCTACAGCAGCGGAGCCACCTTCTTCTGCCGCAGCAAAAGTGGATGTCCGGACGGTGATAACTTTTTTCGCATCACCCGATTTGACAGTCTGGATGGCGTTACCAGCGTAGATCGGACGCTCAAAAGTCTCAGCGTCGACAACGGCGGTAACGTCAGAGATCTGCATGACGTCAAGCAAAGCAGCGACCCGCGGCAGTGTGTTTTTGCCGTTGGCAGTTGCCGGCGCAACGATTGCGTCATAGTCGCCAGCAAGACCGACGATCAAGTCAGCTGTCGGCTCAGCCAGCTGGTGTTCCAAGGCGTCACTTTCAGCAACCAGGACTTTCGCAGCGCCGGTCAATTTCGCGGCAGCTTCGGCAACAGCCTGTACGCCTTTACCGGCAACCAGGACATGGACATCAGAACCGAGCGCTACGGCAGCGGTCATGGCTTTTGCGGTTGCATCGTTCAGAGCGCCGCCAGCGTGTTCAGCCACAAGAAGTGTTGTCATTTTCTTTCCTCCTGCGACGGCCCTTAAAGGACACCAGCTTCGTTCTTGAGTTTGTCGACAAGTTCGCTCACGGAGCCAACCTTGATGCCTGCTTCACGTGCCGGCGGCTCGGTTGTGGTAACAACCGTCAGGCGCGGTGCGATATCGACACCAAAATCGTCCGGGGTCTTCTCGTCGATCGGCTTCTTCTTGGCCTTCATGATGTTCGGCAGGGACGCATAACGCGGCTCATTGAGGCGCAGGTCCGTGGTGACGATGGCCGGAAGCTTCAGCTTGACGGTCTGCAGGCCGCCGTCAACTTCGCGGGTGACATCGACAGTGCCATCACCAAGATCAACCTTGGACGCAAATGTGCCCTGGCTCCAACCGAGAAGCGCAGACAGCATCTGACCAGTCTGGTTGCAGTCGTCGTCGATCGCTTGTTTGCCGAGGATCACAAGGCCCGGCTCTTCAGCTTCAACGATGCCTTTTAGGATTTTGGCAACGGCCAGCGGCTCAGTGGTTTCGTCTGTCTTGACCAGAATGCCGCGGTCAGCCCCCATTGCCAGGCCGGTACGCAGGGTTTCAGTTGCCTGCTGCGGGCCCACAGAAACAACGACGACTTCGGTTGCCTTGCCGGCTTCCTTCAGCCGCAAAGCTTCTTCCACGGAGATTTCGTCAAACGGGTTCATGGACATCTTGACGTTGGCAAGATCCACACCAGAACCGTCCGGCTTGACGCGGACTTTCACGTTATAGTCGATGACCCGTTTTACGGGGACGAGGATTTTCATTTGGTCTCAACCTCTTGCTGGGCCGGCTTTCACCGCACCGCATTAAAGGACTTGCTCCATCTTGCAACATTTCGTCACAAACGGCGGAAACAAGCCAACCGTGGCGCATGGCGCGGGACGGTACTGACCTGCGCGGCAGCTGTCAATCGCAGCAAAAGGTCTAAACATGTAATTTGCCGTGCTTTGCCAAGGTTGCGTCGCAAACATGACATTACGGCAGCGCGGCAAAAGGTTGCGGTGAAGTTGGCCAGAAGACCGGAATTTGGAATAAGGATCCTAAATGCCGGGGGTCTCCGGAGAAAAATTGTCGGAAACCGGTTCAGCGAACACAGTGGTCCAAACACCATTTTCATCCCGGCAAGCGGTTCCGCGAATGGTCATATCCAATTTTCCAAAGCGGGTTTGACGCAGATATTGCCGGCACCAATGGCCACTTTTGCTCTTGTAGGTCTGAATCGGCGTCAGAATTTCAGACCAGTTTCCATCCTGGCCGATATAGACCGGTTCGCCGCTGACTTTGGTTTCCAATGCTTCTTGTACCGTTTGTGCCAGAAGCAGTCGCTCCGTTTCCATATGGGCAGCCAAGGATGCGACGGCCTGATCCATACGTGATTGCATCCAGAAATTCGTGGACGCAAAGGTGCCGGCCACCAAAACAAGGGACGCTGCAAGATAAACGATCGCGCGGGTCCAGTTGGTTTCCGGTTTTGTTTGAGGCAGCCGGCGTTCGAACTCCCGGTCAATCACGCTTTCCAGCTTCTTGAGGGACGATTCGGGAATGTGAGCTGGTAGGGCTTCTTGAAGCAGTCGCTGATCGGCGGCCATCTGATCCAAAAGGTCCGCACTCTCGGCCGATCCTTCAAGGCGCTTTAACAAGGCTTCGCGTTCTTCAGGAGACGTTTCCCCATCCAAGAGGAGCCCAATTTCCTGGGCCAGATCGACCTGAACTTTCTTTTCGTCAAACGTCATGACACCCTCCCCGAAGATGCCGATTGGGATGTTGTTTCCGATGCCTTGCCGGAGTTTAGCCAGTCCCGCAATTTCAGCCGGGCCCGCGCCAGACGGCTGGTCACGGTTCCGATAGGAACCTGCAGCTCCTCCGCGACATCTTTATAGGTGCGTCCGTCCACTGCGATCATCATCAAAACCGTGCGGTTATCGTCGTCCAACTGCTCGATAAAACGCCGGACTTGCTGTAGCTCCAAACTGGAAACGGCCGCCCTTTGACCGTCGAATGTATCGTCGTAGTCAAACATTGCTTTCTCAAACAGCCGGGCGCGGTTGGCGGTATCGCGCTGCGTATTGAAATAGAGATTTTGCAAGATCCGGAACATCCAGCTGTCCAGGCGGGTTGCCGGATCAAACTGATCCAGCGACCGGATCGCCCGTTCACAAGCAGTTTGCACCAAATCGTCCGCCTGATCCGGGTTCCGGCACAGCCGTAAGGCGAAACTTCTGAGCTTCGGTATCAGGCGGATCATCTCCGCTTTCAGTGTTTCTTCAGACAAGAAGTTCTCCGCCAGGCCTCTCTTGAAGACTACAACACCCGAGTAACGCTTTTGATCCCGGCAAAAATTTGACTACATTGAGGGAAGGAACAGGGTCATCTAAGGGTTCTATAAAGGAAAGCCTACCCGGCACGTTAAAGCGAGCGAACGCAAGCCTTGAAAAATCAAACCTATATGAAACACACCCGCCAGACGCCATCGCATGACCGCCTCTCTGCGATGGTGCGTCGTCTGCCCGGTGTGGTGGCTGCGGTGCTGGTGTTTTCCTGTGTCTACTTCAGCCCCTTGATTGACCAGAAAACAACCATCGCCGCAGCCGCTGAATCTGATGGCCGGGGCGGCGGAGACGGCGGCGGCAATGGTGGCGGCCGGGGCGGCGGAGACCGTGGTGGCGGTGGCGAAGGCCGAGGAGGCGGAGATCGCGGCGATTCCAATGGTGAAGGCCGGGGCGGTGGCGACCGCGGCGGTTCCGATGGTGAAGGCCGAGGCGGCGGCGACCGCGGCGGTTCCGATGGTGAAGGCCGAGGCGGCGGAGATCGTGGCGGTTCCGATGGTGAGGGCCGGGGCGGCGGAGATCGTGGCGGTTCCGATGGCGAAGGCCGAGGCGGCGGAGGTCGTGGCGGTGATCGCGACGGTCCGGATGGTGGCGCCCAAGAAAGCATGTCGGACCGGGAAGGCAGCGGACCAGAAGGGCCATCAAGCGACAGGAGTGGCCAAACAGCCAGTCCAGAGAATAATCCCTCAAATGCCGCACAATCGCCGGGATCTCGAAATACCGGTGTTTCTCTGGCACCACAAAGATCCCAGTTCCGGGGAGACAGCGAGCCAGAAAGCGAGCCGTTGTCTGCTTCTGAGGAAAGGGAGGCCATTGATCGCGGCTGGCAATAACTGGAGGAGAGACAAAGCGTGATCAGTCGGAAACTAGGAAAGGCAGCCAACAGGCTGCCTGTTTTGGCGTTTTCCGCAGTCCTTGCCGCTTGTTCTCCAACGGCATCTGTCAAACCGGATGCACAATCAAATGCAGTTTTGACCAATCAAGATCAGAGGCTTGCCCGCGGCGCATTTCAAAATGCCCTTGAAAAGTCCATGTCCGGAAAAAGCGTAACCTGGAAAAATGCGGCGACCGGAGCAAGCGGATCGATCACTCCCGTCAAAACTTGGAAGACCTCTGCCGGAGTTTATTGCCGCGAATACCGGGAACGGATCCGGCTTGCCTCCGGCCAGAGCCAGACCAACAAAGGCTCGGCTTGCCGAAGCAAAGGCGGAACCTGGCAAACGGCCTGAACACCTGAATGCGGACCTGTTCTTAGGGTCAGGGCCCATTAACTTGATTGGAATGGCACCGCAAACGGCGATGAGCTGCTAGGAAAAGCGTGAAAAGCGGGCTTCTGCCCGGTTGAACGGTTAGACGCCGCAGATCGAAGCCGTTTTCGCGTCTTTTCAAGATAGGATGAATTTGCCCGGCAACGTCGTTGCAATTCTTTGGAAACCGGACGGTTTCCTGCAGATTTGCGTCTCGTATCCGAACAAACTCCTTCCTACCATTTCAACCAAATTAAGGGGTCCTGACCCTAGTCCAAATAATGCATTTGAATTGAGACCGTGCCCTGGACATTGGCAGCTTTATTGAAGGGCGGAGTGTCATAGGCGTCTGAGGCTCCGCTGGTCGCATAACCCTCTTTGGGAATTTGACCGTTCATATCCAGATCCTGGTTCGCATTTTCATCGTGAAACGCTGTGACTGCGTAGGGCCCGGCGTCTAATTCTGGAAAACGAACGGCTACTTTTCCGCTTTTGGCCGGTTCTTCCTTGTAACCCGCTACTTTCGATACATCATAGTTGGCATAGGCTTCCGCATCATCAAACACCATGACAATCACATAGCCGTTCTTGTTTCGAACATTTTCAAAAGTGACAGTCAGCCCATTTGTTGACGATGTAACCTCGGCCTGTGTTGGTTGTGAGTGGATTTGGCTAGCGGCCCATGCGCCGCCGACCGTGATAGCTATTGACGTGATCACGCCAAAAAAGCGCTGCGTGTTGCTTGGCATAGCGGGCTCCTAGTCTACGGAATTGTTCTGTGAAGGGGATTTCTTAGGCTGCCAGCCTGGAGGCCCGAAAAGCACACCGAACTTGTTGCCAAGACCCTTCATTCGCCACGCCTCCAATGTCAGGCGGTAGAAGCCGTGGAAAAAGGCGACAAATGGATTGATGCTGTTGATCGGCTGGGTCAGCCCGTAAACGACTTCCTCTTGTTCTTCCTCGAAGGTGCCGAGCATGCGATCCCAGATGATGAAGATGCCGGCGTAGTTTTTGTCGAGATATTTGGTGTTCGAGCCGTGATGCACCCGGTGATGCGATGGTGTGTTCATGATCCATTCGATCGGGCGGGGCAGTTTTCGAACGCTCTCGGTGTGCAGGGCGGTTTGATATACCTGCACAACCACTTCAGCGAATAAAACCACGATCGGGTTGAATCCCAGGATAACTAACGGAAGGTGGAAAAAGACCGGCCAGAAGGAATCCATCGGGCCAAACCGATAGGCGACCGAAATGTTAAAGAATGGCGAGGAATGGTGAACCGTGTGGGTCGCCCAAGCCAGATTGACCCGGTGCATGAAACGATGTTCCCAATAATACGCCAGATCGGCCAGAACGATGCAGATCAGGACCGTGGCCCAATTGATCTCAATCTCGAAAATGGCGAACTGAAAAGCGTAATAAAAAGTCGCGATGTAGAACGCGCCCAGAAACAGAATCGTCAGACCGATAAAAAATGCCAGCGTCACATAGTTGGTCAGCGTATCGCCGACCAGCGTCCAAGATAGTTTCTTGTAGATGGCATAACGGATGAACTCAAAGCCGAGAAAAGCCAGCGCAAAGACGAAAAACCAATCGTCAATGAATTGTTCCAGCCACTCCAGATAACCAGCACTCACTGGGGTCAGAAGCCAATCCATGGCACACTCCAAAATTATCAAGATTGACAATCAACTAAGATTGACTAGATTGATTGTCAAGTCTGGTAATTTATCGCAGGACAAAAATGGCAAGACCCGAAATCAAGGATGAGCGCCGGGATCAGATCCTGGATGCATTTGAAATCTGTGTGTCGAGATATGGTGTTGCCGGGGCAACCCTGGCCAAGACGGCCGAGATTGCCGGATTGGCGCGTCCCCTGGTCCGGCACAATGTCGGCAACCGCGAGGATTTGCTGGATGCGCTGATTGAGCGGGTTTTAAAGCGGAGCCGGGACAGCATGGGTGCTATACGGTCCGCTCTGCCAGTTAAGAAACCGTCGCATACTCTGATCGAATGGTTGTTCGATCCTCAATACGCCAATACACAAAACGTGCAGGTCTTTGCCGCCCTAATCGCCGCCTCGGCAGAAGATGCAGAGCTTGCAAGCCGAATGAAGACATGGACGGATGAGTTTCTTGCTTCGGTGAACGGCATTCTCAAGGATGAGTTTCCAAATGCCGAAGCACCTGTCCTGGAGGCTGTCACTGCCGGTGTAACCGGCATCTACTTCAATGTGGAATCGCTTTACCCGATTGGCGACATGTCTCAGTTGGCCACAGCCTCGAAGCAGGCTGCGCTTCTTTTGTTGGACACGCTGGAGAAAACATCATGACCAGACGTTTGCCCAGAGAGGCCTATACGGATCCCGATTGGTTTCACAAGGAATGCCGTACCTTGTTTATGAAGTCATGGGCGTTTGCCGGCACCGTTCATGATTTCCAGCAACCAGGGGACTACAGGGCAGTCACCAGCGGTCGTGCAGGTCTTTTTGTCGTCAAGGGTAAGGACGAAAAGCTGAGGGCATTTCACAATTTCTGCCGCCATCGCGGCGCTGAACTGTTTGAGGGTAGAAGTGGAAATTGCGGATCCACGATGGTTTGCCCTTATCATCGCTGGACCTATGGGCTTGACGGTGCCCTACGCGGGGTGCCGGATAGAACGGAGTGTTTCGCCGACCTAGACCGGGCCGCCCATGGACTCCTTCCAGCGGCCATCGGGCTTTTCAAGGACCTGGTTTTCGTCAATCCGGACAAGGACGCAGAATTTGACAGCTGGATAAATCCAATTCGCGGCAAGGAATGGCCGCACGACCTAACAGCTTCAGACGTCAGTGAGGCAGTTCCGCTCACCTACGATCTCAAATGCGACTGGAAAGTCTTCGTTGAAAACGCAATTGACGGTTATCACCTGGCGTATTTGCACGAAAACACTCTTGGTGGTCCGGTTCCCAACCAAAATGAGTGGGTGCGCGCGGGTGAGCACATGATCTGGTACGCCACAGAAGACGGCATAAGACACCGGTTGCCCAAGAAAATTCGCGATGAAGCTGGCAAAATTGGGCTGATCGAGAGTGCTAAAACACCTGGATACGGCGGTGTCTATTTTCTCTTTCCCTCAACTCTGATTGTCCCGACCCCTTATGGAATTTCGATTTCCACCCTCGAGCCCATCCAGGCAGGGCGCTGCCGGATGAAAATTCGGCATTGGGTCGGCCCGTGGCAATCAAAGGATGAGCGGCGCTATATTCCGGGGTACGACAAAAAGACGGACACAATTTCGTCGGACTTCTGGACCGTTCCGCCCTTGGAAACAGGAGACTTCCAGACTGAAGATGTCTGGATCTGCGAAAAAGTCCAACGCGGCCTGAACTCTCCGGCCTATGTCCATGGACCTCTCTCAAAGGGCGCTGGTGCGGAAGATCCAATCGGCTGGTTTCATGAACTCATGATCAAGCACATGCCCGACTAGATCCTGGACCCTACCGAAGATCCCGATCGAACAGAACCACGCCCTTTCGGCGAAAGAAAATGATCAGGAACGCGCCAGCTGCCATGCCGCCGATATGTGCAATCCAGGCAACCTGGCCACCAGACGACGTTAACAGCTGCACAAATTGATAAATCACCCACGCGCCGAGCAACCACATAGCGCTCAACCGCAGGGGGATGCGGCCAAAGGCAATCACCCAGATGCGGACTTTGGGATGCAGCATCAAATAAGCGGCAACTATTCCGGAAACGGCCCCGGACGCACCAATCAATGGAACATCCGAACTGGGATCAAGAATTGCGTAGGCATATCCGCCGGCCGCGGCGCACAGGAGATAAAAGACCAAGTACCGGAAATGCCCCATGGCATCTTCGACGTTGTCGCCGAACACCCATAAAAACAGCATGTTCCCCAAAAGATGCATGAAATCCCCATGCAGGAAGGCATAGGTGACCACACCAGCCCAGTCGGGCAAAACTTCGAGATGCGGCGCCAGCTCTCGAACATCAAAAAAGACTGACGGGATCAGGCCGTAGGAATAGACAGCCGCATTCGCTGCATCGGAAAATCCCGCGCCCAGGACGAAGACATAGACCAGAACATTGGCAGCAATCAGCGCAAGATTAACATAGGGCCGGGGCACATGTTCCAGCTGGTTGTGATCATGAAGCGGAAGGAACATGGCGCCGTCCTGAGGTTGTCTACATGATTAGCGGTTTTTGCCTGGCACCCACAAAACATCCGCGTCGCCTTTGTTGTTTAGATAGCGGGAAGCAACAAAGAAATAATCGGAGAGGCGGTTCATGTACTTCACGGCAGCCGGATTGATGTTCTCCCGGGCCGACAGTTCGACCATCAAACGTTCAGCCCGCCGAGAAACCGTTCGGGCGTGATGCAAATGCGCAGAGGCCGCGCTGCCGCCGGGCAGCACGAAGGAACGCAGCGGGGTTAGATCGGCGTTGAGAACATCAATCGCATCCTCAATGGCACTGACCTGAGCATCAGTTACGCGGAGCGGTTCGTAACCAAGATCCTGATCCGTTTCCGGTGTCGCCAAATCTGCACCAAGGTCGAACAGGTCGTTTTGAATCCGGCTGAGCACCGCATCAACTTCTGGCGCAGTATTTTCCGTATGCAGACGCACCAGGCCAACAACTGCATTTGTCTCATCGACGGTGCCATAGGCGTTGATCCTGAGATCATTCTTCGGCCGCCGTTCGCCGGACCCCAGCGCCGTAGTGCCGTCGTCACCGGTTTTTGTATAGATCTTGTTCAATACGACCATGAAGTCCTGCCTCGTCCGAAATCGTGTCCCAATTTGGCTACTGTCTTAGCCTGTGCCGAAAAAGTAGAGCCCACCCATCACCAGGACAATGACCAAAAACTGCAAACCGACGCGCCAACGCATCAGCATCTGAGATCGGTTGGCCGGGCCGTTGCGGAACATGTTCCAAAGTCCGGCGAGCAGAACGATGGCCACGGCGGCCATGCCGATTGGAATGAGAATGTTGATGAGTTCAGCCATCATGGTGTCCTTGTCATTTCCGCTGGCTGCCCAGCGTTTGTCCCGGCCGGTCTGCCGGGCGGGTTATTCTTCGCCATCCGCTGCCCAAATGCAGAGCCGGTCAAGCAGCCGCGTTGGCAAAATACGTTTGGCAATGGCCATAACAGTTGTCGGCACTGTGACATGATACCGGGCCTTGGGTCGCTTGGCCTCGAGCGCGTGGATGAGCTTTTTGGTGACCGCTTCGGGCGGCAATTTGAACGGCCCGGGCTCGCCCGCTTCCATGCGGATCCGCCGGATTTTGTAGGTTTTCTCGTGAACTGAGGCGCTTGTTCCGTCCTCACCGATCCACCGGTCGAAATTCGCGATCGCATTTTCAGTGAATTTAGTGTCGATTGGACCAGGTTCAATCAGGGAAACATGAATGCCGGTGCCAGAAAGCTCCTGCCGCAGCGTATCGGTATAAGCTTCCAATGCAAATTTCGAGGCCGTGTACGCCCCCCGGTATTTCAAGGCGACGAACCCAAGCACGGACGAACATTGCACGATCCGGCCGGATTTTCGTTTGCGCATCGCCGGGATGACCTGACGCGTGAGGTCGTGCCAACCGATGAAATTCGCTTCAAACAACGCGCGCATGGCATCTACCGGTAGATCTTCCAAAGCACCTGGTATGGCATATGCGCCGTTGTTGAAGACCGCGTCCAGCCTGCCGTCCGTCGCCTCGAGAACCGCATCTGCGGTCATCCGGATCGTGTCCGGATCTTCGTAATCCAGCCGGTAGGCGTCAAATCCCAAGGACTTCAGGCGGTCGGCGTCCTCCTGCTTGCGCGTCGTTGCAAAGACACGCCAATTCCGGCCGCGCAAAAGCCGGGCCGAAGTCGCTCCAATACCCGACGAACACCCGGTGATCAGAATCGACCGGTGTTGAGAGTAGTTGGACGGGAGATCGCTCATACAGGAAAAATCCAGGAAGCCATGCGGGGGATCAGTCTCCTATCAAATCGGATCACCGGAAAGCAATCTGGGTACTGGCCCGGCAAAACCAGCGGCCTCTTTGATGAAATGTGTTTTTAATCCCGGCATACGGTCAACCAGCCCAAGGCCGAAATCGCGGGCGGCCCGCAAGATATCATTGTCATTTGAGAATAGGCGATTGAGCACATCGGTCACAACGCCCATCTGGAATGTATCGAACCGGCGCCAGCGCTGATAACGCTCCAACACATCAAAGCCGCCGATATCCTGGCCGAGGCGCCGGGCTTCAATCAGAACCTCGGCAAGGGCGGCCACATCCTTGAACCCCATGTTGAGCCCCTGCCCTGCAATCGGATGAATGCCATGAGCCGAATCACCAATGAGCGCGAAACGCGGTTTGGCAAATTCCCGGGCCAGCTTCAGCCCAAGCGGAAACGCCTGACGCGGGCCATCGAGCTCCAGCGTGCCCAAGTGATGGCCAAACCGGCGCTCCAGTTCCAGTTCAAAGGTAAAGTCATCGGAGCGGACAAGCCGGTCGGCGTCAGACGTTTTTTCCGTCCAAACGAGAGAGGAGCGATTGCCCGGCAGCGGCAGGATTGCAAACGGCCCGGCGGGGAGAAAATGTTCTTCCGCACGGCCATTGTGTGGACGTTCGTGTTTGACGGTGGTCACAATGCCGGACTGTTTGTAATCCCAATCGACAGTGCGGATGCCTGCAAGATCGCGCAGTTTGGAGCGCACCCCGTCAGCCGCAACCAGCAGGCGGGTTTTGAGAACCGTACCGTCCTTGAGATCCAGCTCGACCCGGTCCGGATGCGTACGGAACGTATCTGCTGAGTTTGGCGCAAAAAACTTGGTGCCGAGAGCTTTGGCTGCTTTGTAAAGCGCCGGCATCATGACACCATTCGGCATCATGGTGGCAAAGGCCTCGCCTTCGGTGGCCTGGCCGTCAAATGTGAGAAAGACTGGACGCACCGCATCGCGCAACTTGCTGTCGGTGACGATCATTTCGTTGATCGGCTGCCCTTTGGCGGCGATCTTGTCCCAAATGCCCAGCTGGGTCAGCATGCGCGACGCTGCAGCAGCAATCGCCGAAGCCCTCGGGTCCTTGTCGAGCGTGTTCATCGGTTTGGGATCGACAACGGCGCATTTGAGGGCGGGATCCCCCTGTTTGAGCGCGAGCGCCAAGGACAGGCCGACATATCCGCCGCCTGCGATGACGACATCAAACATCTCGTCGCTCTTTTTTGGTCTTGCCATTGTTTTACAACTCCTTGCCCCGCTTTCCCGTGGGGCATCTTGACTTTAACGTCAACACACGTCCAAGACTTCATCAGTCAGGCCGTTCAACTGGCCAAATCACCTGGTACTCTCATAAACAGGAACCGCGCCGATGAATACGGCCATTGATAGCCTTCTGCAAATACTCGACTTAGAACCGCTTGAACACAATCTGTTTCGTGGTCGCAGCCCACAAGTCGGCTGGCAACGCGTCTTTGGCGGGCAGGTCATTGGTCAGGCCCTGGTGGCAGCGTCCCGGACCGTGGTCGACGAGCGGCAGGTTCACTCCCTTCATGGTTATTTCATGCGGCCGGGAGATCCATCCGTTCCGATCATCTATGAGGTCGACCGGATCCGCGATGGCGGCAGCTTCACAACCCGGCGCGTCGTGGCCATTCAGCACGGCAAAGCGATCTTTTCCATGTCTGCGTCGTTCCAGGTGCATGAAGATGGTTTGGATCACCAGGCAGCCATGCCGGATGTGCCGATGCCGGAAGACCTGCCCAGCGAGCAGGAATTGAAAGAGATGTTCCTCAAGGATGCTCCGGAAGCAATCCGCCGGTATTTCGAACGGGAACGGCCGATTGAACTGAAACCAGCCGACATGCGCCAGTATATCAGCCGGGACAAACGCGACCCTGTCCAGCATGTCTGGGTCCGGGCGACGGGCGCTTTGCCGGACGATCCGCGCATCCATCAATGCGTCCTGGCCTATGCCAGCGACATGACCTTGCTCGATACGGCGCTTTATGCCCACGGCCTGTCGGTCTTCAGCCGAAAGGTTCAATGCGCCAGCCTGGATCATGCGATGTGGTTTCACCGACCGGTGAAAGCCGACGAATGGTTGCTTTATGCCAGCGACAGCCCGTCCAGCTCCGGATCGCGCGGTTTCAATCGCGGCAACCTGTTCGACACCAGCGGCCGGCTGGTGGCGTCAACGGCGCAGGAAGGCTTGATCCGGCTGAGGAAGGAAGAGGCTTGAGGGCCTCCATTTCGCCGTCCCGGCCCTGAGCCTGGACCTGAAGCAAAAGACCCCGGCTCGGAGGCCGGGGAGCCGCGGCGAATGTCGGTCTTCAGGTCTCCAGCAACTAAGATAATTACCGTGGCGGGCTGGTGAAGCCGGAGACGGCCAGCGGGTTGTCGAGCATCGCCTGACTGTCTGGCGTGTCCGGGCGGAGCGCACCTGAAAAGGCTTCGAACATTTTGCGGACAAACCCCTCCGGCAGGTCCTTGGTGATAAAGACCATCCGGGTGCGCCGGTCGTCGTCCGGCCAGGCCTCCAGCGTTGCCGGCGGATGAAAAACGTGCTGCACGCCGTGGATCACTACCGGGCGCTCCGGATCTTCGGCGAGTTGCACAATGCCCTTGACCCGCAGCAGTTTTGGGCCGTGAGCGGAGCGCAGAAGGTCCAAAAACATTTCCAGTGCAGAGGCTGAAACGGGCCGGTCGGTCGACAACGTAAACGCGCGGATCGCCGCGCTATGGCGGTTCACATCATGCGGGTGATCATGATGGTGATGACCGTGATCATGCCCGTGATGGGAGTGGCCATCATGGTAATGATGGTCATGGGAATGCCCATGATCATGCGGTTTTGGCTCATAAGCTTCCGCGTTCAACCAGTTGGCGACATCCGGAATTTTGGTCTCCGGATTGTAGAGCCCGGCGTTGAACAGCTTTTCCGGAGTCGCCTCGCCCGCTTGGGTGTCCAGCACCTTTGCGCCCGGGTTCAGAGCGGCAAGCCGGTCCTTCAAAACTGCAAAACCGGCCTTGGTGTCGTCTGTCGTCAAAAGGTCGGTCTTTGTCAGAACGATCCGGTCGGCAACGGCAGCCTGCTTGCGGGCTTCTTCATGCTCATTCAGCGTTGAAACCCCATTCACCGCGTCCACTAGCGTCACAACGCTGTCCAGCCGGTAGCGCATCACCAGATACGGATGCAGCATGATCGTGTGCAGGATTGGGGCCGGATCGGCAAGGCCGGTGGTTTCGATCACCACCCGGGTCAAGCGTTCGGTCCGGCCGTTGTCGAGATGGCGCAGCAAGTTTTCCAGTGTGGTCACAAGATCACCGCGGATTGTGCAACACAGGCACCCGGACGAGAGCTCGACAATGCCCTCCCCCGCTTGATCGACAAACAGATGATCCAGCCCGATCTCGCCGAATTCATTGATGATAACGGCAGTGTCTGCCATCGCCGGATCTTGAAGGATGCGGTTGAGGAGCGTTGTTTTTCCAGCTCCCAAAAAGCCGGTCAGCACCGACACCGGAATAGGTGGCTTGGGACCTTTTGCCGGACGGCTGGTTTCTGGGCCAGGTTCTTGAGAACTGTCCGCAACACTCATCACTTTGCTCCACTCAAATCAGGAGCACCACCCGCCGCCGCGCGAGGCAAGCTGAGGGTCAGCCACAGCCAATGCTCCATGAGCGGTCATGGCTACCATTTGTGGGGAGGAGAGGTCAAAGCGGAAGTGTGCAGCAAAGCTGGGTTGCCGCAAAACTATAATGAATTTGTAGTCAGAAATGCGTCAGCCAGCGTTGAGGACGTGAACATCACCGTCAGTTTCGGAGCTGTCGTCTTTGTCTGCTTCGTCGCTGACGGTGTTGTCGACGGTGAGGTCCATCGGGGTCAGATCTTGCGCAAGATCTGTCTCTTCAACACTCGTTTCTTCGCCATCTGTTTCGTCGATCACCCCGCGAACAGCTTCTGCGGCTTTACGAAGTGTGGCGATGACGTCTTCTACCGAAGCGCCGTCTTCCAACTGATCGGCGGACAATTCTGCTAAGCTCGCCAGAGCACGGATTGTGGCGGTCGATCTTGGTTCTATCATGCGCTGATCTCTCGATCTTAAATAAGACGGCATTTCTTTGCCTATGGCGGCACCTCTTGTGCCGCAGCGTAAAACCAAAAAGGCAGTCCCTATTCGGAATAACGCTTGTGACATCGTTAAAGAACAGCGTTAAAAAACAGTTAAGGCATGCAAGCGATGTCTTAACTGGTCATGATATTGCGGTAGGATTTTCTTATTATTTCGAAGGGCTTGGCGCTGGGACTGGCACCGTGAAGTCCATCCCTTTGCGGAAAATTGACCCATGTGCCGCCTTACTGGTGTTAACGGCGGACCCAGGGCGTTGGCCGGCCGCTTCGATTTGCGGAATGGTTCCCGCACTTGCGCCAGTCACCTCCGCCGCCGGCTCCGTCTGCGCCGTTTGCAGTTTGGTCCGCATTTCCATTTTCGCTTTGCGGATCGGATTGGCTACCGGGAGAGGAATGTTTTCAGCTGGAATGGAGGCACTTACAGAGGGTGTCCCTTTTGGTTTACCCAACCCGACAGGCAAAGGTTTATAGGCAATCCGGCGCGGTCCAAGGGTGCGGTCGAGAATCTTTGCCCAATCCGGTTTGCCATTCGATTTGGTAAAGCTGCTGGTATCGACCTTGGCCGGATTTCTGGTCTTTTGTTTGCCAAAGAACAACAAGCCGCCGCCCTGCGTGTTTTTCATGTCATAGCGGGCCATGTATTGTTTGGAGCTCAGCTTCTTGTTGCGGCGACAATAGCCGTTTGCCGGCGGATTTCCTGACGAACCGCTGAGGCTCGTCACTTTTTTGCCGCCTCGTCCCTTCTTGAAACCGGCGTCAAACAGCTGGCGGGCGAAGGCGGTGCGTTCAAGGCCGGAAGACGCGCCCATAATAATCGCGATGAGTGTCCGGCCGCGCCGTGTCACCGACGCGGCAACATTGTAGCCGGAATTACAAATGTATCCGGTCTTCATACCGTTTGCACCCTTAACCCGGAGCAGGAACTCGCGGTTCGCAGAGCGCAGTGTCTTCTTGCCGAAACGGATGCCCGGGTGATTGTAAAACTCCCGGCTTTCCGGAAAATCCCGGCGCAGAGCCATCGCAAGAATCGCCATATCACGCGCTGTGGTGACTTGGCTGTTGTCCGGCAGACCATGTGGGTTGGAAAACCGCGTATGGGTCATGCCGAGGCGGCGCGCTTCTGCGTTCATCATGGCAATGAACCCAGCTTCAGACCCAGCCACTGCTTCGCCAAGGGCAACGGCAACATCATTGGCCGATTTGATCAAAATGATTTTGAGAGCCGTGTCGACGGTAAACTTCGTCCCGATCTTGAACCCCATTTTGCTGGGCGGCTCAGATGCGGAGTTTTGAGACTGTACAACGGCGGAATTCAGGGAGATCTTCTCCGCGCGGATCGCCTTAAAGGTGACATAGGCCGTCATCAATTTGGTCAAAGAGGCCGGGTACCACTTCCGCGTGGCATTTTTCTGATCAATCACCGCGCCGGATTTGGCATCGACAA
This sequence comes from Roseibium sp., assembly GCF_965216085.1. Lineage (GTDB taxonomy): Bacteria > Pseudomonadota > Alphaproteobacteria > Rhizobiales > Stappiaceae > Roseibium. The sequence continues at coordinate 5,907,916 of NZ_OZ244138.1, read as the reverse complement.
GGATATGCGCGCCGATCTCAGCGTGTGCGGAATACGATAAAATGAATAGACCGATTGCTGCCACAAAAACGGGCGCGATTGAAAGACGGCCGAAAAAGCTTGCGTACACCGGAAACCCTCGCTGTCTTCCCGCGGGCGGACACTCTTGCTTCAAGTCAAAACCAACTTAACGGAAGGTTGTTTCTTAAAAAACCGGATCATCGGCTCAAGAGCAACCCTTGTGACGAAGAAGTCCAGCGTCATTTTTTTGAGCAGGTGCTTATTTTTTAGGCGGATTTATGTCCACTCGGTGAGAAACCTCTTAAATCACTATGGTTCCGGTGGAGAATTGCCGCCAATCCCGGCAACTGTTCATTTTGGCCCGGTTGTTGCTTTTCCAGGAAGGTTGACTTGCGTGCCATCGTGCCTCGGTAAATTTACGGTGTAAGATGGCAATGCTGCAAAAAGAACAATGACAAACGGGAGCAGGGAGGCTTCTTGAATGTATGATGCTGGATCAGCATCAGAAATCGGAACGAGTACGCCTGCTATGCAGCGTGTGCGCGGTGCTGCGCGTATTGGATTTTCTCAAGTTTCCGGCAAGACACGCCTTCAGGATTTGTATCAAAGTGGATCTGCGAAAGTCCGCCTGCCTAAAACCTATGATGAGCCGGCCACGGCCGTTCTGATCAACACAGCCGGTGGTCTGACCGGTGGAGACCGCTTGGACTATGAGGTCACGATTGGAGCAGAGGCTCACGCCATTGTGACGACGCAAGCGGCGGAACGGGCTTACCGGAGCCTTGGAACCTGCGCGGAAGTTACAAACCGCCTCTCGATTGATACTGGCGCTGCTTTGGAATGGCTGCCTCAGGAAACCATCCTGTTCGACAACTCCAGTGTCTCCCGGAAAATCACTGCGGACCTCTCCGGAAACGCCCGGCTTCTGGCTCTGGAAAGCGTGGTTCTTGGCCGCGCCGCCATGGGCGAACGCCTCAACAAGGTGTTCTTCAAGGACTGCTGGCGGATCCGCCGGGATGGCCAGCTGGTGTTTGCAGATGATGTCCGTCTTTCAGGCAATCCGGAAGACTTCTTTAAAGGATTTGCAACAGGAGATGGCGATCAGGCGATGGCGACGCTGCTGGACTGTTGCCCGGATGCAGAAGACCGACTGGCAAAGGCCCGTGCCTCACTGGTGTCCTTACCACACCCCGCAGCCCAATGTGCTGCAAGCGCCTGGAACGGGCATCTGGTTATCCGGTTTCTGGCCGCAGATAGCCGCATCTTGCGTCTGTTGTTGATGGCCTTTCTCGAACACTACCGCTCTGCCCGCCTTCCGCGCGTCTGGCATTGTTAATCCTGGAGGATCTTCCTTGAACCTGACCCCGAGAGAAAAAGACAAGCTGCTCGTCTCCATGGCGGCCATGGTGGCACGCCGGCGGCTGGAACGCGGCGTCAAGCTGAACCACCCGGAAGCGATTGCCCTGATTACAGATTTTGTCGTTGAGGGCGCCCGCGACGGACGCACGGTCGCCGATCTGATGTCAGCCGGTGCCAAAGTGCTGACCCGCGACCAAGTGATGGAAGGGGTCGCAGAAATGATCCACGATGTTCAGGTCGAAGCAACCTTTCCAGACGGCACGAAGCTGGTGACCGTGCACGAACCGATCCGCTGAAGGCCTAGGAGAAAACAATGATTCCTGGAGAACTCTTTCCCGCCGAGGGAGACATTGAACTGAACGCCGGCCTGGAATCAGTCACCTTGGAGGTTTCCAACACGGGCGACCGGCCGATTCAGGTGGGCAGCCACTATCATTTTGCCGAAACCAACCCGGGACTTTCGTTTGACCGGGAAACCGCCACTGGCATGCGCCTTGACATTCCCGCCGGAACCGCCGTGCGCTTTGAGCCAGGACAGACCCGGTCTGTGACACTTGTGCCCTACCGTGGAAACCGGACAATCTATGGCTTCAACCAGAAAGTCATGGGTAAATTGGAAGGATAGATCCGATGCGTTTCCTTGGTCTGATTGCCAGCACCGTTACCAGCCTTATTGCCGTTTCTCCGGTTCACGCACAAGACATCGACTGCAACAACGCCGTCACCCAGCTTGATATGACCTTGTGTGCCAAGAAGGATTGGGAAGCGGCGGATGCAGAGCTGAACACAGCCTATAAAGCGGCAATGGCAGCGATGAAGCAAACGGACAAGGATTTGCCCAAGGATCTTAAGGGCGCTGCCGACACCTTGCGGGACGCCCAGCGCGCGTGGATCCCCTATCGCGACAAGGCCTGCGATTCATATGGTTTTCTGGCGCGGGGCGGATCGATGGAATCCATGCTCGTTCTCGGCTGCCGGGCAGATCTGACCCGCAAACGCACGAGCGAACTCAATGACCTGGCTGAAGGGTTCGGCAATTGATGCGCATTTTCTCCGGCATTTTGACCGTGTTGGGTGTTGTCTTGATGGCTGGCTCTGCGCAGGCCGATGAAAAGATCGATTGTGGCTACCCGCTGAACCAAGCCGAACGCAGCTACTGCGCTGATAAGGCTCTGGAACAGGCCGAAGCCGACATGTCTGCTGCCCTGACACGGGCGCTTGCCAAGATGACCGAAGTGGATAGCTCCCTGCCGGATCATTTGAAAGGCAGTCCGGACGCGCTGGAAACCGCGCAAACTGCCTGGCTGGATTTCCGCGAAAAGGACTGCACTGCCTACAGCTTCCCCTTCAAAGGCGGCACACGGGGCACTGAGCTTTATCGCAACTGCATGATCGTGATGACCATGCAGCGCACCGACGATTTGAACGCCATGGTCGACGACTATGGCGGCTGACAACAGACATTCTGATCGCTGATTGGAGATATGAATGGCCTATATAATGCCGCGCGCCGCTTATGCGGACATGTTCGGACCGACCACCGGCGACCGCTTGCGTCTTGCCGATACCGATCTCATCATCGAGGTGGAAAAGGACTTCACCACGTACGGCGAGGAAGTGAAATTCGGCGGTGGCAAAGTGATCCGTGACGGCATGGGTCAGAGCCAGGAACCCCGGTCCGCCGGTGCCGTCGACACGGTCATCACCAACGCGCTGATCGTCGATCATTGGGGCATTGTCAAAGCCGATGTCGGCCTGAAGGACGGCCGTATTGTCGGCATCGGCAAGGCGGGCAATCCGGATGTCCAGCCGGGTGTTGATATTGTTGTTGGCCCTGGTACGGAAGCGATCGCCGGGGAAGGCAAGATCCTGACCGCGGGTGCGCTCGACGTTCATATCCATTTCATTTGCCCGCAGCAGATCGACGACGCGCTGATGTCCGGTGTCACCACCATGCTCGGCGGCGGCACGGGACCGGCAACCGGCACCAATGCGACCACTTGTACACCGGGCCCCTGGCACATCACCCGCATGCTGCAATCAGCCGACAGTTTCCCGATGAACCTGGCTTTTGCCGGCAAGGGCAACGCCTCGCTTCCAGCAGCGCTCGAAGAGCAGATCCTCGCCGGGGCCTCCGCGCTGAAGCTGCATGAGGACTGGGGCACCACCCCAGCGGCCATCGACACCTGCCTGACAGTCGCCGATGAATACGATGTCCAGGTCATGATCCACACGGACACGCTGAACGAATCCGGCTTTGTCGAAAACACCAAGGCCGCGTTCAAGGACCGCACGATCCATGCCTTCCATACCGAAGGCGCTGGCGGCGGCCATGCGCCGGACATCATAAAAGTCTGCGGCGAGATGAACGTTCTGCCGTCTTCGACCAACCCGACTCGGCCTTATACGGTCAACACTCTGGAAGAGCATCTCGACATGCTCATGGTCTGCCACCATTTGGACAGCTCCATTCCCGAAGATGTGGCTTTTGCCGAAAGCCGGATCCGTAAGGAAACCATCGCTGCAGAAGACATTCTGCATGACATGGGCGCCTTCTCGATCATCGCTTCCGACAGCCAAGCGATGGGCCGTGTTGGGGAAGTGATCATCCGCACCTTGCAAACGGCGCACAAGATGAAGGTCCAGCGCGGCCGCCTCAGCGATGAAGCGGGTGAAAACGACAATTTCCGCGTCAAACGCTACATGTCCAAAATCACGATCAATCCGGCAATCGCCCACGGGCTGGACGAACACATCGGCTCCGTTGAGGTCGGCAAGCTCGCAGATCTTGTGCTTTGGGATCCGAAGTTCTTCGGCGTCAAACCGGACATGGTGATGAAGCTCGGCACGATTGCCGCCGCCCCAATGGGCGATCCGAATGCCTCCATTCCGACACCGCAGCCTGTGCACTACCGGCCGATGTTCGGCGCCTTCGGCAAGGCCATGACCCAAAGCCGGGTGACCTTCGTCTCCAAGGCCGCCTATGACAACGGCGTCAAGGACAAAGCCGGGCTCGACAGTCTGGTGTTGCCGGTGAAAAACGTGCGCGGCGGCATTTCGAAAAAATCAATGGTGCTGAACGATGCGACACCGGACGTGGAGGTCCATCCAGAGACCTATGAAGTGCGCGCAAACGGCGAATTGCTGACATGTGAGCCGGCCGACGTTCTACCCATGGCACAACGCTACTTCCTTTTCTGAGTTTTGAGTCCCAATGCACATTCAACAGGTGAATCGCGCCGGCATCCTTAGTCGTTACGGCGCGTTGGCGAGCTATCTCAAAAGATGGCAGGCGGACGCCTATGACCCGGCAAATATTGAGGTCCAGGCCGGCGAAAAAGTGTGGCTGGACATGGATGACGCCTCAGCGACCGTTTTATCGGAAGAGCAGGCCGCTAACCTAAACGCGACAGCACGATCCGAGTTTTTCGCACTTCGGGATGACCTGACTGCCGCTGATGACCTCACAGAAATGGGCACGGTTATTGGCTATCTGCCCTCCCCGAATATGGATGCTTTTGCAGACCGGATTGCAATGCACTTTGAGACCCTTGCTAAGGATCTGGAGTGGCAAAGATTTGCGGTCCTGACAGATGTCCAACGCCCGTTTTTGGATCAGAAAAACGACTTTGACCCTGTCCGGAAGGCTGAAGCACATCTCGTTGACCGGGGATTTTCCAGATCTTCAAGCGATGGTTTTGAGTGCGATCTTGAAGGCTTGCTGGACCTGCTGCCGCATCTCTTTTGGATCGTCCGCTGCAATGCAGGAGCCCCAAAGCTGCAGATATCCGCGGAGGGAACCAACATTGTGCTGATCTTGTGCCACCGGGCCAACATTCACTTTTGTACTTACAAGGTCCGGGAAAAGATCTGGCTGAAAAAGACATTGGCTTCGGCCGGGTTTGAAATCGAAATGGATGGGGTCTGTAGAGAACGGTTTGCAAGCGACAGTGGCATAGAAGGGCGCCAGTTGGACTTGAGTTGAATTCGAAATTGGCTCAGGGTTTGCCTGCTTTGCAGTCAATTGGGATACAGGAACGGTTACTCTATGTACAAAATTGTTGGATTTCCGCAGACCCGCGCGATGCGCGTGATGTGGCTTTTGGAAGAGTTGGGTGAGCAGTACGAAATCGACCCGGCGATGCCACAGTCAGAGACCATTTGTGCGGTAAACCCGGGTGGCAAGGTACCGGTGTTGATCGATGACGATCTGGTTTTGCCGGAATCCGTTGCCATCTGCACCTATCTTGCCGACAAACACGGCAAGTTCACCTTTCCTGCCGGAACCAAAGAGCGGGCCCTTCAAGACAGTTTCACCCAGCTCGCGGTCGATGTTCTGGAAGGGGCGCTCTGGACGGCGGCCAAAAACAGCTTCATTCACCCCAAGGACCTGCGCGTTCCGGAAATCAAACCGGTCTGCAAAGCCGAATTCACCGAAGGGCTTCGGGTTTTGGAAGAACGTATGGGGGAAGGGCCCTATGTGATGGGCGAAACCTTCACCATTCCCGATATCATCATTGGCCATTGCGGCGGCTGGGCGGTCACCGCCAAATTCGACCTGCCGAAAGAAGGCCGCATCTACGATTACTTCAAAACCCTGCGCAACCGCCCGGCCTATAAAGCCATGATGGCCAAGGTGATGGCAGCAGCTGCATGATTGGAAGGACTGTATGATCCGGGTTGCCAGCATCAAACCGGCCGGCGGGTGGTCAGGCCCAGCCGCAGATACCATCACCCTTGACCGGGAAGACCGGCACCGCCGCCGCGCCGTCTTAACGGCCAGTGGCGGCTTGTCGTTTCTTCTAGATGAGGCAAACGCCGTCTATCTACATCATGGCGATGGGTTGGTGCTGGACGATGGCCGGATTGTCGAAGTCCGCGCGGAACCGGAAGATCTGGTGGAAATCCAGGCAACGGATGCCGCGCATCTGGTGAAAATCGCCTGGCATCTTGGCAACCGGCATTTACCGACCCAGCTGATGGGCGACACACTTCGTATCCGCCGCGATCATGTGATTGAGGACATGGTTAGAAAACTCGGCGGCAAGCTGAGCGAGCTGGTCGCACCTTTTGATCCTGAAGGCGGCGCTTACGGGCATGGTCAAACCCAGGGTCATGATCACGGGCACGGACATCATCACCATGGAGACCACGAGCACTCTTATGGGTGAGTTTATTCTAGCCGATTCCTGGGGTTTGATCCCCGCCTTGTGCGGGGACCCACTCGTTTGCAGAGACGCTGATCTAGAAATTCCCAAGTTGCGGCAAACAGAATCGCGAGTGGATCCCGGCTCGGTGGCCGGGATGACATCTGTGATGTCTCTGGCCTCGGGTGGTTACCAATGACTACCTCCATGTCCCAATCAGCCCTCTACCGGCTGCTGACGTTCCTCTCGCCAGCCTTTCCGATTGGCGCTTTCACCTATTCCCATGGGCTGGAACAGGTGATTGATGCGGGCGGGGTAACCTCTTCTGCAGAGCTTCAGGCCTGGGTGGAAGATGTCCTAAAATTTGGTGCCGGCCGGAGTGATGCGATCCTGATGAGCGAGACTTATCGGGCGGCCCAAGCAGGAGATGGTGCAAAAGTCAGGGAGCTGGCCGAGTTGGGTTTGGCTCTTCAGCCCTCAAAGGAGCGTCATCTGGAAACGTCCGCTCAGGGTACAGCCTTCATGGAAACGGTGCTGGCGAGCTGGCTGCCCGTTACTGAAAGCCCTGCCGCAGGCGTGTTTGCCGAACTCACGGATCCAGAAACCGGGACTGCGCTGAAAGACTGGCCTTATCCGGTTGCGCTGGGCCTGGTTTCTGCGGCACACGACTTGCCTGAGGCGGCCGCGCTCTCCGCGTTTTTACACGCCTTTTCAGCCAACCTGATCTCTGTTGCCGTCCGCGCCGTCCCGCTCGGCCAGAATGATGGGCAAAGGGTTCTGGCAGCATTGGAGCCGGTGATTTTTCAAGTGACCGAAGAAGCTCTTGAGGCCGGCCTGGATGATCTTGGCACCTCCACCTTTCTTGCCGACATCGCCTCCATGGCGCACGAAACACAATATTCGAGGTTATTCCGCTCATGAGTTCAGTTAATGGCCCTTTGCGCGTAGGCATCGGCGGACCGGTCGGCGCGGGTAAAACCACACTGACGGACAAGCTGTGCAAGGCCATGCGCGACAAATACTCGCTCGCTGTCATCACCAACGACATTTACACATCCGAAGATGCCGAGGCGCTGATGCGCTCTCAAGCGCTGACCAGCGACCGGATTCGCGGCGTGGAAACCGGTGGCTGCCCGCATACAGCCATCCGGGAAGATGCCTCGATCAATCTGGCGGCGGTCAAGGACCTCAATGAAATCATTCCAGATCTCGATCTGATCTTGATCGAATCGGGCGGAGACAATCTAGCGGCGACCTTTTCGCCGGAACTCGCCGATCTGACGATTTATGTGATCGACGTGGCGGCAGGTGAGGAAATCCCGCGCAAAGGTGGGCCAGGCATCACCCGGTCCGATCTTTTGGTGATCAACAAGACCGATCTGGCGCCCTATGTTGGGGCAAATCTGGACGTGATGGACCGGGACGCCACAAAAATGCGGAAAACCCGGCCATTTGTCTTTGCAAATATGAAAACCGGTGATGGTGTAGAAAGAATAGTGGACTTTGTTGTCGGGAAGGGTGGCCTGGAGCCGTGAAGCCAGAAGATGTGGTTTCTTTGTGCGCGCAGAATAATGCGCTCTGGTGCGATGCAGTCTTGAAGGCTGCCGGCGCGCAAACCGGCTATCATCACGGCTATTGGCAGGCGTTAGGAGCCACTGTTCCGTTGTTTCCAAACATCGTTACGGTGACGGACGATCATGGGGCAGACCTAACGTCTGCGCTTGCTGTACTCCCTGCCAATGCGGCCGTCAAAGACAGTTTCAATTGCCTCAACTTAAGGTCCTTGGGTTTTGAAGAGCTTTTGACCGGAACCTGGCTGTTCCGGATGCCGCAGAGCTCTCGCAAACCACCCGCACCTCCGAGTTGGCATAAGGCTGTGACTGTCGAGAGCCTGCGCAAGTGGCTGGAGGGATGGAGCGACAAGGAAGTTTTGCATAAGATTTTTCCGGCAAAGCTCCTGGAAGTTCAGGCGATCGACTTCGCCTCCATCCTGCAGGATAGCACCCTCAAGGCCGGAGCTGCGCTCAATCATGGGCCGGCCTGTGACGGCAAAAACATCATCGGAGTTTCCAATGTTTTCCGAAGGAAAAGCTGGCTTTTTGGCGCCTTGCATGACCTTCTGGAACCCTATCCGCACCGCCCGGTCTGCACTTATGAAACCGACGACGAATTGTTGCCGGTCTACCGTCAGCTAGGGTTTGAAGAGGTTGGAAAACTGACTGTCTGGCGTAAGCTGTAGCTCGATAGTCTTGGCAGAGCCCACATTGGCATTTTTCCCGGTGGTTTGCGTCCGCCCGCGCTTGATCTCGAAGAAATTTGCTCTCATTGTCAGTCGCCGGCGGGCTGGATTTCAGCGCTTTGGGGAGGGCCACTAAAATGATGTTCGATGGGATCAATCTTCTGGCGGCGGGCGCTGCGGCCATTGCTTCTTTTGTGCTCGGCGGGGTTTGGTATGGCATCCTCGGCAAAGCCTGGATGAAAGCAGCGGGCCTCAGCGAAGAACAAACAAAACCGGATCCCGTCACGATGGCGACAGCCTTCATCTGTCAGCTGGTGATGGCCGTTGTATTTGCGGGGATCATCTATCACACAGGCGAAACGAGCATCCGGTCCGGAATCATTTCCGCGGTGATGGTGTGGGTTGGCATCGTCATGACCACTCAGATCATCAATCACCGGTTTCAAAGCCGGCCGTGGAGCTTGACCTTCATCGACGGTGGCCACTGGTTGCTGGTGCTTCTCACTCAGGCTGTTGTGATCGGATTGCTCAGCTGACGCAAACGTAATTCATTCCACTTTTGAACGCATTAGAGGGTCGACCCTAGACCATCGTCGCGCCTACGAAAGTACGAAAGTTTCGATATAGACGCTGGGGAAGGCCATACGCATAATGGCCACCGGCAAATTAGCTGGCGGAAGGAGAGGACACGCGACCGCCGGTTTATTGTGGTTTCTGGGAGGTTCTCTTATGTCCGCATCTGTATTTCCGGTTCCGTCGGATGTTGCCGCCGGGGCACACGCCGATAACGCCAAATATCTCGAAATGTACAAGCGCTCCGTGGAGGATCCGGATGGATTCTGGGGCGAACACGGTAAGCGGATCGATTGGATCAAGCCTTACACCAAGGTGAAAAACACCTCCTACGACTACCACAACGTCTCGATCAAATGGTTCGAAGACGGCACGCTGAACGTGTCGGCCAACTGTATCGACCGCCACCTGGAAACCCGCGGCGATCAGCCGGCAATCATCTGGGAAGGCGACGATCCGGCTGACAGCAAGGTGATCACCTATAAGGAACTGCATCATGAGGTGAACAAGTTCGCCAACGTGCTGCATGCCCAGGGCGTCAAGAAAGGCGACCGCGTCACGCTCTACCTGCCGATGATCCCGGAAGCAGCCTACGCGATGCTTGCCTGTACCCGCATTGGTGCGATCCACTCGATCGTTTTCGGCGGGTTTTCACCGGACAGCCTGGCCCAGCGGATCGAAAGCTGTAAGAGCACTTGCATTATCACCGCAGACGAAGGTTTGCGCGGTGGCCGCAAGGTTCCGCTGAAGGCCAATGTCGACAAAGCGTGTGAAAAAGCTCCTGTCGACAGCGTCATTGTGGTCAAACGCACCGGCGGCGAGATCTCGATGCAGGACGGCCGAGACGTCTGGTATCACGATGAGGCCGACCGGGTCTCCGATCATTGTGAACCGGTGGAAATGAACGCGGAAGATCCGCTCTTCATCCTCTACACCTCCGGCTCCACCGGCCAGCCGAAGGGCGTGGTGCACACCACGGGCGGTTATCTCGTTTATGCGTCGATGACCCACCAATATGTCTTCGACTACAAGGACGGTGACATCTACTGGTGTACGGCGGATGTGGGCTGGGTCACCGGCCACAGCTACATTGTCTATGGCCCGCTAGCCAACGGTGCGACCACCTTGATGTTTGAGGGCGTGCCGACTTATCCGGATGCCGGCCGCTTCTGGCAGGTCTGTGAAAAGCACAAGGTCAACACCTTCTACACCGCCCCAACCGCGATCCGCGCTTTGATGGGCGCTGGGGATGATCACGTCAATAAATCGGATCTCTCAACACTGCGCCTGCTGGGCTCTGTGGGTGAGCCGATCAACCCGGAAGCCTGGACCTGGTATTACAACGTTGTTGGCAAGCAGAATTGTCCGATCGTTGACACCTGGTGGCAGACAGAAACTGGCGGCATTTTGATCACGCCGCTTCCAGGCGCGACCGACCTTAAGCCGGGCTCGGCAACCCGTCCGTTCTTCGGTGTGCAGCCGGCCATTGTGGATGCGGAAGGCAAGTTCCTGGACGGTGCGACTGAAGGCAATCTGGTCATCACCGACAGCTGGCCGGGCCAGATGCGGACCGTCTACGGCGATCATGACCGCTTCGTGCAGACGTATTTTGCCACCTACAAAGGCCTTTATTTCACCGGTGACGGCTGCCGCCGCGATGAGGACGGCTACTACTGGATCACCGGCCGCGTCGATGACGTGATCAACGTCTCCGGCCACCGCATGGGCACAGCAGAAGTCGAAAGCGCGCTTGTGGCCCATGACAAGGTGTCGGAAGCCGCAGTTGTGGGCTATCCGCACGACATCAAAGGGCAGGGCATCTATGCCTATGTCACGCTGATGGAAGGTGAAGAGCCGACGGATGAGCTGAAAAAAGAACTGGTCAAACATGTCCGGGCAGAAATTGGCCCCATCGCCTCACCGGACCTCATCCAATTCTCGCCAGGCCTGCCGAAGACCCGCTCGGGCAAGATCATGCGCCGCATCCTGCGCAAGATCGCCGAGGACAGCTTCGACAATCTCGGTGACACGTCGACCCTGGCCGATCCAGCCGTCGTTGACGACCTGATCGACAACCGTCAGAACCGCGCATAAGTCAGCCGGTTGTCTTGGAATGAGAAAGGCCCGCCAATCGGCGGGCCTTTTTGTTTCAAGTCTTTTGGGAAACTATTTCGACAAGTAGATCTGCTGAATCTTCTTGGCGATGTTGGAGAAGGCTTGGATTAGTCCTTCGGAGGACGTCGCTTGATAATAGTTACCTGTGCTGGCGCATGAGGCCATATTTAACGCCCCGGCAGATTCATCATCCGTGCCGAAGTAAACGCCGAAGATCTCGATACCGGAGTTTTTCATCGCTGTGCAGAGATCACGGGAGCGGGTGGACGATGTGTTGGAGTAGGATTGACCTTCTCCAATTTCATCCCACTCGTAACTGGTTACTTCCTGCCACTCATCCTGGCACCGTTCACGCCAACGTCCACGGCGGTAGACCATTCGACAGACTTCGACTTCCTCCCACACAGTGGTCGCAACCATGTCGTAATAACGGTTGTTATCACCATCAGTCATAATGATCGCGAATTTGAGCACGTCGGTGTTGGTGTAGGCTTCCGGGGCGCTGTCGGCTGGCCAAAGATTCGAATAGCTTGGCGAGATGCTATTCCACCCCCAAACAATACCTGTTTGGCCAGCTGTGCCGCCTGCATCATCCAAAGCCCGAATTGCGCTGATCAGTTCATCACGGTCATTGGTCAGAGGCATCATTTCTGATGAAGATGAACACCTGTCCGTACCACCGCCATAGAAACTCTCTAGAGGTGGAGGCGAACTATCGGTGTAATAATTGTATGGCATGTCGGTCAGCATCACTTCGTTGCCATCGTAATCTTGGCGCTCTGTGACACACTCGCCACTGACAGAGTGATGATCACCGCCTTTCACTTTTTCCGCATAGGACCCAAGGTTCACACCCTGGCTGTAAGGAACCAGGGAGATCCGAACCTTTGAAGTCGATGGCGGCGAGTCTGCTGGCAGGAGTATATTGACAAGCTCTTCTGAAGCTTCCCGTAAAGCAACGATCCGAATCGTGCTGCTGGAGCCGATCGACCATCCCATAGAGCCTGTAACATCCACAACAAGCGCCAGTTCAACATCGAAGCGGGAGTAAGAAACCTGCGCGTTGGTGCCAAAATTAAACGCATCGGGGCCAAATGCACTCAACCCATATCCGCCGACATCCAAAAAATAGGTGCTGAGGCTGGCGGAGGAGGAAATGTTGATGGTTCCTTCATCGCTGTCGACGACGAAATTAAGATTCTCGATGGCCTTATCGAGAAATTCCGCATTGGCAAGATTGGCCCGAAAAGAGTCTTCGATGGCCTGGGTGATTTCATCGTCTGTCATCACCGACGTTGACAAGTCTGTCGCGACCGCAAGTGCAGCAGCATCAATCGCGTAAGACAGTTTTTCGCGCGCGTTCACAGCTCTGGAAACATCTATGGCCGCTCCGCCGATGACAACCATCATGAGCACCAATACGCCAAATATCGGCAGAATGGCACCTCGTTCGTTCTGCAGAAGGTTTTTGTAGAAGCTTGTTCCCATTTAACTATGCAGTCCCGGTTACGATATTGTCGACGGCCGTCTGCAGAAACTGCTACATGGGAAAAGTACCCAAGTTCTTAAGTTTCAACTTAAAAAATTGTAATAAAATGCATTGTAAATTATACTTATAATTCTAAGCCTTTATGCGGAGAAGAAAACTACCATGGCCGCTGACATAGTCGGGATTTACCTGAGCTGGGCATGATCAAGCTGCTTTATGTAAAACTAAAAAGACCCGCCAATTGGCGGGCCTATTTGCGTTCACGGTGTTTTTTGCTGTTACTGTGACAGATAGATCTGCTGGATCTTTTTGGCGATGTTGGAAAAGGCTTGGATTAGCCCCTCGGAAGAAGTCGCCTGATAATAGTTTCCAGTGCTAGCGCAGGACGACATATTTCTGGCGCCGGCGGAACTGTTGTTTGTTCCGAAATAAACGCCAAAGATCTCGATTCCAGCAGTCTTCATCGCAGCACAGAGATCGCGAGAACGGGTTGATGATGTGTTGCTGTAGGATTCGCTTTCGCCTTCTTCGCGCCACTCATTGACCGCAACATCCCGCCATTCACGCCAGCAGTAACGACGATTGCATACCCGGACCCTTTGCCGTTCGGTTTCGATATAGTCGTAATACCTATTGTTGTCGCCGTCGGTCATGATGATAGCGAATTTCAAAACATCATCATTTGTGTAAGGTTCCGGGGCACTTTCCGCTGGCCACAAGTTTGTATAGTTTGGAGAAATACTGTTCCAACCCCAGACAATTCCGGTTTGACCAGCGGTGCCACCATTGGTGTTGAGTGCCCGAATCGCATTGATCAGCGTGGTCCGATTGCTGGAAAGTGGAATGAATTGGGAGGATGACGAGCAATTGGTGCTGGCTCCCCCGTAAAAGGATGCAAATGCCGGCGGATTAGCGGTGTCATAATTATATGCAGTATCGGTGAACATCACTTCATTGCTGGCGTAATTCTGACGCTCGGTAACACAGTTACCACTCACTGAGTAGTGGTCGCCGCCTTTCACTTTGTTTGCATAGCTCGCTAAGTTGACGCCCTGGCTATAGGGAACAAGGGATATCCGGACTTTCGCCCCGGATGGCGTTCCGCCAGTCGGCAGCAGGATATTTACGAGTTCTTCGCCGGCGGCGCGCAATGCAGTGATGCGGGCAGTGCTCGTCGATCCGATGCTCCAAGCCATTGAGCCGGTTACGTCGACAACAAGCGCCAGTTCGACATCAAAACGAGAGTAGGAAACTTCGGCGTTGGTGCCGAAGGAAAAGGAGTCTGGACCAAAGGAACTAAGTCCAAATCCGCCTATGTCCAAAAAATAGTTGCTGAGATTGGCTGAAGAGGAAATGTTGATCGTTCCTTCATCGCTGTCTACGACGAAGTTAAGGTTCTCAATGGCCTTGTCGAGAAATTCCGCGTTAGCAAGATTGGCCCGAAAAGAGTCTTCGATGGCCTGGGTGATTTCAGCATCGGTCATTACCGACGTCGACAAGTCTGTCGCGACTGCAAGTGCGGCCGCATCGATCGCGTAAGACAGTTTTTCGCGCGCGTTCACAGCTCTGGAAACATCTATGGCCGCTCCGCCAATGACAACCAACATGAGTACCAGCACGCCAAAAATCGGTAGAATGGCGCCGCGTTCGTTCCGCAGAAGTTTTTTGTAGTAGGCTATTATCATACAGCTACGCAGTCCCGCTTCCGGAAATGCCCCTAGGGCATCTTACGAGATTGCTACTAAATAAAAGTACCTAAACCATTAAATCGAAACTCTAATTTTCTTAAATATTGAAATAACTCCACCTCTTGAGAGGAACATCACCGGCCCATTTATCTGATTTTGCAGTGTGTTTTTTATGAGATCCGCCGCGCGTCGGTCTGCCTTCTATTGCGACAAATAGATCTGCTGGATTTTTTTTGCGATGTTTGAAAACGCCTGAATTAGATCTGAGGACGATGAAGCCTGATAATAGTTGCCAGTATCGGCGCAGGCTTGCATCACTTGAGCGCCATTGGACGATCCGTTTGTTCCAAAATAGACGGTAAACAACTCAATATCGGTGGCCTTCATTTGTGTACACAGTTGAATTGCCCGCTGTGAAGATGCTCCTGACAATCCGGAGCTGGGATATTCGATCCAATAGTCGTTGGTTCCGCTGTAACACGTACCACCATAATAATTGTGATTATCGCACTGGCTCTTCGTCAGAGTTTCCAGGTCATAGTAAGTGTTAAATGCGCCATCCGTCATGATAAGTGCAAACTTGAGCACTTTATCGTTGGTATAGAGTTCCGGCTCGGATCCCACTGGCCACAGATCGGCCCAATTTGGCGACAGCGTGTACCAGCCCCAGGCAATACCGGTTTGCCCTGCGGTGTATCCATCGGTGTCCAGTGCGCTGATCGAGTTGCGCAACGTCGTCCGGTTGTCTGTTAGCGGCAGGATTTCAGAATCAGAACACTCTCTGGATCGATATGTGCCGGAGCCGTCACCAACCGGTTGATCTGAATAGCTCGCATCGGTGTATTTCTCGGCACCATCTCGTTCGGTCGCACAGCGGTCACTTAATCCAGCGGTTGCCGTATCTGCGTAAGCTCCCAGATTAACGCCCACACTGTAGGGCACTATGGAAATCTTAACCTTGGAATTTGTTGTCGTTTCCGGAATGAGAATGTCGACCACTGCTTCAGCCGCATCTTTAAGATCATCGATTTCATCGGACATCGAACCGGTCACATCAACAACCAGTGATAATTCGACATCAAACCGGGAATAAGACACCTGGGCACTTGTGCCGAAAGCAAATGTCTCCGGTCCAAATGCCGCAACTCCTAGACCGCCGATATTCAAGAAGTAATTGGAAAGGCTCGCGCTCGACGCAACGGTGACAGTGCCCTCATTACTGTCGACAACAAAATTTAGGTTGTCGATGGCTGTATCCAGAAATTCAGCGCCTGTGAGATTGGCCTGAAACGAGGCCGTTATCCGGTCGGTGATTTGCTCATTGGTCAGAACAGATGTCGACAAATCTGTCGCTACAGAAAGAGCCGCTGCATCGATTGCGTAAGAGAGTTTTTCGCGCGCGTTTACAGCCCGGGAAATATCTATGGCAGCACCGGCAACCACCACAAGAATAACGACCAGAACACCGAATATCGGCAGAATGGCGCCGTTTTCGTTCCGCAGGAGTTTTTTTAGATAGGCCTTGAACATTGAGCCACGCGATCCCGTTTTCACATACCCCAAGGGTATTCTACGGCATTGCAGCTAAAGAAAAGTACCTAAGCCCTTAAATTAAAAGGCGATTTTTCATAAAGTTTTACTGATTTACAATCTGCTCTTAGGGACTTGTTCCAATTCAAATACCCAAGCAATTCGTCCGAATCAAGGTTAAGCCTACAGCACTCAAGACCTTCTAGCGTGATAGATAGATCTTTTGGATCTTCTTTGCGATGTTTTGGAAAGCACCTTCCAACTCTGTCCTATTGTCCGCCCGGTAGTAGTGATCAGTGGAACTGGCGCATTCTTGCATCAATCGCAATCCGTGAGGCGTTGCAGCAGTCCCCGTTTGGAAAAAAACGGAATAAACTTCAATACCCTTGGCTTTCATCAAACGGCAGAACTCCAATGCACGCTGAACAGGTGGGACATTGTAGGATGGAAGTGCATACCACCCCCTTTGGGTCCATTCCCAGCGGTCTTGGCCTGTGCAATCCCAATTGTTCCCGCCCCTCCACTTACACTGTCGCCTTTCGACGCGCTCCCAATCCCAGTAAGTATTGGTTTCGCCGTCCGTCATTAAGATTGCAATCTTTCGATTTTTGGCTTTCGGTCCAGTTTGGTATGGTAGTGGCTGACTTTCAATTGGCCAGATTGGAGACCACTCTGGTGACAAAGTGTACCACGACCAAGCCACACCGGCTTGACCAGCTGTTCCGCCAACCAATTGCAAGTTTCTGATTGTGTTTGTCAGGTCTCGCTTATCAGCCGTAAGCGGTTGGACTGACGTGAATGGGCAGTCTGTTTGCGGCCCATACCACCTGTCATATGAGATATAATAAAATCGTTGTGATCCCTGATTAAATCCCGTGTTACCAAAATTGTTCCAGTAGGGGCCTTCTTTGAAGCGTGCAGAGTTCGCCCTGGCAGTGATGCATCGGGAACCGTCTTTTCGACCCTCCACAATCAATTTATTAACGTAACCTGGAGCAGCTACACCCCATGAATAGGGCACAACCGATAATCGAACTTTCGAGTTTTGCTGTCCTCCTTGCTCTGGGACTAGTATATCGACTAGGCGTTGTGCTGCACTTTTCACGCTATTTAGTCCACCTGGGACAGTGCCAATGCTGTTTGTTACGTCTAAAGCCACGGCTATCTCGACGTTGAACCGGCTGTAGTTCACCGTCGCGCTGGTCCCAAAGGCAAATTTTTCCGGACCAATCTGGTCAATCCCGTATCCGGCTATCGATATAAAATAGTTTTTCAGCCAAGCCTGAGACGAAACAGTCACCTGGCCTTCATCTGGGTTGATGTCGACGGCAATGTTTTTAATAGCCGTCTGCTTCCAATCGCTAGCCTTAAGGTTCGCATTGAAGCTGTCTTGCAAGTATCTCCGAACTTGATCATCGGTCATTTCCCGACCAGACAGCTCGACTGCCACTGCGAGAGCGGCAGCATCCAGCGCATAAGAAAGTTTTTCTCGCGCGTTCACTGCACGGCTAACATCAATCGCTCCGCCGCCGATCACCACCAGAACAATGACCATCACGCCAAACACCGGCAGAATGGCACCTTCCTGATCCTTCCTGAAGCAATCCAAGCTTCCCTTTGGGAATATTCGCATGCGAACTATTAACCGCTATCTGTTTCACTACAGGCAGATAGAGCATTGTAAAAAGCATCAAGTTAACGGGTTGTAAATTGACGTTAGGACAATTTTTAGTTTACCTAAGGGCAGCAATAATGCTTGCCCGGGACACCCCGAACGCGGATAGGGCCTTTCAATCTGATCGTGAAAGGGACTAGGCCGTGTGGACGAATTGGAGATGTATTTCGCCGGGATTTGCTGCGTTCAAGATCCAGAAAATCTGCGCAGGTGATGCTGGTGCATCATCAAGGCGGATTTTCGCTGAGGATTGGGCGCCACAGGCCCGGCCCTTCGGGTGGGGCAAAGGGCAGCAATCTAAGAAATGCGAGGCTTAGGGTTCCAGCTCGGTGTCCCAATAAAGGAAATCCATCCAGCTTTCGTGCAGATAGTTCGGCGGGAAGGCCCGGCCGTTGTTGTGCAGATCCTGAATGGTCGGCCGGAACGGCATGTGCATCGGCCACATGTTGAGCTGCTGGCAGGACTTGTTGGATTTTCTCAAATTGCAGGGGGAGCAGGCGGTGATCACATTGTCCCAGGTGGTCAGGCCCCCTTTGGAGCGCGGGATCAGGTGATCGAAGGTCAATTCTTCTTTTGTGCCGCAATATTGGCACTGGAATCTGTCGCGGAGAAATACGTTGAAGCGGGTAAATGCAGGGTGCCGGCTGGGTTTGACGAAGGTTTTTAAGGAGACGACGCTGGGCAATCGGAATTCGAAGCTCGGACTTCGGACCGCCGCGTCATATTCTGCGACGATGTTCACCCGGTCCAGAAAAACGGACTTTATGGTGTCTTGCCACGACCATAAAGATAAGGGGTAGTAACTCAATGGCCGGTAGTCTGCATTGAGTACCAACGCCGGATGAGTTCCCGGCGATACCGCTATCGTCACCTTCCACTCCTCACGCTTCTTCGGATGGTCCGGTGTTCGGTCAAAGGAACAACGGATCATGTCCTTTTGCGATGCGAGTATTGTAGTGCCGAGGTGACAGTCTTGTGAAGACCGGTGCTTTCATTTCTTGAAGCTGCCTGGACCTGCCGGTTTCCAGGAGGGTGTGGCAAATAACTATATGAATTATAGAAAGAACCCAGAACCGGTTTCCCGCGCCGGAACAGTTTTTCTTCACAAACAAAAAAGGGCGCTTTGACGCGCCCTTTCCGATTTTTTCACAATTTGAGGCCGAATCAGTTCGCCGTCCAATCGCGAATGTCGACGAAGTGACCGGCAATCGCAGCCGCGGCGGCCATCGCAGGCGACACCAGATGTGTGCGGCCCTTGTGGCCCTGGCGGCCCTCAAAATTCCGGTTCGAGGTCGACGCGCAGCGTTCGCCCGGCGCCAGCTTGTCTGCGTTCATGGCAAGGCACATGGAACAGCCTGGCTCACGCCATTCGAACCCGGCTTCCTTGAAGATGACATCAAGGCCTTCTTCTTCCGCCTGTTCCTTCACCAGGCCGGAGCCTGGAACAACCATCGCGCTGACGCCGCTGGCAACCTTGTGATTGCCGATCACCGCGGCAGCGGCACGCAGATCTTCAATCCGGCCGTTGGTGCAAGACCCGATGAAGGCGCGGTCGATCTTGATGTCGGTGATCTTGGTGCCCGGCTCCAGCCCCATGTATTCCAGGGCGCGTTCTTTGGATTTGCGGCGGTTTTCGTCGTCAATTTCGTTCGGGTTCGGCACGACATCTTCGACGGAAACCACATCTTCCGGGGAAGAGCCCCAGGAGACGATCGGCGGCAAATTGGCCGCATCCAGCTCGATGACCTTGTCGAAATAGGCTTCTGCGTCGGAATGCAGGGTTTTCCAGTAAGCAACAGCCTTGTCCCAATCCGCATCTTTCGGTGCTTTCGGGCGACCCTTGATGTATTCGAAGGTCTTTGCGTCCGGCGCGATCAGACCGGCGCGCGCGCCGCCCTCGATGGACATGTTGCAGACCGTCATGCGGCCTTCCATGGACAGGGATTCAATGGCTTCCCCGGCATATTCGATCACGTAACCCGTGCCGCCGGCAGTGCCGATCTTGCCGATGATGGCCAGCACGATGTCCTTGGCCGTAACCCCATCCGGGATCTGGCCGTTGACCTTGACCAGCATGTTCTTGGCTTTTTTCTGGATCAAGGTCTGGGTTGCCAGAACGTGTTCCACTTCTGACGTGCCAATACCGTGGGCGAGCGAGCCAAATGCGCCGTGGGTGGAGGTGTGGCTGTCGCCGCAGACGATCGTCATGCCCGGCAGAGTAAAGCCCTGTTCCGGACCGACGATGTGCACGACGCCCTGGCGCATGTCCAGTTCGGAATAATATTCGACGCCGAACTCGGCCGCATTCTTTGCCAGCGTATCCACCTGCAGCGCGGATTCTGGATCATCAATGCCATGGCGGCGGTCGGTGGTC
Organism: Roseibium sp.; assembly: GCF_965216085.1. Taxonomy (GTDB): domain Bacteria; phylum Pseudomonadota; class Alphaproteobacteria; order Rhizobiales; family Stappiaceae; genus Roseibium. Next base: position 5,887,727 of record NZ_OZ244138.1, on the reverse strand, counting down.
GGCACATTGTGATCGACAACGGCCAGTGTCTTTTGCGGCTGGCGCACCTTGCGGCCGGCCATGCGCAGACCTTCAAACGCCTGCGGGCTGGTGACTTCATGGACCAGGTGGCGGTCGATGTAGAGCAGGCCGGTTCCGTCCGGCCGAATGTCGACCGCGTGGTCGTCCCAGATTTTGTCGTAAAGCGTCCGTGCTTTGGCCATGGGTCTCTCCTCAGTCAGGCCGGCCATGCGCGTTTTGGTTCGCGCAGCTAGCCTTGATCCTCTCACTGCCCTCTCCCGGACAGGGGATACTTTTAAAATCTGCCCAGTCAATGGCGCAGCTCCGCCTTCAGGTCAAGCATTCCAAGTTGAGCTGAATTCAACTGAGTTTGACCGGAGCCGATTTTGGAGGGGAAGAGGCTCATTTTTCAGAAGAGAATTGGGTCTCCCCCTTATCCTGCGAAGGAGCTAAGAACCGCCGCATCCGCCCCAGCGCCGTCCCGGATTTGGTCCGGGACCCGCCTGATCTTGCCCCCGGATCAAGAAAGAAGATCAAGTCCGGGGCCGCCTCTTGTTTTCCGCCTGTCCTTTGGAACACCGCTTCGAGATCTTCGTCGAAGCCGCTGCGGCCGCCCTCCCGGCTGTCATCCCAGGCATAGCGAAGCGAAGACCGGGGATCCACTCGTTTGCAGAGCGTTAGTAAAACCTCCCAATCCTTCAACAAGCGGAACTGAGAGTAGATCCCCGAACAAGTCGGGGATGACCAGGTGGAGAAGGCCTGTCGGCTGACCCGGTCGGGTTTCGTTCGAGCACAGCACTTTTCTCAAAAGCCACAAAAACAATTTACGGTTGATTTCCAATTGGCGGCTAGCTTTTCCCAATCCCGTCCGCACGGCCGAGAACAGCGCCTCTTAAAATATTTTGCCAGGACTTTTTGGAAAGACTTTTGATGACTGACCGTTTTATGACCCTGCTCGCACTGAAGCAGACAGATCCAGCTGCGCCGCCGCCCCAGCCGGGAGCAGGTCAAGCGACCTCTGGCAAACGCGGGAGGGCATGAGGCATGGCTTATTGTTTTGACTACAGGTCCAGAGGCACTCTAGACGTCCACTTTGACATGGAAGCATTCAGAAATGAATGCGCAGAAGTTCGGGCCCTATCGCCACTTCCAGATTTCTTTCAAGGCGAGAAAATCGATCCGGCGATCGCTCCCAAACGCATCATTCAAACATCGAAACACAAGAGTTGGACCTGTTTTAATTCACCGGCGGGTGTCATGATGGTCTGCCAAGCCTTCAAGGACATCGTCGATCAACTCGAACCGGATGTGCATCAGTTTTTCCCGGTTGAAGCGGTGAAAAAAGATGGGTCACCAGCCGTTGACAGCCAGTTTTATTTTTTGAACGTCCGTCAGCGATTTGAGGCGATCCTGTTTGATCAATCAACGCTCAAATGGAAGACTGTGCAGTCCGGCGGCCGCACCTTGACCTTGCCTTACCACTCTGGTGGCCACCAGCGTATTTATACTTTGAGCAAGCCAGAAGTGGCAGGGCGGCATATGTGGCTTTCTTCATATCTTGTGCCGTCGAGGATCTTCTTTTCCGACGAACTGACTGAAGCCGTCCGCGCGACGAAGCTGGATTCTGTTTTGCGCTGGCATCCCGCACCGGAAGTTGATGAGCCCTGGATCCCGGAAGACAACCTTAAAGCAGAAATGCTCGAAAGATACCGGGTCCTTGGACCCTTGGGCGGAATTTGGCCAAAGCCGGCAGATTAGGGCACCGCAACGCGGTTCGCTGGCTGCCGTCTCGCCCAAGTCTCGTCCTACCCCTCTTGCGCCGTCCCGGACTTGATCCTTCGGGATAAGGCCTTTGCAGCTCCTCAAGATGAGTAGGTGTAAAGGCCCAAAGATATCTTCGCATAAACAAAAACGGCTCCCGGATATCTCCGGGAGCCGCTTTTGAAACTCTTGTCGAGATCTGCTTATTCAGCAGCGCTCTCTGCTGCCGCAGCTTCCGCTTCTGCCTTTTTGGCTTCAGCTTTTGCAGCCTTGGCTGCAGCTGCTTCCGCACGGGCTTCCTCATTGAGGCGCTTGGAACGTGCGTTGGTGTTTTCAACGATACGGGCAGACTTACCGCGGCGGTCGCGCAGGTAGTAGAGTTTCGCACGGCGGACTTTACCGCGGCGGACAACCTCTACGCCTTCCAGCATCGGGGAGTAGATCGGGAACACACGCTCAACACCTTCGCCGTAAGAGATCTTACGGACAGTGAAGCTTTCGTTGATGCCGCCGCCGGAACGGGCAATGCAGACACCTTCGTACGCCTGGGTACGGGTGCGGTTGCCTTCGGTGACTTTCACCAGAACGCGGACGGTGTCGCCCGGGGAAAATTCAGGAAGCTTACGCTGAGCTTCGATTTTTTCCATTTCTTCAGCATTGAGCTGCTCGATGATGTTCATGGCATTTTTCCCTTTTCAATTACAAAGCGGTCAGAGCGTCCTGCCTCATCAAACGGAGCCAAGAACGGGTTCACCAGCTTTGGGCCATGTTGCATATCCGCTGGATTTTTATGGGGTTTGACATCCTGCAAAAGACGCCGCCCAGAACACAGATCTCCTGATCGGAAGATATGCATTCATCCAACTTGGGCGGGCGTATACAGGATTTTTGAGCCGTTGTCATGAAGATTCTGCGGTTTTCTGCAGATGAGCCCCGTCAAAACCGCTGTGCTTGAGATCGGAGCTGCAAGCAGCCCAAAAAAACGGCGGCCCGGAGACCGCCGTCAGACAAAAAGAGTTTCAAACATATGCCCAAAACCGGGCAGCCCCCCAAAAGCATGTTGGCTGCGTGAGCTCCGGCCAGGATCCGAAACGGTGGATTTGCCGGACCTCCCGTTCTTGAACACCTCCAGTTTACAAGACCTGAGACTTCTACCCATGATGCAATTGCGCTATGGTTTTCTTTTCAAGGCCTGATTCTTTGGTAATTTGAGAGCTGTATTGCAATGACAGCGAATTTGGAGACGCTTCTTTATAAACTTTACTCATCGTCACTTTTAGATGGTGGCCTTTCCAGTGTCTTGGCGGATCTTGCGCAGACCTATCCGGATTTGCCGCTCTCCTATCAGGCTCAATGCGTTTACCGGAATTCGCTCTATGAAGGAGCAATGTTCAATTACGGGCCAAACGCCATTGAAGAGATTGCCGCAGCTGAATCTCCAAACCCCTTCCCACCCATAGCGTTGAAATGCTCTTTATCGCGGGTTGCAGTCACCAGTGAGTTTCTTCGCCCGGAAGATATTGAACGGACTGACTTTTTTGATGAACATTTAAAAAAACACGGTGAAATCAACCGGGCCTTCGGGGTCATTTTGCACCGTCAGGGCGAGGATTCGGCCTTTGTGGCCGCCAATTTGCCCAAACGCATGAAACAACGTGAAGAAGATCATGTGTTGCGCCTGTTCGAAACGCTGCGGCCGCATCTGCAGGGTGCCTTCCGCTTGCTGATGGAGGTGAAACAGCGGGAAATCCAGGTGCAGGCGGGCGGTTTCTGGCTGGAGCAGATCCCGGCAGCGGCCTTTGCCGTGACCCCGGAATGTAAGGTTCTGCATATGAACAGCCATGCGGACAGCGCGACCACTGCTGGCCGCAGGTTTCATATCGACCGGTCCATCCAGCTGTGTGCGGCAGACAGATCCGTGCAAAAGGTGCTGGAGGCGAGCGTGCACAAGGCGCATCTCACCCAGCTGCCGGTAGGTCCAGTTAGCCTGGCCAGACGGAGAGAAGCCGGACCTCTCCTGTTTGTCCTGCCGATCAAACTCCAGGACCAGCTTCACCCCTCACTTGCCCCCTTTCTCAGTCACTCCATGCCCCTGCTGGTGACAATCTTCGATCCGGCCGATACGCCGCGTCCCTCCAGTGAGGTGCTCAGGATGGCCTTCGGCATAACGGAGGGAGAAAGCCGCCTGGTGCAGGAACTGATGTATGGCGGTTCTTTGCGGGAGACAGCCAGCCGGCTTGGGATTTCCTATCACACGGCCCGCAACCAGCTGGCCAGCGCCACGTCCAAGACCGGCACCCGCTCACAAACGGAAATCGTCCGTTTGGCGAGCCAGCTTCTGTCGCGCATGTCCGGTCCGGCTGTTTTGGAGACTTTTGGCAGTCCGTCAGGCTCAAGCGGCAACACAATCTGACGTTAGGGCACCCTCATGGGAACGTTTCATCAAAAAGCTGCTTGACTCTCGCGCCGTTCTCCGGAATCAATAAGAACAAATAGAGAACAATAACAACTGTGATTGGAACCGACGTGCACAATGTCTTCAGCATCAGACCATAGCACATCTCTTGCCGAGCTGCGTCGCCGCATTGCGGATCTTGAGGGACGCCTCCCCTTTGAGACGCAGTTTGGTCCGGCCCCTGCGACCGCCGCCAACCCGCAAGGGCCGGACACTTTTTCTCCCCGTGTCCCAGACACCGGAGGGGAAGCAGAGGCACAAGATCGACCTGGAACAGCCGGGCAACCAAAAGCGCAAACGTATCAACCAGACGGCCGGTGCCTTTTGGGCCTGGAGGCTTTGGACAGCTTGTTCCGGCCGGAAGGTGGCAGCTCCGGGAGCGGCTTGAAGCTGGGCGCGCTGCATGAGCTGGTCAGCGCCGAGAGCCGCAATGCCGGCGCGCTGAGCGGGTTTGCTCTGGCCGTGCTGGCCCGAATTCTGGACTTAAGGCCGGGACCTGCCGTGATTGTTCAGGATGTCAGGGCAACTCAGGAATCTGGCCACTTTCATGGTGCCGGACTGCTGGCTTTTGGCATTGATCCGGCCCGGCTGATTGTGGTGCGGGCCAAGCGGCAGGACGAGCTGCTCTGGTGTTTGGAGGAAGGCGCTTCCTGTTCCGCCCTTGCCGCCGTCTTTGGGGAGGTTCAAGGCGAACAGCGCCCGGTCGGGCTGACCGCAAGCCGTCGGATAGCTTTACGCAGCGGCCGCAGCACCGTTCCGGTCATTCTGCTCCGTCATGGAGCGGTGGAAGACCCGACAGCCGCGCTGACCCGCTGGCAGATTGCCCCGGCTGCCTCCAGGCCGCCGGAGTTCTTGGAAGAAGGACCGCATGCAGGCCTTGGGGCGCCTGCCTGGACTGTAAATTTAACGCGGAACCGGGAGGGCCGTCCCGGCCGCCTGACCGTGGAGTGGGACCATGCGAGACGAACATTTGCCGCGCCAGCGCATTCTCTCGCTCTGGATCGCGGATCTTCCCTGCGACCGGATCCTGCGCCGCTTGCGGGTCAACTCCACACCTTCCGCCCGGCAGGTTGAACCACCGCTTGTTGTTCTGGACAAGATCCGGAATGCCCGCCGGATCGTTTCTTTGAACGAGACCGCCAGGGCCTGCGGCTTGCGCCTCGGGGAAACGGAGGCAGATGCGCGGGCGCGGATCCCCCATCTTCTATGCGAAGATGCCGAGCCGGACAAAGACGCGGCCTTGCTGCGGACCCTGGCCGACTGGTGCGCTCGCTATACGCCGCTGGTGGCGCTGGATGGCAAGGACGGCCTGTTTTTGGACATCACCGGCTGCGCGCATCTTTTTGGCGGTGAAGACGCGCTTTTGAAGGATGTCTTGATGCGGCTGGACCGGCAGGGGTTTTGCGTTGCCGGTGCGATCGCCGGAACTGTGGGGGCTGCCTGGGGCATGGCCCGCTTCGGTTCCGGTGGTGTTTTGAAGGACGGCGGTGAGCGGGAGGCGCTCGCTTCCCTGCCGCTGGCCGCCTTGCGAATCTCGCCAGAGGCCGTTTCCGGCCTGAACCAGGTCGGCCTCAAAACCATTGGCCAGCTTTACGAGCGCCCGCGGGCCCCACTTACCAATCGCTTTGGTCCGGAATTGATCCTCCGGCTGGATCAGACGTTCGGAGCTCAGGGAGAAGCAATTTCACCCCGCTTCGAAGCCCCACTGATTTCCGCCGAACGGCGGTTTTTCGACCCCATTTCCCGGGTCGATGACGTCAAGGCGGTGGCATTGTCGTTGGCAGGCCAAGTTTCCAAGGCGCTGGAGCGGCGGGTTGAGGGCGGCCGGATGTTTGAACTCACCCTCTTTCGGGTCGATGGTGCGGTCCAGAAATTCAAAGTCGGCACCAGTAGCCCCTTGCGCGCTCCCAAAAGGATCCTCCGGCTGTTTGCCGAAAAGCTGAAGGCCGATGAAAGCGTCGTGGACGCCGGTTTTGGCTTTGACCTCGTCCGTCTGGATGTCCTCATGGCCGATAAAGCCCCGGCGGTTCAAGACACCTTGAATGCGGCCGGTACAGCCGAAACCGGCGCTAGCCTGGAGGATCTGGTCGACCGGCTCGGCGCCCGCCTGGGTCTTGAACGCATCACCCGATTATTGCCGATCGACCGGCATATACCGGAAAGTCAAACCGGATTTGTGCCTGCGGCCCTCGCCCATGAAGAGGCGCTTGCCTGGTCCGGTTTCCTGGGAGGTGCGGCAGCAGCCGTCTTACGCCGGGAACAAACTGCGGTCAGCCCGCAGTTTACCTTCGCCGAAGACAGCACCCAGACCTATGACACGGAAAATACAAGATGGCATACCGGCCTAATGACCCGCCCCTTACGGTTGATCGACCCGGCCGAAGAGGTCGAAGCCCTTGCCATGGTGCCGGATGGCCCACCTTTGAGGTTTCGCTGGCGGCGCGGACTTTATCAAGTCGCACGCTCCGAAGGTCCGGAGCGCATTGCTCCGCCCTGGTGGATTGGGGCTGCCGACCGGCCATCGGAAGCCAAGGAGGGCGTCACCCGCGACTATTTCCGCATCGAAGATACAGACGGCCGCCGGTTTTGGCTGTACCGGGAAGGCCTTTATGAGCGTGAAACCGCCCGGCCGCGCTGGTATCTGCAAGGCCTCTTCGCATGACGGCCCGAACCTCCATTGCTGAGCCGCCCGCCTTTGCGGAACTCTGTGCGGCCACCAATTTTTCATTTCTGCATGGCGCCTCACATCCGGAGGAACTGGCGCTTCAGGCGGGGCACTTGAAACTCGCCGCTCTCGGCGTGTGTGACCGCAACTCCATGGCAGGCGTCGTCCGGGCGCATATGGCGGCCAAGGAAACCGCCGTGCCATTTGTGCCTGGCTGCCGTCTGGCCTTTCTGGATGACACCCCGGATCTTCTCTATTGGCCCAAAGACCGCGCGGCCTATGGTGCACTGGCGCGGCTTTTGACCATTGGCAACCGGCGGGCCGAAAAAGGATCTTGTCATCTAACATTGGACGATCTGGAGATGCTTGAAGCTCAGTCTCCGATAGCCCTGATCCTACCGGCTGGACTACCAGATCAAGACCCTCTCCTTGCTGTGTTGACAAAGCTGAAGGCTCGTTTTAGCCGGGCCTTGCGCCTGGCCGTGGCGCTCCACCGCCAGGCAGAAGACCGGCGGCGGCTGGCCCTTGCCCGTGAGCTTTCAGAAGTTTCTGGTGTACCAATGCTGGCCATCAACGACACGCTCTATCACGCGCCGGAGCGCCGCCCGCTGCAGGATGTTCTGACCTGCATCCGCCTGCATGAACGCCTGGAAACCGCTGGCCGGCAACTGCAGCAAAATGCTGAACGCCACTTAAAACCGGCCAGTGAACTCCTACGGCTTTTTGAAGATGATCCCGCCCCTTTACGCGAAAGCCTGAAAATCCTGGAAGAAGTCAGTTTCTCCCTGGATGATCTTCGTTACGAATATCCGGAAGAACCCGCTGGGATGAGCGCCACGCCCCAGGCCGAGCTGGAACGGCTGACGGCGGTGGGCGCCCGGCGGCGCTATCCGAACGGCGTCCCTGAAAAAATCCAGACAACCATCGATCACGAGCTGGAGCTGGTCGCCGGGCTCGATTATGCGCCGTATTTCCTGACCGTTTATGACATTGTCCGCTTTGCCCGCACCAGAGGAATTCTGTGTCAGGGGCGCGGGTCAGCCGCCAATTCCGCCGTCTGCTTTTGCCTTGGCATCACCGAGGTGGATCCTACCCGCGCCGATCTCCTGTTTGAGCGCTTCATTTCACCGGAACGGCGTGAACCTCCGGATATTGATGTCGATTTTGAACATGAGCGACGCGAAGAGGTCATCCAGTATATTTATGCCAAATATGGCCGCGAACGCGCGGGGCTTGCCGCCACCGTTATCACCTACCGCTCCCGCTCCGCGCTGCGCGAGGTCGGTAAAGTGTTCGGGCTGTCTGAAGATGCGATTTCGTCACTTTCCGGCACGGTGTGGGGTCGCTCGTCGGCTGGAACAGAGGAGGCCCAGGTGCGCGAAGCCGGGCTTGATCCGTCTGATCCTTTGATCACCCAGATGCTGGACCTTGCCCGCACACTGATCGGCTTTCCCCGGCATCTCTCTCAGCATGTCGGCGGTTTTGTCATCACCCGCGGCCGGCTCGACGAGGTGATCCCGATCCAGAACGCGGCCATGGAAGACCGCACCGTGGTCGAATGGGACAAGGATGATCTCGATGCCCTTGGGATCTTAAAGATCGACGTTCTGGCACTCGGCATGCTGACGGCCATTCGCAAGGCGCTCACCATGCTGTCGGAAAACTATGACCAGGACCTCACCATCTCGACCATTCCCGCCGAGGAAAAGCCGGTCTACGACATGCTCTGCCGGGCTGATTCCGTTGGGGTTTTTCAGGTAGAAAGCCGGGCGCAAATGACCATGCTGCCCCGGCTGAGGCCTCAAGAATTTTATGACCTGGTGATTGAGGTCGCCATTGTCCGCCCCGGCCCGATCCAGGGCGACATGGTGCACCCTTATCTGCGCCGCCGACAGGGCAAGGAAAAGGTGACCTATCCGAGCAAGGCGCTGGAAGAGGTGCTCGGCAAAACCATGGGGGTGCCGCTCTTTCAGGAACAGGCAATGAAGATCGCCATTGTGGCGGCCGGTTTTACCCCAGGCGAAGCAGACCGGCTGCGCCGGGCGATGGCAACTTTTCGGCGGGTCGGCACCATCGGCACCTTCCAGACCAAGATGATCGAGGGCATGGCGAAAAACGGGTATGACCGGGACTTTGCCGAACGTTGTTTCCGTCAGATTGAGGGCTTTGGCGAATACGGCTTTCCGGAAAGCCATGCGGCCAGTTTCGCCCTGCTGGTCTATGCCTCCTCCTGGATCAAGGCCTATTATCCGGATGTTTTTTGTGCCGCGCTGTTAAACTCCCAGCCCATGGGCTTCTATGCCCCCGGCCAGCTGGTGCGAGACGCCTGCGAACACGGCGTTGATGTGCGTGAAGTCGATATCAACCTGTCGGATTGGGATGCCAAGCTGGAACCCGGTTGGCAAGCGGCTCGGCATCTGCACCCCCGCCACCGGGAAATGGACGGGATCGTACGCACCGATCACGCGGTCCGGCTTGGCTTTCGAACGGTCAAAGGCCTCAAGCAGGACGATATGGACAAGCTGATTGACCGGCGCGGCGACGGCTATGACAGCATCCGCGATCTCTGGCTCAGATCCGGTCTTAGCCGCCCGGTCATCCTGCGCCTTGCCGAAGCCGATGCCTTCCGCTCGCTGGGATTGGATCGGCGGGCCGCAGTCTGGGCCGCGCAAGGGTTGGAAGCAGGCAACCAAAAGGATCGGTTGCCGCTGTTTGATCTGGCCGATCTTGGTGACCTGCGGCCTGAACCGGACGCTGACTTGCCGCCGATGCTGCCGGGGGCTCATGTCATGGCCGATTATCAGAGCCTCAGCTTGTCTTTAAAGGCGCACCCGGTCGCCTTTGCCCGTCCGGCCTTGAACAAGCGCCAAGTGGTGCCTTGCATGCACTTGCCGGACATCCGCCAAGGCCGCCAGATCTCGGTCGCCGGATTGGTACTGGTCCGCCAGCGCCCAGGTTCAGCCAAGGGTGTGATCTTCCTGACCCTTGAGGATGAAGGGGGCATTGCCAACATCATCGTCTGGCCCAAGGTTTTTGAAAAATACCGGCCACTGGTCATGGGCGCCCGCTTTTTGAAAGTCACAGGCCGCGTTCAGAATGAAGCCGGGGTCATTCATGTGGTCGCCGATCATGTGGCGGATGTTACGGACCTACTTGGCGATCTGTCCGACAAATCTCTCGATGATGCAGGCCTTGCCCGGGCTGATGAAGTTAAACGGCCTGTGATTGAGCTCACCGAAAAAATCAAACCGGCCAGCCGACTGGCTCAACTGGTCCGGGAGGTGCCAGAACTCCGCCAGGATGTCGTCAAGCTCAAGCCGCAGACGGATTCGGCTGTTGCGCAGCAAACCATGAAGGCCTTGCCCGGCGGGCGGAATTTTCACTAAACACGCTCAATCGGCAAGCTGCGGTTTCATCGACGCAAGGAGATCCGGTCGACCCTGAACGCGGGCAACCATCATGCCGCCCTCCAGAAGAGCCAGTGTAGATAGCGCTTGCGCCTGTAGGTCGTCTTCCGGGCGGCTCTTACCCCAGTCGGTCCGTCTCAGACTAACAACAAGCCATTTGGTCACGCGATCGAAAAAAGCCTTGGCTTCCATTGCGACATCAGCGGGTAGGCCAGGGGTTTCCGCCGCCAAAACACCGCACAAACACATCTGGCCATCCTTTTGAAGCGCGGAAACAAAAAGGCCATGGACTTTGTTCAAAACCGCCTCGGCAGTTTTTGGCGCGTCCGCAGGATCCCCAAGCGCATCCATAAACCGTTCCGAATACCGATTTGCGACTTTGACCCCAAGATCTGATTTCGCTGGAAAATAGTAGTGAACGCTTGAGCTTTTCACGCCAATGCCTGACGCAATTTCGCGGAAGCTGAATCCATTATAACCATTATCCCGGATCATCTTTTCGGCGAGATCCAAGATTTTCTCTTCGGTTACTGCAGCATTCCGGCTCATATCACCCTCACAATCTATCAATCGATAGATAGGTCTTGAAAGACAATCCCACAATCCCATATCAGGCAAATAGAATTTACCTATCAGTAGATAGATTACGGAGTAATGAAATGAAAAGCCCCTACGCAGTCATCCAAGGTGGAACATCCGGAATGGGCCTAGCGATCGCCAAAAACCTGGCAAGCCGCGGCATACCGCTGATCCTGATTGGCAGAAACGAAAGCAAACTGGCGCGAGCGCAATCAGAAATCACAAGTACGGACAACGTCCCGGTCGAAACTTGGCAAGCTGACGTGACAAACCAAGATGACGTCACCGGTTTGGTCAAGCGAATCGAGGGGTTTGCACATCCAATCGGCTATCTGGTCAATGCGGCCGGATATTTCAGCCCCAAGCCGTTCTTGGACCATTCGAGCGACGATTATGATCTCTATCACCAGTACAACCGCGGCACATTCCTGATCACTCAGGCTGTCGCGCGCAACATGGTTCAGCATCAATCTGGTTCGATCGTAAACCTCGGGTCGATGTGGGCGCATCAAGCGGTGAAAGCGACCCCATCGTCTGCCTATTCCATGGCAAAAGCAGGTTTACATGCCATGACACAACACTTGGCGATGGAACTCGGAGACAATGGCATTCGGGTCAACGCTGTGGCACCGGCAGTCGTGGATACACCGATCTATGGCGCGTTTATCCCGCAGAACGAGATCTCAAAAACTTTGCAAGACGGATTTAACGCTTTTCATCCAATCGGCAGGATTGGGACGGCCGAGGACGTTGCAGCAGCTGTCGACTTTCTCTTGTCGGATCAAGCCGGTTGGGTCACCGGAGCGATCTGGGATGTCGATGGCGGCGTTATGGCAGGCCGCAACTAACCCTATAAAAACCAAAGGGCCGCCACGCAGAGGGCGGCCCTAGGGTCAGGACCCATAAAACTCAAATCGCCTCAACATAATACCAGCGGCCGGATTTCTTTTTGAACCGGCTTTTTTCCAGGTGGGTGTGCAAGGTGCCGCCGGCGAGGTATTTGGCCTCAAACACCACAATCCCGTCCCGGTCCTCTTCACCGCCCTGTTCCGTTTTCAAGACGCGAAGGCCGGTCCAGTGGTTTTCCGACGCCCAGCGGGCAGTGCCGGCAAAATCAAACTTGGCTTGAAACTTCGGCCAGAGGGTGTCCTTCAGATAAGCGATCTCTTCGCGCACATAGGCCGTATAGCGCGAGCGCATCAAAGCCTCAGCGGTTTTGGGGATCTGACCGCCCTCCAGATAGGGCCCGCAACAGGCAAAATACCCGGTTCCAGATCCGCACGGACACGCCGCCTCATCCATTTCAAATTTCCCAACTCGCTGTCAAAATTGATCGCGTCGCTTTCCCTATCACCCTTGGCAGGGGGACGCTATGCTGCCTGGAACAAGATCCTGACCACGCATGGCGGCTTCATGAAACTGGCAACATTTAATCTGGAATCCTTTGGTTCCGACAAGATCAATGAAGATATTCTGACCCGCCGGATTGCCGCGCTCCGGCCGAAGCTTCTGGAGCTCGACGCCGATATCCTGTGTCTTCAGGAAGTCAATGCTCAGAAAATCAAAGGAGCCCCGAGTCGCCAATTTCATGATCTGGACCATCTGGTCGAGGGGACGCCCTATCAGGACTACCATCGGATTGGCAGTCTACGCCCCTCCGGAAAAGGCCCAGGCGACCGGCACAATCTGGTGGTGCTGTCACGCTATTCGGTTTTATCAGCTGAAAGTCTTTATCACCGGCACGCGGAAACACCTCTGTGGCGGCCGAACTCGGCGGATCCAGCCTATGATGAACCGCAGTCGATCTCGTTTGACCGGCCGGTCTTAAAACTCGAAATCGATATCGGCGCGCGCCGGTCCCTTCATCTTTTCAATGTGCACTTGCGAGCCCCGATCGCGGCCCAAATCCGCGGCGGCAAAACCTCTGGCAACAGCTGGGCATCTGTGTCCGCCTGGGCGGAAGGTTATCATTTGGCGGTTCTAAAACAGACGGCCCAGGCGCTGGAGCTGCGCCTTGCCGCCGAAGCTCTGTTTGATGCTGACAATGAAGCCCAAATTATCATGACCGGCGACTTTAACGCGACGGGAGAAACCCGGGCGCTCCGGCTGTTGCGTGCCGATCCGCATGACACCGGCGTTCCACATCTTGCCGGCCGCCAGCTTTTCCAGCTGGATGCCTCCCTGCCGTTAGATCAGCGCAAAACAGTGCTTCACAAGGGCCGGGCGCAAACGCTGGATCATGTGCTCGCCAGTCAATCAATGACGGACCGGGTCCGGCATATTGAGGTGTTCAATTCCACACTTCCGGACGAGGTTTTTGAAGGCAACAACCCCAACTACGCCGGATCATATCACGCCGCCATGCGCGTCGACTTTGATCTTTCCTGAGGCTGGCAGTGATTGCACCGCCATCCAGAGAAAACAAACTGGATAAGCGATCAGTTCGAATTCAGCGACTGAATGTAAGCGGCAAGATTGGTGATCTCGATATTGCCGAGTGTCATATCCGGCATTTGCGGATGGGGGTTGGCAAGAAAGGTCGCCAGTTTTTCGGCCGTCCAGCTTGGGTCCTTGGACATATCAAAAAAACTTGGCAGAGACACGCTTGAAGCGCTCGACTGATCATTGGACACCAAATGGCAGGACGCGCACCACTGCAAGGCCAGCGCCTTACCGGCAACGGTGTCAGCGGACAGTGCATCGCCGGGCGTCAAAACTGTGGCGGCCCCAAGAAGCAAGGCAAGCGCACTCAGTTTTTTCCGCCAAATTCCAGAAAAGTCACCCATGTCCACTCCCTCCAAAGAAACAGCTTTTCGCTGTCCAATGTCTCTGCCCAGGCGATTCGATACCTTGTCCTGTATCAAATCATGTCCAAATGTCAGAAAGCAACTTTTCACAATTGGTTGTTGCGCGCGCATTATTCCTTGTCCACATTCCAGGGTTGAATGTTTTGAAAATTAGGGGAGGTCTGGATGATCCATCATAAGCTGATCCAAGCGGCAGCTATCGCCAGCTTGAGCTGGGCAGTGGCCCTGACTGGCAGTGTACCGGCACTTGCGCAGGAAACACCGATTTATTCCGGTAAGGACAGGTTCCATCCGGTGACCGCGCAAAACGGTATGGTCGCCAGCCAGGAAGCAGTCGCCACCAAGGTTGGTGTCGCGATATTGGAAAAAGGCGGCAATGCCATTGATGCGGCTATCGCCACGGGATTTGCACTCGCTGTCACTCTGCCACGCGCCGGTAATCTTGGCGGCGGCGGTTTTATGATGATCCACAAGGCCGCGACCGGCGAAACCGACGCGCTTGATTACCGAGAAAAAGCGCCGGCAGCCGCCACCCGTGACATGTTTTTGGGCGAAGACGGGGAGCCGGACAATCAAAAGTCCCGATTTTCCGGGCTCGCGATTGGTGTGCCTGGCACGGTCGCCGGGTTTGCGGCTGCCTTTGAAAAACACGGCAGCGGCAATGTCACTTGGGAAGAGTTGATCGCGCCATCCATTGCTCTGGCTGAAGACGGCATTGAAGTGACGCCCGATCTATCCTCCTCACTCGCCGCCCGGATCAAACGGCTCGGCAAAGATCCAGCGACGGCAGCCATCTTCTTCAAAGCTGGAATTGTTCCCTATCTTCCAGGTGAAACGCTCAAACAATCCGATCTTGCCAAGACATTGCGCTTGATCGCTGAAAAAGGAGCGTCCGGCTTCTATCAAGGCGACGTTGCCGAAAAAATTGCGGCGAAGGTAAAAGCTTCCGGCGGCGGCATGACAGTCGAAGACCTGGCGGCCTATGAGCCGGTTTGGCGGACCCCAGTAACGGGTGCCTACCGGGGATATGAAATTGCCTCCATGCCACCGCCCTCTTCCGGTGGCGTGCATATCGTTCAGATCTTGAACATGCTCGAAGCCTATCCGATGCGCGAGTATGGCCTGAATTCAGCCGACAGCATTCATGTGATGGCAGAGGCCAAACGCCGGGCCTATGCGGATAGGTCGAAGTATCTCGGTGATCCAGACTACTCGGACATTCCGGTCAATGGATTGACAGACCCGGCCTATGCGGCAGGATTGGCACAATCAATCGACATGGGCGCAGTGACCGCATCCACAGATGTCGCGCCGGGCAACCCGATCCCTTATGAAAGCAACGAAACGACGCATTATTCAGTAGTCGATAAGGACGGCAATGCGGTGTCCAACACCTATACGCTCAACTTTTCTTACGGTGTCGGTCTGACTGCGGATGGAACCGGTGTTTTGCTCAACAACGAGTTGGATGATTTTTCCGCCAAGCCGGGATCGGCGAATGCCTACGGCTTGATCGGCGGAACTGCCAACGCCGTTGAAGGTGGCAAACGGCCGCTATCGTCCATGAGCCCAACTCTGGTGTTTAAAGATGGCGGCCTGTTTTTGGTAACCGGATCTCCAGGCGGCAGCCGGATCATTACGACCACGCTGCAGATCATCTTGAATGTGATCGATCACCAGATGAACATTGCCGAAGCGACGGCCGCGCCGCGGGTTCATCATCAGTGGTTCCCCGATGAAATCCGGATTGAAGAAGGCCTGTCTCCAGACACGATCCGGATCCTGGAAAGCCGCGGCCACAAGATTGCGCTCAAAAATGTCATGGGCTCGACCCAGTCGATCATGAAGGTGAGCGGTGTTCTGGCCGGTGCCTCCGACCCGCGCCGCCAGGGTGCTCTGACGGCAGGGTATTAAACTCTAAAGAGAATGGGGCAGCCGTCAAAGGTTGCCCCAGATCCTGTCGACCTACCGGGTTTCGGGCGGGTAGGTGCGATTGATGGTGCTGTCACCGTCCAGATCCTTCAAATGGCGGAAGAAACTTTCAGCCGCGACCGCCAGGAAGGACACAAGCAACACGCCGATATAGGTGGAATGCTCAAGCAGCTCAGCCCGATCCCCCACAATCACGTCGAAGATTGCGAACCCCAAGAACACAGCGACGGACGCTGCTATCGCAAGGTCTGTCCGATAGGCCGCACCCGGCCTGCCTTGGAAAAGCCGGATACCTGCGACAAGAAACATACCTGCTGCCAGGAATTCAATGATCCCGGCAAAGATGAGCGTTCCAGTTACATAGGCCGGATCGATCGCCAGCCGGTCAAAATACATCGTGAACTTTTCGACACGATGATTGCCCCACCAATGGACAAACCCAACGTCTTGGCGGGCGAAAAACTTATCGAGCCCGTTCAGCAGCCAAAAGCAGAACCAGAACGCGATCACGATTGCGGTAATAGGTTGGCGAAACGCAGCCATATCAAACTTCTATTCAGGAACTCGGTTACATCCGCAATTCTATACAGGAGAGTCCTTGCAACTTGGTTACGCCTGAGCGCATTTGTGCTGATGCCAAGGAGAAAATCTCCGTTTCTAGAGCATCCTGCGTTCAGATGAACGCAGACAAGATGCTCTACCACCTTAAAATCGATCAGCTTTTGGCTGTTCAAGCGGCTCTTACTGAACAGCCCCTGATCTAGACGTTTGATCTTACTGAAAATCGGATTTTCGGCAGTTTTGAACCATCTTGGCAAACCGCTTATCCAAGGCAAGACGGTCTTCAGGTGTCATTTCAGGCCAGACAATCTGAGCCCCGACAAAGGCCGCATATTCGATTTTTGCAATATCCGCAGCCGTCTCTTTATCCAACCCTTGCGCCCGGTATAGATCGAAAATGAAGCTGGTTCTGATCTGATCAACCTGACGGACCACAAGGCGCGCCGTTTCATGAACCTGTGCAAATTGGCGCATGGCCCGCTCAAGATCATGGTCAAGGTGCGTTGCAAGGTTCGCCAGCGTTTGGGCCTGGGTAGCCGGATCGTCCGCCATGGTTTCTGCCGCGACATCCAGGGTGTTTTGCTGTTTCCACGCTTCAACGAGATCGACCAGGTAGGCGTTGTGATCCTTAAAGTGATGATAAAAGGATCCTTTGGTGCGGCCAGCAGTCCGGCAGAGGGCATCAAGGGTGAGTCCATTGATCCCGTCTTTGATCAGCTGGCGGAATCCCAGCGTTATCCAATCGCCTTTTCCAAACCGCTTCTTCTGAGTCATGTGCTCCCGCCCAAAACTCCCATGATCACAATCGGCAGAAACAGCCAGCCTTGTGGCATATTTTTATAGGTTTGACTCTTCGCCACCGGCACCCAGAGACCAAGAAGGCAGTATCCGAGCGTCAATAACGTCGCCGCCCATCCAAGATCGGTGCCGCTTTGCGAATAAGCCGCATAGACAAACATGCCAGAAACAATCGCAAGGGTGATCGTCACAATGTGCCAGCAGTAGTAGCTCGTCAATTTGGGAACCGGGTGCAGATCCTGCGCCTTCAGCAACGGCACAGCGATCGTCCGCCCACCCAAAAACGTATGGATCAAAAACACAGCTGCCGACAGAAAGGCCGCCGCTGCAAAAAAGACGTTCATAGTGCTCACCTCTGTTACATACCATACCTTATGGTATGTTAATCGTCGTCAAAACTGCAAGCGCTATTCATAGCTGCGTCATCAGGTCTCAGTTTCGGAAGGAAATCGTCTCTTCAAAAACTCGGCCGCAAAATCGCGAATTCAATGGTCGCCAAATAAACAAGTTTGTTGAGAGATTATTTCAGGCATCTATTTGAGATCAGACATCAATCCTGGCCCAGAAGACTTGGCGCGAGAAAGCTCAAAACGAAAAAGCAGCGGAACCGATTGACTCCGCTGCGTAAGTTGGCTTGAAGCAGTTACATGCGCGCCTGGTTGGTGAATCACTGACAAATTCGCCATGCGCAGTTTGCACAGGGAAACTAGTATGAGGGAAATAAACTTCCTCTAAAGTTGTACTCTGGAATTATCTCAATCAATTTGAAAATTTTCACTAAATTAGCGCACAAACGAAAAAAGCCAGCTGCATGGTCTGCAACTGGCTTTCGCACCCTTCGGTGAAATTGGAGCGGGCGATGGGATTCGAACCCACGACCCCAACCTTGGCAAGGTTGTGCTCTACCCCTGAGCTACACCCGCATAGTGTCCCGACTGGAGGGCGTGTGCCCCGTCGTCGGTGGCGCAGTATATGGACTAAGCCGAAACAGAATGCAACACCGAATCTGCAGAAAAATTTTAGCTGTCTTTTTGTGGATTTCCGGCTCAATACACCTCTGGAATTGGCGGAATTTGGCTGGTTTCGTGACGGCCTTAGCCTTGCCGAAAGGACGCAAAACGCGTTAGAGAGCTGCCAAAGGACAATTTTTTTTCAGGAAACACCATGCCAGCCAGCCGCGATGAGCTCATGAGCTTCTTTCAGGAATTGGGGATCGACGTAACCACTGTGGATCATGATCCTGTATTCACCGTTGCTGAATCCGGTGACCTGCACGACCGCATTCCAGGCGGGCACACCAAAAACCTGTTTGTCAAAGACAAGAAGGGCCGCCTGTTCCTGATCACCACGTTGCATGACGCAGACATCGATCTGAAGAAAGTCCATCAGATCCTTGGAGCACAGGGCCGGGTCTCTTTTGGCAATGCGGACCTTTTGATGGAAGTTCTTGGAGTAGAGCCCGGATCGGTGACTCCGTTCTCCTTGATCAACGACCGTCAAGACCAGCGGGTAACGGCGGTCTTCGATGCCGCAATGATGGCGCATGATGTTTTGAACTATCATCCGCTCAAGAACGATGCGACCACCTCCATCTCGTCAGACGACCTGATCGCCTTCGCCAAGGCTTGTGGCCACGAACCTCAGATCCTGGCAGTGAGCGCCCAGGCGCAAGCCGCAGAATAAGGCGGCCCATAGACTTCCATTTTGGAAGTCCTTTGAAAGACATTTGTAATCCCCTATCGGCCGCGCCATGTTAGAAGCGGATTCGATGCAGGTGATGGCATCCGATATGTGGCTGAAGTTTTCACCAGCCGAACAGCAAGAGGCAGATCTATGAGCAACGGCGACTACAGCATTGGCGGCCAGGTCGGCGGCGGTTTCGGCGCTAGTATGGGCGGCGGCTATGGTCAAGGCGGTAATGGCGGCGGTGGCGCCGGCGGCAACGGACCGGGCGGTGCAGCTGGCGGCGATCTGATCTTTGATGTCACGACACAAACCTTCATGGCGGAGGTTATGGAGGCCTCCCGGCAGCAACCGGTTCTTGTGGATTTTTGGGCCCCGTGGTGCGGCCCTTGCAAACAACTGACACCGCTGATCGAAGCAGCGGTCACAGCTGCTGGCGGCACCGTGAAGCTCGCCAAGATGAATATTGAGGACCACCCGGAAATCGCCGGGCAAATGGGCATCCAGTCCATTCCGGCCGTCATTGCATTTAAAGACGGGCAGCCGGTCGATGGATTTATGGGCGCCCAGCAGGAAAGCCAGATCAAGGCGTTTATTGAAAAAGTTGGCGGTCCGGCGCAAGCCAACCCGGCCGAAGCCTATCTTGAGCAAGCGCAAGCCTTGCTGGCTGATAAGGACTTTGGGCAAGCCGCACAGCTCTTCGGGGCTCTGATGCAGGCAGAGCCCGACAATGTTCAGGCGATTGCGGGCCTTGCACAGTGTTACCTCGGCGCAGACGATCTGGAGCGGGCCAAACAGGCGTTGGACCTGGCTCCTGAAGACAAACGGACCGACGAAGCTTATATGGCAGCCAAAGCAGCTGTAGATCTGGCCGAACAGGCCGCTTCTCTTGGCGATTTAGCAGGTCTTGAAGAGCGCATTGCCCAGAACCCGGATGATCATCAGGCCCGGTTTGATCTTGCACTCGGATTGAATGCCAAAGGTGCAAAAACAGCGGCTGTCGATCAACTCATCGAAATCGTCCGCCGGGACCGGGAGTGGAACGAAGACGGTGCGCGCAAGCAGCTGCTCCAGTTTTTTGAAGCCTGGGGCTTCAAGGATGAAGCCAGCGCTTATGGCCGGCGCAAACTCTCCGCGGTTCTGTTTGCTTGACGATTGCCTGCTGCCGCCACAGATATGCCGGTAACGGCTGATTGGCGCCAGCATAGCCAAAGGCAATAAAGACAAGCTAAAGGGCCAAAGATGCAGGCAGGAAATGCCATTTATGAAACGATCGCGGATTTGCCGCCTGTTTTACCCGTGTTTCCACTTTCCGGTGCGTTGCTCCTTCCACGAACCCAACTGCCCCTGAACATTTTTGAACCGCGCTACATCGACATGATCGACTCGGCCTTGGCCAGCAATCGTCTGATCGGCATGGTGCAGCCGTCTGCAGGCCGACCGGCCTCTGATCCGGATCATCCGGTTCTGGAAAGCGTCGGTTGCGCCGGGCGCCTCACCGGATTTCAGGAAACCGGAGACGGCCGTTACCTGATCACCCTTCAAGGGGTCACCCGTTTCAAGATCGGCAAAGAGCTGTCGGCTTTGACAAAATTCCGGCAGGTGGAGGTCGATTTTGCGCCTTTTTCCGATGACCTGAAATGTGGAAAAGGCGAAGAAGACGTAGATCGCAACGGTCTATTGAACACGTTGCGGGCATATCTCGACGCCAACAGCCTGGAAGCCGATTGGGATAGTGTCTCTGAGGCAGAAACAGAAGTTCTGGTGAATGCCTTGTGTATGATGTGCCCTTACGGGCCGCAGGAAAAACAGGCGCTGTTGGAGGCTCACGATCTCAAGACACGGGCTGAAACCCTGATCGCGATCACGGAAATGGATCTGGCGCGCTCCGAAAATGATGGCGGAGCAACGCTGCAATAAGCCCTAAAAGCGGAAACGGCATCTTTTATGAATGAAACACCTGACCGGCCAGTGGACCGGAAACTTCTGGAACTTCTTGTGTGTCCAGTCACCAAAACAACACTGGAATACGATGCGGATGCACAGGAGCTGATCTCCCGGACGGCCAAACTGGCCTATCCAATCCGCAATGGCATTCCGATCATGCTGCCGGACGAGGCGCGAAAAATCGAAGAGTGAAAAGACTTCAGAAAAGAAAACCCGGGCGTCGTGCCCGGGTTTTCTTTTTTAGAATTTAGAAACCGCGGAACAGCGGCATCAAGTTGGTCTGAATGATCATCTGAATGAAGATGATGCCAAGCAGCAGCACAACTGGAGAAATATCGACCCCGCCGAGATCCGGCATGAACCGGCGGATCGGCCGCAGTGCGGGTTCGGTGAGATTATAGAGAACCTGCCCAATCATCGCGATGATTTGATTGCGCGGGTTGACAATGTTGAAGGCAAAGAGCCAGGAGAAAATCGCACTGGCGATCACAACATAGACATAGAGTTGCAGTGCGATGAGGATCACGGTGAAAAGGGCTGTCATGGTCCGGTCCGTTGCCTTTATGAGCGGGTGTTGTTCTTCATGTAGCTTTCCGAACTGCCGGCTGCAAGCCGAACCGGGTGTTGCGTGGGAAAACGGCAGATAATTCCCCACTGATAACGCGGTGCCAAAATGCAACAGTTAATCAAAACCCGACTCTCCCGCACTTTGCGTTAGCACTGATCGTGCTATCTTCCGGCCTGACAATTTCCGGTATTGTGTGGACCACATGAAAAAAATCATATCGCGGGCCGTGGTTGCCCTTCTGGCTGGGACCGTTTCCGGAGCAGCTTTTGCGCAGGGCGGCAGTCTGTCTGAACAAGACGCAAACCGCCAGTTTGTGGTCGATCTCGGTGTCGGAGCCATGATCAAACCGCGCTATGAAGCATCGGATTCCTATCTTATTTATCCGTTTCCTTTAATTTCAGTTGGCCGTTTCTTTGTTCCAGGCATCGGTCAGGTGGTCGACGGACGCCGGCGCAGCGGTGTGTTTTTCTACCCCTCATTTGGGTTTGTCGGCTCGCGCGAAGCAAGCGATACGACAGATTTGACTGGGACCAACAAGATCAACTGGGCCTTGGAATTGGGCCTTGGCGGCGGTTTTCGAGGCGAACACTGGCGTGCCTTTGCAGAACTGCGCCAGGGATTTAATGGTCACACAGGCCAGGTCGGCCAGCTCGGATTCGATGGAATTCTCTATCCAGGAGAAAAGTGGGAGCTGAGCATCGGCCCGCGCGCTGAATTTGCATCCGGCAATTACATGGACACCTATTTCGGCGTGTCCGCTGCAGAAGCTGCGGCCAGCGGTGGCCGTTTGACCGCATACGATCCAGGCGGAACTGGTTTCAAATCTGTCGGGCTTGCTGCACGCGTCAGCTATGACTGGAACGACGATGTCCGGCTCCATCTGCAGGGTGGCTATGAACGCCTGATCGGCGATGCGGCCGACAGCCCGATTGCCAAGATTGGCAGCGAAGACCAGTTCAACATTGGTTTGGGCGTGACGTACCGCTTTGCCTTCGATGTTTTCAAATAAGCTGGGCTTACTCAGTCTCATTGGCTTTTAAGACACGGGGTCCAATGGCCCCGTGTTTTTTATTGGCGAACTGATGAAAAGCGGAGAGTATCTGCGCAGGTTTGTATTTTGCATCGTCAAAATTTGGCAAAGAAGTCTTCAAAAGACATTTTGAGCTTGACGATTACGTAAAGGGCATGCTTCAAGTGAAGCAACGAGAGGCTAGCGCCTCAACCAAATGGGAGAAAATTCTATGTCCTTGGAACAGCTCACCAACGACATCCGCGACAAGGTTTCCGGTGGCGGTATCGAAGAAAGCGTGAAATTCGATCTTGGCGATGCCGGCACAATCTTTCTGCAAGGTTCCGACGTCAGCAATGCCAATGACGAGGCGGATTGCACCATCAAGATGACCGCTGAAGATCTGGCCGACATGCTGTCCGGAGACTTGAACCCGACTGCAGCATTCATGGGCGGCAAGATGCAAGTGGAAGGCGACATGAGCGTTGCCATGAAACTGGGCAGCGTCGTCTAAACCGACTTCTTCCAAAAAGAAGCAGATACCTCGCAGCCGGTCTCTTCGGAGGCCGGTTTTTTTGTGCGCCCGCCATCGGCAGTCAAATGGTCTGGCTCATCCTGTCACCAGAGATCAAGTTCGCCTTTTTGTTTGAGTGTTTCAAACCACTCTTCCGGACTGAGGCCGATTTGGGCGTGTTTGACCATCGCTTCATTCATGTCTGCAAGGCCGGTTACATCTAGCCAGGCGTCGGGCTGCCAGAGGCCAGAACGAAACACGCATTTGGGACAATGCATGAAGACAGACGTCACGTGAACGGCCAAAGCCAACTTTGGAGAACGACCCTGAACTTCAAAGCTTTTCAGGAGCTTCGGGTCACGGGTCAATTTTCCTTCGCCGCGAACACGAAGGGTCTCTCCCCGTCCTGGCAGAAGAAACAGCAACCCCACGCGCTGATCCTTAAGAAGATTGTGAAACGTATCGAGACGGCGGTTGCCCGGACGATCCGGAATGGCCAACAGCGATGGCGAGAGGACTTTTACAAAGCCGGCCGCATCCCCTTTTGGCGAGATGTCGATATGGCCACCCGGATTGGCAGAGGCGACAAAACAAAAAGGGGACCGGGAGATAAAATCACGGCAAATCTCGTCGAGGGCGGGCAATTCCTTGGCCACAATTTGCGGAAGGGGATGCCCCCCGATGGTCTCCAGCTCTTCCGGGGTGGTGATAAATTCAGTCAGCGATGAAAATGGATCTGTTGAGGACGGCATTCGCTGCTCCTAGCTTCAATACGGAGATCATTATCTTCAAATCCGGCGGTAAAGCGATCACGCTCTTTCAAATAATGGGCACGCCATCACTCAACAAAGGAAAACGGCGGGCCTGAGCCCGCCGCTTAAAGCGTTATATTCAGTATAACGTTGGATCTAATTTGTGATGATCTCCGGACCCATCAGCATATACGGCAGCCATGTGGAGAGCGCCGGGACGTAGGTCACCAGGATCAAGAACGCCAGCAATACCAATACAAACGGTGCGGCCGCTTTCACCACCTGAACCAGACTCATGCCCGTTATACCGGATGTCACGAAGAGGTTCAGACCGATCGGCGGGGTGATCATGCCGATTTCCATGTTCACGACCATCAAGATACCCAGGTGGATCGGATCCACTCCAAGCTCAAGACCGATCGGGAACACCACCGGCGCAACGATCAAGAGCAGACCCGACGGTTCCATGAACTGGCCGCCGATCAACAACAGGATGTTGACCGCGATCAGGAAGGTGAACCAGTTGAAGCCGGCTTCGACCATCCAGTCGGTAATCACCTGCGGAATCTGTTCGGCCGTCAACGTGTGTGCAAAGAGCAGCGCGTTGACGATGATGAACATCAACATGATGGTCGTCTTGGCCGAATCCGTCAGAACCTTCTTGGTGTCTTTGTGGAACAATGCCGGTAGAAATTTCCAGCCGATGATTGCAAGGTTCCGACCCCAGACCTTCCCACCTGCGGCATAGGCCGGCGTGAGCTGGGCCGGGCTGATGCCAGCGCGCAGCAGCGGATAGGCGACAAGGGCAACAAGAAGCACCACAAGGCTATCCCAACCGAACATCGCGGTCCGGTCGGTCACACCATAGGCAATGCCAGACCAGGCCAGCATCAAGACGACCGAATAGGTGATCGCCTTGAAGCCAGTAAGCGCCAGCGGGCTATCACTTTCCTCGACCCAGCCAATACCTGAAAGCGGACCCATGTCACGATAGACAAAGAGGGCGATCAGGCAGGCATAAACGGCGGCCACCGCCGCAGCCTCCGTCGGGGTGAAGATGCCGAGATAGATCCCGCCGAGGATAATGACCATCAGGAAAAGGCCGACAGCAGCTTCTGACAAGGCGCCCCAGATTTCCTTGAACCCCGGCCACGGCTGTGCGGGCAAGTTCTTGACCCGCGCCATGATGTAGATGGCGATCATCAGCATCAGACCGGCGATGATGCCGGGGATAACACCCGCCAAGAACATACGCCCGACGGAAACGTTGGTGGCAGCAGCGTAAACGACCATCACGATGGACGGCGGGATCAGGATGCCGAGAGTACCCGCGTTGGCGATAACACCAGCTGCGAATTCCTTGGTGTAGCCCGCCTGACGCATGCCGGCGATAGCAATGGTGCCGATGGCGACCACCGTTGCCGGAGACGACCCGGAGAGCGCTGCGAACAACATACAGGCGAAAACACCCGCGATCGCAAGGCCACCCCGGATCGAGCCGACCGTCGCAATCGAAAATCGGATGATCCTACGGGCAACACCGCCGGTCGACATGAAGCTGGAGGCCAAGATGAAGAACGGGATCGCCAGAAGGGTGAAGTTCTGCGAGGCGTTGAACAGCTGCACAGCCACGGAGCTCATGGAATCGTGACTAAAGAGCGCGATGTAAAGAACGGCGGAGAGGCCAAGTGAGACGGCAATCGGAACCCCGAGGAACAAAAAGCCGAAAACGAAGAAAAATAGGAATGCGGTTTCCATCGGCTCAGTCCTTCAAGACGTCTTTGTTTTCCGCCACCAGCTCTTCTGCCTCGTGGGCAGCGATGATGGCGTCTTTTTTGCCCATGAGGATCAGGACAAAAGCCTGGGCCGCGCGGAAGGCAAGCAGGAGAAGGCCAATCGGCAGAATGATGTAAGGGATCCAGCGCGGGACACGCTCCTTCACATCAAACCATTCCTGGATGAACACCGGCCATTTCAGATCTTCCATGCCGATGGGCAGCTTGTAGAACTTCGCCACATAAGCGTAAGCGCCGCCGGTGGATCCTTTGTGGTCCAAGCCAAACAGCGATCCGAACCATGTCGCATCAAACAGCAGAAGCGCATAAAGGACCGTCAGCGCTGCGCCCAGGAGGGCGGCGAGACGGAACAGCGGACGCGGCAGAAGATTGATGACAGCGTCCACGCCGAGGTGAGCGCCGATCTTGAGCCCGTAACTCATACCGAAAAGGATGAGCCAGGCGAACAGAACGCGGGTGAGTTCCAAAGCACCGCCCCAGCCGGAGTTGAACCCGTATCTGGCGACCACCTGGCTGAAGGTGACGATGGTCATCAGCGCCAGGATGATGGCGATGATGTTTTCTTCCAAAGAATCGACAAACCGTCCGACGCGGGACATGCAAGCCTCCCCATAACCTGCGCGATCAGCGCCGGCTTCCAGCCGCTTTCATGCGGCAACTGATTTTTGAAAACGAAAAGTGTGACCGGGCTGTGCCCGGTCACGATGAGCCAGGATTAGCTGGCTTGGTTGGATGCAACCGCAGCATCGATCACGTCCTGACCGATGTCGTCTTTAAACTTGCCCCAAACCGGCTTCATGGTGTTAACCCACTCGTCGCGCTGCTCAGGTGTCAGCTGACGGACAACACCGCCATTTTCGATGATCTTGGCTTTGTTCTGAGCGTTGATCTCGGTGGAACGGTTGTTGTACTCGTCTGCAACTTCGTTGAAGATCTTCAGGAACTGATCACGGGTACCAACTTCCAGGCTGTCTAGCCATTCTTGAGACGTCACTGCCAGGTAGGTCAGCAGCTGGTGGTTGGTTTCAGTGGTGCCGTCCTGAACCTCAAAGAACTTCTTGGTGTAGATGTTGGACCAGGTGTTTTCCTGACCGTCCACAACACCGGTCTGCAGCGCGCCATAGACTTCTTTGAACGCCAGTTTCTGAGCGTTTGCACCCATGGCTTCAATCATGGCAACCGCAACGTCAGAAGTCTGAACGCGGAATTTCAGGCCTTTGGCATCTGACGGAACTTCCAGCGGCTTGTTGGCAGAGAACTGCTTCAGGCCGTTAAAGACATATCCGAGACCTACAAAACCGTAGTCGGACATAGCACCGAGCAGTTCCTGACCTTTTTCACCCTTGGTGAATGTGGTCACTGCTTCCATGTTGGAGAACAGGAACGGCAGATCGAACAAGCGGTATTTCAGCGTGTAGGATTCGAACTTGGAAAGTGACGGGGCTGCCAGCTGAACATCGCCGAGCAGAAGGGCTTCCATCACCTTGTTGTCGTCAAACAGCTGCGAAGACGGGAACACCTGCATGCAGGCCTTACCATCCATTTCCGCATTGATGCGATCCGCCAGAGCAGAGGCCATTTCACCTTTCGGGTGACCTTGCGCGGACACAACGTGGCTGAACTTGATGACGATTTCGCCGTCGCCACATTCATCAGCGGCATAAGCACCAGATGTCATGGCGAAAGAAGCCGCAGCAGCAGCGGCAATAACAAACTTTTTCATTGGATGTCCTCCCAGACATTTCTCAAAAGACAGCCGTTGTGGCTGGACAGCGCAAGGCGCGGGTCGCAGCATTAACAGCAAAGCCTGTGCCAACTTCCAGAAACTGGCAAAAAATGGCCAAAACCAGTCGGTGAGAATGCAATGATTTGCCGTATAGGAAATCGGATGATTAAGATTCTGGGTGGAAAGCGACACATGGTAAACTACCGATGGGTCGGTTTCGACACATCGGCAGCTGCAACATCGTTTTTCTGAGATTAGGCGTCTTCCGCTATCGGTGCAGGCGTACCTTGAAGGGCATTCAAGACCAGAAAGCCCAAGCCAGCAGCCAAAATTGCGGTCAAAAACGGTCCTTGCGGGGCATAACCAGCCAGAAGACCGCCGATGATTGCTGAAATCGCCGCCGCAGCAACAGTAATCGACCGGTAGAGGCCCATAACTTGGCCCTGTTCACCCGGACCTGCCCGATCGGAAGCAATCACCGATGTGGCTGTCTGGCCGAAATTGATCCCTACACAAATGATGCACACGGGAAGGGCGAGCCCAATCAGACTGTCCGGGATCAGAAAAAGTGCTGTGCCGCCTGCAAGCAATCCAAGGGACAGGTACGCCATTTTCACCGGTCCGATCTTCTCGTTGACCTTGCCGGCGACCAGCCCTGAGGCGATCAACGGCGCGGATATCAAAGCTGTCAAAACGCCCAGCAAGGCCGGTTGAGTGTCAAAAACCTGGACGAAATAGACAGCTGAGAAATCAAAGAAGATCATGATCGCCCAGAAGGTCGCAAAGGTCAGCGCAAAAACTGGAACCAGTGACCGGTCTGTCAGAGCTGCGCGCAGACTTCTTGCAGGTGCTGTCTGTTTGTCTGCCTGTCTAGCCGGAGACAGAAATACCATCACCATTACCGCATTTGCGCCAAACACCGCGGCTCCGCACCAGAACGGCAAGGCCACATTGAACATGGGATGAAGCGCTGAATCCGACAACAAACCACCTGCGATGGGACCGATGATGAAACCGACATCAATCGCAATGCCGATATAGGCAAAGTTGCGAGCCTTGGTGCGCGGAGAACTGATGTCGGACGCGATCGATTGGACGATGGCCAGACTGCCCTCGGCGACACCGGTGAAGAGCCTGCCAATCAGGATCAACGCGATGGATCCGGCTGCCACACCAAAGGCAAGGATCAGAGCGCCCAGTGTTGTCAGCCAGAGGCAGGCAACCAGCACCGGTTTGCGTCCGTATTTGTCCGACAGACGGCCTAGGAATGGGGCGCCGATCATCTGACCCAGCGGATAAAGCGCCATCGCCACCCCGAGAAGCACAGTTCGGGTCACGGTACTCATGTCAGCTGTGACGATGCCGTGGGATGGATCCAGAAAGATGTGGCTGAAAATCGGGAAGGGAAGAGAAAAGCCGATCCATCCCGTCAGCGTCGTCAACAGGACGACACTCAAGGTTTTCCGTTCTGTCGACATGCTCAGTTGACCTTTAGTTCTCCACTGCCAGCCTCATGCCGGGCGAGCGTCATGAAATGCCGGAGCTTTTCCGGATTACGCATGATGAAAATCTGACGGGCTTTTCCATCTTCACCGAACTCGGCGGTCAAGACAGCGGTGATTTCGCCATTCTCAGATGCGATCAACCCTTGCCGACCGTTGATCTCCGCTGTGTTCAAGTCATACCCAGGCCATGCTTTGCAGAGAACCTGACGCAGAAAGATCTCGATCGTTTCCCGGCCGCTCAGAATCCGGAGTGCCGCCCGGACTTTGCCGCCGCCATCAGTGTGCAGCTCAATGTCTTCCGACAGCATGCTACTGAGTGTTGTCAGCGAGCCAGTGCGGATCGCATTTTGAAAAGCGGACAAAAGTTCGCTCTGCCGTTCTTCGCTGGGCACATAGCGTGCACTGTCCTTGCCAATGACCCGGCCGGCCCGGGATACCAGCTGACGGCAAGCCGATTCAGAAAGATCCAGTGTTTCAGCGATTTGATTGTACGGGTGATCAAAGATCTCGCGCAGCAGATAGGCAGCCCGTTCTTTCGGGCTGAGCCGCTCCAAAAGCAAAAGAAAAGCCGTGGTCAAAGAAGACGCCAATTCAAGCCGTTCCTCTGGGCCCGCGACCGTTTCGGTCTGTAGGGGTTCCGGCAGCCATGGACCGACATAGTCGACCCGCTGACGTCCAGCGGACTTCAAGATGTCGAGACAGCGGTTGGTACAGGCCGTTGTCAGCCAGCCATCAGGATTGTGGATCACGCCGGCATCCGTATCTTGCCAGCGCAGGAAGGTATCTTGAACGGCGTCTTCCGCATCCGCCCAAGATCCAAGCAGGCGGTAGGCCAGCCCCAATAGGCGGGGCCTGGCCTGTTCAAACCTGTCGAGTTTGTCGTGCTCACTCATATCAATAGTTCGAAATTTGAACCCGGTTCCAGAGATTGATCATACCAATGGCGGCCGTCAGCAGGCTGATTTCATTTTCCGAAAAATGCTGTCTGAGGTTCGCGCGCAGCGGTCCATATTGCGTTTCAGAATTTGCATAGGTTAGCGCTTCGGCCCAGGCAAAAGCAGCCTTTTCTTTTTCACTGAAGTCAGAAACATGACGCCAGACGATCAGACGCTCGAGCCGTTCGCTGGTTTCCCCTGCCTCGTGAGCTTCCTTGGTATGCATTTTGACGCAAAAGGCGCATTGGTTGATTTGGGAAACCCGCAGATCAACAAGATGCTGAAGCTTGGCTTCCAGTCCCTCCTTCACGAAGGAAGCGGAGACACCGCCAAGGGTCTGGGCAATCGCCGGAATTTGCTGATGATGATTTACAGGTGCAGTTGCTGCAGTCATTTCAAATACCTCGTTTAGATCGAATAGGTTCGATACAAAGGTGACGAGGCAGCTTTTCCGGCTGTGACATGCAGTAGAATTTTTTTAGACCGACATCATGTCTTCTTTTTCCAGCCCGTATTTGCGCATCTTTTCATAAAGCGCCTTCCGGGAGAGCCCGAGGGTTTCATAGGTCGGTTTGATGGCGCCGTTGTTGCGTTTCAGCTCCGCGGCAATCAATGTCTTTTCATAAGAGGCCACTTGCTCGAACAAGGTGGCTCCGGGGCCTGCTTGCTGCTCGGGATCCTGTTCCAAGCCAAGGACAAACCGGTCGGAGACATTGCGCAGTTCCCTGACGTTCCCCGGCCAATCCCGTGCCATCAGGCTGGTCATATAGCTGTCGGTGATGTCCGGGATCTCACGCCGGTAGCGGGCCCGGGCCTCGATCGCAAGATGACGGAAGAGCAGCGGAATATCTTCGAGACGATCGCGCAGCGGCGGTATCTCAATATTGACCACATTCAAACGGTAAAACAGATCCAAACGGAAGCGGCCCTCCCGGCCAGCAGCTTCCAAGTCATCCTTGGTAGCGGCGACAAAGCGGACATCCAGCTCAATCGCCTTGTTTGAACCGAGTCGCTCAATCGTGCGGGTCTCGATCACGCGCAGCAGCTTGACCTGAAGATCGAGCGGCATGGATTCAATCTCGTCAAGAAAGACGGTGCCGCCGTGCGCATGTTCAAGCTTGCCAATCCTTTGGCCACTGGCCCCGGTAAAGGCGCCCTTCTCGTGACCAAAAAGCTCCGATTCAATAATTTCAGCAGGTAAGGCCCCGCAGTTGAGGGCAACAAAAGGTTTTTCCTTGCGCGGGCCTTCGTCATGGAGTGCACGGGCAACAACCTCCTTGCCCGATCCAGTTTCGCCCAGGATCAAGACATCGGCATCGGTCGCTGCCAATGCGGACACATTCCGGCGCAGCAAATCCATCGCCGGAGTCCGGCCGACAAGGCGGCTTTCCAATCCGGTGCGATCCGCCAGCTCTTCCCGCAGCTTGCGGTTTTCCAGAACCAAACGGCGTTTATCGAGCGCGCGTTCAACCACGGACGCCAGATGCGACACGGTGAAGGGCTTTTCCATAAAATCATAAGCCCCGGCGCGCATGGCCTCCACCGCAAGCGGAACATCTCCATGCCCGGTGATCAGAACGACGGGCAGAGCCGGATCGATCTCAAAGGCCTGTTTCATGACCGTAAAGCCATCGGTCCCCGGCATCCGGATGTCGCTGACCAAGACACCGTAGAAATCACGGTTGATCCGTTCCAGAACGTTTTCCGGTTGGCTGGAAGCAAAGACGTCCTGGCCCGATAGTTCCAAGCCCTGCGTCAAGGACGTACGCAGATCGTCTTCATCGTCAATCAACAGGACTGTGGCCTGATCCATTCGTTTATTCCGCTGCCAATAATGTCTCATCCGCAAGCGGCAGGCTCATGGTGAAAACGGCCCCGCCGTCTTCGTGATTGTCCGCGCTTAACGACCCAGAGAAGTCATGCACGATCTTGTAAGCAATGGATAGACCCAGGCCGAGGCCGGCACCTACGTCTTTGGTGGTGAAAAAGGGATCGAAGATCTGCGGCAGCACATCTTCACTGATGCCGGTGCCATTATCGCGAACGCTCATAACCGCCTTGCCACCGACCTGTTCCAGCGTCAAACACACTGTCGGCTGAGCCTCTGTGCTGACAGCATCGAGAGCGTTGGCGAGGAGATTGATGACCACTTGTTCCAGCCGGATCCGGCCACCGCCAACAATCAGATTCTCCTCCGGCAAGTCAATCACCAGGTCGACCTTGGTCTGTTTGATTTGCGGCTGCAGCAAGAGCATCGCCTCATCGACCACCTGGCGGAGTGAGACAGGTTTGATGTCCGTACCTGATTTCCGGGTGAAGCCCTTCAGTGTTTTGGCGATTTCCGCCATCCGGCTGACCATACCGCCAATCCGGGTGAGGTTGCCCTTGGCCTCATCTGCCCGTCCCCGGTCGATCAGCATTTCGGCAATTT
Organism: Roseibium sp.; assembly: GCF_965216085.1. Taxonomy (GTDB): domain Bacteria; phylum Pseudomonadota; class Alphaproteobacteria; order Rhizobiales; family Stappiaceae; genus Roseibium. The sequence goes on along the minus strand of NZ_OZ244138.1, from coordinate 5,855,896 downwards.
CCGCGTCCGATCGGATCGCGGCGAGCGGTTGATTGTATTCATGGCTGAGCGCGGCGGACATTCGGCCAAGCGTTGCCAATTTGGCGGCTTGGACAAGCTCCGCCTGCATCTGGCGCAAATCGGCTTCGGCCTGGAGCCGTTCAGATACTTCCTGTTCCAACTGCCTGTTAGCGGTGCGCAATTCGGCGGTCCGCGCTTTAACGCGCCGTTCCAGACGAAGTGCGGCCGCCTTGTCGCGTCGGATCTGACGATCCAGCTCGCGGCGCCGGAAGGCAATCAACCACAGGACACCAGCCGCGATCACGCAGACCAGCAGCGCAATCAACATGGCCCAGCCGGATTGCCGGCGAGCAGATTCCACATCTGCGAAGGTTCGAACCTGCCATCCTAGCACCGGCAAACTGGCCGCAAGCTCCATATGCACAGGCCGTTGACCTGCTGTCGGCAACAAAAGTGCGAGACGGTCAAGAAGCGTCAAATCTGCAGCGTTGCGTGTCAGGTCCAAAGAGGCAAATCCCTTGTTGCGCCAATTAGGAACGTTGCTGACAACCACGCGGCCTTTGCCATCGACCGCCACAATCGGATCCTTGCTGAGTGCCCAGGCTTGTTCGACATCGCCCAGGCTGACCCGGACCGCAAGCACACCGGCCAGTTCATTTCCGCTGCGGAGCGGCGACGCGAACACATAACTGGCCGGAACTTCCGGTGTGCCTGGGATCAATTCCCGGCCGAGCTGGCCTTGTGTTGCCTGATAAAAGGCATCCGGGATCATCGAACCGCCACCGATAGCACCGCTGGGCACATTGTCCCGGCTGCTCAAAAGTGTACGGCCGCCTGGATCCATCAGCCAGATTTCCTCTGCGCCCGACATCCCGGCGGTCACGGAAACGATGTTCCGGTCGAATTCAGTGCCTTCACCAGCAACCATACGGCCGGTTTCCGGTCCACGTGCCAGGAGCGGAGACAGGAGTCTGAACTTGTCCAACAGCCGCTCCAGCACAGCTGTCTGAACGGCCAAATTGGCGTCAGCGCGCGTTTCGATTTCCGCCAGAGTGAACCGCAAACTGGCCAAGCCGGTCAGGAACACAACAGCGAGGCTAACCACAAGTGTGGCCACTGCCATTCCCCAATTCAGCTGGCGCCAGCCGCGGCGTTGATGTGGACGTCTCATGGCACCAGTATAACGAAGGATTTTTGCCGGAAAAGAAACCTCATCCAATCACCGGCGCTCTCTGACGCCGGTCGATGGCAACACTCTTGATCAAGACGGTGACTTCTTTGCCTTCAACTAAGTCCAGATCGGCCGCCGAAGCACGCGTAATCCGGGCACGGATGGTTTGGGCGCCGACAGAGCACAGAATTTCCGCGTAGGGACCGCTTTCTTCCGAAATGCTGCGGATGGAGCCGGCAAGCGCATTGCGGATCGACAGGCCCTTCGGCGGTTCGCTGGCAAGCGCGACATCCCTTGCCCGGATCCGCAGTCGGATCGTTTCACCCGGTTTGGCGCCAAGATCCGGGATCTGGATAACTGGACCGCCGATATCGATATGGGTCAGGCCCCATTTTTCATCGGTGTGACTGACGGTTCCTTCCAAAAGCGCCCCGGCTTCGTGGCGGCCAGTGGCCTTGCCGAGGTCTGTTCTGGCGAGCATGTCAGCCACCGGGCCATAAGCAGGTGTTTGCCCGTCCGACAGGATCACCAGCGTTTGCGACAGGCGGGCGACCTCTTCAATGGAGTGGCTGACATAGAGGATCGGGATGCCAGCCTCGGCGCATAATCGATCGAGATAAGGCAGGATATCATTGCGCCGGGCCTGGTCCAGATTGGCGAGCGGCTCGTCCATGATCAGCAAGCGCGGGTCAGACAAAAGCGCCCGGCCAATCGCGACCCGCTGCCGTTCGCCGCCGGAAAGGGTGGCCGGTTTGCGCTGAAGCAGCGGCTTCAGCCCCAGAAGGTCAACAACTTCATCCATCGACCGGCTGGTTTTACGCCGCCCGGCCCAGCGGGCATAGGTCAAGTTGGAACTGACGCTCATGTGCGGAAACAGGCGGGCGTCCTGAAATACATGGCCAATGCGCCGTGCTTGAACCGCCAGATTGATGTTCTTATCCGCATCAAACAACGTTGTTCCGTTGACGCTAATCCGTCCCGATTGCGGGCGGACCAGCCCGGCAATCATATTGGTAACGCTGGTTTTTCCCGCACCCGATTGCCCGAACAGCGATGTAACACCACCTTCGCTTTGAAACTTGGCGGTGAGCGGCATATCGCCGACGCGGCCGGTGATGTCGACATCAAGCATCCGCACCTCCCAGCCGTTTTTTTAGGCGGCGTGCGAGCATTTCCGAAGCGATCAGCGCGCCGAAGGCGACGCAGGCGGCGATGATGGTCAGCCGGTAAGCTGCCAGATCTCCACTTGGGCTTTGGGTGGCTGTATAAAGCGCCAGGGCGAGCGTGCGGGTTTCACCAGGAATGTTGGAAACAAAAGTGATCGTCGCGCCAAATTCCCCCATGGCTTTGGCAAACCCGAGGATCGCCCCTCCCAGAATCCCTGGGAGTGCAAGCGGCAGAGTGACGGTTAGAAAGATGATCATACGCCGGGCGCCGAGGGAGCGGGCGGCATCTTCCAGCTTCGGATCCACCGCTTCAAAGGACAATCGGATCGGCCGGACCATCAACGGAAAGGCCATCACGCCTGCGGCCAGCGCGGCGCCAGTCCAGTTGAAGGCAAAGCTGATGCCGAAGGTTTCTCTTAAAAAAGATCCTGCTGGACCGTTCCGGCCAAAGGCGAGCAATAATACATAACCAGTTACCACAGGAGGCATAACCAAGGGCAAATGCACCAGCGCATTGACAATGCCATGTCCCGGAAACTGAGTGCGGGCAAGGCCATAGGCGGTCAGAATGGCCAATGGCAATGCGACAAGAAGCGCTGCTGCTGCAACCCGTAAGGTAAGAAGAAGCGCCTGCCATTCCGCAGGCTGAAGAGTGAAATAATCCACGCGCGCTCTGATCGTATCCGGCTCCTCCCACCCTCCGGGGAGGCTTAACTCCCCTTATCGGTCAAAAAGCTCAAGGAACGCAAGATCTTCGCAGCTTCCGGCCCCTTTAAGAATGCCAGAAATGCTTCCGCTTGCGGGTGACCGGCCGATTGAGTGAGGGCTGCTGGATACTCAATAACTGGATGGCTCTCAGCCGGCAGAACCGCCAGGACGCGGACGTCCGGCTCAATCGCGGCGTCGGTGGCATAAACCAGGGCAAGCGGCGTGTCGCCGCGGGCAGCAGAGGCCAGCGCTACGCGGACATTTTCCATCGGCGCGAGCCTGGTTTCGACATCACTCCAAAGACCCAATGTTTTCAAAGCTTCCCGGCCATATCGCCCGGCCGGGACCGTCTCCGGATCGGCCATTGCCAAACGTCCGTCCTTGAGGCGGGCAGCAATGCTCTCCTTCAAATAGTCAAAATCAGGGGCATCTTTGGGGCCGATAAGGACCAACCGATTGGAGGCAATCGTTTCCCGGGTTTCAGCTTGAACCGCGCCCCGGACAACCAAATAGTCCATCCAAATCGCGTCAGCCGAGACAAAGACATCCGCAGGCGCCCCAGCCTCGATCTGGCGGGCCAGCGTTCCGGTTCCGGCAACAGACACCGTCACCGGCGTGCCTGCTTCGGCTTCAAAGGCCGCACCAATTTGCATCATCGCCTCACTCAGGCTGGATGCTGCAAAAACAGTTAGCGGCTTTTGGGCAAGCACAGTCGCAGATTGGGCCAGAAAAAGAACAGCTGCGAATAAAACGCTTAGGCGCAATAGGGTGTCCTTCTCGATTTCACTCTTTCCGCTTTCTACGGATCGTGCTGTTCAAAACAAGTGGAGTTTTACCTATTTTGCCGGTCTTCTCTGATCATATCCGAGCCTTTTTCTGCGATCATGACGGTCGGGGCGTTGGTGTTGCCGGAGGTGATCGTCGGCATCACGGAGGCATCGATGACGCGAATGTTATCGAAGCCCCGCAAGCGCAGACGGTCATCAACCACGGACCCCTCATCAATCCCCATCCGGCAAGTGCTAACCGGGTGGAAAATCGTGGTGCCGATGTTACCCGCAGCCTTCACGAGCTCGTCTTCGCTGGAATAATCGATGCCCGGCAAATGCTCTTCCGGCTCATATTTTTTCATTGCCTTTGAGGCCATGAGTTTGCGGGTGAGCCGGATGGAATCGGCAGCCACGCGTTTGTCGGCCTCGGCAGACAGGTAATTTGGCTGGATCTCCGGCTGGGTACTTTTGTCCGGCGACGTGATGTGCACATGACCCCGGCTTTCAGGCCTGAGGTTACAGACACTTGTGGTCATTGCCGGGAAATCATGCAGCGGTTCGCCAAATTTGGTCAGCGACAGCGGCTGTACGTGATATTCGACATTGGCTGTTTCAAAGGACGGATCGGTCTTGGCAAAGACACCGAGCTGGCTGGGGGCAGATGACATTGGACCTGAACGTTTCAGAAGATATTCCAAGCCAATTTTGGCCTTGCCGGTCCAGCTGTTGGCCATTTTGTTCAGGGTCTTGGCGTTCTTGACTTTGTAGACCGGCCGGAGCTGCAAGTGATCCTGAAGATTTTCGCCGACGGACGGCAGAGCATGGCGCGTCTCGATACCGGCTTTTGCCAGAACCTCCGGATTGCCGATGCCAGAGAGTTCCAGTAGTTGCGGTGAGCCGATAGCGCCTGCAGCAAGAAGCAGTTCGCCAGAGATCGTCACTTTGGCCGGTTCGCCAGCAACTTCCAGATCAAGTGTGTTGGCGCGTCCATTTTCAAATTGGATCTGTTCAACATGGGCCTCGGTTAGGATGCTCAGGTTCGGCCGGTTTCGTGCCGGTTTCAAAAAGGCCTTCACCCCATTCCAGCGCAGACCGGATTTCTGGGTCACCTGGAAATAGGCCGATCCAAAATTGTCACCGCCGTTAAAGTCCCTGGTTTTGGGAATGCCATTTTCTTCGCAGGCATCGCGGAAAGCGTCGAGCAGTTCCCAGGAGATGCGCTGTTCTTCAACCCTCAGGTCTCCGCCCTGGCCGTGGAGGTCATTGTCCCAGGCATAGTGATCTTCAGATTTTCGGAAATAGGGCAGGACATCGTCCCAGCCCCATCCGGCAAGACCAAGCTGGCGCCAGTGATCGTAATCCCAGGCCTGGCCGCGCATGTAGATCATGCCGTTGATGGAAGAACAGCCTCCGAGCACCTTGCCGCGCGGATAAAGCAGCGAGCGGCCATTCAGGCCTTTGTCAGGCGCCGTGGTAAACCCCCAGTCCACACGCGGATTGCCAATGCAATAGAGATAGCCGACGGGGATATGCACCCAGATGTAATTGTCGCGTTTGCCGGCCTCCAAAAGCAGGACTTTGACGTCCGGGTCTTCCGACAAACGGTTGGCCAGAACACATCCGGCGGTTCCCGCGCCAACAATCACGTAGTCCCAAGCACCCAGGTCGCGCATTTTTCCTCCCACAACTGTTGCCGGTGATGGAGGCACGGACTGACCAAACGGTCAAGTCAGCCGGATGGTAAAAGACTTCATATGTCCGGGTGGATTTATTCTGACCGCTCGCAAATCGGGTCGTGTTTGTTTTCCAGGGTTTCTAGTGTCCTCTCACACCACAAGAGGACAAGGTTCATGTTTCAAATTCAACCACTCGCAGCAGATCAATTTGCCGATTTGAATGGTTTTACCGATGAAGAATTGGCCGCTCGGGACATTCAGGTCCACATCTCTGATGGCGGTTTTCCCTGCCGTGTTTCGCTGGCCGATGCTGCTGCGGGCGAACGTGTTTATTTGCTCAACTTCGAACACCAGCCCGGCAAGTCGCCTTACCAGTCACGCCATGCGATTTTTGTGAAGGCCGGAGCAGAGGAAAGTCACCCTGAGCCCGGTAAAATTCCGGCATCGATTATCAGCCGTCTGCTGTCGGTTCGGGCTTTCAATTCCCGGCATGAAATTGTCGATGCAGATGTAGCCGAAGGAACCGAGGCAAACCAGACAATCAATAGCTTTTTCGAAAATCCGAAGGTGGACTACATCCACTTACATTATGCCAAACGCGGGTGTTTTGCTGCGAAGGTGACACGGCTGGACGCTTGGACCTAATGGATCCAATTCGACATTTGAATCCCGTTTGCGGATGAGCTCTTTTTCAAATGTCAAATTCAAAAGCTCTACTAGAAACATAGACTTGGCTAGTGGTTTTTAAGACCCCAACATTTGCAAGAATGAGTGTGCGTCACGGGGATGCAAATGTTGGTGTCAAACCACTAGGCACACTAAAAAACAAAGAAGTGGTGCGGCATTTTTGTCAGAACTGGAGCTTGTCACGCCGCTTCTCACAGTTATCGGCTATAGTTGATGTCTAACAGGTACGGGAGAACATCAATGGTCACTGCCGCACAACGCCGTTCTGCTTTCAAAGCCCTCCATGAAACTCGAAAAGCCTTTCTTATGCCGAACCCCTTTGACATCGGGTCGGCCCGTATACTCGACGGCATGCGTTTTGATGCCATCGCAACCTCCAGCGCAGGATTTGCCTGGGCGCAAGGGGTGAAAGACGCCGAAGGCCTTGTCTCCAGAGATGAGGCGCTGGCTCATGCAGCTGATATCATTGCGGTCACCAGCCTACCGGTGAATGGCGATCTGGAAAATGGTTTTGGCGACAGTCCGGATGATGTCGTGGAGACGATCAAAGGAGCCATTGAAGTCGGCCTAGCCGGCTGTTCCATTGAAGACTATTCGCAAGATCCGCAGCACCCCTTTTATGCGCTCGACCTCGCGGTGGAGCGGATCAAGGCCGCCAGCGATTACATTGCCCGTGAAGCGCCTGATTTTGTTCTGACAGCCCGCAGCGAGGGGCCTGTCAAATCGGATCATGAACTCGAAATGACCATCAAACGTCTGAAGGCCTTTGTTGAGGCGGGGGCGGATTGTGTTTATGCGCCGATGCTGAAAGACAAAGCCCAGATTTCAAGAGTCTTAAACGAGGTCGATGCACCGTTAAACATTCTCGCCGGGCGCAAGAATTTCCATCTTACCCGTAAGGAACTGGCTGACCTTGGCGTCGCCCGCATTTCCATTGGGTCTGGTCTCGCCCGGCTGGCCTATAGCACCTTCACAGCTGCCGCCGAAGACATGAAGGACGGGGGTTCGTTTGGCTGTTTTGACCGGGAAGAGACTGCAGAAACACCGGTAAACTTTGAAGATTTCATGAAAGCGAGGCTGTGAAGCGGCCCGGTCAAGACGTGGCCCAGTAGGTCAGGACCAGAGGCAGTGTAACCAAGGTCAAAACAGTCGAGACAAAAATGAACCCGGCAACTGCCGCTGCCTCCTCTCCCGGCCTGTGCTGCTGGACTGCCAGATAGGTCGCGACCGATGGCGGCATGAAGCACAGCAGTATAATGGTTTTCTCCTGTATGACGCTGAGAGACAGTCCATGGGTTAATGCAAAGGCCGCCACTGCCGATAAGAAAATATGCAATAAAGACAACAAGAACGCGCGTTTGACGTGTCCGAATTTCAACGTCGCCAAGCTGTGTCCAAGCGTAAGGAGCATGATCGGGATGGCAAGACCACCGAGAATCGTCATGGCCTGATCGACCGGTTCGGGCAGGGACCAGCCGGTGTCCATCAGAATCAGGGAAACAATGACCGCGTAGATGACCGGTTGGCGGGCAAGTGTCTTGAGGTCTGCCTTTCCCATCGGCAACGCATACCCGACCGTAAAGATGGCTGACAGCACAACGACCACAAATCCCATCGCAACAGCCGCGCCCTCGGCGCCAAAGGCAAGCGTTGACACGGGCAGGCCGATATTGCCGACATTCGAAAGGATCATGGGTGGCAGGAATGACCGGATGGGCAAACGCATCGCTTTAAGTGCCACAAAGCCCAGCGTGCCGAAGATTGCAATCATCATCGCGGCAGCAAGCAGAATTGTCAGAAATGCACCGATCTCGATGTGATCCTTGGCAAGATGCGACAGGACCAGGGTTGGATAACCGACATTCGAAACGAGAGCCCCGAACAACTTGCGGTCATAGGGCGCCTTCAGAACAGCCAGTCCATACCCGAGCAACACGCACAACAGGACCGGCAGCATAACATTTATCGTGTATCCAAAAACTGCACCCAACACCGGACCTGTACGCTTTGATCAACCAATGTATCGACGGTAGCTGGTCTGCGGGACGCAATGCAATGGCCGCCGGTCAGGATGCGCTGATCCCAATATAGGTCGCCCTTGGCCGGATCTGTTCCTGGGCACCATATTGTTCCAAGGCATGCGCAATCCAGCCAGCCATGCGGCCCGCACAGAAAATGATTTTGCCGCTATCTTTGGGCAATTCATAAGTCTTTTGCATGGCTGCAAGCGCGAAGTCGATGTTGGGAAAGAGACCGAAGAGATCCTGGCCAGCTTTCAGGATCACCGGCAGCTGCTGGACGAACGGATGATCCGGTTCACTGGCCATCAAAGTGGTCAGCAGCCAATGGCTGCGCGGATCCTTGTCGGTATAAATCTTGTGGCCAAATCCAGGCAGCGTTTCGCCGCGGGCGAGCCGGTCAGCGATCAGCGATTCAACGTCTGTCTCCGGCGTAATTTCGGCCATCCAAGCGTCGGCTCGTCCGGAGGCGGCCCCGTGACGGGGACCAGAAAAAGCACCAAGGCCAGACAGAAGGGCGGCATGCAACGGCGCGCGGGTAGATGCGGCGCACCGTGCGGCAAACGTACTGGTGTTGAGTTCATGATCTGCCGACAACACCAGGGCTGCACGGATCAGATGTTTTGCTTTCGAGGAAACGCCAAAAGCCTGCGCGATTTGGGTATGAACCGGAATGGTTTTTGGGTCGGTCTTCAGAAGCGCGGCGACGCCGTAGCGCAACAAAGCTGCGCCCTTTGTCTGCAGCAGTTTGGGGGATTGGGTATGGGCTGCCTTGTCCTGTAAAGGCCAGGCGGCGAGTGCCATCATCACCCGGTCCAGCGGGCCGAGCCCGTCAGGCAGCGCTGGCGGGGCCAGTGGCGCTGGATCGGCAAAAGGATCATGATCGCAACCCCAAAGCAGTGTGGCGACGCTTTCCAAAGTGGCATATTCCGCCAAATCAACAGCCGGCCGTCCCCGGTAAATCGCGCCATCTTGCGAAATCATCGTCAATTCGGTTTCCAGAACCGGGTCGCCAGTCAAAGGACGCGTTCCGGCCGGTTCTTCAAGGGCCCTCCGGCCTTTCAGCCGCCGGACATCGGCCGCGTCATATCGGCGCTGTTTTCCTGCACCGGCCACGGAAGAAATCATGCCCCGGCTGACATAGGCGTAAAGCGTTGCCGGCTGAACACCGAGTTCGGCGGCAGCTTCCTTGGCGGACAGATAGATCGGCTTGTTCATATATTGATTGTATTTATCAAGATTGATCAATGCAAGCCCATCTCCTTATCTGGTGGCGATAAAAAAGGAGATGATTATGACAAAAGCGCCCAATCCCGGCACTTTGACGGCCGATCCGATCGCGGGTCTTGAAGGTGTTGTCGCCGCTCACACGAGCTTAAGTGATGTCGACGGCCAAAATGGCCGCTTGATCTTACGCGGCAAACAAATTGAAGATCTGGCTGGCAGGGTCTGGTTCGAAGAAGCGGTTTTGCACCTCTGGCATTCTTATGTTTTCAGCGACATTGACGAACTGAAACATGCGTTTGGCATTGTCCGCCAGGCAGCATATTCGGTCGTGCCAGTCATGGAAGCGGCCTCGGAGGGGTTGGGTGTATATGAGCGCATGCAGCTGGGCTTGGCAGCAATGCCCATTTCCAAGGACCGACCGCAAGCAGTAACGATCAGCGGCGCACTCCCGGTGTTTTTGGCTGCGGCTTATCAGATTTCTGAAGGCAAATCTGCAATTGCCCCGGATCCGCAGCTGAGCGTCGCCGAAGATTTGTTGCGCATGTTGAAAGGTGAAGAGCCTGATGCAGATCATGTCGCGGCGCTTGACCGGTATCTGGTGACAATCCTCGATCACGGCCTCAATGCCTCGACCTTTACTGCCCGTGTCATCGGCTCGACCGAAGCAGAAATGAAGCAGGCCGTTCTCGGCGCAATAGGCGCCTTGAGCGGGCCTTTGCACGGCGGTGCACCCGGGCCGGTTCTCGATATGATCGACGCGATTGGCCGTCCGGAAAACGCGGACAAATGGATTTCCGACGCTCTTTTACGCAAAGAACGTTTGATGGGGTTTGGTCACCGGATCTACCGGACCCGCGACCCGCGGGCAGATGTCTTGAAAGCGGGATTGAAAAAACTGGGCACCAATAATCCAAAGGTTCAATTGGCCGAAGAGATTGAGGCCGCGGCACTTGCCGCGCTGCGCAAAGCCAAACCGGACCGGGCGCTGGATACCAATGTGGAGTTTTATACCGCCGTGCTATTGGATGCGATTGGTATCGACCGGACCCTGTTCACACCACTCTTTGCCACGGGCCGGACCCCTGGTTGGTGCGCCCACGTGATGGAACAGCAAGCCAACGGCAAATTGATCCGCCCCGCATCCGTTTATGTCGGGCCGCAGGCGGAATAATTTTCTGTTCGCGATACTAATGGGGCAGTCCCGGCCTTGAGCCGGGTTCACATTTTTCGCGGTTGGCCCCGGATCGGTTTCCGGGGCCGGGCGAAGCGTTGTGCGAGTTACCCTGCCATTTCCGCTTCACGGACAGCCAATTCAATCTCGTTGATCAGCCCCTCTTCCAGGCCAAGCCGGGCGGCCAGCATCTGAAGGTAGGCTTTTTCAGCCGGATGGTCCGGATCGATCGCAAGTCGGGATGCGGCATAAATCTCAGCCGCGGATTCCGGACAAGACGCGCTCGCGACCACTTTGTCGAGATCGAGCGGTGAGCGCAATTCGTCCATCAAAAACGCCTTGGCTTCGCTATCAAGACCAGCTTCATCAATCTTGTCGAAGATCCGGTCCTGTTCGTCCCGGTCAATGTGCCCATCAGCCTTTGCTGCGGAAATCATCGCGGTCAGCAAATTGATCGCAAACTGATTTTCGCCACCTGGCTGCTGCGCCGGATCAAAGGCCGTGCCGCGTGGAGCTTCTACGGGGATCGGCTCATGATCCGGATAGGTCGGGCGCGGCGCATTTTGTTTGTTGGCTTGGTGGCCCTGATAAGCCTTGTAGGCAAGGCCTGCGACCAATGCGAGGCCGCCGTAAGTCACGGCTTTACCACCGAGTTTCCGGCCGGTTTTTGTGCCCAGCATTAGACCGGCAAGACTGCCGAGGGCCAACCCTCCGCCTTGTGAAGAAAGAAAATCCTTGCCTTGGGACAGGAGGTCACCAGACCCGCTCTGACGGGAGCGGCCATTTTGGCTCCCCTGGCTTCCCAGAAATTGATCCAGCAAGGACTTTGCATCAAACATCTTTGGCTCCCTATGTCCCAAATGGACGATATCATCGGTCTTTCACATGGGATTTTAGTCCCTTTGCGCAAGTCCACGCGACAAAAGATTACAGTTTAGCCTTTCCCTTTTCAGGACAACTTCCAAGTGACGACAGGACTATGTCAACGGCAGCAGATTGTTGTCTTTCAAGGTTTCCATGGCGATGGAAGACCGGACATGGTGCACCGGTTCCTGCGGCAACAGTTCGTCATTGATAATGCGGCTTAAGGATTTGAGATCCGGAACCACGACCTTCAACATATAGTCGACATCACCGGTCAGCGTGTGGGCTTCTTGCACTTCCGGCATGGCTTTCACCATATTGCGGAATTTTCGGGCATTCTCGCGGGTATGAGCACCTAGTGTCACACCGACAAAAGCCGTGACCATAAATCCCAGGATTTCAGGGTTCAGATCTGCGCGGTAACGGCGGATGGTCCCACTGTCTTCCAATTTCTGACGCCTGCGCGAAACCTGGCTTGCCGACAGGCCAATCGTCTCGCCAATCTCGGCGTTTGTCGCCGCGGAGTTCTCCTGAAGAGCGGCAAGCAGCTTTATGTCAAAGGCATCCAGTGCAACAGTCATGCAATATTCCCTAATCTGATGCATGTTTTGCGCGCCACTATACGGAATATCACGCAAATTGCACACAACCTGCGCAACCTCCCGGGCATTCTAGGTCCAACTGTTATCCAAGTGGAGGATCAACTATGGGACCCTTTCCGCACGATGCGCCGCCCGCGCAAATCACGCCAGAAAATCCAGCCGGTACTGACGGCTTTGAATTCGTCGAATTCGCCCACCCAGAACCGGAAAAACTCGACGCCCTGTTCCGCAAGATGGGGTATGTGCCGGTCGCCAAACACAAGACCAAAGACATCACCCTCTATCGCCAGGGCGACATCACCTATGTGCTCAATGCCGAACTTGGCAGTCACGCTATGCGGTTTGTCGAGGAACATGGCCCCTGCGCCCCGTCCATGGCCTGGCGGGTGGTCGATGCGCAAAAAGCTTATGATCATGCCATAGCTAAAGGCGCAGAGCCTTATTCCGACAACGACAAAACCCTGAATGTTCCCGCGATCAAGGGGATTGGCGGATCACTGCTCTATTTCATAGAAGCCTATGGCGACAAAGGATCAGCTTACTCGGAAGAATTCGACTGGCTGGGCAAGGTCGATCCAAAACCTGAAGGCGTTGGTTTTTATTATCTCGATCACCTCACACACAACGTCTATCGCGGCAACATGGACAAATGGTGGGATTTTTATCGCGACCTCTTCAATTTCAAGCAGATCCACTTCTTTGACATCGATGGCCGGATCACTGGCCTTGTCAGCCGCGCGATTACGTCGCCTTGCGGCAAAATCCGCATTCCGCTGAATGAATCCAAGGACGACACCAGCCAGATCGAAGAATATTTGCGCAAATACAAAGGCGAAGGCATTCAACACATCGCGGTGGGAACCGATGACATTTATCCAAGCACGGATCAGCTGGCCGCGAACGAACTGAAATTCATGCCCGGCCCGCCGGAGACCTACTACGAAATGTCCCACAAACGGGTGAACGGACATGAAGAACCGATCGAACGCATGAAGCGTCACGGCATCCTGATCGATGGCGAAGGGGTCATCGACTGCGGCATGACAAAGATCCTTCTACAAATTTTTTCCAAAACCGTAATCGGACCTATCTTCTTTGAATTCATTCAAAGAAAAGGCGATGAAGGCTTTGGCGAAGGAAATTTCCGGGCGCTTTTTGAATCAATTGAGGAAGATCAGATCCGCCGGGGTGTTCTAACAACAGAGGCTGCCGAATAGGGCCCCTCTATTGCATTGTCTAAGCACACACCTTTGCCCTCACACGTCAGTGTGAGGGTTTTTTGTGCCACTGTTTTCACAATCGCGAACTTGCCGGTTCGATTTCGGTGCCGCGAAGAAACAGGAAAGCTGCGCCAGTCAACATCAGGCAAATAGCGCTGGCGATTGTCCGAACGCCGTTCCAAAACTGCCAAGTCCCAGAGTAGTTTTTCCAAACAGTGTCAACGGATCCTGCAACCTCGGAAGTACGGATCTCCGCTAGAGCTTCATTCATCGGCACGTTGACCATGGCTGTCGGGAAAAACGCCCCGCCCAGATAGACTATAGCGGCGAGTAAAAAGGCTAAACTGGCTGTGCGCCGACCAGACTTGGACGCCACAAAAGCGGTTATCAGCAAGACAAGCGGCGTTCCGAAAAACGCCGGGGCGAACGCCGCATTGCGGACCGCGGCATTCATGGCTTGCATCGCTGCAATAGCAACTGACGGGGCGGCGGCATCTAAGCCCCACATAACCGAGCAAAACCAAGCGTAGAAAAATCCGAAAATCGCGCCGCACAACACCAATGATGCAAATGAGAGCGGATAAAGCGCGTGTTTCATCACTAGGCCGTCAAACAGTTTGGGTGGCTGCGGTGCTCGAATGTCGAGGGGACCGGAACAATTGTACGCCTAAAACCACTACGGCTGCCTGCGCGGTCACGACTGCTGGCCAAATCAAACCGATTTGCGCATCGAAATACTTCTGGGGACCGAAAGAAACGAGCGCGAGAACGGCAGCCAGGCCAGACAGAATGCGACCGGCCTTCGTTGATGCCGGCCCAAGGATCAGGGCAGCCATTGCAGCTGAAACGGCGGCACCGATGAAGGGCCCGATTCCGAAAAACGGCGTTGAGACTGGAGGATGCGGGGACACTCCAGCGTAGAGCGACATCAGCATAACAATTTGCAAAACAATCAGCGTGGTCAGGGCAGCGGCGGCGGTCCGGTCGGGGTTTGGCATCATCATCTCCAAAAGCGTAATTTGGATTACGGTTGCACATATCCGTAATTCGAGTTACGGATATTGTCAACACTGGGGAAGGCACATGCGTGAAGAAAATCGGCTGCGGCGGCAGGCTCAAATCGAACAGGCAGCCTATGAAGTCCTTGAAAAAAAGGGATATGCCGGAACATCCGTGCAAGGAATCGCCCGCGCAGCGCGAGCGTCCAATGAGACGCTCTATAAGTGGTACGGTGACAAAAAAGGGCTCTTCAAAGCGCTGGTCGAGCGCAACACCGAAGATGTCAAAGGCCTGCTCGAGACGGACCTCTCCTCTAACACCAGTGCCTTTCAGACACTCGAACACCTCGGACCAAGACTACTAAATCTTGTTCTTGGGGACCGCGCCGTTGCCCTCAACCGGGCAGCTGTCGCCGACGCGTCCGGAGATTTGAGCGAAGCCATAGCCCTATCGGGGCGGGAGGTTGTCTTTCCTTTGATTGCAAAAGTTCTGGAGGACGGCCGGGAAAAGGGTGAATTGATCTACGACAGTTCAGATGAGGCAGCTGCGCTCTATATCAATTTGCTGATTGGGGATCTTCAGATCCGCCGCGTCATCGGACGCCTGCCTGCGCCTACAGAAGACTTCTGCCACGAAAGGTCGGCAAGAGCCGTGAAGTATTTGCAGAGGTTGCTCAAAGCCTAACTGCAATCAACGGCTATACTCAGACCGCCTTAACGCGAAACCTTCGCTTCCAGAACATCCCAGACCCGGGCCGCAACATCCGGGCCGCCAAGATTCTGAATAGCGCGAATGCCGGTTGGGGCGGTGACGTTGATTTCTGTCAGCATGCCGTCGATCACATCAATGCCAACCAGGATCAGGCCCTTTTCGCGCAAGGATGGCCCGAGCCGCGCACAGATTTCCCGTTCGCGCTCGGTCAGATCACTGTCTGTCGGCGCACCGCCGCGCACCATGTTGGAACGCAAGTCTCCTTCGGCCGGCACCCGGTTGACCGCGCCGGCAAATTCGCCATCGACCAGCAAGATACGCTTATCGCCGTGTTTCACATTCGGCAGGAACTGCTGGATGACCCAGGGTTCGCGGAAAGTCGCATCAAAGAAATCATACAGCGAGCCATAATTGAGATCGTCTTTGGTGATCCGGAACACCGCCGCACCGCCATGGCCGAACAGTGGTTTCATGACGATGTCGCCAAATTCCTCTCGAAAGAGATCGATTTCCGCCCGGTCTTTGGTGATCAGGGTCGGTGGCATTAAATCAGGAAATTCGGTGACGAACAGCTTTTCCGGAGCATTACGCACTTCCGTCGGATCGTTCACCACCAAAGTGTCCGGATGGATCTTGTCCAGGATATGCGTTGCCGCGATGTAAGATAGATCGAACGGTGGGTCTTGCCGCATCAAGACCACATCGATGTCCCGCATGTTAAACCGCTGCCTGTCGCCAAGCGTGAAGTGATTGCCTTTTTCATCGCGCACAGTGACCGGTTCCAGTGCACAAAAGACTTCATCGCCGCGCATCGCCAGCCGGTCGGGCGTGTAGTGATACAATTCATGACCACGTTTCTGAGCTTCCAGCATCATGGCAAAGGCGCTGTCACCGGCAACGTTGATGCTTTCGATATGGTCCATCTGGACCGCGACTTTTAACGGCATAGGCCACTCCCGGCGGGGCGCTGATTATTGAAGTCAATCGCGCGAAGGGACAAAGGGATCAGTAGCCGCAGATATGCGGTTGCGCTGGCAGTTTGTCTAGAGGGCGTGTTCAGCCGTTAGCCTCAAACGCACTCACGATCCGCTCTGGCAAGGCCCAGGGGCGAATGACAATCACATCAAACCGGAGTGTGAAAAACCCAGCTTTTGGGTGCTCGGAGACAAAAATCTTTGCAGCCCGCACGATCCGTTTTTGGCTCGCGGGCGTGACTGCTTCCAGAGCGGCTTGCCGCGTTGTCCGGGCTTTCACCTCAACAAAGGCGACCGTCTTGCGCTTTTTGGCGATCAGATCGATTTCGCCGGCCTTGGTTTTGTACCGCTGTTTCAAGATCCGCCAGCCGGTCAACCGCAAATACCAGGCGGCGTAACTTTCCGCAGACAGTCCAAGCGCATAGGCTTTGCGGCGGCGCTGCGTAACTTTGCCTGGCCGCTCCGTCATGACCTTAAGACCCGGATTTCAGATCAAGGGCACGCTTGTACACTTCATCCCGGTCCAGACCCGTTGCCTTGGCGACCTGCTTTGCCGCTTTGCTCACCGGCATATCTGCAAGTGCTTCCTGCAAGAGGCTGTCGAGATCTGCTGCGTCCTCATCCGGCTTTTCCTCCGGCGGTCCAACCAAAATCACGATCTCGCCCTTAACGGTCTGATCGGCAAACCTCTCGGACAATTCTGCCAGTGTGCCGCGCTCAAAGGTCTCGAACCGCTTGGTCAGTTCGCGGGCCACCACCGCCTCCCGGGTCTCACCCAGAACATCCGACATGAGGGAAAGTGTTGCGCCGGTCCGATGGGGCGATTCAAAAAAGATCAGCGTGGCCGGTGTCCTGGCCAGTTCTTCCAGACGTTTGGTCTTGGGGCCGTTTTTCTGCGGCAAAAACCCGGCAAAAAGAACGGTATCACTTGGCAGCCCGGCGGCAACAAGCCCGGCTAGCGGTGCGGACGCGCCTGGGATCGGGATGACTTTGTACCCGGCGGCCACAACATCGCGCACGAGCCGATAGCCTGGATCGGAAACCAGTGGAGTTCCGGCATCCGAAACCAGCGCAACAGCATTCCCTGCTTCCAGTTCACGCATGATCTTGGGGCGTTGCTTCTCGGCATTGTGCTCGTGATAGGCGAGCAATGGTGTTTTTAAAGAAAATTTTTGGGTCAATGTCGCTGTGACCCGTGTGTCCTCACAAGCGATTACGCTGGCCGCGGCCAGGGTTTGGAGTGCGCGGACAGTAATGTCGCCCAAATTCCCGATTGGTGTTGAAACAATATAAAGCGCCGGCTCTAGATTTGGCGCGGTAAAACCATGTTCAGAGAGGCTGTAGCGGTTCTTGCCTCCGCTTCTGTCGCCCGTATCTGCCACCATGGCTGTTCCTTTCACGCCTATTGGACCCCGTTCGTTTATCCTGACGGTCAGGTCCTTTTCCTTGCGCTACCTGCCGGACACACGCAATGCAAGGCAAATCCACCATTCATGTTGGCTTAGAGCTTTGAAACATCCCTGAAAACTGGACAGCGCATTCGTTAATCCGTAAGTCTTTTGAGAAAGGGTGGATGGAATTCTGACACATGGATGATACGGGCACCGTCAAACGGTATCGCAGACGCATATTCTTGAAAACGGCATTGGCCAGCGCAAGCGCATTGGCGCTCACCGGCTGCCTTGGATCTTCACTTGGAACCTTACCGGGCGAACAGATCCAGCCAGGTGCGCAGCCGGAGGTCACCGGCGAAGTGATCGGCACCGGTACCGTGCGTGTTGGACTTCTGCTGCCATTGTCTTCGAGTGGCGGAAACTCCGCCATTGGCACAGTGTTTAAGAACTCGGCCGCTCTGGCCCTGCAAAACTTCCCGAACTCCGATGTTCAGCTGCTGGTTAAGGACACCGGCGGGACGGCAGAAGGCGGACGGGCAGCCGCCCAAAAGGCGATCTCAGAAGGGGCTGAATTGTTGCTGGGCCCGGTCTTTGCACCGGCCGTCTCCGGTGTGGGTGCTGCCGCTCGGGCGTCAGGCGTGCCGGTCATCGCCTTTTCAACCGACACCTCCGTCGCGTCCAGGGGTATCTACCTCTTGAGTTTCTTGCCGGAAAGTGACGTTAGACGCATCATCGGCTATGCCAGCAGCCAGCAAAAACGCTCCTTTGCCGCGCTGTTGCCAAACGATTCGTACGGCAGTGTTGTCGAAGCCGCCTTCCGCCAGGAAGTCGGCCGAGCGGGTGGTCGGATCGCCACTATTCAGCGCTACCAGGCCACCGGCTCCGACACTTCAGATCTAAAAGCCAAGGCAGCCGGGCTGCAACGGTCCCTCAACAGCATCGATGCCTTGTTTGTTCCGGCGGGCGGTCCCGTGCCTGGTGTGGTGATGCAAGCCCTCATGGGCCTGAATGCGGACATCGGCCATATCAAACTGCTCGGCTCCGGCCAGTGGGACACGCCGCAGATCAAAAACAATCCAATCCTGACAGGGGCCTGGTTTACCGGACCGGAAAACAGCGGGTTCAATGGCTTTGCTCAGCGCTATCAGCAGACCTACGGGTCTCCACCACCGCGCAATGCCAGCCTTGTCTATGATGGTGTCACATTGGCCGCGGGCCTCATCCGTTCAGCAGGACCGCAGCGCTTCCAGCCGCGCATCCTGACCAACAAGGATGGTTTCCTCGGAATCGATGGCCTGTTCCGCTTCAAGGCCAACGGTCTAAATGAACGCGGTCTGGCTATTTATCAGGTCACCGGATCAGGTAGCCAGGTTGTCGCTGCAGCTCCAAGAGACTTCCGGTCCGGGTTTTAAGAGCAAGTGAAGTTTCAGGAGTAGGCGCCGATGCTGAACGGCAAGCAGATAGTGCTGATCATCAGTGGAGGGATCGCCGCCTATAAGTCGCTGGATCTGATCCGGCGCCTTAAGGAACGTGGCGCGCGGGTTATTCCGGTGATGACGGGAGGCGCACAGGAGTTTGTCACGCCGCTCGCAGTCGGTGCGCTCAGCGCGGAAAAAGTCTATTCAGACCTGTTTGACCGGGAAGATGAACATGACGTTGGCCATATCCGGTTGGCGCGTGACCATGATCTTGTTCTGATTGCGCCAGCCACCGCCAATCTGATGGCCAAAATGGCCCACGGCATCGCCGATGATCTGGCGACCGCTGTCCTCTTGGCAACAGACAAACCGGTACTGACGGCGCCGGCAATGAATCCCAAAATGTGGCAAAACCCGGCGACATTGAAAAACGTCGAAATGCTGAAAGAGCGCGGCGTCCAGTTTATTGGTCCGGCAACCGGCGAAATGGCTGAAAAAGGCGAGGCCGGTGTCGGTCGGATGAGCGAACCTTTGGAGATTGTGGCCGCCTCCGAAAGGCTTTTCCGGGATCAGGCTGTTTTGAGCGGCACACTGCCCTTGGCAGGACGTCATGTGTTGATCACCTCTGGGCCAACCCATGAGCCGATTGATCCTGTGCGTTACATCGCCAACCGGTCATCCGGTAAACAGGGGCATGCATTGGCCGAAGCGGCCTATGCGGCGGGCGCCCGAGTGACACTCGTGTCTGGGCCAGTGACCATTCCCGATCCGGGCCATGTGACCACAATACATGTTGAATCAGCTGCCGAAATGATGGCGGCCGTTGAAGAAAATCTCCCGGCCGATATTGCGATCATGGCCGCCGCCGTTGCTGATTGGCGGGTGGTGTCGGAAGGCGCCCAAAAAATCAAAAAAGACGGCAGTGGCAAACCGCCAGGCCTGGAGCTCACCGAAAACCCGGATATTTTGAAGACCGTCGGCCACCACGAAACACTGCGGCCTCCGCTCCTGATCGGCTTTGCCGCCGAAACTCAAGACCTCATCAAAAACGCGACCTCCAAACTGGAGCGAAAACGGGCTGATTGGATTGTCGCAAATGATGTCAACCCGGAAACCGGGATCATGGGCGGGGATGCCAATACAATCCGCCTGGTCAGCGCAGAGGGCGTTGAGGACTGGCCAGCGATGGACAAAAAGGCTGTTGCCCGCCAGCTCATAGAGCAGGCGGCGGAAGTCTTAAATCGCAAATAAAACTAAGCGAACCGGAAATAGCTCATACTAATGGAGCCATATTCATAACTGCGGTGCATCAGCTCCGGTTTTGCACCCGAACCAGCCGCTCCAAACGGAAAAAACAGTGGTAATAGATGTTCTTCTGTCGGGTGGCTCTGGCGGAAGTCCGGAATCGTCTCAAGATCCTCAAAATACGTAATCGATCCGCTTTCAAGGCCCTTTTCAAGCCAGGCATCGAAGCGGATTGCCCAATCGGGCGCCCTACCGCGGTCAGGGCCAATCGCCCGCAAATTGTGGATCGTGCTTCCGGAGCCGACGATCAAAACACCCGTTTTTGCTAACGAGGCAAAAGCTTTGCCGAGATCATGAACGGTTTTCGACGTGCTGTTGAATGGCAGGGACACCTGAACCACGG
This sequence comes from Roseibium sp., assembly GCF_965216085.1. Lineage (GTDB taxonomy): Bacteria > Pseudomonadota > Alphaproteobacteria > Rhizobiales > Stappiaceae > Roseibium. The sequence continues at coordinate 5,835,472 of NZ_OZ244138.1, read as the reverse complement.
GGATATCAGCGTCTGGATAAGCCAGAGACAGTGGCACCCAGGCGCCATGGTCGAGCCCATGGTCATCATCCAGTTTGGCGAAAAGTCCTGCTCCGACCAATGTATTCATGACCTCAGCCACAGCATTTGGTTCGGCAAAGGCCGGATAAGTAATCTCGTAAAGATCGGGCGAGAACCCACCAAAGTCGTGATAGGTCCGCAGTGGTCCTGGCGCGGACATTTTGAGGTCCGGCGTTTCCCAATGGGCGGACAGGATCAAGATAAAGCGCGGGCGGGGCGTAGACTTGCTGAATCCCTTCAAGAACCGGCTCGCCGGTGTATCCCGAACAGCGAGCGTCGGCGCCCCATGGGCAAAAAAGACAGGAGGAATTGTCTCTTGTTGATCCGGCATTCAGGTTCTCCATTCATGTGGCCAATGGCGATTAAACGCTTGGCCCTTGTTGGAGATAGATTGTTCTGACCACTTGAGAAGTGCCGGAGGAATTGACGGATCGTTTCAAAAACAAGGACAATGAAGGGTGTGAGCGGAGACCGCCCACACCTGCCAAACCTATTTATACCCCATGTTGATCAGCTGCACCCGGCGGTTCACAGCAGCTTCCGGATTGGCCGGATCGCGCAACTGCTCTTCACCCAAGCCCACTGCGAAAAGGTTGGAACCAGGAACTTGGAAGGTGGTCACCAACGCTTCCCGAATGGCCTGAGCTCGTCTTTGCGAGAGCTCCAGATTGTATTTCCGATCTCCCTTGGCATCGGTATGACCAACAATGAAAAACGTCTGGCCCTGCAGATACGGCGTATGGAGCGCATCTGCGATCAACCCTACAGCCTCGTAAGATTCTGGCCGGATACGGGCAGAATCGAAATCAAACGTGATCTCAATGACAAACTGGCGCAGGGAGGCAAGTTGCTGATACATCGGGATTGTTTGCGGCGAATTCGCGCCAGGATATTTCTGAATGTTTTCAAGTGCCGCCCGCTGTAGATCGCTCGCACTCACTTCAACTTTCTGCTGAGCACCTTGAAGCGAATTGATAATCTGGTTGCGGCTGAGTTCAGTTTGAGCAGTCGCACTGGCTGCCGAAAATGCAAAGGCACAAACAGCCGCACCGGCAAATAACAGGTTTTTCATAAATATCTCCTGGATGTACGGCTTAGCGGTAACCGGCGAGGTCAATGGCGGTATTGCATTTGTTGCTGACGGAGGGTTGTGCCTTCAAAAGACAGCGCAGAACATGGCCCGCGCCTTGTTTGACGCCCTGGCAAAGCTGAGCGGCATCGCGCGAACAAATCTCCGGGGCCGCAGCCTGTGCAGCAAGCCGCTCTTGAATGAGTTTTGCAACAACCGCCCGGTCCGCATTGCATTTCTGGGAAATCTTCGCTTGGTTTTTGTCCAGGCATTGGCCAATGCCGTTGTTTGCAAGCGTTGCCGACTTGCAGTGTTTGTCGATGTCCTTGCCGCAGCTAACCGCAAGGATACTAATCGCATCGGCAAACCCCACCGTCTGCGACTGGGCGGTCCAGCCCCCCGCCAATAAAAACGTCACTGCAAGTATGCTTCTCAAATAATTCATAATTCCGGGTCTCCCAGCTCAATCAGCATTCCGATACGGAAGATCATTTCAGGACAGCGTAACAGCTTCAAGTAGGGGATTGATATTTTTCGTCAAACACTCTCCGGAGGTGCTTTGCTTGACAGGCGCGGCCGAATATCGTCAACCGGTTGGGCAATTATCAAGGACGATCGATGACCATCAAACTTGAATTCAAACGGCTGGATCATGGCAGGGACTTGCCGCTGCCGGCTTATCAAAGTGACTTGGCAGCAGGAATGGATCTGCTGGCAGCCGTTGAAGAGGCAGTCACGCTAAAGCCTGGTTCCCGCGCTCTGGTTCCAACAGGTCTTGCGATGGCTCTTCCAGCCGGGTTTGAAGCACAGGTCCGGCCACGCTCGGGGCTTGCCGCCAAACATGGGGTCACGGTGTTGAACACACCGGGCACAATCGATGCCGACTACCGGGGAGAGGTTAAAGTCATCCTTATCAATCTCGGCGACAGCGATTTCCAGATTGCCCGGGGCGACCGTATTGCACAGATGGTGATCGCGCCGGTGTTGCAGGCCGATATTCAAGAAGTCGACCTCTTGTCCGAAACCGATCGCGGGGCAGGCGGCTTCGGCTCGACCGGCCAACGCTGACGCAACGCCTACAAGGACGATCATATGCAGCCGGGTCTGGTGATTTTCGATTGCGATGGTGTTCTGGTGGACACCGAGCGTATGGTCAACGCCAGCCTAGCGGAAATGGTGAGCGAGCTCGGGTATCCGATCACCGGGCCGGAATGCCAACGGCGTTTCATGGGGCGAACCTTGGAAAATGTAAAAGAAATGGTCGAACAGTTGACCGGCTCTAAACTTTCCGAGGATTGGCCCGATCAAGTTCGAACGCGCGATCTGGAAGTGTTCAAAGCCGGTGTTCCAGCCATTCACGGTGTTTCTGAGGTGCTGGATGATCTCGATTCGCGCCAAGTGCCATATTGCGTTGGCTCGTCCGGTAAGTACGCCAAGATGCGCGCCACTCTTGGCAGCTCCGGCCTGTTGCCGCGTCTGGCGGGAAAGCTCTATTCGGCCGAAGATTGTGCTCAGGGCAAACCGGCACCGGATGTGTTTCTTCTGGCCGCCAAATCCATGGGCTTTCAGCCGGATCGCTGTGTGGTGATCGAGGACAGCTTGCCGGGTGTGCAAGCGGCCAAGGCGGCCGGCATGGCAGTTTTTGCGTTTGTCGAGGATCCGTCCTGCGACCGGGAGGCTCTTGCGCGCGCCGGAGCAACACTGTTTGAAGGCATGTCTGAGCTTCCGGCGCTGCTGTTTTCTAAGTCTTGAACATTTGGCGAAAAGACGTTTCTCCAAGCCGCTTTGATCTAAACATTCTGCCCCTTAAAACTCTGAGTTTACCGTACTATCTTAGCTGCCAACCAAAGACATGTGCTGCCTGCACACCACTCATCCTATCTGGGAGACTGCCATGACAAAGAAGACGCATGGGCGCGGAAAGATCTATTCCTCGATCACGGACACCATCGGCGATACGCCCTTGGTTCGTCTGGACCGGCTGGCGGAAGCTCATGGCGTCAAGGCAAACCTTCTTGGCAAATTGGAATTCTTCAACCCGATCGCCAGCGTCAAGGATCGGATCGGTGTCGCCATGATTGAATCCATGGAACAAGCCGGAACGATTGAGCCGGGCAAAACGACATTGGTGGAGCCGACATCTGGGAACACTGGCATCGCCCTGGCCTTCGTCGCAGCGGCCAAAGGCTATCGCCTTATTCTGGTGATGCCAGAGACCATGTCAGTCGAACGGCGCAAGATGTTCAAGATCCTGGGTGCGGAGCTGGAATTGACCGAAGGTGCCAAGGGTATGAAGGGCGCCATCGCTAAGGCTGAGGAACTCTTAGCTGAAATCGACGGCGCTGTGATGCCGCAGCAGTTTGAAAACCCGGCAAACCCGGAAATTCACCGCAACACAACGGCCGAGGAAATCTGGAACGACACGGACGGTCAAGTCGATGCCTTCGTCTCCGGCATCGGTACCGGCGGCACCATCACAGGCGTGTCTCAGGTGCTAAAAGCGCGCAAGCCGGATCTTCATGTCGTCGCCGTTGAGCCGGCCGACAGCCCAATTCTTTCTGGTGGCCAGCCTGGCCCACACAAGATCCAGGGAATCGGCGCAGGTTTTGTTCCGGGCGTACTCGACACTGGCGTGTTTGACGAAGTGATCACTGTTGCAAACGAAGATGCGTTTGCCGCAGCCCGGGATGTCGCCGCCAAAGAAGGCATTCCGGTCGGCATTTCTTCAGGCGCTGCGCTGACGGCCGCCGTCAAGATCGGTCAGCGGGATGACATGGCCGGTAAAAACATCGTGGTGATCATTCCGTCCTTTGCCGAGCGCTATCTCTCAACGGCCTTGTTTGAGGGTCTCTGATCAAAAAATGACAGTAACGATCGACAGCTCTTCGAAACGCTTTGTTTTCCGTTGCCCTGAGTGCAACGAAATTCACGAAGGAGGACCGTCGTTTGCGACTGAGATGCCGTTTAATGCACATGTGATTCCCGAAGACGAGCGTGAAGAACGCATTCGCCTCGGGAGCGATTTGTGTATCATTGACGATAGAGAGTTTTATATACGCGCTACGTTAGAACTCCCTATCGCAGAATGCGAAGAAACGTTTCTTCTTGGTGTTTGGGTATCGCAAAGTGAAGAGAATTTCCGCCGATATGTGGAGACCTTCAATGAAGACCAAAGCGGCGACGGATCTTTCGGTTGGTTGCCGGTAACTTTCCCCGGATACAAAATTGACGATAGCGAAGTCGTAAGCCTGGCAACCGATGTTTACTGGGGCAAAGAGCGGCCCGAGGTTGTCATACATCCTGATCAAGAACATGAGTTGGCAACAGACCAAATAGAAGGGCTGGCTTGGGACAAAGCTGTACGGCTTACAGTCCTTATGCTCCACTCAAACAACGCCGAGACATAAACTGTATAAACACACCTACCGGTGATGCAATATCCGGCCGATGGTGTTCATCAGAATTTGCGCCGCCAGAACGCTGGTGACGCCAGCTGGATCATAATCCGGGGCAACTTCCACCAGATCCAGGCCGACGATCTCGCCGCGTTTGGCCAGCCCATCGATCAATTCCAGCACTTCATAATAGAGAAACCCGCCGTGACTGGGTGTGCCGGTGCCCGGCGCAATGGACGGATCGAAGGCGTCGATGTCCAGCGTCAGATAATAGCGTTTTCCTTCCGGGATCCGGGCAAGCAGCCCCTCAGTGCCCAGCTTTCGGGTTTGCCGGACCGACTGAATGTCCGAGCCCATATGCCGGGCGGCTTCATAACCATCCCTTGCCGTTGAGGAAACATTGCGGATGCCGATTTGGGTCAGGCCCGTCACATAGGGTTTTTCTGCCGCCCGGCGCATTGGATTACCATGCCCGTACCGGACGCCGTGCCGCTCATCGACAAAATCCAGATGAGCATCAATCTGCACAACATGGATTGGCTCTTCATCATCAAAGGCGTTGATACAGGGAATATTTATCGAATGATCACCGCCGAGCACGACGGGCAGCGCCCCGGCTTTCAGAATTTTCCGGACACCAAATTCGACGCGTTTGTGACTTTCGACCGTGTCCGTGTGGACAATATCTGCATCCCCCAGATCGACGATCCTTGTGGTTTCATCGGCCAGATAAGTGACATCGTCTTCAAAATCGTAAGCGCCTGCATGGCCAAAGGAAAACAAGGTCGAGGCTTCGCGGATGGCCCTTGGACCCATTCGAGCTCCGGAGCGCCACTGGGTGCCAAAATCGAACGGCGCGCCCAGAACTGCGACATCAGCATCAATCGCATCCCAATCGGGCTGATGGGGGTACTTGCCAAATGTGCAAATACCGACAAAGGGCAGGTTCAGCCGCCCGCTTTCATATCCATGGGATGTCATGAAACGCTCCAGGTAGTTTGTCTGACCGGAGCTTCCCGCGTGAACCGTGAGCTCGTCAAGCCGGGGTCACAAGCTTTTCCATTCTGGTGGCGGAGGAAAAGCCGAACACATGTTTCAAAGGTCCGGTCTCTTCTGTTTCGGTGGCGGCAAACCCGCAGCGCTCATAAAGTGCCCGGGCCCGTGGATTGGTGTCGATCACATCGAGCCTGACTTTGCTGCATCCCTTCACGGCAGCCGTTTCGCAAACCGCCTCCAACAAAGCCGTCCCGATACCAAGGCCACGGGCTTTTGCGCTGACAAAGATGCCGTCCATCAACAGAAGCCCCGGTTCCGGGTCCCGCTCTAATAGATCTAAAACAAGTCCCCGCCACAAACCTCCCAAAACGCCATAAACCGCCATCATGTCCGACAGTCCACCGTCGACCAAGCCGCCATTTTCCGTCTTGTATCCCGCCATTCCCAACAGCCGGCCGTCTCCGGTGACAGCGCTGAGTGCATAGTTCGGATCCAGCAGCCGCGAAATCAGAGCTAGTGCCTTATCTTCGGGAGAAAGCACTTTGCCGAGTTTGCCGGAAAACGCCTGCCAGAAGAGACGTGCTGCGGCGTCCCTTTGATCTTTTGGAAACCCTGGCACTATGTGAAAGTTTTGGGAGCCGCTGTCTGGCATCAGCGAATGTAGACAGCGGTTCCAGTGGCGCTGACCATCAGCATGGAGCCGTTTTGGCCGACAGTTTCATAATCGAGATCGACACCGATCACCGCATTGCCGCCCATGGCCTGCGCCCGCTGGCACATTTCATCCAGTGCAATCTGCCGGGCCCGGGCGAGTTCTTCTTCATAGGCGGCAGAGCGGCCGCCAACGATGTCCCGGATACCGGCAAAAAGGTCTTTGAAGATATTGGCACCAAGGATCGCTTCCCCTGTGACCAGGCCTTTGTAATCGAGATCTTTGCCCTGAACGGTTGGGGTTGTGGTGACCAGCATCTTTGTCCTCCAATATCTTCGAGTATCGGTTAGGACATGGGATGACGCCGCGACAAATGCAAGGAAGGTCAGCTGGTTAAAGGCCTTGGTAGTCTTCAAGCTGCCCGGCGCGACAGATCCTGACCCCGGTAGCTGAGCGCTTCGGCAAGATGAATACGAGCGACCGTTTCAAGGCCGTCAAGATCGGCGAGTGTGCGCGCAAGTTTCAAGACCCGGTGATAACCTCTTGCCGATAACTGCAAGGTATCCGCAGCCTCACGCAGGAAGGCAAGGCCCTTGTCGTCCGGTTGCGCCATCTGCTCAACGATGGACGCAGGTGCTTGCGCATTTGTGCGGGCGGCAACACCGAGATCAAAAAACCGTTGTTCCTGGATTTTTCTAGCGGTCAAAACGCGTTCGGCCACGTGGGACGAGGGTTCGCTCTCCGCCGGACCGATCAAATCGGAGGCGGTGACGGCTGGAACTTCTATCCGAAGATCGATTCGATCCAGAAACGGACCGGAAATCCGGGATTGATATTCGGTGACACACCGTTCGCCGCGCCGGCATTGATGGCCGGGTTCTCCGGCATGGCCGCAGCGGCAGGGGTTCATGGCGGCAACCATCTGTATGCGCGCTGGATAGGTCACCCGGTGATTAGCCCGGGCAATGATCGCCTCACCGGTTTCCAGCGGCTGGCGCAGGCTGTCGAGCACCTGCGGGATGAACTCAGGCAGTTCGTCCAGAAACAAAACGCCATTGTGGGCGAGCGATACTTCGCCCGGTTTGGCGCGCAAGCCTCCGCCCACAAGCGCGGCCATGGACGCCGAATGGTGCGGTGCCCGGAACGGCCGCCGGTCAGACAGTTTGCCGTCCGCCAGTTCTCCAGCCAGCGAGGCGATCATGGAGACTTCCAGAAGCTCGCGCGGGGTAAGCGGTGGCAGGACAGATGGCAGGCGGCTTGCCAGCATGGACTTGCCGGAGCCAGGCGGGCCAACCATCAGCAAGTTATGGCCGCCAGCCGCAGCGATCTCCAGCGCGCGTTTGGCGCTTTCCTGCCCCTTCACATCGGCAAGATCGGGAATTCCATCCGGCTCACCGCGCAATTTTGCCGCCGGGCGGGACAACACCTGTGTCCCCTTAAAGTGATTGGCGAGCTGGATAAGCGAACGCGGCGCCAGAATGTCCATCTCGCTGTCTGCCCAGGCTGCTTCGCCGCCGCTTTCAGCTGGGCAGATCAGGCCTTTTTCCAGCGCATTGGCGCCCATGGCCGCAGGCAGAACACCTGCGACTGGCGCCAGAGTGCCGTCCAAAGCCAGTTCTCCGAGAATGACATAGTTTTCCAAGAATTCCGCCGGGATGGCGCCAATCGCGGCCATCACCCCAAGGGCAATCGGCAGATCGTAGTGCGAGCCTTCTTTCGGCAGGTCTGCCGGAGCGAGATTGACGGTGACCCGTTTTGCAGGAAGCGCGAGGCCGGAGGCAGAGAGTGCCGCGCGCACCCGTTCCCGGCTTTCGGCGACCGCCTTGTCCGGTAGGCCGACGATCATGAAGGCGACCATACCCGGACCGACATGCACCTGCACATCGACCGGAACAGCCTCAATGCCTTGGAAAGCCACTGTGGTCACGCGGCTGACCATATCGCTCCTCCTAATGATTGAACAAAACGCTATTGCAATTTATGGGAGAGAGCAAGGTGCGAACACAATTCATCTACCCAGCGTCGGTGCTTTACAGCTTTGTTGCCTGCAGTTGATGTGAAAACGCCAATACCCCACACTGGAAGATCCAGATAATCTTGGAGGACATAGCATGTGCGATTTATGCGTCATCACATCCGTTAAGGAAAAAATGCTGTCCCGGCGGGGGTTGTTCAAAGCTGCTGCTGTTGGGTCCGGCGCGGTGGCTGCAGCATCTCTCAGCGGCACTCTGCCAGCCATGGCACAGGCGCCCACTAAGGTCATGGATTTGACGCATGAGCTGTCTGAAGATTTTCCAACATTCGGCGGGATACCGGGGTTCAAGGCCGACAAGGTCTTTGATTTCGCCAAGGATGGCTACAGCCTTTATAATCTCACGATCAACGAGCACACCGGCACACATCTCGATGCACCCCTGCATTTTTCTGCTGACGGACAATCGGTTGCTGAAATCCCGGTCGAAAACCTGGTGACTCCACTTTGCGTCATCGATATCAAGGCGCGGGCAGCGGAGAACCCGGACGCTCAGATAACGCCAGACGATCTTAAAGCCTGGATCTCTGCGCATGGCGACATCCCCAAGGGCGCTTGCATAGCCATGAATTCCGGCTGGAGCACGCATGCCGCGTCCAAAAAATTCCGCAACGCTGATGACGGCGGCATCATGCATTTTCCGGGTTTTCATATCGAAGCGGTGCAGATGCTGATGGACGAAGCGGATGTGGTCGGTATTGCAGTCGACAGTCTTTCGCTCGATCACGGCATCTCCAAGGATTTTGCAGTTCACTATGCCTGGTTGCCGGCCGGCCGTTGGGGCTTGGAGTGCATGGCCAACCTGGACGCGCTTCCGGCATCTGGTGCAACGCTGATTGTCGGCGCCCCGAAACACCGTGGCGGCACAGGCGGCCCCAGCCGCGTCATAGCGATGGTTTAAAGCCTAATCTGGCAAAGAGTGCCTGATGGTCACTTGGCGTCCTAAAAAAATTGTTGCGAATCACATAAGTATTGACTTATGTATATTGCATGGACGAGACAACAATCTTCCGGGCATTGGCAGACCCGACCCGCCGTAGCCTCTACGAAAGGCTTGCCAACGGCGCATTGAACGCAAGTGATCTGCGGCAGGGATTGGAAATCAGTCAACCTGCAGTGTCACAACATCTCAAAGTGTTGCGCAGTGCCGGGTTGATTCAGGAACAGCGGCAGGGACGTTTCGTCAATTATGAAGTGAACCCGGACGGTTTGGTGCAGATAGCGCAATGGCTTGCCAAGTACCGTGCATATTGGCCCAAACGGGTGGATGCGCTTAAGGACTTACTGAAGGACATGGATCAATGACCGATAAGAGCGCCAACCATGGGTCCGTTGCCATCGAGCAGGATTATCAGCTCGATGAGCCGCCGGAAAAAGTCTGGCGGGCTTTGACAATTCCTGACCTCCGAAAACACTGGCTGCCAGGGGGTGATTTGTCCGATCCGGACGCAGTCCACATTGAGCCAGGCAAGGCCATATCCTATCGGATGCGGGACGCGGGACCCGAAAATGGAGAAAGTGTCGTGACCTTCCTGATCCACCCGGAACCCGGCGGCGGGACCCGGTTGCGGATTGTCCACAAACGGCCAGCCTCCAAGTTCGACAAGTTCCGCCAACGGGCGTCGAACAACAATTTCAAATACTTTTTGCTGGCCGCATAAGGCCTTTCTATCTCAAGTTATTCGCCAACGGAGACTGTCATGTCCACGATGATGCAATTGGTTCCAATGGTTGTTGAACAGTCAAACCGGGGAGAGCGCTCGTTTGATATCTACTCCCGCCTTTTGCGCGAACGGATCATTTTCCTGAACGGCGAAGTCAACGATGATGTGTCGGCATTGGTTTGCGCACAGCTGCTTTTCCTCGAGGCAGAAAATTCCAAAAAGCCGATTAGTTTATACATCAACTCACCGGGCGGCATGGTGACCAGCGGGTTCGCCATGTACGACACCATGCGGCATATCAAGCCACCGGTGCACACGCTCTGCATGGGAACTGCCCGCTCCATGGGGTCGTTCCTTTTGATGGCGGGTCAGCCGGGCGAACGGGCTGCCTTACCAAATGCCAGCATTCTCATCCACCAGCCGTCCGGCGGCTTTCAAGGTCAGGCGTCCGACATGGTTATCCATGCTGAGGAAATCAAACGCACCAAACACCGGATGACCCAGCTCTATTCTGATCATTGCGGTCCGTCATATCAGGAATTTGAAAATGCTATGGACCGGGACAGGTTCATGACCGCCGAAGAGGCCATGGAATGGGGACTGATCGATAAGATTATGGAACCTCAGGACGACGAGATTCAAGAAGCAGCCTAAACACCGAAGCGGAGTGATCCGTTCTCCAAAGATTTGGACTTGCGAACGGCCAGCTTAGAGCACGTCGCAATTAATTGGTTTCATTTGACCATTGCACATTTAATCTCTGGCTAGGCGGTTTGCGTGCGGTGGTGTGATCACCATAAACGCACACCAACAACGCCAGAGATTAAATGTGCCCGGCCCTTTTCAATAATAAAGTTTCAAATGGAAGGGTGCTGTAAAATGGTTCCTCGGCAGCGTTGCGTCGCTCACACGATCAACCAGATCGCTTTTCTCGACCGCGCCTTGCCGAGCGAACCATTTTGCAGCATCAAATGGATCCAATTAATTGCGACGTGCTCTAAACGTCGTCCTTGGCCCGGCGCTCCGCGTTGAGCTGTTCCAGCTCGGCCATTTTATCGCCAATGGGTTTCAACCGGCCAATGGTGGTGCGGAAGCGAGCTGCGCGTTGATCGAACAAACGCTGAGCAAGCTCCGGATATTCGGAAATCATCCGTTTGAAAAGCGCCCGGCGAATGCGGATGATGCGCACCGGCTCCACGGCTTCGGCGCGGCAGGGACGCTTGGTTTCGACAAGAAGCGCGCTTTCGCCCAAAAGTGTGCCCGACCCAACTTGATCGACTTCTTCAAAACCGTCTTCGCCGCGGGTTGCAAGCGAGACAAGACCGTCAGTAATTACCAGCCCGCCATCAGCCCGCTCATCCTGATCGAACAAACGCTGACCCTTGCCATAGTCCATGCTTTCAGCACTGAACGCGAGCAGGCGAAGCTGATCGTCCTGAAAGTCCGAAAACATCGGGATCTTTTTGAGAATCGTTATGTCTTGGGCAAGGCTCATGCCCAAGATTTACGATGATTATCAATGCGTGCACAAGCGATTATGCACGCTGAGAACAACTGATTGTTCTATGGAACCAGCTTGTAGCCGCCAGCTTCTGTCACAAGAAGCTCCGCACTGGAGGGATCCCGCTCGATTTTCTGGCGCAGGCGGTAAATGTGGGTTTCCAGCGTGTGCGTAGTGACGCCGGAGTTATACCCCCAGACTTCATGCAGCAGAACATCGCGGGTCACCGGCTTTTCACCAGCGCGGTAGAGAAATTTTAGGATCGAGGTTTCTTTTTCCGTCAGGCGAACTTTGGAACCGTTGTCTTCCTGCATAACCTTGGCGGCCGGGCGGAAGGAATAGCGGCCGATGGCAAAGGTCGCGTCTTCGCTTTGTTCATGCTGGCGCAGATGCGCGCGGACCCGGGCCAGCAAAACGGCGAATTTGAACGGCTTGGTGACATAATCATTGGCACCGGCTTCCAGGCCCAGGATCGTGTCGCTGTCGCCGTCATGGCCGGTCAGCATGATGATCGGTGCCTTGAACCCACTCTTGCGCAGCAATTTGACCGCCTCGCGGCCGTCAATGTCCGGTAAGCCGACATCCATCAACAAAAGGTCGATGTGCTCTTCCTTGGCCATAGCGATGCCGGACGTGGCCGAATCCGCCTGAAGCGTCTCAAACTCATCATAGAGCGAGAGCTGCTCGACCAGCGCTTCGCGCAGTTCGGTATCATCATCGACAATCAATATTGTACGGGCGGTCATCTCGTCGGGTCCTCGCCAGAATTCTATTCGTGATCACGGCAGTTTGTGTAATGAACACAAGCGCGTTGTCACACTTATGTGCGCGGGAAAGTGTCGCCTTACAAGCAGCCTCACGTCAATTCTTCTTCACGCGGGCTTTAGCGCCGGTTTATCAAGAGCTTTGAAGCACACATTGGCCAAATCGGAAATTCATATGCAAGGCATCGGAAAACTGGCGGAGATCCTGGAGGTTCATGCCCTTCCCAGAGACAGAACGAAGGGCGTGCTAAGCTGTGGGCCAATCACGGTCCCGTGTGCATTGGGCCGGTCCGGCGTGATTGCGCGCAAACGAGAGGGCGATGGCGCAACCCCGCTCGGCAGTTTTGAAGTGCTTCACGTTTATTACCGCGGCGACCGTGGTCCCCGTCCACAATCCTTGCTGCCAGTTGAAGCTTTAAGGCCAAACATGGGCTGGTGTGACGACCCACACCATCGCTGCTACAACCGCTCTGTCGATCTGCCGTTCGCCGCAAGTCACGAAAAAATGTGGCGGGACGACCGGCTCTACGACATCGTCGTTGTGCTGGATTGCAACATGTCCCCGCCGGTGAAGGGCCAGGGCAGTGCCATCTTCTTCCATATCGCCCGCGAGGACTACCGGCCGACCGAAGGCTGTGTCGCCGTATCCCCGCAGCACATGCGGTTAATCCTGTCCAAGATCGCGCCAGGCTGCCAGATGGTGGTGCGGGGGTAGGAAATTCTCTTCATCGAAGAGCAGCCGCCGCTTCCCCTTTCTGGGGAGAGCACTACCATCTCCGCGTCATAACCGGACTTGATAGGTTCAGTTCTCGATGGAAGGGTGCTAGGAATACAGCTTTGCTTTTTTGTCGCCCCAGCGAAGGCTGGGGCCTAGTAATCTCATGAAAATGAGTTGTTTTCCGATCCTTAACGACACGGAGTACTGAATCCCAGCCTTCGCTGGGACGACACTACTGTGGAGCTGAATGGAAACAACCGCTGATTCAGTCCCCGATAAAAAGTAACCAATCATCCGTTGATACCGAAGTTTCCAAAGCGGCTAGTAGACACAGAATGTCCTGTTGCTTTGGTTTCAGCTTCCGAATCTCAAGCGCGAGAATTGAAGCGTGCGACGGAGATAATCTCGTATCGCCATATGGATCGATAGAGACCCCAGTTTTGTGTTCCAAGACCTGTATTGCGGGAGAAATTTCAGAATAATCTGAAAGCTCAAGCGTCAGAATTGAGGCCTCATTCACTTTGCCTAGCCAGCTAACATCTATACCCATGCAAATGTTTCTTTGTTATTTCGCTCTTCAGCCCTAATGCGCCTCATCCCAATTGTCGGCCGCGCGGGCGTCGACTTGCAGCGGGACAGAAAGTTTCAGGGCAGGATCGCAGGCGTTCTCCATGACGTCCTTGATTAGTGGAATGGTCGCCTCGACCTCAGCATCCGGCACCTCGAAGATCAGTTCGTCGTGCACTTGCAAAAGCATTTGTGCATTCAGCTTGGCGTCGGTCAGCCGATCTTCCATGCGCACCATGGCGCGGCGCAGGATATCGGCCGCCGAGCCCTGGATCGGCGCGTTGATCGCGGCGCGCTCATAGAAATTACGCATGTTCGGGTTCTTGGTGTTCACGTCCGGATAATGCGCCTTGCGGCCAAAGATCGTGGTGACATAGCCGTCGGCATGGACCTGTTTCTTGATCGCTTCCATATACTCCTTGATGCCCGGGAACCGTTCGAAATAGGTTTTTATGTAGTCGCTGGCTTCCCCTCGGCCGATACCAAGCTGGTTGGCCAAACCGAAAGCGGAAATGCCGTAGATGATGCCGAAGTTGATCGCCTTGGCTTGCCGGCGGACCATCGGGTCCATGCCTTCAATCGGTGTGCCGAACATTTCACTTGCCGTCATGGCGTGAATGTCGAGCCCGTCTTCAAAGGCCTTTTTCAGCTGCGGGATATCCGCCATATGGGCCAGCACGCGCAGTTCGATCTGGCTGTAATCGGCTGAGATCAGCTTGTGACCCTTTTCCGCGATAAACGCCTGACGGATTTTTCGTCCCGCTTCCGTGCGCACAGGAATGTTCTGCAAATTCGGCTCGGATGAGGAGAGGCGTCCGGTGGTGGTCGCCGCCAAAGCATAGGACGTGTGAACGCGTTTTGTTTCCGGATGGATATAGCCGGGCAGGGCATCGGTGTAGGTGGATTTCAGTTTGGAAAGCTGGCGCCACTCAACGATTTTCGACGGCAATGCATGGCCTTCGGCGGCCAGATCTTCCAGAACCTGAGCCGATGTCGACCAGGCGCCGGTCTTGGTCTTCTTGCCACCCGGCAACCCCATCTTGCCGAAGAGAATTTCGCCGAGTTGCTTGGGAGAACCGACATTGAAGGTCTCTCCTGCCAGCTCATAGATTTCCGATTCCAGCGCCGCCGCCCCTTGCGCGAAATCGCCGGAGAGGCGGGAGAGCATCTGCCGGTCAACCGAAATGCCACGCTTTTCCATGCGCGCCAACACCGGCACCATGGGGCGTTCCAGCGTTTCATAGACGGTTGCCATGTGATCGCTGGCAAGGCGCGGTTTCAAGATCAGCCAGAGGCGCAACGTGACATCGGCATCCTCGGCGGCATAGGCGGTTGCCTTATCGATCGGCACCTTATCGAAGGTGATCATTGATTTCCCGGAGCCGCAAACCTCCTTGAAAGGGATCGGCTTGTGGCCGAGCCAGCGCTCGGAGAGCTCATCCATGCCATTGCCGCCCTTGCCGGCATCGACAGTGTAGGAGAGCTGCATGGTGTCGTCATAAGGGCCGATGTCGACACCGTAGCGGGTCATTACCAGCCAGTCGTATTTGAGGTTCTGCGCGATTTTGAGGACGCCGCGGTCTTCCAGCATCGGTTTGAGCGCTTTCAGTGCCTCATCCAGCGGGATCTGGTCCGGCAGCAATCCGCCACCGCCCAGCAGATCCCCCTCACCGTCCTTGTGGGTCAGCGGGATATAACAAGCTTTTCCAGGTTCGGAGCTTAAGGAAATACCGACAAGTTCGGCCTGCATGGCGTCGAGCGAGGTGGTTTCCGTGTCGAAGGCCACATAGCCCCTTTCATAGGCCGCATCGATCCAAGGCTGCAGCTGCTCCAGCGTGGTGACCGTCTCGTAAGCGCTGTTGTCGACCGGAAGCGCACCGATCTTGGCCGCGTGTTCATCGGCAACGGTTTGCGGCACCATCAAACCGTCCGGTCCGCCGGTTTCTCCAGCACTATCTGCGGCATCGGCGGCCGATGCGCCGCCTGGGCGGTCCATCATCCGGCCTTTGCGGTCCGGCACATCCCAGCCGGGGACCTGATAGTCGACCGGCTCGATGTTGGCCAATTCCGCGCCGGTGACTTCGGCAACCTTTTTGGTCAGCGTGGTGAATCCCATGGCTTTCAAGAAGCCGACGGCTTTCGGCCCATCCACATCACTTACCGACAGATCACCAACCGGGGTTTCCACCGGCACATCTTGTTTGAGCGTCACCAATTGCTTGGAAATCCGCGCCTGATCGGCAAATTCGATCAGGTTCTCCCGGCGTTTTTTCTGTTTTATGGTCTCGGCTCGCGCGAGCAGTGTTTCCAGATCGCCGAACTCATTGATCAAGAGCGCGGCGGTCTTCAAGCCAATGCCTGGCACACCGGGCACATTGTCAACACTGTCGCCTGCTAGCGATTGAACCTCGATGACCTTGTCTGGACCGACGCCGAATTTTTCAAAAACTTCCGGCTCGCCGAAAATCTTGTTCTTCATTGTGTCGATCATGCCGACGGTCGGCCCGATCAGCTGCATCAGATCCTTGTCGCCGGAAACAATCGTCACTCGGGCACCCTGCGCGGCGGCCTCGGCCGCATAGGTGGCGATCAGGTCGTCGGCCTCATAACCTTCCTGTTCGATGCAGTGGGTCGAAAAGGCCCGGGTGGCTTCGCGGATCAGGCCGAACTGCGGCACTAGATCTTCCGGTGGCGGCGGCCGGTGGGCCTTGTATTCTGGATAAATGTCGGAGCGGAACGTCTGTGCCGAGTGATCAAAAATCACCGCAAAATGCGTCGGCTCATCGCCTTCTTCGGGTGTCAGACCTTCCTGAAGCAGCTTCCACAGCATGTTGCAGAACCCGGAAACCGCACCAACGGGCAAGCCATCAGGTTTGCGCGTCAGCGGCGGCAGCGCATGGTAAGCGCGGAAAATAAACGTGGAGCCGTCAACCAGGATCAGGTGGTCGTCAGCGGTGAGGGCGGCGGAGGATTCTTGTGTCGACATGGCGCGGATATTGCCCGCGCCAGGCCCTTGTGAAAAGAGCTAATCCACCGCTTTCAGAGTTCTCCTGCCATTCAAAGGCCTATGCCTCCGAATTCAATGGGTGTTTGCCCGTCTTTCTGACTTGTGATTTGCCCAAGTCGATAGCCGAGCTGTAAAGTTCCTCAGTTCCAAACATGAGAAATTTTGCCCGGTCGAAGGCTCACCGGTCATGGCCAAAATGCCAGCCAACTGCCGATCCAAAACACCAAGCTTCCGGCCGAACCGGCTGGCAGGGATGTTTCTTGCCGCAAGCCTGTTGGTCTTTCCTTCAAGTGCTCACGCAGAACCGTGTTCCCTAGCCCTTGTTGTTGCCCTGGATGTTTCGGCCAGTGTCGATGCGAGAGAATATGATCTCCAGCTGACCGGTCTGGCGAACGCGCTTCAAGATCCTTTGGTTGTAGAAGCCATCAACTCCGTTGGTGGGATCTGGTTTTCCAGTTTTGAATGGAGCGGCCACTATCAGCAAAAGACCCTGCTGGACTGGCGGTTTTTGACTGGAGAAAATTCCGTTGCAGCCGCGGCCGCCGAATTGGCTGGCAACACCCGCAGCCACAAGGAATTCATGACAGCTCTGGGCTATGCCCTTGCGCATGGCTCAAAAGTCTTGAGAAACGCGCCCAGTCCCTGTCAGCGCCTCGTCATTGATGTCTCTTCGGACGGTGCCAACAACACCGGTTTTGAACCAGAAATCGCCTACCGGGATGCGAGCTTTCTAAACGTTACGGTCAATGCACTCGTCATCTTGAACGACGAACGCACGGACGATTATTTCGCTGAAAAGGTCATCCGGGGCCCTGGCGCCTTTGTCGAAGTCACAGCCAGTTATGACGACTATCAGACGGCCATGACCCGCAAGCTGCTTCGGGAAATCGGCACAAAATATCTGGCTCGCGACTATTCAAAAAAGCGTTCGAACGTTCCGCGTTGAGCAAAGCCAAAACGGACTTTTGGCGTTTAGGTTGAAATGCGAAACACTGCCTCGATCTCGACACTCGCGTTGGATGGCAGAGAGCTGCTGCCCACCGCAAACCGCACATGACCTGCTTTTTCGGGGCCAAGCACCTCGGTCATAAAGTCAGACGCTCCATTGACCACCTTTGGATGCTGGCTGAACCCGGGTTGGGCATTGACGAAAGCGCCAAGCTTGATCAGCCGTTCGATCCGATTGAGATCGCCAAGTGCGGCCTTTGCGCGTGCCAAAAGATTGATCGCGCAGAACCGAGCGGCCTGATAGCCGTGCTCAATTGTGGTTTCGCCGCCAATCTGGCCGGTAATCGGCTTTCCATTTAGATCTGCAGATATCTGGCCGGAAATATAGAGATAGGGCGCGTCGACCAGATAAGGGGCAAAGTTTCCAAGCGCCTTTGGAGCAGGTGGCAACTTTATGCCGTGCTTTGCGAGGCTTTCTTCAATCGTACTCATGTCTGAACCATCTGAGAGGGATAATCTTAGGCGGGACACCTTTCATGTCCGAGCGCGCTGCACCAGACAACCCCGAAAAACAGACTTGACAGGTTGTGCGATCACTCCGCTGGCTGCGGAGCCGTCTTCCGTCCGAAAGTTCCACCCAAATAGGCCCATTTTGGCCGCTTGAAGAGGAACCAGCCGAACCCGGTTTTCTGGATCAGCCAGAACAGGATCATCGGACTAATCACCGAAACAATATTCACGATCAGCGATATGGTGCCGATGTCCAACACACCAAGCTTTAACAGGATCACGCGGGACACACCCATCGGGAAGAAGAACGCCAGATAGATAACAATCGAATTCGCACCAAAGTGGCGCAAGAAATCCATGCTGCCTGCTTTGACGATCAATGTGCTGGTCAGGATGATCGCCCCGGCGCCAGCCGCGCCCAGCGCCAGAGACACAAAGGGCAACGCGGACCAGCCCGCGAAAACCAGAGCACCATTCACGAAGCCCCAGACCAGAAGCAGAACCAGGCTCAAGGCCACCCGTTCGCGGGCCCAATCGGCCAGGTCAAAAATTTTCGGTGCAAAAATATAGCCAGCATAGAAAAAAACGAAACGCGAGGCGAATTCGTCGACCAAAAGCCAGCCGGTGTGGATCGGTGCGATCTGCAAAAGTGCAGCAACACCGAGCATCAGCTGCCAGGGAATGCCCTTGTCATGGGCGATCTTGCAGACCACGAAAAAGACCGGCAGCATGTAAATGAACCACAGCGTGCCAAACGGCTGAACGAAGCTCACAAAATAGAACTGGAGCGCGCCAGCTGCGCCCATTTCATCGGCAAAGACCGGCGCTTTTACAATGAACTGGATGGTCATCCAAAGCACATAAAAGTAAGCGAAATGCACGACTTTCCGGTCGGCATAGAGCTTCCAGTCACGTGCAATGACGTTCGACAGGAAGAGCCCCGAAATTAGAAAGAAATCCGGCATGCGGAAAGGCGCAGCGAATGCGATCACGGCATGCATCCAGCCTTTTTCACCAGCCGCGGCCTCAACTCCGAGCACGGAATGCATCATCACAACAAAGATGATGCAAATGCCTTTTGCGGTATCTACCCAATCGACGCGCCGAGCCTGGATCATGTCCGGTTTCCTGTTCCGCGAACTGCAAGAAAAGCCGGTCTAACGCGCAACTGGTAAAAATTACGCATACAGCGCAGTCACGTTTCAGTGAATTTTGTTCAAGACTACCCGGACTTTCTTAAGAGTTTGGCTTTTCAGAACCGTCATTCCAGGGGCTGATCCGCGGTTGACCGGCCTCATTTCCGTTTCTCGAGCTGTTTTGGGCTTCGGTCCAATCTTCTGCATCGAGATCCACAACATGATCATCCGGCCGCCGGTGCATGCTGCTACCCTCCATGATGACAACATTGGAACGAGCAATAATGAATTGCGCCAAAGCCTCCCGGATAGGGGGAATAAAAAGCAGCAAACCAATGGCATCGGTCACAAATCCCGGGATCAGCAAAAGAATGCTGGCCAAAACGATCATTGCGCCTTGCATCACCTCATTGCCCGGCGCGCGGCCACCGTCCAGTTCCTGCTGCATGCGCATCAAAAGTGACAAGCCCTGATGACGCAGCATGATCGTGCCGGCCATAGCAGTGAGCACAGTCAGCAGAATCGTCGGCAAAACACCTAGGATTTCGCCAATCCAAATAAAAACAGAGATTTCGATCAGCGGCAGGAGAATAATTCCTGCTATGATATAAAGTCCCACGGAAGCTCCATCGTCTGCTAGGGTGGTGAACAACTCGGTTTCATACGTGAAGGTAGACATTGTGTCACAAAAATGCGAGCTGGCAGTCGCAATGAATGTGCACTAGTCCCAATTTCGGTCTTGCTCTTGGGTCTGGATGCTGATTGAAGAACCTCCTACATAGGAAGTTTAAGACCCAAGCGTTGAACGCGGGCCTTGCGAAACAAGTCGGGGGCGGCCTTGCAGCCCTTGAAAGGGTAGCCGGAACAGAAGATGAATGAAATTTTTGATCCCCTAAATCTACTGCTCTTGGGACTTGCGGTCTTTATTTTGTTTCGACTGCGCTCTGTCCTGGGAAAGCGCACCGGCGAGGAGCGCCCGCCGTTTGATCCTTATTCCAAGCCCGAACAGCCGAACGGGCAGGCCAATGGCCAGGACAATGTCATTCCATTGCCGAACCAAGGCCAGCAGTCCCCAGATGACTATGATGATATGGGCGCGGCCCGCCAGGAGGAAGATGGTGAAGTCATCATCGACAAAGTGGCTCCGGCCGGGACTGCCCTCAACAGCGCGCTGAAGCAGATCCTTTCTGCTGACCGCAGCTTTGAACCGGAGCCCTTCATTCAAGGGGCTAAAGCCGCTTATGAAATGATCGTCATGGCTTTTGCCGATGGTGACAAAAAGGCTCTCAAGAACCTACTGTCGCGCGATGTGTATGATGGGTTTAGCGCCGCCATTGATGACCGGGTTAAGCGAGGGGAAACCATCGAATCCACCTTCGTCGGTATCGACAAGGCGGAAATAGTTGAAGCGGCCCTGAAAGGCACTACGGCTCAGGTGACTGTCAAGATCCACAGCCAGCTGATTTCCGCAACGCGCGACAAAGACGGCGAGGTGGTCGACGGCGATCCGGCCAAAGTCACGGAAGTTATCGACATCTGGACCTTTGCACGCGACACCGCCTCGCGGGATCCGAATTGGAAGCTGGTCGCGACCGAATCCGCAGAGTAAATCCGTGAGTTATCCAGCTGGCGTCTCCGGGAAACCGCAGCCGTCCGGCGTGGCACGATGTATGAAGGGCGCGGCTTTGGCCGCGTCTCTTTTTGTTGCAGGACCTGTAATTGCAATGGCGCAAAGCCCGCTTCAATCAGATGATCTGACCCCGGTCCGGTTTGCAGATCTTGCCGGTTGGGCCAAGGACGATCATCAGGCGGCACTTGCTGCTTTTTTAAGGTTTTGCGGGCCGGATGCCCGGGCGGTTGATTCCAAAGATCTTTTCCGGTTGAACCAGGAAAAAAAACAGATCCTGTGTGCAGCGGCGCATGAGGCCACCGACGCCCGTATCTTTTTCGAAAATCACTTCGAGCCTTTTCAAATCCGCCAAAATGGCTTTGTCACCGGATACTTCGAACCGGAAGTTTCTGCATCCCGGGAAAAGACTGGCCGATTTTCCGTTCCGCTGCTTCAAAAGCCGGATGGCTTGGTTCATGTGCCAGAGAAAGAACAGCCCAAAGGCTGGCCCAAACATCTCAGCCATGGCCGTTTGTTTGAAGGAACCTTGAACGAAATGCCGGACCGGGCGGCCATCATGGACGGCGCTCTGGTCGATGAAGCCCTGGAATTGGTCTGGCTAGACCCCATTGATGCTTATTTCATCCACGTTCAAGGGTCGGCCCGGCTCAAACTGACGGACGGCAGCACCATGCGGGTCGGCTATGCCGGTAAAACCGGCCATCCTTATTCCGGGATTGCCAAGCTTCTCGTCCAAAGAGGCGAAGGCACACCGGAAGACTTTACGATGTCGGGCCTGCGGCACTGGCTGGAAGAGAATCCAGATAAACGCGACGCTCTGTTCAAGGAAAACCGGTCGTACATCTTTTTCCGAAAGGTCACGGAAACCGGCCCAGATCTTGGCCCCATTGGCGCCGCCAGCCTACAGCTTGTCCCTGGTCGCAGCCTCGCGGTTGACGACAGCTCTCTGCCATATGGAATGCCGGTTTTCGTCAGGGCTGGATTTGAGGATCCGGACGCGCCTGACCAGTCATTTCAGCGCCTGATGGTTGCTGATGACACGGGTTCAGCGATCAAAGGCCACGGCCGCGGTGATGTTTTTATCGGCTCTGGCGAGGTTGCTGGCCGAATCGCCGGAGAAATCCGTCACAAAGCCGTCTTTACGGTGTTGGTACCCAAATCGGCTGCCGCATCGCTTAAAGGCCGGGAAGACTGACCGGATGAGCAAGCGCGGCAAAAAAGGTGTTCTCTCACCCGAAGACCGGGAACTCTGGGGCAAAGTTACCCGGACAACAACACCGCTGGATGCCGAGCGAGCCAAAGCGCAAATGGAAGACCTGCTTCACACAGTTGATGATGCGCCCCAGAAGACTGGAAAGAGCATTAAGACGGCAACCGCCATTCATCCACCGGAGCCGCTCAAACCGAAAGCTCCACCGCCACTGCATCAGCTCGAATACCGTTACCGGAAAAAACTGGTACGAGGCGTCAAGCAAATCGATGCCCGAATTGACCTTCATGGCATGACCCAGGACCGGGCTCATGACCGCTTGCGCGGTTTCTTGTATGAAGCCCAGGCTCGCGGTCACAAATTAATCCTTGTGATCACTGGGAAGGGCGGAGGTCCGGGTTATGCCTATATGGACGAGCGCGGTGTTTTGCGCAGAATGGTGCCACAATGGCTGGCAATGCCGGATGTGCGCCACCTTGTTGCTGGATATGAAGAAGCTCATGTGCGCCACGGCGGTTCGGGTGCGCTTTATGTGCGGATAAGAAAACGGCGGTGAAAACGTGACACCTCTTGGAGCCAAAATCCGCGAACTTCGAACCAAACGAGGTGTTTCCTTGAAGGAAATGGCCGCGGCTCTCTCTGTGTCGAGCGCTTACCTATCCGCTTTGGAACACGGCAAACGCGGCAAGCCGACCTGGTTTTTGGTGCAACGGATTATTGCCTATTTCAACGTGATTTGGGACGAAGCGGAAGAGATCCAGCGGCTGGCCGAACTGTCTGACCCGAGAATTACCATCGACACGGCCGGGATGAGCCCAAAGGCCACGGAATTGGCCAATCAGCTTGCCTTAAAAATCGGCGGATTGTCCGATGAATCTCTGAACGCGCTTTTGCATCAATTGCGCGTTGCGGCGGCAAAAGACGACATTTGAAGCATGGCTATCCATGCCTGTAAGAGTTTACATGTCCTTATGATCGGCGCTTTATAACCCGCAGCATGGCCGAATTGCCTCACTGAATGAAAGACTTTGACCGGTATGAAATCCACTCAAGAAGCTCTCGCCGGATTGATAGATGCGGACGGCCTTAGAAACCGGTTGACCGCTCTTACTGCAGCCACGGACGGGGATGGGTCCGATTCAAAAATACGCATGGCTGTGCTCAGTGAGCTGAAGTCCGTCGTCAAGGACAGCCGGAAGATTGCCGAAGAGCGGCTTGGAGAAGACGGCGGCGGACTTTTGTGTGCCCGGCGCCTATCCCACATCCAGGATGAGTTGATCCGGGTGATTTATGATTTCGCCCTCTATCATGTTTATCGGATTACAAACCCATCTGCGGCGGAACGCATGTCCGTGGTGGCGGTCGGCGGATATGGCCGCGGCACGCTGGCGCCGGGCTCAGACATCGATCTTCTGTTTGTGCTGCCTTACAAACAAACCCCCTGGGGCGAACAGGTTGTCGAGTATATTCTCTACATGCTCTGGGACCTCGGATTCAAAGTTGGTCACGCAACCCGCAACATTGATGAATGTATCCGCTTGTCAAAGTCGGATATGACGATCCGGACCGCCATTCTAGAAGCTCGCTATATCTGGGGCGACCAGCCGCTTTTTGATGAACTGATCAAACGCTATGACAAGGAAGTGGTGGAAGGCACCAGCTCTGAGTTCATCGAAGCCAAACTGAAAGAACGGGACGAGCGCCATCAGCGCCAGGGAACGTCGCGGTATCTGGTCGAGCCGAACATCAAGGAAGGCAAGGGGGGGCTGCGCGATCTCAACACCCTCTTCTGGATCGCCAAATACCACTACCAGGTATCCAGCCAGTCTGAATTGGTGAAGATCGGTGTCTTGAACCGGGCCGAAAAATCCCGTTTCAAAATGGCAGAGGATTTCCTCTGGGCCGTGCGCTGTCACCTGCATTTCTTGACCAACCGCCCGGAAGAACGCCTGTCCTTTGATGTCCAGCGGGAGATCGCGGTCCGGCTTGGTTACACCCAGCATCCGGGTATGAAGGATGTCGAACGCTTCATGAAGCACTACTTCCTGGTCGCTAAGGAAGTTGGGGATCTGACCCGGATCCTGTGTGCAGCCTTGGAAGACGAACATGTTAAAGATCCGCGCGGACGTGGATTTTCGGGCATCATGCGCCGACTGAGGGTTGGCCGCTCGGAACATGCGCCAAAGCCGGTCAAAGGCGCATCGGGTTTCACCGTAGAAAACAACCGGCTGAGCGTCACTGCCGATACGATTTTCGAGAAAGACCCCGTCAACATCCTGCGTGTGTTCCAGCTGGCGGACAAACACGACTACAAGATGCATCCACGCCTGACACGGCTCATCCGGCATTCGCTGAAGCTGGTCAACAACGATCTGCGCAACGACCCGGAAGCCAACCGCTTGTTCCTGTCGGTGCTCACCTCGCGCAACACACCGGAAAAGATCTTGCGCAAGATGAACGAAACCGGCGTACTTGGCCGGTTTGTGCCCGAATTTGGCAAAGTTGTCGCGATGATGCAGTTCAACATGTATCACCACTACACAGTGGATGAGCATTTGATCCGCTCAATTGGCGTCCTGTCCGAAATTGAGCGTGGCGATTCCGGCGAAGATCACCCTCTCTCGACTGAGTTGATCCGCTCTTTGCAGAACCGCAAGCTACTTTATGTGACGATGTTTTTGCATGACATTGCCAAGGGCAGGCCGGAAGATCACTCCATCGCTGGAGCCAAAGTGGCGCGCAAGCTGTGCCCGCGCTTCGGCCTGAACAGTGCGGAAACCGAAACGGTTGCCTGGCTGATTGAACACCATCTCGACATGAGCACGATTGCACAGTCTCGCGATTTGTCCGATCGCAAGGCGATCCAGGACTTTGCCAATACCGTGCAGTCTCACGAGCGGTTGAAACTGCTGCTGATCCTGACTGTGGCCGACATCCGCGCGGTCGGCCCGGGCGTCTTCAATGGCTGGAAAGGCCAATTATTGCGCACGCTTTATTATGCCGCGGAGCCGCATTTAACCGGCGGCCATTCAAAAATGTCCCATGGACAAGCCATTGAACAGGCCAAGGAAGAGCTGGTGGCCAAACTGGATCACTGGCCGGAAAAAAGCCGGAAAAGCTACCTCAAACGCCACTATCCAGCCTATTGGCTGCGAACCGAACATGACCGGCTTGTTGCTCATGCCGAATTGCTGCACAAGGCCGATCAAAAGGGCGAACAACTGTCGTTCAATGTGATCCCACGGTCCTTTGAAGGTGTCACCGAATTGACGATCATGGCGCCGGACCACCCGCGCCTTCTGTCGGTGATTGCGGGGGCCTGTTACTCGACAGGTGCCAACATTGTCGATGCCCAGATCGACACCACCACCGACGGGTTTGCTCTCGATACGATTTTCATCGGCCGTGAGTTGCCAGATGATGAGGATGAACGGCGCCGCGGTGAGCGCATCGCCGGACTTATCGAAAAAACACTTCGGGGTGAGGAACGTATACCGGAGCCCGTGGCCAAGAAGAGCTCCGTAAAAGGCCGGATGAAAGCCTTCAAGGTTGCCAGCGAAGTTTTGCTCAACAACACGCTATCAGATGATTATACGGTTCTTGAGATTTCTGGGCTGGACCGCCCAGGTCTTCTCTATGACCTCACCCGTTCGATTGCGACCCTCAATCTCAACATCGGCTCAGCTCATATTTCGACTTTCGGCGAAAAGGTTGTCGATGTGTTTTATGTGACTGATCTGACGGGTCAGAAAATCGCCAATATTGGCCGCCAGGAAATCATCCGCGAACGGCTTTGCGCCGCTGTGGACGGTGTTGTCGAACTGGACCCGGCGGCACCCGTTGCACGCAAACTCCGCCGACAAGCATCTTAAATCCCGCCAAGATCTGAACACCCTGGAGCCTTGCAGGCATGAACCTGGTTCGAAATTTTGCGACAGTCGGCGGGGCCACTTTGATGAGCCGCGTCCTTGGTTTTGTCCGCGATGTGCTCTTGGCTGCTGCAGTCGGCGCCGGACCAGTCGCCGACGCCTTTGTTGTGGCGTTCCGTTTGCCCAATTTGTTCCGCCGGCTTTTTGCCGAAGGGGCTTTCAACTCCGCGTTCATTCCGCTCTTCGGACGGACCGTCGAAGAGGAAGGTGAAGAGGGCGCCCGACGTTTTGCCGGGGAAATTGGCGCTGCACTGTTATTCTGCCTTTTGGCCCTCACGGCGCTGGCTCAAATCTTTATGCCATTTGTTGTGTGGGGACTGGCACCGGGGTTCGCGTCGGATCCGGAGAAATTCGATCTAACGGTTTTGATGTCCCGGATCGCCTTTCCCTATCTGATCTTCATGTCCCTGCTCGCCTTTATTGGCGGCATTTTGAACACTTATCAGCGTTTTGCAGCAGCGGCCTTCGCCCCTGTGATGCTGAATGTCGTGATGGGGCTAGTGCTTGGAGGAGTTCTTTATTTTGGTGTCGAGGACAGCACGACACTTGGCGTAATCCTCACAATCGGTATCACGGTGGGCGGGATTGTTCAGCTTACTGTTGTCGTCATCGATCTGAAGCGCCTTGGTTTTAGAATTCCAGTCTACCGGCCCCGCTACACCAAATCGGCTAAACGCCTGCTCGCACTGGGTATTCCAGGCGTTGTTGCCGGAGGTGTCACCCAGATCAACATCGCTGTTGGCCAGATTATCGCGTCGTTACAGGAAGGCGCCAATGCGCTGCTTTATTATGCCGACCGGCTTTATCAGCTGCCCCTCGGTGTGATCGGCATTGCAATTGGTGTCGTTCTTCTTCCGAGCCTGACCCGGCAACTCCGATCCGGTGAAACAGCTGCCTATCAAAAGACACTCAACCGTTCTCTGGAATTTTCGCTTGTGTTGACCTTGCCTGCTGCTATTGCCCTGGCGGTCATTCCTCACGAGATCGTTTATGTCCTCTTCCAGCGGGTCCGGTTCGATGAAACTGCTGTTGAGGGAACATCAGCGGCCCTGATGGCGTTCTCGATCGGACTGCCCGCCTTTGTGCTCAACAAAGTGTTTTCACCTGGGTATTTCGCTCGCGAAGACACCAAGACCCCCATGAAATTCGCGGCCGTCGGCATGATTGTGAATGTTGTGTTGTCGGTCGCCTTCTTTCCCTATCTGCAACACGTCGGCATCGCGCTCGCCACCACGCTAGCCGGCTGGGTGAACACGGGGCTGCTGATCATCGTATTATGGAAACGGGGTCACTTTGCCCCGGATGTCACAGTTCTGAAAAAGCTGGTTCTAGTGTTACTGGCAAGCCTTTTGATGGGCATCGTCATCCATTTTGCAGCTGACGTCCTGGCACCATACCTGAGCAACGGTTGGCTGCTGTTGCGCGTTGTCAGTCTTGGGCTGCTCGTTCTAATCGGGATCCTGACGTTCGCGCTCTTTGCCCAGTTAAGCGGCGGCAGCGATCTGATTGGCCTCGCTAAATCGTTGAAGCGGCGCAACACCTAAGACGCAAACGCAACACATTCACTCTTCTTCGCTTGCATCAATGCACAGTCGGGCCTAAACCCGTCGCGCCCAAACACTCACAGCGCCCTTCCAACCGGCCGCACCAATAAGGGAACAAAAATGACGGCGTTCCAGCCCCGTGTCTTTTCAGGCGTTCAGCCGACTGGCAATCTCCACCTTGGCAACTACCTTGGCGCCGTTTCGCGCTGGGTTCCGCTGCAGGACCAGATGCCGGCGATTTTCTGTGTCGTGGATTCACATGCGATCACAGCCGGATTTCCGGACCCGAACGAGCTGGCCAGTGCCACTCGCGAAGTGACCGCCGCCTACATAGCCGCGGGGATTGATCCGAAAAAATCGATCATCTTCAATCAGTCGCAGGTCCGCGAGCACATGGAGCTTGCCTGGATTTTCAACTGCGTCGCCCGCATGGGCTGGCTCAGCCGAATGACACAGTTCAAAGAAAAGGCTGGCAAGAACCGGGAAAACGCGTCTGTTGGTCTGTTCGCCTATCCAAACCTGATGGCCGCTGACATTCTGGCCTACCGGGCCACCCATGTTCCGGTTGGTGACGATCAGAAACAGCATCTAGAACTGACGCGCGACATCGCCACGAAGTTCAATCATGACTTTGGGGATCGGATCAAAGATCTTGGCATCGGTGTTCCGAATCCAACGCCGTCGCCGGAACTGCCGGATGAACTGTACTTCCCAATCACTGAACCGATGATCGCCGGCCCGGCGACCCGGATCATGTCTCTGCGTGACGGCACCAAAAAAATGTCCAAGTCCGATCCGTCGGACCTGTCGCGCATTAATCTGAAAGATGATGCCGATGCCATCGCCAAGAAGATCAAGAAGGCCAAAACTGATCCGGACGCATTGCCGAGCGAAACCGACGGTCTGGAAGGACGCCCCGAAGCAGACAACCTCGTTGGCATCTATGCGGCTCTGAATGGGACAGGAAAAGAAGAGGTTCTGAACGAGTTCGGCGGTCAGCAGTTCTCTGCCTTCAAACCGGCTCTTTCCGACCTTGCAGTTGCCAAACTGGCTCCAATGACTGATGAAATGCGCCGCCTAACCAGCGATCCGGCGCAGATCGATCAGGTTTTGAAAGAGGGGGCGGAAAACGCGTCTGCGATTGCCGAGCCGGTCTTGAAGGACGTTCGGAAAATCATCGGTTTTCTCGACGTCCGCTGAATAAGATACGCAATGAAAAAGGCCGGGCTCCAAAATAGGCGCCCGGCCTTTTTATCTAGACTTTAGACAGGATTAGTAGGAACACGCTTCCAGTGTGATGCCGTACGGCAGCTTGGTGGTTTCATCGCCGCAAGCCCCAAGAATCCGGTCCTGATCCAAATTGTAGGCGCCGGTAAGATCAGCTCCTTTCAAGCGAGTCCTGCGCAAAAGCGCACCCTCAAAATTTACATTTGTCAGATTGGCGCCAGCCAGATTGCTGCTCACCAGCCGAACGCCGGAAAGGTCAGCACCGGAAAAATCGGCATTGATCGCTTTTGCCCGGTCCAGCTTGACGTTGCGCATCCGCGCATTGCGGAAATTGGCGTTCAACAGATCAACACGTTCCAGATTTGCGCCATCCATCTTGGCGCCCTCGAAGGAGACATTTTGAGCAATCGCTCTGATGAGCGTGACATTGCGCAAGTCGGCGCCAGTAAAATCTGCGCCTGTTAGCTGCGCTGCATTTAAATCTGCGTCACGCAAATCCGCATCTTCAAATGTCGCGCTCGTTAAGTTGGCTTTCTCCAGATCGACAGCCCGCATGGCTGCATCTGTAAAGTCGCTGGAGGAAAAATCAGCCCGCTCGGCCTCGGTCCGCCGGAGATCGGCACCGCTGAAATTTGAGTTCGGGACTTTAGCTTCTTTCAGATCGACTTCCCGCAGTTTTGCGCCTTTAAAGTCTGCTTCTTTGAGTGAAAACCCACGCATCTCTGCCAGATTTAGATTACAGCCCGGACAACCGCCCTTCACCATCATTTCCGATGCGCGCGGATCCATGTCAGAGGCCCAGGCAGATCCAGCAAGTGCCAGAACAGCAACACTTCCCGCAAAACATTTTGAAACCAGATGTGTCATTCCAGATCCTTTATCCGCGTTCCTTAAGACATAAGCACGCTCAACCGCAGTTGAAGGGCCACAATCCAGCAGATACTCGGAAAAGTCTAAAATTACGGCAATAAGATCAAGGGAATTTAATGCGCGTTGGGCGAAAGGGAAGAAACAGGCGGGGTCGCAAGTGCCTGCTTCTTCCATCTTTCAGATCGCTGACGACGCACTACCTGACAATCAGCGTGCCATATATGGAGCAAAAGCCTTGCCAATTGGTTTTCGGCCCATTGGGCGCAAGATATAGATTCGGACACATTGCCGAGCACAAGATGCTGATATTGTTTAGAGATTGTTCAGATGTGCTGCATTGCAATTTGCGAGGCGGCGTGCAAACAGCCTTAATGGCCGGTTAATTAGCGGCTGTATCGTAAAGGTTCTTCACGAGATTTCCTCGCGTAGATCGATGGTTGACCGTACACCGATGTCATCAAAGTGACGGTCGAGCCAATCTTTGGCCGTTTGTCGGCCGACATCGCGCAAATGGGTCAAAAACTCCCATTCCGCGTTCATTTTAGACGATGCCTGGAGCGGTTTCAGTTCATCGGCTGCAATGCGGTGCAAATGAACTTTCGTGTATTCGTTTTGATCGAGTTTACCATCTTCGATCAGCCGGGTGACAAAATCAATCGCCCGCAATTCCCGAAGGAGTGTGGAATTGAAGGTGATTTCATTCAGACGGTTGACGATTTCCCGGGCCGTACGCGGTACTTCGCGGCGCTCGATCGGATTGATTTGAATAAGCACCACATCCGGCGTGCCGGTCTCGTAAAACAAAGGATAGAGCGGCGGGTTGCCCATATACCCGCCGTCCCAATAAGGTTCACCGTCAATCTCAACAGCCTGATAGAGCTGCGGCAGACAAGCCGAGGCCATCACCGCGTCGAGTGTCACTTCCTTTTCGCTAAACACCCGGATCTTGCCGGTGAAGACATTGGTCGCGGCTATAAAGAGTTTGAGGCCGGAGCAACAATGCACCTTGTCGAAGTCCACCATCCGCGCGACCACGTCACGCAATGGATTGTAGTTGAGCGGATTGAATTCATAGGGCGATGCAAAACGGGACAGCACATCGAAATAAAGATAGCTCGGTGAGTAATCGAGGCTCCAATGCCCCAGAAGCACATCCAACGGCGAGCGCTGTATGGGGCTATGGCGCGCTTCATCGCTGACTTCGCGCCAGAAGGTTTCCAAATGCTGCCGCGCCCCGTCTTCGCCGCCCGATTCAAGGCCACTGGCCAAAACGACCGCGTTCATTGCGCCTGCGGATGTGCCGGTAATGCCGTCCAGCACAAAGCGGCTGTCCTCTAGAAACCAATCGAGCACCCCCCAGGTGAAGGCACCGTGAGCACCTCCACCTTGAAGGGCTAGATTGATTTTCTTTGGGTCTGACATCAATCAACCGGCTCCCGTGGGCAACATTTAGGTCGAATACTTACTGCGCGGTCCAGCCACCATCGATCGGCAAAACCGAGCCGGTGATGGAAGAGGCAGTGTCCGAACACAGAAACGCTGCATATCCGGCAACTTGTTCGATAGACACGAACTGTTTGGTCGGCTGAGCTTTCAGCATCACGTCCTTTTTGACCTCTTCTTCGGTCATGTTGCGTGCTTTCATGGTGTCCGGGATCTGCGCTTCAACAAGCGGTGTCCAGACATATCCCGGGCAGATCGCGTTGACCGTGATGCCCTGTTCGGCGACTTCCAGCGCAACGGTTTTGGTGAGGCCGGCAATCCCATGTTTGGCGGCCACATAGGCTGATTTATAAGGGGAGGCGACCAAAGCATGCGCGGAGGCGGTGTTGATAATCCGGCCCCAGCCCTTTTCCTTCATACCCGGCAAAGCCGCGCGGATTGCATGAAAAGCGGAAGACAGATTGATCGCGATGATCGCGTCCCATTTATCGATCGGAAATTCATCAACCGGAGACACGTGCTGGATGCCGGCGTTGTTGACCAGAATATCGACCGAGTCGAAGTCCTTCTGGGCATCATTGATCATGCCGGCGATCTCATCTCCCTTAAGCATATTCGCCGGCGAGTAGAGGCATTTGACACCAAAATCGGCTTCGATCGCCGCCCGGGTCTTTTCGATTTCATCCGCATCGCCTAGGCCGTTGATGACAACATTGGCGCCTTGCTCGGCAAAAGCGCGGGCACAGCCGAGACCAATCCCAGATGTAGACCCTGTTACGACGGCGGTTTTGTTGGCGAGCATCATGAAATCCTCCGGAAATTGATTGAAATGTGCTGGCGGGACTTTTGACCAGTTTTCACCGCACTGCAACATGAGAATGTGCGTTAAGGCCTCTATCAGGGCAATACAGGATCAACTGGGCGTCAGATCCGTTTGAATTGCGCGTCAGCGCCGGCGCACCAGCCGCGCACCCGCCAAGGCTTTGCGCGCCCGGGAGCGGTTCCGGACCTCAGCTGCGCTCCGGGTCTCCTCAAATTGCTGGAGATCTTCAGCCTTCAATCCAATGCGTGTGGCAAACCGTTCGCGGATCAGGCCGTAATAAGTGGCATGCAGGCTGGAGAACACCCATACAAGGATCAACATGGTGCCCATGGGAAAGACCGCTGATCTGATCTGCTGCCAGAGTGCATTGGCCGCAAAAACCATTTCTGTGAGGTTCAGGAACAGCGCCCATGCTCCAACAAGAACTGCGGCCAGCAAGCTCATGACCAGCGCTGCAAAGGCCATCGCCCAACCCAGGCCGTTGGTGGCCCGCCAACTTTCTTTGAAGGTGAGTGGGTCATCAACCGCTGCGGCCGGGAGGACAAGCGAGAATTTCTGCATCACCATCAAGGCAATGAAAGGGGCTGCCAGAAATGCTAGGAGACCGAACCCACCGGTTACCGCAGCCAGCATGGTCGCAAGGATCGCCAATGGGATCAAGGACAGCCCACCAATCAGGTTCAACACAATCTGATTGATGATGACTTTGAACGTCCTTGGCCCAACATAGAGGGGGAAATCCCGGGCATCGATCAAGATCCGGCGCACAAAGGCAATTGCAATGGAAAAGCCGACCAGAAGATTGGCAAAACCGGCGAGTGCCCGCAGCGCACCTTCATCAACAGTTTCAACTGGTTCGGTCATATAGGAGATGGTTTTGAAGCCCTCCTCCGGCATAAGAGACGAGCCAATCGAGAAATTGAGTGCCACCAGGACAAGAATGTAGGCCCAGCCAGTTTTGAACAGTGTCGCCACATTGTGCTGCGCTAAAGCGAGCGACCGTTCCAACACTGTAATGAACATCTCGTGCCCCCGAATTGCCGGTTCTTACTCAAGATAGTCAGTCACACGGAAACTGCTAGGTCGTGTGTATGCATTGGAGACGCCTTTCGTGAAACAAAGGACGAAAGATATCTCCAATTCGCCCACTCAACTTAGGCCTGAGCTTTTGTCGCTTCGCGCTCCATTGCGATCCGGAAACCGCTTGTGAGGACTGAGATACTCAACACCATCAAAATGATCTGTGAGAGCACATTCAAGATAACGACTTTTAATTGAATAAGAATAACCGGGAGACCGCCCTCTGACAGTTTCAAAAGATAAGCCAGTGCTTCGCTAATGAGGGCAAAAGGGAGTGATAGAATGAAGATGGCGACGAACATCCGCCACCCAAGGCCCCGGCTAATGCTGTAGGCCTCTCCAATACTGATCGGATGATCAACTGCTGTTGCAGGTAAGATCAAGGAGAACCTCAGAAACACGGGTACGCCAAAAAGAGCTATAAGAATCCCGACTAAACCCGCTACCACCGAGGATCCTGTTAGGGCCTGAACCACTCCGACAAAAAACACACAGCCAACCATCATCAAGGTCAGGATCAAAGATTTCAAAATAAGCCGGCCTTCAAGCGCGCCGAGTTTCAGATGAAATGTGGTGGGGTATTCATGCAATAGACCGAAGCGGTGCCAGGCAACCGCAATGCTGGCAGACGCAGCCAGGGTAATCGCAAGAACAGGAATAAATGCGAGGAAAAATGCAGCTGAGCTGTTTGCGATCAGCAGGAACAGTATTCCAAAAGCCAGAAATTGCAGCACAAACCATGTGCCGCAAATCTTGAAGACGGTTTCGAGATTACCAAAGACAAGAGCGACACTATCGCCCAGCAAACGCTTCAACATAAATTCTTTGCTCCATACAAATATCTGGTGTGCAATCAGCCGCCACTACCCGCACACGTCATAAGTGCCTGGCAAACCTGACGCAAGGCTGGTCATTGCTTGATCCATATGGCAAAGCAGCCCCATGCCATTGCCCTTTTTCAGAAGAGCCCCTATTGATGCGCTGGAAAATCAAGGGTCGCTTCCACATATGGGAGCT
The DNA here is from genome assembly GCF_965216085.1 of Roseibium sp. GTDB lineage: Bacteria > Pseudomonadota > Alphaproteobacteria > Rhizobiales > Stappiaceae > Roseibium. The sequence continues at coordinate 5,801,680 of NZ_OZ244138.1, read as the reverse complement.
TAAGATAGACAACCGGTCAGCTCCGCCATGATTGATGATTTCGCAAAACAACTGCCCCGCCGCAAATCCGTAGGCGTGAAGGTTGGTTCCGTCATGGTGGGCGGTGATGCGCCGATTGTCGTTCAATCCATGACCAACACCGACACTGCGGATGCCGATGCAACGGTTGCGCAGGTGTCTGCCCTTGCCAGGGCCGGATCCGAGGTCGTTCGGATAACCGTCGACCGGGCCGAAGCGGCTGCCCAAGTGCCTTACATCAAGGAACGGCTGGAGCGGATCGGTGTGACCGTGCCGCTGGTCGGCGACTTTCACTATATAGGCCACAAGCTGCTCACCGATTATCCGGACTGCGCGGCAGCCCTCGATAAATACCGGATCAATCCGGGCAATGTCGGCTTCAAGGCCAAACGCGACACGCAATTCTCCCAAATCATCGATATCGCGCAAAAACACGACAAGGCGGTGCGCATCGGCGTCAATTGGGGCTCTTTGGATCAGGAACTTCTGACCAAACTGATGGATGAAAACGCAGAGAGCAGCACGCCGGTCTCCGCCAGCGCGGTCATGCGCGAAGCCATCATTCAGTCCGGTTTGCTGTCTGCCCAGCGCGCCGAAGACCTTGGCATGGGCCGGGACAAGATCATCCTGTCCGCGAAAGTCAGCCAGGTGCAGGATCTGATCGCCGTTTATGCAGATCTCGCCCGGCGCTGCGACTACGCGCTCCACCTGGGCCTCACCGAAGCCGGTATGGGAACCAAAGGCATCGTCTCGTCCGCGGCCTCCATGGGCATCTTGCTGCAGCAGGGCATTGGCGACACAATCCGCGTGTCTTTGACCCCGGAACCGGGCGGCGACCGCACTCGGGAAGTGCAAGTTGCGCAAGAACTTCTTCAAGTCATGGGGTTCCGCGCCTTTGTGCCAGTCGTGGCAGCCTGTCCGGGCTGCGGCCGGACGACCTCGACGGTTTTCCAGGAGCTTGCACAAGACATTCAGGATCACATCCGCACTTCCATGCCGAAATGGCGGGAGCAGTATCCGGGTGTTGAAGCCCTGAACGTTGCGGTCATGGGCTGCATCGTCAACGGGCCGGGCGAATCCAAGCATGCCGACATCGGCATTTCCCTGCCTGGAACTGGCGAAACGCCGTCCGCACCTGTTTTCATTGACGGCGAAAAGGCCACCACCTTGCGCGGTGAGGGCATTGCGGATGACTTCAAGCAGATGGTTCTCGATTACATCGAAAAACGCTATGGCACTGGCAAAACGTCCACGACGGACGCCGCCGAATAATCCGACTTGAGAGAGGGTGTCATGATGCAGCCGCATGGCGGGTCTGAGCCTGCGAAGAAGCCGATCCTCGTCATCACGTCGCAAGTGGTGCGCGGCGGAATTTCTGGCCGGGGGCTGACCTTTGCGCTGGAGCGGATCGGCCATGATGTCTGGTTCCTGCCCACCATTCTGTTGCCCTGGCATCCCGGTCACGGAATGGCGACGCGCATTGTGCCGCCCACCGCTGATTTTGACGCGATTGCAGAAGACTTGGCCGCTTCCGGCAAACTTGGCCAGCTCGGTGGAATTATAACCGGGTATCTCGGAGCCCCGGAACAAGCCAATGCCATTGCCAAACTGGTTAAGGCTGTGAAAGCCGCCAATCCGGAGACCCCGTATCTCTGTGATCCGGTTCTTGGAGACCACACCAGCGCCTCAGGCGGCGGGCTATATGTGCCCAAGGCCACCGCACAGGCGATCCGGGATGATCTTGTGCCACTCGCAGATATCGTCACACCCAATTCCTTCGAGCTTGGCTGGTTGACCGGCCGGGAGGTGACCAGCGAATTGGAAGCTCTATCGGCAGCTCGCTCTCTGGGCAACGAACGAGTTCTGGTGACATCCTCGCCCGCACTCCGGCGCAATGCGATTGCCAATCTCCTGGTTGGTCCCAAGGGCGCCGTTGCCGCCGAACATGCCGCCATTCCCAATCCGCCACACGGAACAGGCGATCTGATTGCCGGGTTGTTCCTGGCAGGCCACCTCGCCGGTTTGGACGACGAGGAGGCACTCAAGCGGGCGTCCGCTTCTGTCTTTGAGCTGGTCGCAAGAAGCGTCAAAAAAGGTGCGGATGAATTGCTGTTCGCGGAGGAACAGCAGTCGGTGGTGCAGGCTTTAGCCCTGGTCAACACACGCCGGGTGATGGAAGCCAGGGTCCGTGCCTGAGGGCGAGCCACACTGGCTAGCCGGGGTCGACGGCTGTAAGGCTGGTTGGATCGCTGTTATTCGGAACTTGAATGATCCTGAAGACCTCAAACTCCACCTCTTCTCCGAGTTTTCTGATCTGCTGAGGTATCAGCCCGAGCTCAAGATCATTGCCGTCGATATGCCGATCGGCTTGCCTGACAAACTCGGATCCGATGGGCGCGGTGCGGAAAAGGCAGTCCGCAAACATCTCGGTATGCGCCAGTCTTCGGTGTTCTCGGTTCCCTCCCGCGCGGCCGTTTATGAGACCGAGTATCTGGCCTCCTGCGAGACAGCCCTGAAAACCTCAAATCCGCCCAGGAAAGTCTCCAAGCAGTGTTTCTATCTGTTCCCCAAAATTCGGGAAATCGATGCGCTGATGACGCCGAAGCTGGAGGAGCGGATCTATGAAGTTCATCCAGAGCTGGCCTTCTGGCGGCTCAACGGCGAATCCGAGATGAGCCTGCCTAAAAAGGTCAAGAGCCGGGCCAATCCTGAAGGTCTCGACCAGCGCCGGGATCTTCTGGTCTCTAAAGGCCTGCCGAAGGATTTTCTTAATCAGAAACCACCCAAAAGCTGTGGCCGCGACGATCTTCTGGATGCCGCCGCCAACAGCCTGATTGCCGAACGGATCTTGCTTGGTGAGGCCGAGCCTTTCCCGGCAAACTATCAGCGCGACTGCAAAGGCCTCAGAATGGCGATCTGGGCTTAACCCAAAAACCCCGCAAAAACCTTCCCTTTTCGAAAAAGCCTGTTATAAGGCGCGCCGCTTGCCGTGAAGGTGAGCCACCGGTCGCAGCCTACCCGGTGACGGGCGTTTCAACGAACGTCCACAGCGAAAACAAGGGACCAAACGTTGAAAACACTTGTCATCTGTTCCGGCGGAATGGATTCCGTCACCCTTGCGCACAAGGTTGCGCAAGAAAACAAGCTGATCGGCCTCATTTCTTTCGACTATGGACAGCGCCACAAGAAGGAGCTGGACTATGCGAATACCTGTGCCGAAACGCTCAACACCGAGCATATCCTGATCAATATATCCGATATCGGCCGCCAGCTTTCCGGCTCGGCACTGACCGATGATATCGATGTGCCTGATGGACATTATGCCGAAGACACCATGAAGATCACCGTTGTGCCGAACCGCAACGCGATCATGCTGACCATTGCCTACGGCATTGCTTCGGCCCGGGGTGCTGAGGCAGTCGCGACGGCTGTTCATGGCGGCGATCATTTCATCTATCCGGATTGCCGGCCAGCCTTCACCGAGAGCTTTGAAGACATGCAGCGCTATGCGTTGGAAGGCATGGGCGAGATCAAGCTCTACACGCCGTATGTACATCTCAGCAAAGCTGATATCGCTGCCGAGAGCGCGCGGCTTGGCGTGGACCACACCAAATCCTGGTCTTGCTACAAGGGCGGCGAGATCCATTGCGGGCGATGCGGCACCTGCGTCGAACGACGGGAAGCCTTCCACCTGGCCAAGGTCGATGATCCGACCACCTATGCGGATCCCGATTTCTGGAAGGGAGCATGTGATGTTTAGGATCACCAAAGAGTTCCATTTCTCCGCCTCCCATCAGCTCATGGGCCTGCCTGACGATCACCCCTGCGCCCGATTCCACGGGCACAACTATATTGTTGAAGTGGAACTGATGTCGGAAGAGCTGAACCAGGTCGGCTTTGTGCGCGACTATAACGAACTGAAAGCGCTGAAAACCTACATCGATGACACGCTCGATCACCGGCATCTCAACGATGTTTTGGGTGATGACTGTGTAACAGCCGAACGGATAGCCAAGCACCTCTTTGACTGGTGTGCGGCAAAATGGGCCGAGACAACTGCGGTCCGTGTTCGAGAAACCCCAAAAACTTGCGCCGAATACCGGCCAATTTCCTACGTTCCTGTGGAGGCTTGGTCATGACCATCGGCACCATACGCGTCAATGAAATCTTCGGCCCGACGATCCAGGGTGAGGGCGCCCTGATCGGTCAGCCAACCATTTTTGTGCGCACTGGCGGCTGCGACTACCGCTGTTCCTGGTGCGATACGCTGCACGCCGTCGACAGCGCCTATCGAGACGACTGGCACCCGATGACACCGCAGGCGATCTTGATGCAGATCGACATCCTGAGCGGAGGCAAACCGCTGATGATATCGCTCTCCGGCGGCAATCCGGCGATCCAGCCGCTTGGTTCCTTGATTGAACTGGGCAAGCGGGACGGTTACCGGTTTGCTCTGGAAACCCAGGGCAGCATCGCCAAGGACTGGTTTGCGGCACTCGATGTCCTGACATTGAGCCCCAAACCCCCCTCCAGCGGCATGGAGACAGATTGGCAAAAGCTTGCCGAATGTGTTGAGGCGGCTGGCCCCGAAACACAGACAGTGCTGAAAACCGTGATCTTCGACGACACGGATTATGCCTATGCCCGGGATCTGGCCGCCCGTTATCCCGAGCTGCCCCTCTACCTGCAGCCTGGCAATCACACGCCGCCTGGCCCGACAGCAATCGACGATCCGATCGACATCAACGGCATCATGGAGCGCATGCGCTGGCTGATCGATAAGGTCTCCAGAGACCGTTGGTTCACCCCGACGGTTTTGCCGCAGCTCCACACCCTGATCTGGGGCAATTTGAGAGGCGTTTGAGATGAGCGACAAAAGTATTTATGAAAATCTCACCCAACTCGGCGCTTCCACCGAGCTGCCCGATGATCCGGACACGGCGGTTCTTGAAAAGGTTCCAAACCCGCAATCCGGCACCAAATACATGGTCCGCTTTGTTGCGCCGGAGTTCACGTCCCTATGCCCGATCACGGGCGCGCCTGATTTTGCCCACTTGGTGATCGACTATGTGCCAAAGGCGTTCCTGGTCGAGAGCAAATCGCTGAAACTGTTCCTCGGCTCCTTCCGCAACCACGGCGCCTTCCATGAAGACTGCACCGTCTCCATCGGCAAGCGCCTTGTTGATCTGCTCGATCCGGAATGGTTGCGGATTGGCGGCTATTGGTTCCCCCGCGGCGGCATCCCGATCGACGTTTTTTATCAAACCGGACCAGCCCCGGAAAGCGTCTGGATCCCCGAGCAGGGTGTGCAGCCGTACCGCGGACGTGGATAGGTAACCGTTTTTACATATCGGATCGTTAGGGGGAACAAGCCCCCCCAATATCAATGACGGGCGGCGATCAATTCCAAGCCATAGGTCGGCAATCGGGTTTCGCTGAACGGCCTGACCAGCTTGATCCGCGTCCCATTGATCTCGTCCAATTCGCCAGAATGAGCCAGAGCGTAAAGCGTTTTCAGATCCTTCCGGTCATTGTCGGTCATGCTGCTGTCGGCACCGTAATTCATGATCGAAAACCGGCTATGGGTGCCGAAAAGCTCCGCGGGCCAAGCTGTTTCCGAGACATCAGCAAAAAAGTGCCGCAGACCGAAAACATGACCAAGTTCATGAGCCATAGTTTCAATTTGTTCTTGCCGGCTTTGGTTAAACATCGTCGGATAAATGTTGAGTTCATGGCGGCCTGCGTCAGGGAAAAAAGCACTTGCAAGTGTGCAGCCGTTAATTGAACATTTGCGCTCCGCTTGGATCACAAGCTCAAAATCCCAGGCTTCATTTGCTTCCTTGAAGCGCACAGGAACGGCATCGCCCCATTCCTGTATCCCTTCAGCCATCAGTGTTCTGACATATGACTTGATTTCATCCACGTTTTCGAACTGCAAAAGCGCCTGCTCCTGAAACCGCCAGCGCAAAGTGACGTTTTTATCCCACAGCGGAACGAAGCCATCGGGTGCATTGACCATCAGCTCCAGCAAATCCTGGTCCTGCGGTGTCGCATGGCCTTTGGTATCGGTATCGCAAACAGCGCCGCATTTGCCATATTTGTGTAGATATTTTTCCTGAAGACCAGCAGCTTCTTCTTCGCTCCGAAGTTTCAACACCTTTCCGGAGTTCTTTTTAGTGAGTTTGCTGTCACGCAATGTGTAAACCGACATACCATCCTCCCAAATCTTATTAAAAAATCAACTTTACGTTAAGTTATCATATGTATGCAACTTGATTTTTTATCGGAGGCAACATTGGCAGATTGCTCCAAGTGCAAGTCTTAAGAATTTTGTTGCCGTGAGGATGTGCTAGTTTCAGTTGTCCGGTTTCTTTCTTGGGAGAATTTCATGCGCCCGCTTCGACTATTTTTTGCCGCAACACTTATTCTATCTGCAACAACCGCCGTTCATGCCAAGTGCGGCAACAGTTCCGCCGGTTTTAACGAATGGCGCGATAGCCTAATCACCAATTCTCAGCGGTACGGTATAAAGCCGAGGGTCGCCAAATCGGCGCTGAGCGGCGTGACTTACAATTCCAAGGTCATCCGCCTTGATCGCAACCAAAAGTCTTTCAAACTCAGCTTCAATCAATTCTACGCCAAGCGGGTCAACAATGCGATGATCCGGCGCGGGCAGAAACTGGGCCAAACCTATGGCCGGATTTTTCGGCGGATTGAAAAACAGTTTGGTGTGCCGGCTCCGGTCATTCTGGCGATCTGGGGTCTTGAGACCAATTATGGCGGTTACATCGGCAACATGTCGGTAATGCGCTCTCTGGCAACCCTTGCCTACGATTGCCGCCGGTCACAGTTCTTCTCAAATGAATTGATCGCGGCCCTTCACATTGTCCAGCGCGGCGACATGAAGCCGTCTGAAATGCGTGGTGCCTGGGCTGGTGAAATCGGACAGACCCAGTTTCTGGCCTCATCCTATATGAAATACGCCATCGACTATGACGGCAACGGCCGCCGGGATCTCATCCGCTCTGTGCCCGACGTGCTTGGCTCCACCGCCAATTACTTGGCAAAAAAAGGCTGGCGCCGGGGACAAAGCTGGGGTCCGGGCACGGCGAACTACACTGTTTTGAAGAAGTGGAACAAGGCAAGTGTGTACGTTCAGACCATTTCGGTGATGGCTGAAAAAATTGGCAACTGACTTCCTTCAGGACTTGGAAAGGGACAGCGATGCCCGCACTTGATACGCCTCTATGTGATTTTGGCTGGAAGGCCCCTGACTTCACTCTCAAGGATCCCAGCGGAACGGCGATCACCATGTCGGACCAAACCGGGGATAAGGGCCTTTTGATTGCCTTCATCTGCAATCATTGCCCCTATGTGAAAGCAATTGCCGGGCGGCTGGCCAGCGACGCCAAAGCATTGCAGGCGGAAGGGTTTGGAGTTCTGGCCGTCATGTCCAATGATTACCGGGCATACCCAGACGACAGCCCTGAAAACATGGTCCGCTTCGCTGCAGAACATGACTTTTCATTTCCCTATCTGGTCGACGAGGACCAGAATGTCGCCAAGGCTTATGGTGCGGTATGCACGCCAGATTTTTTCGGACTAAACGCCAAAGGCGAGTTGCAATACCGTGGGCGGCTGGACGATGCCCGAATGGCAGATGTGTCAAATCGCGCGCCTGAGCTTCTGACCGCCATGCGCTTGATCGGCGAGACGGGAAATGGACCGAGGGACCAATTTCCGTCCATGGGATGCTCGATCAAGTGGACCTGAAATTCGTTGAGCCTACCCAATCACATAATCATTGATCAACGCCTCTATCACCGCCACAAGATCTTCTGATTTCTGTCCACTTAAAGCACCTGGGTGCGGATCAGAAAACCGACCGGAATCATTGTCAAAGTAACCTCCCGATCGCCCTGAAAATTCTTCTGACAAGGCCGCCCGCACCAGAATATCCGCGCCTATCCCGATATCATTGCCGGAGACGCCAAATCCTTCCTTGACCATCTTGGTTGCAAGCAAAGATCTCGGATTAATGGCCAGAACATCCGGGCCATTGGAACCAAGTTCTTTTGCAAGTTCTCTCGTCCACATGGTGATGGCGAGTTTGCTCTATGCATATGCTTCCATATCGGCAACCTGACGGCGGCCTGAAAGCGCATCAAGATTCACTGGGGCTTGGGCTGCGGATTACAAGTTTATGATCCGCCCGCAAGAAGACATCAGCGGCAGCAGTTTTCTCGTTAACAAATATGGCGCAATCGTATTGACCACAAAACGTACATCCATACCGTTATCGGTCAATGGCTGATTGGTGCGATAAACGCCTGCATTGTTGATCAGGACATCCAGCTGGTCGTTCTGGCTGGCGATTTCCCCCGCAAGAACGCCGACCTGTGCCAGATCTGAAAGATCAGCCACATATGTTTCGATGGGGCCTGCGCCAGACAAAGCGCTCAGATCCTTGTCAACCTTTGCTAATTTGTCTGAATTGCGCCCATGAAGGAGCACCTTATGACCACCGGCAACGAGTTGTCTGACAGTTTCAAGTCCGATCCCATCGGTGGCACCGGTTATGAGAATAGTTTTTTGCATGGGGATCCTCATGACTGAAAATCGGGCAGCAATTCATCCGCCAATCGTTTCAAGGTGGTATCGGTATCTGCCTGGTTAAAACGAAGGTTGAGACCAACATGGTTTACACCAACCGCCTCAACGGACTTCAGATAGGCCCGAAGAGCGTGTATTCCAGCGCTGAAACCAAGGTGAATTGGCCGCGCGGGCGCATCAGGGTTGTCTTGCAGATCAACATACAGAGGCTGCATCACTGGTTTGTCCGGCTCGCAGGAGGCTTCGATCCGTGCTCGATACGCTTCAATTGCTTCGGCTTGTTGCCGAATGTTGCGGGGGTAGGTCATCCAACCATCAGCATTTTGCGCAATCCAATCCGGTTCTTGCTGACTTCCGCCAGTTACCAGCATCGGCAAATGCCCGGCTGACGGCTTAGGCAACATATCAATATCGCCGCCAGGTGTGCCGAACCTGTTTTCAACGCTGGGCGCATGCTCCGCCATCCTGCGGATGTAATCGTAACTTTCCCGGAAGGCCGCCCCGCGGTCTGTGAATGGAACGTTGAGTGCCGGAAACTCTTCCGGCTGGTCACCAGATGCAATGCCCAACAACATCCGGCCGCCTGACAGCACATCGGCGCTCGCCGCCGCTTTTGCGACATGAGCCGGATGGCGCAGCGGTAAGATGATGCTGGCGACACCCAATGCGATCCGGTCCGTCGCAGCGGCCAAATACCCAAGATAGACGAACGGATCAAAGCACTGCCCTGCATCGCCAAAGGACGGCACATCGCGAAGCCAAATGGCAGCGAATCCGAGCCGCTCGGCCAGCCGGACGCGTTCAAGATGCATTGTCATGCTTGGAACCGGGTTCATCCCGTAGTTTTCAAGCGGCAAAACCAGACCAAAGCTCAAGCGGTTCGCTTTAAACACTTGATTATAAGCCGTGTTCAGAGATCGAAATCCGCGGTCATGGGTCGTCTTCAGCATGATTTGCACCCAGCTATGATGGAACAGTTGAGATCTCAGGCGAGATCATCTTTTCCTTCGATCAAATAATGGAAGCTTTTTGATCCGTTTGTCCGCGCTTCCAAGTGTGGCACGTATTCAGGATCGTTCATGAAGGCGAGGGCGGCCGCCCGGGACGGCCATTCCAGAATGATCCGCAACGCCGCAGGATCTTCTGTTCCCTCAACTTGTTCATGAGTTGCGGTGCGGGCAAGGTATCTACCGCCATGTTTGGCGACCAATTTGTTCGCAGGGCCGATGTAGTCGCCAACCCATGCATCGGTTGTCGGGGTTACGGCCAAAACGGAATAGAAACTCATATCCATCACCTCCTGAGCGGGTTTGTCTTCGGTGAGCTCAAGATATTTCTTTTATTTTCTTTATAAATAAGATATTCAAGACTTCAGTATTCTGTTTTTCAGGATAATTAGATGGATACAGAGTGCTTGCGCCTGTTTGTGTTGGCAGCGGAAAAAAGCAATATCAGCGCAGCTGGCAAGGTTCTGGGGTTAGCACCGTCAATTGCGAGCGCACGCCTTGCCAAACTGGAACGAGCGCTTGGCGCTGATCTCCTGCACCGATCGACCCGAAAAGTATCGCTATCGCAAGAAGGCGCAGAGTTTCTGCCTTATGCGAAAGAAATACTGGCTCAGGAGGAAGCTGCCCGGGCAGCGCTTGGCTTCGGCAAACCGGATGCGACCGGCACCTTACGCTTCACCGCTCCCAGTACTTTCGCCCAACTCTATATCGTGCCTCTGCTGCCGGAATTTCTGGAACGATTTCCCGGCATTCGCCTCGATCTGCGTCTGTCCGATACCAAGTATGACTTAATTGAGGGAAGTTTCGATCTCGCCTTGCGCAATGCGCCTATCGAAGACACCAGCCTCAAGGGCCGGAAACTGGCAGACGATACCCGGATCCTGTGCGCATCATCCGATTATCTGGCAAAGGCAGGTGTTCCTGAAACGCCAACAGACCTTGAACACCACCAGCTGATTGGCTTTGGCACCCGCAATACAAAACGCTTGATCGGTCCGGATAACGCCGAAGGTATCTTCGACACGCGGGGCAGCAATACCCGCCTGATGATGAACAACGGTCTTAGTCAGAAATTGGCGACCGTTACCGGCGCTGGTATCTCCGCCAATTCGCTTTGGAGCGTGCATCAAGAGCTGAAGTCCGGATCGCTTGTCCGGGTCTTGCCGGGTTACATAGTTGATGATCCAACCGTATTGTGGCTGCTCTATCCCAAATCCAACGTCTTAACCGCAAAGGTGCGGGTTTTCATCGATTTCCTTCTTGAAAAGATCGCCGGTTCGCCAGCATGACTGGATTAGATTTGTCAGTAACATCAGGGCAGTTTGGTCAACTGTCGGTGACCATCACCTGACGCGGATAGTTTGTGAGATAGTCGAAGCCCGTCTCCGTCACGACGATGCTGTCACCAATCCGGCCGGCGGTTTCACCTTCTACTGATATGCCGCCGTCAACGGCAAAGGTCATACCGGGTTTTAGGGTCGTTTGATCACCTGCCTTTAGTTCCGGGGCTTCCAGGTAGGCAACACCGATGGAGCGGCCTGTGCGATATCCGGTTACATATCCCCGCTCTGCATAAATCTCATTGGCCGCGGCCGCGACGTCCTGAGCCTGGACCCCCGGTCTAATCGCTGCCAGAGCCGCTTGCTGCGCATCGATCGCTGCTTGTTGAACCCGAACTGCGCCATCGGTGGCTTCTGCAATATGAAACATGCGGTCAAATCCGAGCTTGTACTGCTTGAACTGTGCCATATTGCAAAAACAGAAATACACCGGATTGCCACGCTCATATGCTTTCACCGATGCCCGGCCATGAACCATTGAGGTGTTTTTCCCGCTTTGCAGGATCTGCAGGTTGTGGATCAGAGGTGAGATAAACCGCTCCCTACCGCGATCTGTCAGAAACCCTGCCGCTTTCCGCGTGCCCGCCTCGATCACGGCCAGTGCGCTTTCATATTCCCGCGCGCCGGCGTGCAAAGACGCATGCGCTGCGTGCATCATGGCGCCCGCAATTTCACCAGCCTGTTTCATCACCTCAATTTCAAGGGGTGACTTGATCATCCGCTGGACGCCCAAAACCGGCCCAATATCGCGCAGCGGTATCGCCGGAAATTGATCATCGAAAAACATCCTTACTCGAGCCGGCAAATCTAGCGCCTCCACCCAGATCGCAAGAGGTCTTTCTGGCAGCCCATCGGCAAGTGCCTTTGCCCAGCTACGTGATCCAGTGTCTTCCCAGGTGCGGACGTCATCTATCCAGGTCATTTCCCGCACCATCTCGCTTTCCATCAGTGGTGTAATGACAATCGGTGCGGCATCAGATGGCACAACAAGCAAAGTCGGGCGGCCGAATTCAATGCCCAGGTACCCCCAGAACCCTGCAAGATAGGCGATAGCACTTTCGGAGGTGAATACGGCGTGGCGAATGCCAAGGTCCGCCATGCGAGATTGAAGAACCGTGGTTCGGGCAACTGCTTCATCCAGCATTCTGGTATCCTCCAGCGCTACAAGGTCTAGCGACTGGAGGATGCCACAGGCCCAATGTCTCCTGACCGAGTTTTTGATATGGCAACGACCTAGTTCGGCGTGAAACCTAATTCAGACTCGGCCAGTTCTCTTCGGCTTTTGCAATGTACCCGGGAATGTCCCGGCTCCAAGTACGTTGAACGGAGCGGGAGTAATTGACGTAAAGCTTGCCCTCAACCACCTTGTAAGCTAGCGGATCAACGCCAACCTTGTAGCCGCGCGAGACGCCATAGGCGCAGTAGCCGTCATATTGGGGCGCATATTTCTTTGGATTAGCAGTAAAAGTTTCCCGATTCTGAGCTGAAACAAAGCGGTAGGTCAATCCGCGGTGATTGGCTGTGAAGTCGGAAATACCTTTAACGGGTGCCCGGCCTGAAAAGTAAGACACCGGATCATATCCGGTGAGCGCCAGCGGGTCTTTGGCAAAAGAGGGGCCAGCGGAAATCACCAGTGTGGCTGCGCTTCCTGCAACTAGCCCCAAAATCTGCCGCCGATTGATCATGGCCCGTCTCCCAAAATAAATGCTGCTCAACAGATGACGTGCAGACTGCTGACATGCAATCCAAATTCTTGTGAGAAACCATGACAACCCGACAAGATGTCTAAAACAAAGACGAAATTCCTCGAAACAAAGCAACGCTAGACAAACAGTTATTCCCAACGGCTGGCCTGTGCCGACGATTCCCGGATAATCAACGAACCACGAATAGCATAGTCGGTTTTTTGTTGCGTTTTCGCCAAAACCTGGTCGACGGCCCGGGAGGCGATCGCTTCGATCGGTTGGCGTAATGTAGTCAATCGCGGAACCACCAGTGAAGCCAGGGTAATGTCATCAAACCCAACAACCGATACGTCCTGAGGCACATGTATACCGAGATCGCGTGCACATCGCAGCACGCCAATTGCTTGCTGGTCGCTTGCAGTGGCTATGGCTGTGGTCCGGTCACCTTTTCGCACGTTAAGAAAGATGCCACGGGCGATCGTTTCTCCGGCGGCAAAGGCAAAATCCCCCGAATGAAGTGTTAGATTGATCGGATCTTCAGGACTGGAGAGTTTATTGATCTGATCAACGAACCCATCCCGGCGTTCGCGGGCGACTTCCATGGTCTCCGGCCCCGCAATATAGGCGATGGTCCGGTGTCCAAGTTCATAGAGATGTTCAGCGGCTTTTCGGCCCCCATCCCGTTGGTCAGTGGCGACGAGAGGATAACTGCCGTAGCGGCGATCCAAAGAGATGACCGGAATGCTGGCTTCATAGGGCCGGCTGGCGTCTGACACTGCAACGACTATGACTCCGGTGACTGGCCAATCATGCATGGCGCGGACTTGTTTGCGCTCAATATCCGGATCATCGTGCGAATTGGCGAGCATCACCATCCCGCCGCGAGAGGCGGCTTCCATCTCGATATTCTTTGCCAGATGCGCAAAAAACGGATTGGTAATATCGGGAACTATCAGGCCGATAACATTGCCGCGTGAATGCCGTTCGGGGCGCTCCTCTGAGTCCAGATTTGCTTGCTGATCGGTATCGGAGTGTTCGTCCTCCGTAGAAGAACTGCCATTTGCCGATCCGCTGCTCTTCAGGTCACCGAAGCGGCCCCTTAAATAGCTTATTGCGTTTCCTGCTGTGTCTATCAGTTTCGGCATGGCCACCAGCTTTTAAAAATGCCCATCACGGTTTTATACACTCTTTGACGGGCTTTCGGACACATGTCGCTTTTTGGGATGCCTTCAAGACCGGACCAGAAGCATTTCAATTCGGCCGTTAACAGAATGACCCGCCATTTTGACCAACACGAGACGGACAGAAGCAGATGCTGTGCCGACTAGGATATCTATGCTCCAGTTGCAGGTCTGCACCGCTAACCCTTTCGGGTAAGAGATCTGGTAATTTCTTCAGAATTCCGCCATATAAGGCGGAATGAGCGTGTTTAATCACGCCATGTTCCCGACACCCTCAAGATGAAGTGCACCCGGTATGGCGTCTGAAACCAGACCCTTTTTGAAAATGAATGGCCTTGGCAATGATTTCGTGGTCTGGGATGCCCGCGAAAAACCACTGCGCTTGACCAAGGATCAGATTGCCAAATTGGGCGACCGGGAAAATGGCATCGGCTTCGATCAAATGATCACTGTGGAGCGTTCGACATGCGGTGTCGATGCCTTCATGCGTATTCACAATCAGGATGGCAGCCAGGTTGATGCCTGCGGCAACGCCACCCGGTGTATCGGCCGCTTGCTGATGGAAGAAAGCGGCAAGGACTTTGTCACCATAGAGACCAATGCTGGACTGCTGCACGCGTTTGATACGGACGCACCTCAAAGCGTGACGGTCGATATGGGCAAACCACGCCTGGAGTGGGATCAAATCCCATTGGCCGAAGAATTTGCCGATACCCGCGCGATCGAACTGCAGATCGGACCGATTGATGATCCGGTGCTGCATACGCCAGCCGCCGTGAATATGGGCAATCCCCACGCCATCTTCTGGGTCGACGATGTTGAAGGTTATGGTCTTGAGAAGGTCGGCCCGCTTCTGGAAAACCATCCAGTGTTTCCGGAAGCTGCGAACATATCGCTGGCCCACATCTACGATGACAATCAGATCCGGGTAAAAGTCTGGGAACGCGGTGTCGGCCTGACTCTAGCGTGCGGTACGGCTGCTTGCGCTGTGGGTGTTGCAGCGGCCCGAGACGGCAAAGCCGGACGCAAAACCACGATTCATTTGCCCGGCGGTCCAATCGGAATTGAATGGCGTGAAAGTGACGATCACGTCCTGATGACTGGCCTGACGGAAGTTGAATTCGAAGGCGAAGTTGATCTGGAAACACTCGCCTGGCGCAAAACGGCCGAGGGGGATGCGGTTCAAGAGGCGGAAGCGGCCTCATGAGCATAGATGTCGTAACTTTTGGCTGCCGGCTCAATTCTTATGAGTCGGAGGTGATGAAGCGTGAGGCAGAGGCCGCCGGTCTCAAAGAGGCCATCCTCATCAACACCTGCGCCGTCACCAATGAAGCTGTCCGCCAGGCCCGCCAGGCCGTGCGCAAGGCCAAGCGCGACAACCCGGACGCCAAGGTCATTGTCACCGGCTGCGCCGCGCAGACCGAAACAGACACGTTTTCACAAATGGACGAAGTCGATCTGGTACTCGGCAACACCGAGAAGCTGGAACGCAAATCCTACGCCGATGTTGCTGCCTTCGGCATTTCGGAAACCGAGAAGGTGCGCGTCAACGACATCATGAGCGTTGAGGAAACCGCCGGTCACCTGATCGATGGCCTGACCGGCCGCGCCCGTGCGTTTGTCCAGGTGCAAAACGGCTGCGATCACCGCTGTACTTTCTGCATCATTCCCTATGGCCGCGGCAATTCCCGCTCCGTGCCGATGGGTGTGGTGATCGACCAGATCAAACGGCTGGTCGGCAACGGATACAACGAGATCGTCCTGACTGGTGTTGATATCACCTCCTATGGCGCTGACTTGCCGGGCGAACCGAAACTCGGCACTCTGACCGCCAAAATCCTGAATATGGTGCCGGATCTGAAACGCCTGCGCCTGTCGTCCATCGATTCCATTGAGGCTGATGACGATCTGATGCAGGTGATCGCCGACGATCATCGTTTGATGCCGCATTTCCATCTGTCGCTGCAGGCGGGCGACGACATGATCCTGAAACGGATGAAACGGCGGCACTTGCGCGCCGATACGATCCGCTTTTGCGAAGACGTCCGCAAACTGCGTCCGGATGTGGTTTTTGGCGCCGATATTATCGCCGGGTTCCCGACCGAGACCGAAGAGATGTTTTTAAATTCGCTCAAGATCGTCGATGAATGCGGCCTGACCCATTTGCACGTTTTCCCGTTTTCGCCGCGCCCAGGAACGCCGGCCGCGCGCATGCCGCAGCTGGATCGATCCATCATCAAAGAGCGCGGTGCCCGGCTCCGGGCCAAAGGCGGGGAAGCTTTGGCGAAACATTTGGCCGCCGAAGTTGGCCGCTTGCGTCCCGTTCTGATCGAAAAAGAAGGTCTGGGCCGTACGGAGCAATTTACGCAAGTCGAATTGCCTGGCGGCACAGCCGGTGAGATTGTGCAAACAAGGATTATCGGCCATACCGGGCGCCATCTGTTGGGCGAAGCCCTTTCAAAGGCAGCATAATCAGCGGCCGAGTTTTAAGGCGGATTTATGAGCGAGAAAAAGCGCGGTTTTTTTGGGCGGCTCTTTGGCGGCAAGGATACGCCGGAAGAACCGGATACTGCAGCCGTTGAAACGCAGGCCGACGGCCAGGCTGTTCCCGAAACCACCGATGACACGACCGCATCTGTCGAGATGGAAGTGGCGCCTGTTGCTGCGATGATCAGTGAGGATACTGTCCTAACCGCACATACAGGCCCAGAGCTTGCACCGGATATTCCGGCACCTGTTCCGCCGATCGCACCTGAAGTTGAGATCTCTGCTGACCTTGGTCCGGAGACGGACGAAGGCTCTCAAGTTGCAGAGGAAGAACTCGAGACCGATCCTGCTGCCGTTGAAGCCCCTTCAGGTGGCGAGACAGATCCAACTGAGGAACAGCAGGCGGCAGCCGAAGAACCTGAACTTCAAAACGAACCGGTAACAGAAACAGTTTCGGAAGAAGTTCCGGCAACTCCTTTAGAAGAAGAACCGAAACTCTCCTGGTTCCAACGGCTGAAAAAAGGCCTGTCGCGCTCTTCATCGTCGCTGACCGAAGGCATTTCGTCGATCTTCACCAAGCGCAAGCTTGATGCGGCAATGCTGGAGGAGCTTGAGGATATTCTCATCCAGGCCGACCTTGGCGTTGATACAGCGATGGCGATCACCGACCGTCTGTCGGATGGGCGCTATGACAAAGAAATTTCTCCTGAAGAAGTCCGCGAAATTCTTTCCGAAGAAGTTGAAAAGGTCCTGGCCCCGGTCGCCGAGCCGCTTGATCTGAATTCCGGCAAAAAACCGCATGTGGTTCTAATGGTCGGCGTCAACGGTACGGGCAAGACCACCACCATCGGTAAACTCTCCAAAAAACTGCGGGAAGAGGGCAAGACGGTGATGCTCGCGGCGGGCGACACCTTCCGGGCCGCGGCTGTTGAACAGCTGAAAATCTGGGGTGAACGGACCGGCGCTGAGGTTATAGCGCGTGACACTGGGGCGGACGCCGCTGGCCTTGCTTTTGACGCCATGAAGGAAGCGACCGAAAGGCAAGTCGACGTTCTTCTGATCGACACCGCCGGCCGGCTGCAGAACCGGGCCGAGCTGATGGATGAGCTGGAAAAGGTCATCCGCGTCATCAAGAAACATGACCCGGACGCCCCGCACACCTGTCTCTTGACGCTCGATGCGACCACCGGTCAGAACGCGCTCAATCAGGTCGAAATCTTCGGCAAAGTCGCTGGCGTGACGGGCCTGGTCATGACCAAACTCGATGGCACGGCCCGCGGCGGCATTCTGGTGGCCATCGCCGCCAAACATGGTCTTCCGGTCCATTTCATCGGTGTGGGCGAAGGCGTTGAAGATCTCGAACCCTTCTCCGCCAAGGATTTTGCCAGCGCAATTGCCGGATTGGCGTGAGGCTCTGCCTCAACTCCGGGGTGAGGGGCCACTGTTACGGCAATGCCTTCATTTTCACTTTGTCATCCTCGGGCTTGACCCGAGGATCCATTCCGTTCCGCCTCCAAACAGCACGGCCCTGTTTGCGGCACCACCACGGCATGGATTTCCCGGTCAAGCCGGGTAATGACGACGTGAATGTGGCAAAGGCTCTGCCATCCTCAAAGCAATGAGTTTATGACGCCAAGAGCAGTTCACAGCCCCGGCTCCCAACCTTCCGGGGCCATTTCAAACCCTTCGAACTGAAAGCCTGGAGCAACAGTGCAGCCGACGAGGGTCCAGGCGCCGAGGGATCGGGCTTGTTGCCAGCCATCACGCGGCACAATGCCTTGCGGGCGTTCTCCGGCCAGAAGATCTGTGCCAAGGGTGAGGATCTCTTTTGTTTGGCCGTCTGTACTGATGGATAGTTCCAGCGGGCTGCCAGCATAAAAATGCCAAGTCTCGACCGCATCGACTTTATGCCAGCGCGACAAAACCCCTTCCGGCAGCAGAAAATAGATCAGCGTCGAAGCCGCCCGGCCATTGGCGTCCGTTACGTCGTCCCGGAAAGTTTCCGCGTAAAACCCGCCCTCCGGATGC
Organism: Roseibium sp.; assembly: GCF_965216085.1. GTDB lineage: Bacteria > Pseudomonadota > Alphaproteobacteria > Rhizobiales > Stappiaceae > Roseibium. The sequence goes on along the minus strand of NZ_OZ244138.1, from coordinate 5,783,321 downwards.
GGCTGCATGTCCAAGAGATCAACGATTTGGTCGGCAGAAAGAGAAGGATCAACCGGCATGACTATCCTGCAATTGAAGGCGATTGGAACACCTTGATATCAGGTGTTTCCAATCCGTGTGGGATAATTCTGCCAAGTTTGAGATGAGATTAGTGGTTGGGTTTTGTGTTGGTACAAAAAGCTAGATCGTCAACTGTTTCGCGTAAAGCGGCAACGACTTCGGCGTAAAGCACTTGCATGTCGAGTTTGTGGCCACCGCCCTGAGTGAGCGGAATGGGTTCGGCCTGGCTGGCAATTCTCTGCACCACATCCTGGGCGCGCTGCTCCGGAGTCCGTCCGGAATGGTCTAAAGACCGGTCAATCGTCATGGTTTCTGCCCCTACAGGTTCACAACAGATGTGATATGGGGGCAAGTCTTTGTGGTTTTTAGCGGTCCGCTCAAAGAATCTTGATGGAACCGCCAAAAAATGTGTTTGCAAAACACGTCATTGCACCAATGCACGCGTTTTAGGCACTGTCTTTTCTGGTGCGTATTTCAGCAAAAACCGCTTCAGCCGGTTGCCCTGTCATGCCCAGCGCAGCGGCAACAGAGGCTTCACCAGCGCGCAGGAACGGATTGGTGGCCTTTTCTTCAGCCATTGTCGTCGGCAGTGTCGGCTTCCCGCTGGCCCGGAGGCCGGACACAGTTTTCGCACGGGCCTGAAGTGCGGCATTCTCCGGTTCAATTGTCAGAGCGAATTTGGCATTGGCCTCGGTATATTCATGGCCACAGTAGATCGTGGTGTCGTCCGGCAGGTGACGCAGGAGCTTTGCGAGTGAAGCCCACATCATCTCCTTGTCGCCTTCAAACACCCGGCCGCAACCGAGCGCAAACAAAGTATCACCAGTATGCGCCACTTTAATCGAGGGAATGTACCAGGAGATCTGATCGAGCGTATGCCCGGGTGTGGCAAGCGCCTTGACTTCATAGGGCCCGCACAGAACATCGTCTCCGTCCTCGACTGTCTTGTCCAATTCGGAGATTTTTTGCCGCGACCGCTCGGGCCCGATGACGGTCGCTCCTGTTTGGGTTTTGAGCTTGCCCAATCCTTGCACATGGTCCCAATGATGATGGGTGATCAGGATATGGGTCAGATTCCAACCGGTTTCCGCCAAAGCGGCCTCATAGGCAGCAGCATCGGGCACATCGACTGCGATCGTTGTACCGCTGCCGGTCTCGTGAATCAAAACACCGAAGTTGTCATCCAAACACGTGAATTGATGGATTTCTGTGGTGCCGCTGAGGGACATGGAGGGCTCCTTGGCCGAAGATTTGGTTTCGCTGCACAGTGGCAAAGACCGAACCGCTGAGCAAGAGTGGAAGGCGGACGGGAACCTTGATCAGAAGTCTTGCGCTATGGCGCGGATCACTGTTCAATCGCGGCGCGTTTATCCTTCGGGCGGACTATATGTATCTCGACGTTGTTCATCTGCGTGCCTTTTATGATTTACCACTGGGCCAGTTGCTGCGGGGTTTGATCGGCGCGCCAGTGGAGCGCATGTGGCCGGACATAAAGGGCCAGAGCCTCTTAGGGATCGGCTATGCCGGGCCATTCATGCGGTCATATCTTGGTTCCGCCGACCGGCTGGTCGCCGCCATGCCGGCACCGCAAGGCGCCATTCACTGGCCGCGGGAAAAAGACAACGCCTGCGCCCTAATCGAAGACGGCGCACTGCCGTTTCACGATGCAACCTTCGACCGGATCATGCTGGTGCACGCGCTGGATCATTGTTCCGATCCATCTGCCATGTTGCGAGAAGCCTGGCGGGTTCTGGCCCCAGGCGGGCGTTTGATCGCGGTTGTGCCCAACCGGCGCGGCCTTTGGGCGCGTTCGGAACTCTCACCCTTCGGCTACGGCCGGCCGTATTCTGGCCGCCAGCTCAAAGAGCTTTTGAAAAACTGCCAATTCAATGTCACGGGCGATTCTGAAGCCTTGTTCATGCCGCCATCGCGCTCGATTGGCATCCAAAGGGCGGCACGGACCTGGGAAGCACTGGGTCACCGGTTCTGGCCGGCATTTGCCGGTATCTTGATTATGGAAGCGGAAAAAGTCGTCTTCCGCAGTTTGCCCGCAGATGGAAAAAAAAGCCGGCTTGGAGTTTTGCGTCCGGTGTTCATTCCAGATGGTGCGGCAACCGGGCTGAAGCCGGTGCGACGGACACAATCAGATATCAGCTAAAAGACACTTTCGTTTTCTTTTGCCTTTGGGCGGCCGGATGCCTATGACTATCGGCCGCAGTTGGTCGATCCTGAGGAAGTTTTCATGCCCCCGAGCCCGGACAGCGGCGCATCAAGGGAAACTGCCCGTGCCCGCATAGACGATATTGACGCCCGGATTCACGAAGCGGTTCTGGAGCGCAATCAAGCAGCTGAGCAATTACGCGCGTTGCAGTCCGAAGCCGGTTTGGTTGAGAAGGTCTTTGATCCGGATCGGGATGCCGAAGTGATGCGGCACCTGGCCGAGCGCCATCATAGCGATCTGCCGTTGACCACCATGGAAGCGGTCTGGCGGTCGATCCTGTCTGCTGGATCCGGACTGTCAAAAGAAAATGCCGTTCATCTGGATGGCACCGCCGATCTTGTCGGTATGCTGGACCTTGCCCGTTATTATTTCGGTTTTTCCGTTGAGTTGGTCCCGGGAAGCGATGCGGCGGATGTTGCGGGAGCTGTTACGGATTCTGCGTCCGACATCGGCCTGGTGGCTTTAAGTGACCGGACAGATTTGCCCTGGTGGCGCGGGTTAAGCGACAGCGGCGCACAAATCCGCGCACGTCTGCCGTTCGTGGTGATGGAGGAACGGCCTGCCGATTTACCAGCTCTGGTGCTGGCAAAGTCCGACAGTATGATCGACAAGCCGGACATTGCGGTTTATGACGCGCGGTGGTCCGACCGTTTGCCAGGCAGATTGATGGACCAAGGGATCGAGGTTTTGAGTTTCTACCGGTCAGCCAACGGGGTGGATGCGCTGTTGGCCGTATCGGGAGACTTGCCCGAAGACGCTGTCCTGGCGGCCTGCCTTGAAGCGGGTGCCGCGCCGGATGTCTTGAGATGTATTGGCGGCTATGCCGCACCGATTGATGGCGGCAGTGATCCGGAAGATGTGTTTGACCCCGCAGAAAACGGGGACTTGGGATGAATGACATGACGATTGCAGTGAATGAAGCAAATCCGGCAGGTGCCGAAACCCGTCCGCAGCCGAAACAGGGCGTCTTGGACATTGCGCCTTATGTTCCGGGCAAGTCCAAAGGATCGAACGGTAAAACGCTTCACAAACTCTCGTCCAACGAAACACCGCTTGGCACCAGCCAGGCTGTTTCAGCCGCGCTCAGCACCGTGACCGGGGCATTGGAACTTTATCCGGACGGCAGTGCGTCTGAATTGCGTGACGCCATCGGCGAAGTCTACGGCCTCAACCCGGACCGGATCATCTGCGGCGCCGGATCAGATGAAATCCTCAGCATGCTGGCCAATACCTATCTTGGCCCAGGCGATGAGGCGATCTACTGCGAACATGGTTTTCTGGTCTATGAGATTGCGATCCGCGGCGCCGGCGCGACACCTGTTGTTGCACCCGAAAAGGACCTGACCACCGATGTCGATGCGATCCTGGAACGGGTGACTCCAAAAACCAAAATGGTTTTCCTGGCCAATCCGAACAACCCGACGGGCACGTATCTGCCATTCGCGGAGGTCAAACGTCTGCACGAAGGCCTGCCGTCAAATGTGCTCCTGGTTCTGGATGCAGCTTACGGCGAATATGTCCGCCGCAACGACTATGAAAGCGGTATTGAACTTGCGGCAACCACTGAAAACGTGGTCATGACCCGCACGTTCTCAAAGATTTATGGCCTTGCCAATCTGCGCATTGGCTGGGGTTTTGGCCCGGCTCATATCATTGACGCCATGAACCGGATTCGCGGTCCGTTCAATATGTCCGGTGTTGCAATTGCAGCCGGAGCGGCCGCGGTCCGCGACCGGACATTTGTCGCCGATTCTGTCGAGCACAATGAGAAATGGCTGCCTTGGGTTACAGAAGAACTGGAAAAACTCGGCCTGACAGTCACGCCGAGCGTCGGCAACTTCGTTCTGGTCCACTTCCCCGATGAAGACGGAAAGCGGGCGGCCGATGCCGATGCCTATCTTTTGGAACGCGGCTGCGTGTTGCGGATGGTGGGGAATTATGGATTGCCGAATGCAATCCGTATGACCATCGGCAGCGAAGAAGCAAACCGGACTGTGGTCGCCCACCTCAAAGACTTCCTGGCGCAAGCCTGACGGTAAAAACTGACCTTATGACAGACGCCCCCATTTTTGAGCGTATGGCCCTGATCGGCATTGGCCTGATCGGGTCATCTCTTGCCCAAGTTGCGCGCCAGCGTGGCCTTGTGAAAGAAATTGCGATCTCGACCCGGTCGGAAGAAACGCTTCGGCGTGCAGAAGAACTTGGTCTCGGCGATAGCTATTCACTCGATGCGGCGGTTGCGGTCGAGGGCGCTGATCTTGTCATCTTATGTGTGCCGGTCGGTGCCAATGAGGCTGTCGCTAAATGGATTGCGCCGGCTTTGAAAAAAGGTGCGATCCTGACAGATGCAGGCTCCACCAAAGGCTCTGTAGTGGAGCAGATCGGCCCGCATGTGCCGGAAGGCGTGCACTTTATTCCTGGCCATCCGATCGCTGGTACTGAACAGTCCGGCCCAGATGCCGGCTTTCCGACACTGTTCGACCAGCGCTGGTGTATTTTGACACCGCCGGAAGGAACAGACCCGGATGCTCTGGAAAAACTGAAAACGTTTTGGCAGGGCTGCGGGTCCGATGTGGATCAGATGGATCCCAAACATCACGACCTGGTGCTGGCCATCGTTTCTCACCTGCCGCATGTGATTGCTTACAACATCGTCGGCACCGCCGATGATCTGGAAGCAGTCACCAAATCCGAAGTGATCAAATATTCTGCCTCCGGTTTCCGCGATTTCACCCGGCTGGCCGCATCCGACCCGACCATGTGGCGGGACGTGTGCCTCAACAATAAAGAGGCGATCCTGGAGATGCTGTCGAGGTTCTCAGAAGACCTGTCGGCCCTTCAGCGCGCGATCCGCTGGGGCGATGGTGACAAGCTGTTTGAGATGTTTGAACGAACCCGCAGCATCCGCCGTTCGATCATCGAGGCAGGTCAGGAAACCGACGCCCCGGACTTCGGCCGACACGCGGGCGATTAGGCACGCTTTGCGCGGGGCTACTGCGCTTTTCCCGTCGTCGTGAGACGTGGATCTCGGTTTACGCATCATTTGACCGGGAAGGCTAGCACCTCGACTTAACTGTCCCGGTTGACCACATAATCTGCCAACGAATGCAATAGGGCCGCCCTATCGCCATAAGCTTCCAGCAGTGAATGCGCTTCATTGAGCAAAGCCTGCAATTCCGCACGCGTCTTCTCAATGCCCATCAGGCCAACGAGCGTTGCTTTGCCGGCTTCCGCGTCCTTACCAGTCGCCTTGCCCATGACTTCCGGACTGGCTTCCACATCCAGAAGATCATCTGCCAACTGGAACGCGAGGCCAATGATTTCACCGAACCGGGTCAACCGTGCGACATCGTCCTCCGGTGCGTTCCCCAAAATGGCGCCGGCGCGGCAGGCATAGCGGAGCAGGGCTCCGGTCTTCATCGATTGCAGATGCCGAATTTCAGTTTCAGAGCGCTCCCGATGCTCCGATTCCAGATCCAGCATCTGGCCACCAGCCATGCCGCCGATCCCGGCTGCGCGCGACAATTCACGGGCAAGGCGCAAGCGCAGCTCCGCATCTGGGTGGATGTCATCCTCTGTGATGACGTCGAATGCGAGCGTCAGTAACGCATCGCCGGCCAGAATGGCCGCCGCTTCGTCAAAAGCCTTATGCACGGTCGGCTGGCCGCGGCGCAGATCGTCATCATCCATGGCTGGAAGATCGTCATGAACCAGCGAATAGCAGTGAATGAGTTCCAGTGCCGACGCGGCGTGAACAACACCGTCGTCCGACCGGCCAAAGAGCTTTGCGGTTTCCATAACCAGTATAGGCCGGAGCCGCTTGCCGCCGTTGAGCGCACCGTGGCGCATGGCGGCAATCAAGCGCTGCGGTCTGGAAATCTCTCCGTCGCTGACCGCCTCTTGCAGCAGAGTGTCCAGGGCCGTTTCCACACGTCCGGCTTGATTTGCCAGATGGGTTTTAAGGTCAAATGTCACACGAGGCTCCAAGGCCGAGTTCACAGTCTTCACACTTGGGGTTTCCCTGAAGCCAATTCGCTGTATCGTCAAGGCTTGTCTTTGGAATTTGTCCGCTTTTGCTTTTCTTTGGCCGCCAGGCCTCATTCTCCTGGAGATTTGACGTATGAAATTGTTGTCCAGCTTACTCCGTACCTTCATCAAGAATGGCCGCATGCGGGTCTATGATGTGAACAGTGGGCTTCACGAATTCGGATCCGGTGAAAACGGACCAACAGTGACGATCAGGTTGCACGACAAGAAGCTTTATAGATCGCTGTTTCTCAACCCGGAACTTGCAGCAGGCGAAGCCTATATGGACGGGACCCTGACTATGGAAGAGGGCGCCACCTGCTATGATTTCTTGTTTTTGTTTTCCATCAATCGTGCCCCGCTTGGCGCCCACCCGGTTCAGGGTCTGCTGCGCAAGGGTTGGAAGGCCTTCCGGCGGCGGCAACAAGCCAACAGCGTCGACCGGGCCAAAAAGCAGGCGCGGCATCACTATGATCTATCGACTGACCTTTACCGATTGTTCCTGGACGACGGGCTGAACTACAGCTGTGCCTACTACAAAACACCTGAGGACAGCCTGGAAGAGGCACAAGACGCCAAACTGACCCACTTGGTTGCCAAATTGGATCTCAAACCCAGCATGGAGGTTTTGGAAATTGGCGGAGGCTGGGGATCGCTCGCCATCCGTATGGCCCAAGCAGGTGCCAAAGTGACGTCCCTCAATGTCTCGCCGGAGCAAGTGAAAATCGCGGAAGAACGAGTGCGTGCAGCAGGGGTCGAAGACAAGGTGACCTTCGTCCTGAAAGACTACCGCGAGTTCAAAGGCCAATTCGACAGAGTGATATCTGTCGGCATGATGGAGCATGTTGGCATCGGCCATCAGGACGAATACTTCATGAAAGTCCGGGAATGCCTGACCGACACCGGATTTGCGGTGATCCATTCAATCGGCCGCATGACACCTCCGGGAACAACTGGCCCCTTCTTTCGCAAATACATTTTCCCCGGCGGCTATGTACCGGCCTTGTCAGAAGTCTTTGCATCCACCGAACGGCTTGGGTTATGGGTCTGCGACGCAGAAATCCTGCGCTTGCACTACTATTATACCTGCCGGGATTGGCGCATCCGGTTTCTAGAGAAGTGGCAGGAAGCTGCGGATCTTTATGATGAACGCTTTTGCCGGATGTGGGAGTTTTATCTCTGCGCAGCCGAGTTGGGCTTCCTGCATGGATCAAACATGGTTATGCAGCTTCTTCTGTCCAAGGAACGCGATGCCGTACCGGTCATCCGGGACTTCATCGTCGACAATGAACGGGAAATGAATGGCACGGGCTGAGGCCAAGACACGCAAGGGAACGTCCGGATGGTTTTCCTGGAAAACCGTCCGCAGACGGATAATTCAGCTCGGTGTGATCCTCATCCTTTTGCCGCCGGTGCTCACTGTGATGTATTCCGTGGTCCCTCCGGTCAGCACATTGATGCTCGCCCGGTATGTGCAGTTTCTTTGGGTGGACCGGCAATGGGTGCCACTTGAAGACATCTCTCCCAATCTGATCAAAGCGGTGATCGCATCTGAAGATGGCGGATTTTGCGTCAACCATGGTGTGGATTGGGGCGCGCTGAAAAACCAGGTGGAAGCCTTGAGGGACGGCGAGCGACCGCGCGGGGCCAGCACGATCACCATGCAAACAGCCAAAAACCTCTTTTTATGGAGCGGCCGGTCCTACATCCGCAAAGGCATGGAAATTCCGCTTGCCTTGATGTTGGATGCCGTCTTGACCAAAAAACGCATTTTGGAAATTTATCTGAACATCGCCGAATGGGGCGAGGGCATCTTTGGCGCGGAAGCCGCCGCCCATGCCTGGTTCGGCAAACCGGCAAAGGGGCTAAGCCAGACACAAGCCGCCCGCCTGGCCACTGCTTTGCCCAATCCGCGCGGCCGAAATCCGGCAAACCCGTCTGCAGGACACCGGCGGCTATCGTCAAAAAACATCGCCAGAGTCCGCGGCGCCGGACCCATTTTTGAGTGCGTTCTGAATTAAGGAGTTTCGTTTCCAGATGATTTACGCTGTTGTGAATTTTGGTCGTCAGAACTCGTTTCTATTTTAATCATCTTCAAAGCCCGCATTAGCCCGTCAATCGCTGCGTTCCAAGCGTTCATCAGAGGTTTTGATACCGGTTCTACGAGGGGGGCCAGTTCTTCTAATACGGCTTTTACGCCACGTAGCTGTACAATTATTTGATTCGACCAATTCGGAATAGTTTTTGCTTTTAATGCGATGTCCAAACTGGCCTGGAGGGTATCATATTGCTCCCTGCTCAGGGGAAGTGCTGGTATGTTGTCTCCCTGTCTCCATTCTTCCTCTGGCTTGTAGACGGATACTACTGCTTTTAAATCAATTAATGGTTGAAGCTCCGCATGTAGATTTACATGTTTCTCAAAGTTCGCATCTTTATAAGTATCACCAAACTTTTCAATAAATTCAGAAATTTCTTCATGAATTAGCTTTGAGCTGACACCAGTTATATTTTGATTCTTTGATTCGATTGTTTCAATAAACTGTTTTGTTATTGCCCAAAACGTCTTTAAACCGTCAATTGACCTTTTTGAATTAAATTGATTCAGAAAGTCGGTACCGTATTTTGGGGGCTTTTCTTGGGTAGAAATAAAAGTGGGCGTCGGAGTTGGAACAAACATATATCCATTATCGTCAATTGACTGGCAGATCTGCTCAACTTTACGAATAATAAAATTAGGAAGTTCAAGCTCTTTATCCATCTGAATAAACCGTGTCGCGTACAAAATTTTTTGGCCTGAAGACCGGTTGCTTTTCAAATAAGGATAGTGTTTTGCTTCGGCAAAACCGTCAAGCTAGATGTGCAATCTATAGCTTATCGTTAGTTGAAGTGAGATAGATCCTATGTGCTTTGATCTCTTTTCGTGTTGATCACAATATGCTTCGATCAAAGCGGCAAAAGAAAATTTCATCAATGGGGTGGCAAAACGTTGGCGTTGCCTGTATAACGCCGCGCATTCGAACACCTGCGTGCAGCCACGCCCCGGGCTTACCCGGTCCGGGCCGCATGGTTATGGACCACGGAGAAAAACAAAATGGCCGTTCCAAAGAGAAAAACCTCGCGCATGAAGCGCGGTTTTCGCCGTTCTTCGGACGCCCTGAAGCAGCCGACATATGTCGAAGACAAGGATTCGGGCGAACTTCGCCGTCCGCATCACGTTGATCTGAAGACTGGCATGTACCGGGGCCGTCAGATCCTGTCCGCTAAGGACGACGCCTAAGACTTGTGTGCTTTCAGGCTTTGCCTAGAAAGCATGACTTGATCTGGCAGGATCGCCGTATGGCAAAACAAGATTGAGGCTGGCCTTGTTCCGACAGGCCGGCCTTTTTCTTTTGATCTTTCTGACTTGTTCCATCATCCCCAAGCTCAAGCCGTTGCATCCGGTTGAACTGGCGCCGGTTCATCTCGCCTCTGTCCGTGTGCATGGCCATCGCTCCTGGTGCGGGTAGGAGATTCGCATAGGTGTTGTCACGGCACCGGCCGCCCGCTCCTTTCCAAGATATGGGCTGGCAGATCTTCCACTGGCTGTCGTCCCGGCCTGCGAGCCGGGATCCACTCGCATAGCCACTTGCCGCAGAAACCGTGCATTTTCCGACGGCTCTGCAAACGAGTGGTTCCCGGGTCTCCGCTTGCGCTGCGCCCGGGATGACGACTGGGCATGTGGCCAAGCCTATCGGGTCCTGCACGTGCGCCTTCGCATGACTTTTGGGCAGTTGCCGCGTCCATCACGGTCAAATGAACCCGATTAAGTGCGACACGCTCTAAACCGCTGCTCATTTCACTAAAAGGACTGAAGTGGCTCACGCTTGGGCTGACCATGGATTTCGAAGGAGACTTTCCTAGCCGAAGGCCTTTGGAGTTTGCTAGAGGTAACGAAGCGGTCTTCAAAACTCATTCTAGGAGCCATTTAATGCGCCTATTGTCAGCACTGCCGTTCACGCTGTTCGCTCTTTTGATTTACAACGGCTTTGCCTTTACCTCCGGCGCTGCTGATCCAGGTTTTTGGTCAAATCCGGTGTTTTCAATCGGAATGGCGTCGGGTACCACGTTCCAATTGCTCGCCAGCGATCTCCTGATCACGGCCGGGCTGTTCTTCCTGTTCATCGAAATCCTGAAAGCCACGCGGATTGGCAAAGCGGCCGTTGTCGATCACATGCTGTCCGTGCTGGTGTTCGTCGCCTTCCTGGTGGAATTCCTGATCGTTCCACAAGCGGCCACATCCGTCTTTTTCATTTTGATGGTGATCGCACTGATCGACGTGATTGCGGGCTTTTCCATCTCCATCACCGGCGCCCGCCGCGACGTTGCTTTCGGCCATCATGGTGAAATGCACTAAAGATCGACTAAAGGTTTAAACAGCAGGCATTCTCTGCCTGAATGGGTGGGCAGGGTGTTGTTCCATATGAACAAAAGACACAACAGTCGCCAGATTTTGGTTTCAGAAGAACGCCGCAAGCTGTGCATTCATAATACCAATGGCACACATTCTCAGGCATTGTTTCCAATCGCGAGTCCCCGCATTCGGGGCACGTGATTGTCGATTGGCGGTCTGGCTTGTCCAAGGGGCAGAAACACGCTGATCCAGCCCTTGAAAAACTTCTCAAGGCTGATGGGAAGATCAGATCCTACCACGTGAAACTAGCTCAAGCGCCCTCTTCATCCTCAACAATCGCGTATTTTTGAATGAGCGGCAACTGTGTGAGCGTGAAGATCAGGGTGATTGGCATGACACCAAAAACCTTGAAGCTGACCCAGAAATCCGTCGAAAAACTGCGCCAGACGACCTCGTTGATCGCCGCCAGCACAAAGAAGAACAGCCCCCAGCGGAAGGTGAGTTTCCGCCAGCCTTCATCGGTCAGCTTGAAAGCACTGTCGAAGACGTAACCCAGCAGGGATTTGCCGAACAAAAGGCCGCCCAGAAGAATGGCACCGAACAGGCAGTTGACGATGGTCGGCTTCAGCTTGATGAAGAGCTCATCGTGCAGCCAGAGGGTCAGAGCGCCAAAGACCAGCACCACCACGCCGGAGACCAGTGGCATGATCGGCAAACGTTTGGTGAGGTACAGCGAGGCGACCAGCGAAACGGTGATTGCCACCATGAAGGCAGCTGTCGCCAGAAAGATCGGTTCGCCGATCATTTGCAGAACCGGAAAACTTGCAGCGATCTGTTCGCCCCGGGAATTGAACAGGAAAAAGACGGCCAGTGGCCCAAGCTCCAGCGCCAGTTTTAGCAGCGGTGACAGCTCCTTGCGGGTCGGGTCGTTCGGGGCGCGTTCAAATTCCATCTAAGCTCTCCGGCATGTCGATGTCCGGACATAGGGACATGGGGGCGGCCGGGTCAAGCCTCAAGAGGTCAAGAACGCGGGAAATCAGGGTTTGCGCCCAGCGACAAGATGAATGTTCAGAAGCGCAAAACACCGGCCAGAAGCATCGCGCTCCTCAAGATCCTGCCAAAATTCAATCTTCTCGTCTGAGGTGATTGTGCCCGCCTCTTGGCACCGGGCGGTAATGTCCTCAAGAACAAAAATCCGGCTGGCATCAGGCAGTGTTTTCAGCAAAAGCGGATGAACACTGTGATGGGTTAGAGCGGTCTGCGAACCAATCAAATCGATCAAATCCCGGCCGATCCGTGGATTGATCAGGGCCTGAGCATAAGCACTGACAACCTTATCGGCGATCTCCGGGTAGCTGGATCCTATGACAAAACTGCCCCAATCCGGTTCAGCAGCGCAGAGTATCCCGCCCGGTCTTAAGATCCGCAGCATTTCCGATATTGCTGTTTCCTGGCTGGATACATGCTGAAGAGAGCGATCGACGCGGACGGCATCGAACACACCCGGCTTGCTGTCGATGGTCCGGATATCGCTTTGTTTAAAGAGGATCGATGGATCGGCCCTGCCATACACCGCATTTATCCGGGCCTCTGCCGCGGCAAGAAATTTCTCGCTGAGGTCAAACCCTGTCACGGTCCCCTCAGGGACACGGTCTTTAAGGTACGGCAGATCAAATCCCAGACCGCAGGCAACATCGGCAACCTTGGCATCCGGTTTCAGGTCAAGGGCGTCATAGGAAATTCTCTTGTACGCCTGAAAATCCGGATGCGCGGCCATGATACCAAGGAGGTTTCGCATCTCGTCCAACTCGGCATCGGAGGAGGCATCCGCGTTTTGGTAAGCGTGTGCGAAGTATTTCATGAGCCCTCTGAGAATTGAAGTGTTTGTATAAGTTTCGCAATCCTTAATTGCAGTTGCAACACTCATTATGTGATTGGCGAGTCCATAGTGACCCGGATAGAATACAGGGATGATGAGACTTGGACTGATCCTTTTGATGTCGGTGCTTACCGCTTTTCCAGCAGCGGCGGTGACACCAATTGATTGGATTGACCTGAAAGACCCGGCAGCCGCCCGCTTCGAAGACCCTTTCGAAGCGCTTTTCCTCACGGACCTTCGATCGATCGCCGCGGTCTACCGTCTACGAAAACTGCTTGAACGTGGCGATCTCAATGATAATGACCGGTCCAAGGCTGCAACCCGCCTTCAGCAAGAAGAACAGAAACTGGCCGATGCGGGGATCGAAACGGATTTTCTGTTGGCGCAGCGGGAGACAATTGCCAAACAAAAGGCAGAAGCACTGCTTAAGGGCAATCCGGAACTCGTCGGCAAAGATATCGCAATCACCGGCTATGTAATCCCGGTTATTGATGCAGATGGATCGGCGCAATACGGCTATTTGGTCTCAGGATATGGCATGTGCAGCCATGTTCCGGCCCCGCCTCCCAATCAGACGATCTATTACAAGCTTCAGGACGATTGGACGGAAGCCGAACTCTACAAACCCGTTCTTTTAAGCGGCCGGCTCGATCTGAACCTATCCCGTCAGACGATCACCTTACTGGATGGCCAAGTGACAATCACAGCGGCCTTCGACATGGACGTCTCCGAGATCCGGCCGATCAATGATACTGGCTCCTCTGCCGATCAGCGCAGTTTTCGCTCGTTCAGACGCCCAAACTAGGCTATCTGACATTTGCAAACAGCGGCCCAGAAGGCGCCTGAATCTTTGTCTTGTAAGCCGTGATAACGTGCTTTCGCCAATTTAAGTTACTGGAAGAAACTCATTTCTGGCTAAGCGATCATTGCCCAGTCCGAAAAGCCATTTGTTTTATGGCACCATTGGCAGCAGACTGTACCAGAAAACTCATTGCCTAACATAGTCAGGTGAACTGAGATCGGTGATCAGCCGTACGACAATCAAGAAATCATGTTGAGGAGATTGCCGATGCCCCGGTTCGCCCCTGCCGTCGCAGTTCTTACCGGCTTTCTTGCCCTTACAGGTAATGCCATTGCCGCCGATACGGCATCTCAGAGCGGTAACGCTCATGAGTATAGTTTTGAGCTCGCAAACGGTTTGTCCCTGCCAATGAACGAGTTTGAAGGCAAGCTTGTGCTGGTCGTCAATACAGCGACGGCCTGTGGTTTCAGCGGCCAGCTCTCTGGACTGCAGGAACTTCACGAAAGATATTCCGACCGCGGACTGGTGGTGCTGGGCGTCCCGTCCAATGATTTCGGCGGCCAGGAACCGCGGAAAGACGGCGAAATCGCCGCCTATTGCGAAGCCAAATACGGTGCAACCTTCCAGATGACCGCAAAGACATCTGTGCGCGGCAAGGCTGCCCATCCGTTTTACCAATGGGCCGTGCGGGAACTCGGCAGCCTAGCCCGCCCAAATTGGAACTTTCACAAGTATCTGATCGGACCTGACGGCGCTTTGGTCGCCTGGTTCGCAACCCCGGCCAGGCCGACCTCCAAGGCTGTGATCACCGAGGTCGAAAAACATTTGGACCAGCTGACCGCCGATAAGAGTACGTAGCTCGCAGGCTCACGCCTGGTCCAGACTCGCCCGGCAATGCGGATAGCGGTTGAAACGGGCTTTTGCGAAAGAACGATAAAGAACACCGGCCAGATGATAGACGCCAGGAAGGGCAACAAACCGGCTGAGCAAGGACCAGCCGGCAAATTGCCGCCAAAGCAGGATAAAGGCATCAACCTGGGTCTGCATAACCCCATCCGCGTCACGCACATGCATGAACATCAGCGCATCCGCCTGACTAAGGCCCGTGTCAGCCAGCGGGTCCGGATCGTGGGCAATGTCATGCCACACGATTGATTGTTTTGGCGTGCGGCGTTTGAAAAAACTGATTTCTTTTGAACACTGGCCGCATTTGCCATCGTAGTAGACAGTTATCACCCTGTTGCTCCCAATAAGGTGCCGATCGGTTTACGAAATAGGCAAATGAATGGATCAACGGCGGCAGGGTTTTAAACTAAGGTGTCAGTCCTTCGGTTTGCGCCGCAGGGCCGCTAGCTGGCGGGTATATGCGGCGATCTCATCAAGGATTGTCTGGGCGGCCGCTGCATCCTGCTCTTTCAACGCCGCCTGCATTTGCCCATGCAAACCGGCAATGTGTTTCTTGTCGCGCAAGCGATAGACCAACATATTCATCAAGGGCTGCATTGCTTCAATGGCTCCGGCCACCTGAAACATCAGCAGCGGGTTTCCGGTCGCCTTGGCGATCGTAGAATGAAAGCGGACGTCGGAATCGCAGAAATCTTCATCCGAAAGATCGCCGCCTTGGAGAGCAATCTCGTCTGACATCGCGTTGAGATCTTCATCGCCGCGGTTTTCGCAGGCAAGCGGCAGACAAGATGCTTCCAGAAGGTAACGCGCTTCGATGGCATCTTCGAAGGGGATGTCGTTCATACCGATCAACAACCGGGTTGTACTGACCAGATCGTCACGCGCTTCATCAAAGGTGATCCGGTTGACGAAGGCCCCACCGGATGCTCCGCGTTCGGAGCGGATCAGGTTTTGAGCTGCGAGCCGCTTCATGGCTTCTCGTACCGTTGCCCGCGAGACACCAAACCTGTCGGCCAGCTCTGTTTCGCTCGGCAATCGTTCTTCAACACTGAGGGCACCATCCATGATGGCTTTGCGGATCGCATTGGCAATCTGGGTCGACAGCCCCTCCTTGCGGATCGCCTGGTATTCGATTGCCAATGGTGTCTCCTTTTGTGCCCCGCGAGCCAATTGCGGACATTTCTACAAGACTAGGTCGCGTACAGGAACAGGGTCAATGTAATTATTTTAAATGTCTGACAATTAAATATTTGACTTTTGCATTTAATGCGAGCAGCCTTTTTGACAACAAACTGGGAGGACATTGGGTGCAAATCGCCCTTCATGCTTTTGACCGGCGCCAAGTGGCCTGGATCGCGTTTTTTGTTGCGGTCTTGAGCGCGTGGGCAGCCTTGTTCCTGATGCAGCCAAATTTGGATCTGCCACAAGGCTGGCAGGCCGTTGGCCTGGATTACCTTGCCTCGCTGTGCCGCCCGGCGGCGGAAACCAGCCTCTCAGGCCTGATCGCCATGTGGAGCCTGATGTCGCTGGCGATGATGGCGCCGACCATTGCCCCTGCCTTGAAAACTTATCTGGATTTGACCCACACGCAGGGCGCCAGCATGTCTGGCTTTGCAGCTCTCCTTTCCGGATACTTGCTTGTCTGGATCGGCTTTTCGATCCCCGCCGCATTGCTTCAGGCCGCACTGGATACGCAAGGCTGGCTCGATCCGTTCGGCCGCAGCTCTGAAGTCTATCTGACCGCCACACTTCTGGCGCTCGCCGGCGCGTATCAGTTCAGCAAACTGAAGGAAGCCTGCCTCAACCAATGCCATAGCCCGCTGATGTTCTTCATGGGCAAATGGCAGGACGGGCTTTCCGGCGCGTTCCGCATGGGCCTGCATTTGGGCGCCGTCTGCCTCGGCTGCTGCTGGGCCCTGATGCTGCTCGCCTTTGTCGCGGGCACCATGAACCTCGCCTTCATGGGCCTCGCCATGGTGCTGATGACGTTTGAAAAGCTGCCGCAGCTCGGCCGCTATCTCACCGCTCCCGTTGGCTTCGCACTGCTCGGAGCTGCAATCCTGACACTCACAACAGAACTTATAAAACACCTATAAATGGAGAGAGAAATGACCGGATGGGCCATCCGCGGGGAATTGATCCTCAACTGTAACTGCACCGTTTTTTGCCCTTGCGTGGTGTCGCTCGGCAAACACGCACCGACTGAAGGCTACTGTCAGGCGTGGGCCGGTGTGCGCATCGACGAAGGCCACTATATGGGCGAGGACCTATCTGGCCTGAACGTCGGTCTGGTACTTGAAATCCCGGGCTTGATGGCGCGTGGCAACTGGAAAGCCGCCGCATACATCGACGATCGAGCTTCCGATGCTGCCTATGACGGTCTTCTGAAGATCTTCTCCGGTCAGGCCAAGGGCACAACCGGCCTCTTCAAGGTTCTGGTCAGCGAATTCCTCGGCGCGGAACGCGCACCAGTATCCTACGAAAACGAAGGTAAAAAGCGCCGTCTGATCGTCGGCAAGGCGATCAAGGGCGAGGTTGTGCCTGTCGGCGGGTCCGATCCGGACGAAGACATCGTGGTGAAGAACACCGAATACTGGATGGGCTCCGACATCACCGTTGCAACCGCGACACAGGGCCGTGTCCGCGCTTATGGCCGGGTCTGGGATTTCGACGGCCGCAGCGCGGAAATCTGCCAGATCGACTGGTCTGGTCCAGCGGCCGAACAGGCCGCATAAGGAGAGCTGACATGCAGGTCCCGTCTCTGTCTGTCTCCCGGCGCACGCGCAAAACTCCGTTTTCCCGCCGTGTGCACGAAGCCGGTGTAAAAGCCTACACCGTCTACAATCATATGCTTCTTCCGACTGTCTTTCAGTCGGTGGAAGAGGACTACCGGCATTTGAAAGATCACGTCCAGCTTTGGGATGTGTCTTGTGAACGCCAGGTTGAATTGTGGGGACCGGACGCCGGGCGTCTGGCGCAAATGCTGACGCCCAGGGACCTATCGGAGATGACACCGGGCCGATGTTACTACACACCCATGGTCGACGAGACAGGCGGCATGCTCAACGACCCCGTCACGACCAAACTGGCCGATGACAAATACTGGGTCTCGGTCGCGGACAGCGACCTACTGTTCTGGATCAAGGGTCTTGCTCATGCCTTCCGTCTGGAGGTTGATGTCGACGAGCCAGATGTCTCGCCGTTGGCAATTCAGGGCCCAAAAGCGGAAGACCTGGTCGCCAAGGTTTTCGGCGAGCGCATCCGGTCCATCCGTTTCTTCCACTATGACTACGTCGAGTTTGAAGGCCAACGGATGGTTCTCGCCCGCTCTGGTTACTCCAAACAGGGTGGCTTTGAGCTATATGTCGATGGAACCAAATGGGGCGAACCGATCTGGGACGCTTTCATGGACGCCGGTGAGGAGATGAACATCCGGGCCGGTTGCCCAAACCTAATTGAACGGATTGAAAGTCAGTTGTTGTCCTATGGCAATGACATGACCCGCAACAACACACCCCATGAATGCGGTTTGGGCAAATTCTGTCAGACCCAAAAAGCGATCGGCTGTGTTGGCCGGGACGCTTTGCTGCGTGTTGCAGTGGAAGGCCCGGTTCGGCAAATCCGCAGCCTTGCCATCGATGGGGACCCCGTTCCGTCTTGTGACGAGCTCTGGCCCATCATTGGTGGCGGGCGTAAAGTCGGAACCATCAGTTCAGCTGCCTATTCACCGGATTTCCGGACAAATGTTGCCATCGGCATGGTACGCATGACTCATTGGGACGACGGTACCAAAGTTCAAGTTGAAACGCCGGACGGAATACGGTCCGCGACCGTTTGGGAAACGCCGTTCTCAAATCAGGACGACTGATATGCGCGATCACTACGACGCCCTACCGCCACAAACAGCAAATCATGTGCCTCTGTCGCCGTTGTCATTTCTAGAGCGTACAGCCGCGCTGTTTCCAGACCGGCTCGCCGTCGTCTATAACGAGCGGCGGTACACGTGGTCAGACGTAAAGGATCGTGTCCAGCGCATTGCGTCCAGCTTGAAACAAAAGGGTATTGGGCTTGGCGATTCGGTGTCGGTCATGGCCGCCAACACCCCGGAACTGTTTGAGCTGCACTACGCCGTGCCGTTGACCGGCGCAGTGCTGAACACCATCAACACCCGGCTAGAACCGGAAACCATCGCCTATATTCTCGATCACAGCGACGCCAAATTGGTAATCGCCGATACGGCGTTTTCCGGGGTGATTTCAAAAGCATTTGAAATCAACAGCAAGGTTCTTCCCGTCATCAACATTGCCGATCCTGACGGGCCCGGGGGGGACGCGATCGGCGACGAGATGTTTGAAAATCTGGTCGGTAGCGGCGATCCAGAGTTTCCGTGGCAAGGCCCGGCCGATGAATGGCAAGCGCTTGCGCTGAACTACACATCCGGCACATCCGGGCGGCCCAAAGGCGTGGTCTATCACCATCGCGGTGCATATCTCATGGCGATGGGGACGCCGATCGCGTGGGAGCTGCCGCGCAATCCGGTCTATCTTTATTCCGTGCCGATGTTCCACTGCAACGGTTGGTGCCATTCCTGGACCATGACACTAATGGCAGGGACCATCATCTGTATCCGGCAAGTGACCGGAAAGGCGGTCTTTGACCTGATCGATGAACATGGGGTCAGCCATTTGGGTGGCGCACCGATTGTACTCTCCATGTTAGTCAATACAGCGGAAGAGGATCGCAAACCGTTACCAGGTCCGGTGAAAATCATGACTGCCGGCGCCCCGCCGCCAGCAACGGTTCTCGCCGCCACCAAGGCGCTCGGCTTTGAGGTGATGCAGGTCTATGGCCTCACCGAAACCTATGGCCATGTTGCCCAGTGCCTATGGCGCGAAGAATGGGACAACCTGTCCGCTGACGAACAGGCGGAACTGCAATCCTGGCAGGGCGTTGGCTTCCCGATGACCGAAAGCGTCGATGTCTTTGATCGCGAGACCGGTGAACCGGTTCCTTGGGACGGCGAAACGCAGGGCGAGATCGTCATTCGCGGAAACACAGTCATGAAAGGCTACTACAAGAACCGGGACGCGACCGACGAGGCCTTTTCCGGCGGCCATTTCAAATCCGGCGATGCCGCCGTGCGACATGAAAATGGCTATGTGCAGATCCGCGACCGCTTGAAAGATGTGATCATCTCCGGCGGCGAAAACATCTCGTCCGTCGAGGTCGAAGGGGTCTTGCATCGTCATCCGGATGTAGTCCTCGCAGCTGTAGTTGCCCTGCCGGACGAAAAATGGGGTGAAGTCCCCTGCGCCTTTGTTGAACTTAAAGACGGCAGCCCAGAGACCGAAGACAGCCTGATCGCCTTCTGCCGGGAAAACATGGCTGGCTTCAAACGGCCTAAGAAAATCGTCTTCACCGAGTTGCCGAAGACGGCGACCGGCAAGATCCAGAAATTTGTCCTGCGGCAAGAGGCCCGGACACTCGCCAGTGAAACCGTATAACGAGGAAATTTCACATGACTTTCAAAGCCCTTGTGGTCGACAAGAACGACGAAGGCAAAACCAGCGCCGCCGTCAAGGAAATCGACGAGAACCAGCTGCCGGACGGCAATGTCACCGTCGCCGTTGAGTATTCAACGCTGAACTACAAGGACGGTCTCTGTGTCGGGCCAGGTGGCGGTCTCGTCAAGGACTATCCGCATGTTCCGGGCATCGATTTTGCCGGCACTGTCGAAGAGTCTTCTGACGAATGGTACAAACCGGGCGACAAGGTCGTTTTGACCGGCTGGCGCGTCGGAGAAGTCTGGTGGGGCGGCTATGCCCAAAAGGCCAGCGTCAAGGGCGAATGGCTGGTGCCGTTGCCGGATGGCCTCACCACCCGCGATGCAATGGCGGTCGGCACCGCCGGTTTCACAGCGATGCTTGCCGTCATGGCACTGGAAGACCATGGCCTGAAACCGGAAAACGGGCCGGTTCTGGTCACGGGCGCAGCGGGCGGCGTTGGCTCTGTCGCCGTCGCGATTCTTGCAAACCTCGGCTATGAAGTCCATGCAGTCACCGGCCGCGAAAGCACCTGGGACTACCTGAAATCCCTCGGCGCAAGCGCCATCGTCCCGCGGGATGATGTTGCCGAAACCATCAAGCGTCCATTGGAGAAAGAGGTCTGGGCCGGCGCGATTGATGCCGTTGGCGGCGAAATGCTCGCCCGCATCCTGGGTCAGATGAAATACGGTTGTTCCGTTGCCACCATTGGCCTTGCTGGTGGGGCAAATCTTCCGGCCAGCGTCATTCCGTTCATCCTGCGCGGCGTCAACCTGCTGGGTATCGACAGCGTCATGCGCCCTTACGACGACCGTGTCCGCGCCTGGCAGCGGATCGCCAAGGATCTGCCGCTCGACAAGCTGCACGGCATGATCCAGCCGGCAACCCTGGAAGATCTTCCGGGTCTCGGCAAGGACATCCTAAAAGGTCAGGTCAAGGGCCGCGTCGTCGTTGACGTAAACGCTTAAAAAATATTTGGGCGGTCAGGTCACTGGCCGCCCGTAATGCTTTTTCAGGAAATCGATCATCACCCGGACTTTCTGGGGCAAATAGGACCGGCTGGGATAAACCAGCCAGGCCGCTGTTTCAAAAGTAGCGGCCGCGCAAGCATAGTCCGGAAATACATCCACCAAGGTTCCGCGCTTCAGATCCCTCTCAACCAGCATGATGGGCAACAGGGCCACGCCCATGCCGAGACGGGTGGCGGAGCGGATCGACAAGGCATTGGAGATCACTGTCGCACCTCCAACTGGCACACTAACCGGCTGCATGCCGTCTTTCCGGAACTGCCAAGTGGTCCGGAAGCCCGGAATGGCAAAACAGATGCATTCCCTGTTTGAGAGGTCATCTGGATTGGTCATTGGCCCCTCGGTTTCCAGATACCCCGGTGACGCCACGACCCGGTAACTGGTGGTCATCAGCTTGGCGACGATCCAGTCACCCTTGGGCATCGACCCGAAGCGGACCGCCAAATCTATGCCATCAGCCCGTAAGTCGAGATTTGCATCAGAGGCCAGAAGTTCGATGTCGATATCGGGATATCTTTGCCGGAACTCCGGCAGGATTGGGATCAGACACTCCTGAACAAAAGAAATGCTTGCGGTCATCCGTAGAGTTCCGCGTGGGGATACCGCTGTCGTCCGCGCTTCTTCACCGGCCGCATCCAGCTCTTCCACCAGGGGTGCAATTCGGTTGAGATAAAGTTCGCCCTCGCCGGTGGGGGCCAGACTGCGGGTGCTGCGCTGGAACAGACGGAAGCCGATGTCTTGCTCCAGTTGTGCGATCACACGGGAGACACTGGACGCATCCAGATCCAAGAGCCGGGCGACAGCGGCAAAGCTTCCAAGGTCACGAACCAAGAGCGCCGTTTTGAGTGTCGAAAGTTCCATTCGTGCATATTACGCATGGCTACGGTGTAATTCGATCTATTTTTCTAAATGCCGCATGAATTTAAGTCGTCTTGGTCACGCAGTCAGGAGACAAATTCATGACCCAGTTGCTCCGCATCAATTCAAGTTCTCGTTTGGAAGGTTCTCATTCGGCGGCCATTGCCGAAGTGTTTGAAGCCGAGTTCCGAGAGAAGAACCCGGGATGCAAAGTCATCACCCGGAATGTGGCCGATGGCTCGATCCCATTCATTGCGCAGAAAACCATTGAGGGTTTCTATGCACCGCAGGATGAATTGTCTGTCGAACAAAAAGCCGCCACAGCGCTGTCCGATGAACTCATCAAAGAAGTGCAGGATGCCGATACCCTGCTTCTGGCAGTTCCGATCTACAATTTCACCATTCCAGCTGCCCTCAAGGCCTGGGTCGATCAGATTTCAAGGATCGGCCATACGTTCTCAATGGATGAGACCGGGTTTCGCGGCCTCGTCAATGCCCGGCGCGCCGTGATTGTCTGCACTTATGGCTCTGAAGGGTATTTGGACGGTGAACCCTTTGCGGCAGCGAATTTTGTCCAGCCCTATCTGGAATTTCTGTTGGGGTTCCTCGGAATCAAAGAGATCGAATTCATCAATATTCAGGGCACGGCAACTAGCGCACCCGAGCAGTTTGAGGACCGGCTAAAGTCGGCAAAACAATCAGCGAGATTGGCTGCATAACATTGCTGTAATCTGACAGAACCAAAATTGCACGGCGGATCGACATGGAATCCTTTGTTTCTGCCGGGATTCCAGTTGCTTTTGCCTAAAACCTCCCATATAAGCGCCCGGTCCAGAGTCGTCCGGCTCGTTTTGGGCTGTCTTTTTGCATCTTGATGTATGGGCAGGTCGAAACAACCAAGGGCATGCCGTGTCGGCTCTGAATGCACCAACAATGAAGTGCTTGCTTGCAGGCACACCAAAGAAAGGATGCAAAATGCCCAAGCTGAAGACGAAGTCCGGCGCTAAAAAGCGCTTTAAAGTGACTGCAACCGGCAAGGTGAAAACCGCACAGGCCGGCAAGCGCCATGGCATGATCAAGCGCACGAACAAGTTCATCCGGAACGCCCGTGGCACCACCACGCTGAGCGATCAGGATGCAAAGATCGTGAAGCAGTTCCTGCCGTACGCATAACGCCAGCCTTTTAAGGAGATCACCTAGATGTCACGCGTCAAAAGGGGCGTTACCGCCCACGCTCGTCATAAAAAAGTTTTGAAGGCTGCCAAGGGTTACTATGGCCGCCGCAAGAACACCATCCGCGTCGCCAAGCAGGCCGTCGAGAAAGCGGGTCAATACGCTTATCGCGACCGCAAGGCCAAGAAGCGCAACTTCCGCTCTTTGTGGATCCAGCGCATCAACGCGGCAACCCGCCAGCACGGCATGACCTACGGCAGCTTCATCAACGGCCTGAACAAGGCTGGCGTTGAAGTCGACCGCAAGGTTCTGTCAGAACTCGCCATCAGCCAGCCGGAAGCCTTCAAGGCTCTGGTCGATCAGGCTCAAGGCGCTCTGGCTGCTTGAAGCTGAAGCAAAGCAACTTTTTGAAAGCGCGGTCTTCCGGGACCGCGCTTTTTTCTTTTCGAGACTACATGACTGTCATTCAATAACGGCCAACGCCAATTCGAAGGTAATCAATCCCGCTTGGACGTCTCATACCTGGAAGACAGGTCATAATAGTCGTTGAAGCCAATACGCTCGCGCAGCTCGGAGAAATTCATCAGATCCGGTGTCCGGTCCGCGTCTGCCTTCAGCTTGGCCAATGTTCCGGTCATCGCCTGCATGGCACTCGCCATCAAGGTGAGGGGGTAGGCGGCAATCGAAAAACCGATATCCTGAAGTTCCTTGTGCGAAAGTTCCGGGGTTTCCCCGCCTTCCACGATATTGGCCATCTTCGGTCCGGGCAATTCACGGCAGATGGTTTGCATTTCCTCGACCGTCTTTGGCGCTTCGACAAACAGAATGTCAGCGCCGAGCTCCTTGAATTTCCCAGCCCGGTCAATCGCTTCCGATAACCCGTGATCATGCCGGGCGTCCGTGCGGGCGAGGATCAGAATGTCAGCACCGGCGTCCTTGGCATCTTGTGCTGCCCGTATCCGGTCAAAGGCTTCTTCACGAGAAACCACGGCCTTGCCCGGCGTGTGACCGCAGCGTTTTGGCGCAAGCTGGTCTTCGATCATCACAGCTGCCGCACCCGCCTTGGCAAAACCGGTCACAGTCCGGCGCACGTTCATCGCATTGCCATATCCGGTGTCGCCGTCGGCGATCAGCGGGATCTCAATTGCATCGGTGATATTACGCGCTTGGTCGAGCACTTCGGCATAGGACATGAGCCCCAAATCCGGCTGACCGATCCTTGAGGCGGAGGTCGCAAAGCCGGACATGAAGGTCAGGCCAAAACCGGCCTGTTCGATCAGCTTTGCCGAAAGCGCGTCGAAGCAACAGGGCATCACATTGAGAGATTCTTGCGCCAGAAGAGCGCGGAGTTTGTCAGCCGGAGACGGCATGGAACATCCTTTAGAGTTTAAACGGTATGTAGAGCGCCAGATCGGTCCAGAGATAGAGCACAACAACACTCAATAACATCAGAACTAGGAAGGGCAGGACCCCTTTGGAAACATCCGACAGGCTGGAGCGCGCGACAGATTGGATGACATAAAGATTGAGCCCCACCGGCGGCGTGATCAACGCACATTCGACCATCACCACCATGTAGACGCCGAACCAGATCGGATCAAAGCCCAGCGCCATCGCGGCCGGAAGCAGGACCGGCGTCATGATCAAGACCATGGAGAGCGCTTCGAAAACGAGCCCCATGATCAAAAGCACGACCGAGACCACCAGAATGAAGGCGAGCGGCGTGTCGATGTTCTGGCCGATAAACACCGATATTTCCTGCGGAATCCGGTAGAGCGTAATCGCCTTGCCGAAGACTTTGGCACCCGCGACAATCAGAAGGATCGCAACCGTGGTCACCATGCTCTCAAAGGCGGCTTCCTTGAGGCCTTGCCAGGTGAGGGTGCGCAGGTAAAGACCTGTGATCAACAACGCGACCGCAAAGCCGATAGCGGCTGCCTCTGTCGGGGTGGCGATCCCGGTGTAGATGACACCGATCACGACGCCAGCCAAAACCATCGAGGGCAGGGCGCGGATCGTGCTTTCTAGGCGTTCCCGGCCGCTGGCCGCGGGTTCCGGCGTATATCCGCCAAACCAGCGGGCGTAGATCATGGCAAAGGCGATGAAGAGCGCGACCAGCAACAAACCCGGGCCAATGCCAGCCAGAAACAGCGCGATCACCGATTGTTCGGTGACAAAGCCGTAGACGATCATCGGGATTGATGGCGGGATCAGAATGCCGAGCGTGCCGCCAGCTGCCAAAAGGCCGTAGACGAATTTCTTCTCATAACCCCGGCTGATCATTTCCGGGATCGCAACCGTGCCGATGGTGGCCGCTGTCGCGACCGATGAGCCGGAGATCGCCGCAAAGATTGCGCAAGAGACGATGGTCGCCACGGCCAATCCACCTGGCCAATGGCCAACCCAGGCATGCACAGCGGCGAAAAGATCCTTGCCGACACCGCCTTTCAGCAAAATGTTGGACATCAAGAGGAACAACGGTACTGCGAGCAGGATGAAACCATCGAGGGTCGACAGGATCGCCTGCGGCGCCATCAGCGGCGAGAAACCGCCGAGTAGAAGCAAGGCAAGTCCGAGACCGCCAAGTGTGAAGGCAACAGGCACACGGATGAGAAGCAGCGTGAAAAGAGCTGCGAGAATAAGGATCGTGGTCAATGTCCGGCTCCACTTAGAGAAACCGGTCCTTTGACCGCTTTTGTCAGCTCAATCACGGCCTGCAGAAACAAAAGTCCAAAACCGACGAGGATTGCGAGTTCCGACACCCAGGTCGGCAAGTCCAGCATCGAGCCGGTGGTCCGCCCGCGCTCAAAGGAATCGTAGAATATTCCGGCGCCTTTCCAGGCAACGATAGCGCTGAAGCCAGCGACGAAAATCATAGCAAGTCCCTGGCAAATGCGCTGTGCGCCGGGGCCGAGCTGGTTGGTTACGGCGTCGACGGCAATGTGCCGCCCAGCGCCGAGTAGCCAAGGCATCGCGATCATAGACCCCCAGATCAAACTGAGCTGAGACAATTCCGCTGCCCAGATCGTCGGCGCGACAAACAGGTAGCGAGCGGTGACCTCAAAGGTGAGCATGCCGCCGGCAAGAACAAACAAGAGCGCAGCAATCCAGGCGAGCGCCATCAGGAGGGTCGCATAGGCCTTCATGAGAAATCCCAGATAACGGGTTTGAAAAGGAAAGACTGGGCGGCAAATCGACCGCCCAGATAGTCAGCCAAATTCGTTTGCTTCTCAATTATCATCCCGGTTTGGCGCTCTGGTCCCAAGACCGAGATCCAGTACTCCGTGAGAGGAATTACCGGAGAAGATAACCACTTCAAGAGGTTACTGGATCCTACCTGCGCAGGGATGACAACACAGGGACCAATTTTAATCAGCCCCAGTCACCAAGAGTCTGGTCGGGACGAGCGCGACCAAACAACTAGAAGCATTCCCTAAAGCTTGCTGGCCGCATCCATGACTTGTTTGCCCAGATCCCCAGCCTTTTCGCCATAGGCGTCATAGACCGGCTGGCTGACGGCTTTCCAGGCAGAGATTTCTTCAGCAGATGGCTTGTAGACCGTCATACCGTTTTCTTCCGCGGCTGCATAAGCACCAGCTTCGATCTCAGAGACGCGGTCCCGGACATCGTTTTCTGCAGTTACGGCGGCGGCCTGAATGACAGACTTATGGGCGTCGGACAACCCGTTCCAGAAATCGGTGTTCACGACGACGATGAACTCAATGTCTGCATGGTTGGTGACGGTGATGGTGTCCATCACTTCCCAGAGCTTGCGGGATTTCACGCCGGAAACACCGGTCATGCCGATGTCGACCGTGCCGCGCTGATACGCAAGATACTGCTCGGAACCGGAAATCAGGGTCGGCGCGCCTCCTGCGGCGGTGACAAAATCACCCAGTGTTTTGCCGAAAACCCGGACCTTCTTGCCGTTCATATCTTCAGGGGTTTTGATCGGACCACCGTTCGACAGCATGATCGCACCGCCATAGGCCTGCCACCACAACACGGTTGATCCGGTGCCCTTGATGGCTTCATCCAGCGGTCCGCGTACGGAAGATCCCGGAGCAACAGCTGCGCGGACTTTGTCTTCACTGTCAAACAGGAACGGCTGATAGAAAATGTCGACGGCTGGGATGTCGCCCACATAACGGGTGAGGGACGCGACGCCCATTTCGATGGCGCCGGAGCCGACCGCAGCCGGAACTTCCTTGTCCTTATAAAGCTGCGCGGAATCGTAAATTTCGACCGCAATTTCACCGTTGGAGTTTTTCTCCACCTCTTCCTTGAACAGAACCAAGTTCTGGCCGAGGTGGCTTTTCAGCGGCAGCTGCAGCGATATCCGCAAGGTGGTGTCTGCGGCAAAAGATGACCCGGCGGTCAAACCAAGTGCCATCGCGGCTCCAAGAGCCCACGTAAATGCTTTCATATTTTCCTCCCATTGAAATTTCTTTTTGTTATTTGGAAGGAGTTTTGCAAACAGTTTTGTTGGGGTCAACTCACTGCAAGGCTATTCAAGTTGTACTTTTGACCCAAGTTTGTTGATTTTTTCTAATGTTTTAAGGCCTTTTAGCTTTACTCTGCTTTTGAACAGCTTTCGAAAGTTTCTTTAAAACTATAGATCAAACTCGATTAATCGAGAAAAAATACTGACATTTAACAATATACATATTGCTTTTACCGGACCTACGAGTATTTTGACTTATTTATTTAATTCTAAAAATTTAATGATTGGCCAGATATTCTTCAAGGATACTCCCCGCCTCAGTGATGTGTTTGGAAGTCAATCTCTCGGCTTCTTTCGCATCTCTCTGGTAGCAGGCCTGCAAAATTGCGTCATGTTCCTCAGCCGATTTTGGTTGATAGTCAAAATATTTCAGAGTGAAACGCAGATAGCGTTCAGCTAGATCGTGCAGACTTTGAATATGCGCCAACAAACGCGGCCGCTGGGCTGGAGCATAAAGAGTGCAATGAAATGCCTTGTTGAGCGCCCCATATTCGGCAATTCCGGCACCTTTGATGTCCCTTTCGATTTGCGCGGCTTTATCTATCTGAACGTTGGATAGATGCGGGACCGATAGGCGGATCGCGAGAGTTTCCGCTGCCTCCCGCATTTCGAAATTTTCTCTGAGTTCCGCCGCGCTGATCGGTGCAACGACAGCACCTTTGTTCGGCACCAGCTGAACCAGGCCTTCTACGCTCAAGGCGCGCAAAGCCTCGCGGATCGGCATCCGGCTTGCCTCAAATTGTTGCGCAAGTTCTTCCTGCCGCAGCGCACTTCCAGGCGCATAGGTCCCGGAAATGATGCCCTCCCGGATTTTGTTTTCAATGTCCTGCGCACGGTCGCCGCGTTTCAAGGGTGCTTGGCTCATTTGCCTCCTTTAGCAATCATCGGCTTGACACACAAATCCTATTCTGTCTATCAATTTCCATAATTGGATCCAATTTAAGATAAAGGATACTAACATGGTTTCACGGCTAGCCAATATTCCGGGTATCGGGGTCGACAGGATGGGAAACGCGGCGGACGCCATCGCAAATCCGGAAATGCTGCGCCTTGAAAATCTGGATACGGACATCGCTCCGCCAAAAGCAGCAATCGACGCCACAATCGCCGCCATCACACGAGACGATGCCAACAGCTATCTCCCGTTTCTCGGGACTCATGACCTGCGCCGGGCCGCAGCAGACCGGGTCTCAAAAACAACAGGTGTTGCTTATGATGCCGACAGCCAATGCATCGTGTCTGCCGGCGGTCTCTCCGGCGTTTTGAATTCTTTGCTGGCTCTGATTGAACCGGGCGATGAAGTGATTATCACTGATCCGGCCTATGCTGGTCTATTGAACAGGATCCATCTGTCCGGCGGCATCCCGAAGCTCATTCCGCTCACCGTTACGGATAACCGCTGGCGGCTCGACCTCAACGCGCTGGAGGATGCCATCAATCCGAAAGTCAAGGCGATCGTCACCATGAGCCCGTCGATGCCAAGCGGGATCGTTCATACGCGGGAAGAATGGCAGGCGATCGTGTCGGCAGCAGAAAATGCCGATGCCTGGATCGTACATAATGCGGCCATGGAGCGGATCCTGTTCACCGGCGAACCGGTTCTCCATCCGGCATCTTTTGATGGTATGGCCGAGCGCGTGATCACGGTCGGGTCTGTTTCAAAGGAATACCGGATGATCGGCTGGCGGGTCGGCTGGGTGGTGGGCCCCAAAAAAATCATGAACGACATCGGCCTTGTCAGTCTGACAAATGTAGTCTGCCAAGTCGGCATCGCCATGCCCGGTGCCGCCGCCGCCCTGACGACTGACGACGATGGCGTTGCGGCTGCAACCGCAGAATGGAGGGCCCGCCGGAACCATATCCTATCAGAAATGAAGGATCTTCCTGTGGTGATCCCCGATGGCGGTTGGTCGCTGCTGATCGATACGGTGGCTATGGGGCTAAAACCCGAAGACGCTTCGAAAAAACTGTTCGACGATAGCGCCATAGCTGCAACGCCCATGACCGACTGGGGTCAAGAAGACCGGGCCGGGCGTTATTTGAGATTTGTTTTTGCCAATGAACCAGTAGACCGGATGAGCGATCTGCGCGAACGCATCCGGAAAGCCTGGAAGGCCTGAAAACTTTCGGAACAGAACCACCGCCGGCGTGACCTTCCAGCGGTGGTCCGTGATGGGCGGGTCGACCACATTCTGCGGTCTAAGAAGGGCTACCCGCCCAAACGCTTAAGGCTGAACAGCCTCAAATTCTGCCGGATCCAGGAGATTGTCCTGATTGACGTCGGCAGTCTTGAAAACCTCTTCGGACATGTCCGGCATTACGACGGTGATTTCGTCAAAGCTTAGGAACCCATCCTGGTTGCTGTCCGCCTTTTGAAAGGAAATACCTTCCGCAAGAGCTGCAGAAGACACAGTCAGAGTGCCGATCAGAACGGCAGCTGCAAAAGTCTTGGACATAATTTGACCTCCAGTTTTGGTCGTGTGCCCCGTCGCTCCACCAGACCCCTATGGCCGGTGAACCGGAGCGGGAGAAACACTCGGTCCCAAACCAGACGGCGAAATGGCCGCGTAAAGGAAGTGTCAGGGCAATGTTGTGACCGACCTTTCCGTCTGGTCACTCCAAGGTCAAATTATTGTCAAAAATAGCGATATTTGCCTGGATTGCGGCGGCAACCTGATCAAGTATAATCGCGGGATCCGAATATCGCCGAGCCGACGCGTACATGGGTTGCCCCAAAGCCAACGGCGGTTTGATAGTCCGAGGACATGCCCATGGAGATCTGAGACAGGCCGTTCCGCGAAGCGATTTTTTCCAAAAGCGCAAAGTGTTCACCGGGCGCCTCATCGACCGGCGGAATGCACATCAAGCCCACAATCGACAGGCCTATGTTTTCCTTACAATCCTTTATGAAGGCGTCAACGTCTTTTGGCGCGATGCCGGCTTTTTGAGGCTCTTCGCCGGTATTGACCTGAATGAAACAGGGCAGATCGCGGCCTTGTTTGTCCATCTCTGTCCTGAGCGCCTTGCCGATTTTCGGCCGGTCTACTGTGTGAATGACATCAAAGGTCTGCACCGCTTCCTTGGCCTTGTTGGACTGAAGCGGTCCGATTAGGTGCAACTCAACACCGTCAAACTCCTCCCGCAAACCCGGCCATTTACTCATAGCCTCTTGCACCCGGTTCTCGCCAAATACCCGGTGGCCTGCAACCAGAGCCGGGCGGATCGCCTCTGCATCGAATGTCTTCGAAACAGCGATCAATGTCACAGAGCCGCTAGGACGACTGTGTTCGGTTTCCGCTGCCCGAATATCGTTCATGACATTGGCAAGGCGGTCCGTAGCAGTGTTCATAAAATACTCCCAGAAATCACGGTTGTGACAGTTTGATTTTCCATATGGCGGATACGCGGCTGGCGCAACTGTTTGAAAGCAAACAAAAGACCCTCACTGCGCATTAAGCGATCACAGAAAAAGACGCCTGGACTATGTTGCTGCATGATCGAGTTGATATCCTGATTTAGAACCCAGATATCAGCAAATTGCAGATGAAAGCTCACCTTGGCGAGAGCATTTCAGAGATATCTCACTCCTCACCGTTTCATCAGGTTCCGCGTCATATGCTCTTTAGTAAAGCCCATTCAGATGGAAAACACATGTACGACATTTGGGAGCTGCATTTTTGGTCCGACAAAATACATCGTTTCGGAGCATAAAGCGGATAAGAAACAGGACTGAGGATCAATAACCATAATTAAACTTGACAGTATTGATTACTCTGTTTGATCTCCAAAATTGTGGATTCACCGACTGTTCTTCAGTACCCTGCATATGAAGCAAAGTTGTAGGTGCTGTCATGAAGCTCCGGTTTTGGATATTTGCGTTGATTGCGCTGGTTTTGATCCAATCGGCTAACCCGGCTCGCGCAGAAACATTCACATTTGCTGTCGGTGAGTGGCCACCTTACGTCGGATCAGATGAGCCGCATTACGGGACACACGCGCGCACCATAACCAACGCCTTTGCCAGCGCAGGCCACATTGCTGAGTACAAATTCATGCCGTGGCGGCGAGCAATGAAAGTGGTTGAAGGTGGATCGGTCCCAGCGACGTTTCCCTGGGTCTATACTGAAGATCGGGCGAAGAGATTTTTTGTACCTGATCGGCCAATTACGACCAACAATTTCGTCATGTTCTACAGGAAAGACCGGTTTCCAGACGGATTGCCCGCCTTAACTTTCGACGAGATCCGGGAACGGGGTCTGACTGTGGTTGCAGTTCAGAACTATTGGTACGAAAAACCGCTTGAAGAGGCCAAAGTAACCGTCGAAACGGTGGTCACGGAAGCACAAGCCTGGACAATGCTCCAGTATGAGCGAGCCGACATATTCATCGACGGTGATGACGTAGGGATCATTCAAAAAGCGGAGTTTTTGGGAGATGCTGCCGAGGAAATAACCCATTCACCGCCAATTCATACGGTCCCGTTGTACATTCTGTTCAGTAAGACCCATCCACATGGCAAAAAAATGCTTGAGTTATGGGATGGCCAAATGCCTGAAGAGGATACCAAGTCCCAGGCGATCCAATAGGTTCACGCCCGTACCGCTCCGAGCCGCATCGTTTTCCCATCTTTTCAGCCGGAAACACCCGGATGCTCCCCACATGATGAAGATCTGGGACGATGGCATGACCAAGCTCAGTGATTCTGGATCAAATTCCGAAACACAATAGCTTTACGGGTCCGGCTGAGCGGATTAAACAGCTGGGTAGAAACAGTTCACTTTTGACATGTTGACCGCGGGCTTGAATTCTGGTGACTGTCCCGCAAGCACACATCTAGGATTTCCGCGATCTCCGGCGGCAAGAACAAACGGCACATTTGATGGCAACGGAACGGTACAACGCGCGCGAAGTTGAAGCGCGCTGGCAAAAAATCTGGAACGACAAGGACGTCTTTGTCACGCACAACGACGACCCCCGCGACAAATATTATGTGCTTGAAATGTTCCCGTATCCGTCTGGCCGGATTCATATGGGGCACGTCCGCAACTATGCGATGGGCGATGTCGTCGCGCGTTACAAACGGGCAAAGGGTTTCAACGTCCTGCATCCGATGGGTTGGGACGCGTTCGGCATGCCGGCGGAAAACGCAGCCATGCAGAACAAGGTCCACCCAAAAGATTGGACTTACGAAAACATCGCTGCCATGCGCGAACAGCTCAAGATCATGGGTCTGTCGCTTGATTGGAGCCGGGAATTCGCCACATGCGACGTGGCTTACTACGAACAGCAGCAACGGCTGTTTTTGAAATTCCTGGACGCCGATCTGGTTTACCGCAAGAACGCCAAGGTCAATTGGGACCCGGTCGACATGACTGTTTTGGCCAACGAGCAGGTGATTGACGGCCGCGGTTGGCGCTCCGGAGCTTTGGTCGAACAACGTGAGCTGACCCAGTGGTTCTTCAAGATCTCCGATTATTCGGAAGATCTGCTGGAGGCGATCGACACATTGGACCGCTGGCCGGACAAAGTCCGCCTGATGCAGAAGAACTGGATTGGCCGCTCCGAAGGCCTGCGGGTTCGGTTTGAATTCATTGAGGCCGCACCGACTGGTGATCAGACGCTGGAAATCTTCACAACACGCCCGGACACATTGTTCGGGGCGTCCTTCATGGGTCTGTCTCCCGATCATCCGATCTCGGTCAAACTGGCGGAAAATAATCCGGAGCTGAAAGACTTCATCGATGAGTGCCGACGTGTCGGAACTTCTGAAGAAGCAATTGAAAAGGCAGAGAAAAAAGGTATCGATACGGGCTTGCGGGTCAAACATCCGCTGGACGCCTCTATCGAGTTGCCTGTCTATGTAGCCAACTTTATCCTGATGGACTACGGCACCGGTGCCATCTTCGCATGTCCGGCACATGATCAGCGCGATCTGGACTTTGCTCGCAAATACAGCCTGCCGGTTACACCAGTTGTGCTGCCGAAGGACGCCGATCCTGAGACCTTCGACGTTGGTGATGAGGCCTATACAGACGACGGCACCATCTTCAATTCCGATTTCATGAACGGCATGTCCATTGCTGATGCAAAGAATGCTGTCGCTGAGAAATTGGAAGCGATCAGTGTCGACGGCACTCCGCAGGCTGAACGCCAGGTGAATTACCGTCTGCGGGACTGGGGCATTTCCCGTCAACGTTATTGGGGCTGCCCGATTCCTGTCATTCACTGTGACAGCTGTGGCGTGGTTCCGGAGAAAGATGAAAACCTGCCGGTTCAGCTGCCGGACGACATCAATTTCGACAAACCCGGCAATCCGCTTGACCGGCATCCGACCTGGCGCGACACCACTTGCCCGAACTGCGGCAAACCGGCAAAGCGCGAAACAGACACGATGGATACATTTGTTGACTCGTCCTGGTATTTCGCCCGTTTCACGGCTCCGGACTGCGATCAACCAACCGATCCGGATGCGGCCACTGGCTGGCTGCCGGTCGATCAATACATCGGCGGCATTGAGCACGCGATCCTGCACTTGCTGTATTCGCGTTTCTTCACCCGCGCCATGCAGAAAGTTGGTGCGCTGGATTTGAAGGAACCGTTCAAAGGTCTCTTCACGCAAGGCATGGTCACCCATGAAACTTACCGCCGCGGCGGTGATGGTGCAAACGGTGAATGGGTGTCACCGGCGGAGATCAAGATCGAAGAAATCGACGGCAAACGGACCGCCTCCATGCTGGACAGCGGCGACGCTGTTGCCATCGGCTCGATCGAAAAAATGTCGAAGTCGAAGAAGAACACCGTGGATCCGACCGACATTATCGACACCTACGGTGCAGACACCGCCCGCTGGTTCATGTTGTCTGATAGCCCGCCAGAGCGTGATGTCATCTGGACCGAAGACGGTGTTCAAGGCGCGTGGCGTTTTGTTCAGCGTGTCTGGCGCTTAATTGGCGAAATCACGGAAAAGACCGAGCCGCGCAGTTCGTCGGTCCCGGCAATGTCGGCAAAATCAGAAGATCTGCGCCGCGCGACCCACAAGACGCTGGCAGCGGTTTCCAATGATCTTGAAGGCCTCGGCTTTAATCGGGCGGTGGCCCGTCTCTATGAACTGGTCAACACCTTGAGCAAGGCGTTCAATGAAGGTCTTGAAGATAAAGGTAAGGAATATGCGGTTCGCGAAACCGTTGACTATCTGGTCCAGATGATGGCACCGATGATGCCGCACCTGGCGGAAGAGTGCTGGTCTGCGCTCGGCCATGACAATCTAATTTCCGAAGCCGCTTGGCCGGAAGCAGATCCGGCGCTTCTGGCTGAAGACACAGTTACTTATCCGATTCAGGTCAATGGCAAACGACGCGGTGAGCTGACTATTTCAAAAGAGGCTTCCAAAGAGGAGGTCGAAGCAGCTACCTTGTCTCAGGATTTCGTTCAGAAACTGCTGGACGGGAAGTCGCCGAAGAAGCTGATTGTGGTGCCGCAAAGGATCGTCAATGTCGTTGTTTGACCGGTTTATCAAATCGGACAGGGGTTTCAGGACCCTGGTTCTGGCAGGCTTGCTTGCATTCGGCTTTACCGCTGGCGGATGTCAAATCCGCCCGCTGTACGGTACCGCTGGAACCGCAGGAAGCGGCTCAGCGGTCGTCTCCGATGAGATGGCGGCAATTGACATTGCCTCCATCGGCACCGATGTGCCCGCCAGAACCCTTTACAATGAATTGACGTTCAATTTCGAACGCGGAACCAGTGCTCCTGCGAAAAAGTACCGGCTCGTTGTCTTAAAAGATACAAGCACGGCCTCAGTCGCGGTTGAACAGTTCTCCGACGTGCCTTCGGCCTATACGCTCACCATGAATGCGTCTTTTGTTCTGAGTGATCTAGCAACCGAGAAAACCCTGATGACCGGCCGGTCGTTCCAATCGGCTTCGTTCGACTTCTCCAACCAGCGCTTTGCCAACTTGCGGGCTTCACGGGATGCCGAAGAACGTGTCGCAAAGGCAGTCGCGGAAGACATCACGGCGCGGATTGCGGGTTATTTCGCAACCCATCAAGGCTCCTAACCTGAGAGGCAAAAGCCTGTGTCCACGCTAAAAGCCGCGGAGATTGACCGGTTTGTCGCCAATCCCCCGGACGCAGGCGGTGTTGTGCTGATTTTTGGGCCAGACACAGGTCTGGTTTCTGAGCGTGCCAGCCGTCTTGTGACAAAAGCGTCTGAAGGCGACAGCGATCCATTCAACCTGATCAAGATAGATGCCTCTGAGCTCAGTTCCGACAGCGACCGGCTGATCGACGAAGTGCTGACCGTGCCGTTGTTCGGCGGACGCCGGATAGTCTGGGTCAAGGATGCGAGCGGCAAAAACCTTGTTCCGTCCGTGGATCCAGTCTTGAAGCTCGACGATTGGCAAACGCTCGTTGTGCTGGAAGCTGGCGACATTAAAAAAGGGGTCGGCCTCAGAAAACTCATTGAACCGCACAGGCGCGCGGTCGCCCTGCCATGTTATTCCGACAATGACCGGGGCATTGACCATTTGATCGATGAAGAGACCCGGGAAGCCGGCCTAAGCATCTCGCGTGAAGCCCGCGCTGCCTTACACAGTCTTTTGGGCGGTGACCGCATGGCCAGCCGGGGTGAATTAAAAAAGCTCTGCCTTTATGCCATGCAAAAGGAACGCATCGACAGCGAAGATGTCGAAGCTATCATCGGCGATGCATCGGCATTTGAAACCTCCGAGTTGATCGACGCTGCCGCAGTTGGCGACTTGTCGACCCTAGACCATGGCCTGGAGCGTTTGACCGACGCCGGATCCAAAGCCTCTGTAATCGCTAATCAAGCGCTGAAACATTTTCAAAATCTGCACCGGATGCGAATCGAAATTGATAACGGAAGAAGCGCTCAGCAAGTAGTCGACAGTCAACGCCCACCGATCTTCTTCAGCCGTAAACCGAAATTCACCCAACAGCTGCGCATCTGGACCCTAAAGGATCTGGAAAGGGCGATGGAGATCTTGAGCGAAGCAACTCGCATTTCCCGCCTCAACGACAATCTCGGTGTCCCGGTTCTCTCCGAAGCGCTTCTGACCGTTGGTCGGGCCGCCCGCGTCCGCAGCCAGCGCCGATAGCCACGAACCAATGTGCAGCGGTTTGCCATAACGCGTTGCTTATCTGAGAAAAACTGTTATTCAGAGAATCCGGCTTCACAGAAGGAACCTCAGATGCCGGATCTCTCCACACTCATCGTTTTTACCACCGCCTGCCTAGTCCTGACCGCGACCCCAGGACCGGATATGCTTCTCATCGCCTCCAGAAGCGTCACACAGGGCCGGTCATCGGGTTTCCTAACCTATGCCGGCATTGCAGTCGGAAGTTACTGTCACGCGCTTGCAGCGGGCCTTGGCCTGTCGCAGCTTTTCCTTGCTGTTCCAGTGGCCTATGAGGTGGTTCGCTGGGCAGGTGCCGGGTACTTGTTAGTTCTCGCCTGGAAGGCCGTCACAAGCCCACCTGCAACGTTTAAACTTGAGACCGGCACCAACACCCGTACCGAACATAGGCGGATCTTCCTGCAAGGCTTTCTGACCAACATACTGAATCCGAAGATGGCGCTCTTCATGCTCGCCCTCTTCCCGCAGTTTCTCCACATGGAAGCTGGACCGGTTCTTTTACAAGTTCTTGTCTTGGCAACAGTCTTGAATGCAACGGGGCTTATCGTGAATGGAACTGTGGTTCTTTTTAGCCATGGTCTGCGCCAGCATTTCGGCCGCCAGACCCGGTTCAAAAAACTCGGCCAGTATCTTCTGGCATCGGTCTTTGCCGGACTGGCCGTCCGCGTGGCTTTGTCGGAAAGGAATTGATCCTACCCAGGTTCGTCTTTGCCAAACCGCAATGCCGATGGGACAGAAAAGTTGAGGCTCAAGAGACCTATCCAAAACTGGCTGTAAGGCGCACGATCCGGATTGGAGGCAACCCCTCCCTTCCGGGAAAAATACCTTCACTGACCTCGCCGAAACCCCATTTTTTGTAAAACGGCACCGCGTTCAAGGTCGCCTCTATTACGATGGTCTTTTTGTTACCTGATCGGGCGTCATCCAGCGCCCGTTCCATCAGGCTGGCGCCAATGCCCAAACCAACAAAATTGGCGTCCACAAACAGCCGCTTAACCTCACCGGGCTCCCCTTGAGAAAACCCAACTGGCCGGTATCCGGCCTCAGCCAGCCACACCAGGCCCTGCACACAATCAGGCTGATAATCTTCCACCTTGCGCCCCTCCATCCAGGTATCAATAACTTCCTGCGAATAAGGAACGGGTGCCAACCGACGAACAGACGCCGTCACGAGATCAAAAACCGCCTGTGTGTCGTCAGCCGTTGACCGGCGATAGGAAATGCGTTGGGTCTTCATTTTTCTGTCGTCCCCACGAACAAATTGCCAAAAAAGCTGTCAGCATGATCAGCCAAATAAAAAAGCCCTGCGGCTTCGCCACAGGGCATCAACGTTTCAAATCTTAGGAAATTTACCGGACTTCAACACCAAGTTTTTTGCAGATCTCATCGAGCTGTTCGAGCGAGGTGTATTTGATTTTCAAGTCACCCGTTTCTTTGCCTGGCTTGTGACCAACGGTGACCTTCAAACCCAGCGTATCTGTGAGCCGTTTTTCCAATGCCTTGGTATCGGCATCCTTTTGCGGCTTTTCGGTCGGCGCCTTATCCCCTTTGAGTTTGGCAAGGGCATCCGGATCTTGGGCGAGCTTTTCCGCATCGCGCACTGTCAGACCTTTCTCGACAATCAGTTCGGCCAAGGCCGCCGGATCTTCAACGGTGATCAGCGCGCGGGCGTGACCGGCGGTCAACAAACCTTCGGCCAGATAATCCTTTACCGAATTCGGCAGCTTCAAAAGCCGCATAGTGTTGGCGACATGGCTGCGGCTCTTGCCAATCACCTTGGCAAGTTCGCCCTGGCTATAACTGAACTCCGCGGTCAGCTGTTCATAACCCATCGCTTCTTCGATCGGATTAAGATCCGCCCGCTGAACATTCTCAATGATTGCCAGCTCGAGAGCTTCCTGATCGGTTACATCGCGGATGATGATCGGTGCTTCGTGAAGCCCTGCCCGCTGAGCAGCCCGCCAACGACGCTCGCCGGCAATGATCTCAAACCGGTTGGTTTTACCGGCAGCAGGACGCACCAGGATCGGCTGCACAATGCCCTTGGCCTTGAGCGATTCAGCAAGGTCTGCCAGATCTTTTTCAGTGAAGGTTTTGCGCGGGTTGCGTGGATTGGGTTCCAGGTGCTCGATCGGAACCTTGCGGCTGTCACGGGTAACTTTTTCCGGTGCTGCGGCCGCTTCCGGCGCAGAATCGCCAATCAGGGCCGCAAGTCCCCGGCCCAAACGTTTGTTTTTGACGTCCTTATCCGCCATACCGCACCTTTTTCTTTTTATTTCAATAAGTTAAGAAGGATCGATCCAATATGGTGGCCTGACCAGTCCTTCTTAAACGTCAATTCGGACCCGATTCGGTTTGGGTCACGCTGCGACGCTGCGCAGCTCCCGCTCACGCTGAATGATTTCAGAGGCGAGCCGTAAATACGCCTGGCTGCCGGCGCATTTGAGATCGTAGAGCAAGGCTGGTTTGCCGTAGGATGGCGCTTCTGAGATACGAACGTTCCGCGGAATGACCGTCTCATAGACAGCGTCGCCCATGGTCTCGCGGACATCTGCGACAACCTGGCTGGAGAGATTGTTCCGGCTGTCGTACATGGTCAGAACAATGCCATGAATGCTGAGTTCGGAATTGAGCGCGGACTTGACCTGCTCCACCGTGCTGAGCAGCTGGCTCAGACCTTCCAAGGCAAAGAACTCACATTGCAGCGGCACCAATATGGAGTGCGACGCGGACAGAGCATTAATGGTCAAAAGGTTCAAGGACGGCGGGCAATCGACCAGAACGTATGTGAAGCCGATTTCCTTGAACAGGCGCGAATGAATCAGATTCTCGATTGCGTTGCGCAGCCGGAACGCCCGGTCACTGGTCGACGCGATTTCAAGTTCCAGGCCCAAGAGGTCCATGGTCGACGGCGCGACCCACAGCCGCTGCACGGCGGTTTCGCGGATGGCTTCATCCATCGAGCAATCACCGCTCAAAATTTCATAAGTCGACAGACCACGATCCCGGTGCTCAATGCCGAGACCGGTTGAAGCGTTACCCTGGGGATCAAGATCGATCACCAGAACTTTTTCCCCGATCGCTGCCAAGGCAGTTCCGAGGTTGATGGCAGTGGTGGTTTTCCCAACCCCGCCCTTCTGATTTGCAAGCGCGAGAACGCGCGGCATATCGGGAAGCAAGCTCATTACCACGACACCTTCCTGGCTACTTTGGCCGGGCTGAAAGATTTGAAAAGACGAGCATCCGGCTTAAAGGATCAACAAGACTTTCCTTTTCTACCAGATCAAACTGCCAAGAGTCAGCGGCTTCATCAAGTTCGCGCTGGAAATCCTGACCTTTGTGGAAAACAGCCTTTGCCCCTTGTTTGGTGAAGGGCTCGGCAAGCTCAAACAAAAGCTCTAGCGAAGCCAAGGCCCGTGCCGAAACCGCATCAACCGGACCATGGCGCCAATCTTTCGCAACCGATTCGATCCGGCCCGGGTGAACGGTGCCTTTCGATCCGGTCTCACGGAGAGCTGTTCGAAGGAAGGCAGCCTTGCGCTGATTGCTCTCAATCATATGGACATGGGCGTCTGGTTCATCCGCCAGAAGGATCGCCGTCACGATTCCTGGAAAACCGCCACCGCTGCCGATATCCACCCAGGTACGCGCCTCTGGATAACTCCACTGAGTCTGCAGACTGTCTGAGACATGACGGCTCCAGATATCTGGAATTGTCGAGGGTGCAATGAGGTTTTTTGCGGGTTGCCACTTCAAAACCAGATCCACATAGATCTGGAGACGCTCCAACGTTTCACGTGAAACATCCCCAAACTTATGCACAACATCTCCAGAACTGTTCAACACCACCGGGCGCGCCATTAAGCGGCCCCCTTCTGGCTTTGACGCTTTAGATGCGAGAGAATCAATGTCAGGGCTGCTGGGGTCATACCGTCCATACGCGATGCCTGACCAAGGGTCGCTGGGCGAATGTCAGCGAGCTTCTGTTTGACTTCATTGGAAAGACCAATGATCGCTTCGTAATCGAAACTATCTGGAATGGACAAGGCTTCGTCCCGCTTCAAGGCTTCAATGTCGGCCAGCTGCCGTTCCAGATAAACCGCATAAAGCGCATCAGTGGTCACCTGCTCAACAATTGCTGGATCAATCTCACTAAGCTCCGGCCACACGCCGAGCAGACCGTCAAAGGTCACATTGGGATAGGACAACAGATCGAAGGCGGACCGCCGAACCCCATCCTGATTGACCGGCAGACCTTTTTTCGTCGCCTCATTCGGTGTGACCGTCAGGCTTTTCAACAACCCGCGAGCCGCCTCGATCCGAGCCATCTTTTCACTATAAGCAGTACGACGTTCCTCGGATACACAGCCGATTTCCAGGCCAACTGGCGTCAGACGTTGATCGGCATTGTCCGCCCTGAGTGACAGCCGATACTCGGCTCGGGAAGTGAACATCCGGTATGGCTCGGTGATGCCCCGTGTGATGAGATCATCCACCATCACTCCGATATACCCTTGCGACCGGTCAACAACAAAAGGTGCCTTGCCTGCTACCTTCAAGACCGCATTGAGACCCGCGACCAAGCCCTGCGCACCGGCCTCTTCATATCCCGTAGTACCGTTGATCTGGCCAGCGAGATACAGCCCCGGGCACCGTTTAGCCTCCAGCGTTGGCCGCAATTCCCGCGGATCGACATGGTCATATTCAATGGCATAACCCGGCTGGATCACTTCTACATCTTCCAGACCTGGAATGGTGCGAAGGAAAGCGATCTGGGCATCTTCCGGCAGCGATGTAGAAATACCGTTCGGATAGACAGTGTGATCATCCAGACCTTCCGGCTCCAGGAAAATCTGATGCCCATCCCGGTCACCAAAGCGGACAATCTTGTCCTCGATCGACGGACAGTACCGCGGCCCCCGCCCCTTGATCTCACCAGAGTACATGGCCGACCGGTCCAGATTATCCCGGATGATCTGATGGGTTTCCGGTGTGGTCCGGGTGATATGACACGGGATTTGCGGCGTGCTGATCTTATCGGTCAACGTGGAAAACGGGATCGGATCCTCATCACCCGGCTGTTCATCCAGACGATCCCAATGGATCGTCCGGCCATCAAGCCGTGCTGGTGTACCTGTTTTTAAACGACCGAGGTCAAAGCCGATCTCTTCCAAGGACTGCGATAGGCCCATTGCCGGGGCTTCACCAGACCGGCCTGCCGGGATTTTCTTGTCGCCGATATGAATGAGACCACGCAGAAACGTGCCGCTGGTTAGAACCACCGCACCACAATCAATCACCTGACCTGAGCCAAGCACCACGCCGGTTACCGATTTGCCACCATCGTCCTCGGAGAACCGAAGCCGGTCCGCCTCACCTTCAACAACCGTGAGGTTTTCAATCGCTGAGATCTCGCGCTGCATCGCCTCGCGGTAGAGTTTACGGTCGGCCTGCGCCCGCGGGCCACGAACCGCCGGACCCTTGCGCCGATTGAGCATGCGGAACTGAATACCGCCCTGATCAGCTACCCGGCCCATCAATCCATCCAGCGCATCGATTTCCCGGACCAAGTGCCCCTTCCCCAAACCACCGATAGCCGGGTTACAAGACATCACTCCGATCGTCTCGAACTTGTGGGTCACCAACGCCGTGCGCGCACCCATCCGGGCAGAGGCAGCCGCAGCTTCACAGCCCGCATGGCCACCGCCAATCACCACCACATCAAACGACAGAACCTGATCGTTCATAGTCTCACCGCTTGTCCGGTCGCAGCCCCGCCGCGCAGCCGGCAATTCAAATGTTCAATTTCGGGATCTTATCCGGATCATTGCCGGAGATTTCAACACAGCTCATAGCCGGTTCAGTTGCGGTCTTTATACGCCGGACCGGGCCGTAAGGTCAAAAGGGTTTTCCCGCCTGGGAGCCAGCCATGCAATCAAAAACACTCTAACGGCTTACTCATGGCATCGGCGGATTCACGTGAAACATGTTCCGGTTCTGAATCGATCCTCAGAATCCCTGAAATGATTCACGTGAAACAATCTATTTGCCGATACAAAAGTCCCGGAAGATCACATCCAAAAGATCTTCAACATCAATCCGTCCAGTGATCCGTCCAAGGCTGTCCGCGGCACGGCGCAGATCTTCGGCTCTGAGTTCTGTCGGCAAATGGTCCGCTATCACGGCCTGAAGCAGACCAGACAGGCAATCATTGAGATAATGCCGATGCCGGGCCCGCGTCGCCAATGGGGCTTCCCCAAGCGAGATTGTTTCCTCTGCAAAACGGGTAAGGCCATTAAACAGGGCTTTCATCCCCTCTTCAGATTTACTGGATGCAGGAATTTGCTGGATTGTTCCGGAAGAGTCTTGTTCCGGAAGAGTCTCAAGATCTGCCTTTGTCCGCACCGTCCAGACCGGAACCGACTCGGTTACATCAGCTGGTAGTCCAGCAACCTCGGCCTCTACACCGCCCGGCTCGACAGCCCACAGAATCAAATCCGCCTGACGGCCCCGTTCTTCGGCACGGCGGATCCCTTCCCGCTCAACGAGCCCATCTGTTTCGCGTAAGCCCGCAGTATCAACCAACGTGACCGGATACCCGCCAAGGTCCAGATGAACCTCAATCACATCCCGCGTGGTTCCGGCTTCTTCGGTGACAATAGCCACATCCCGTCCGGCTATAGCGTTCAACAGGCTTGATTTGCCAGCATTGGGAGCACCCATCAAAACCACTTGCAGGCCAGACCGCAGCCGCTCGCCGCTCTTTGATTTTTCCAGGTGTTCTGAAATTTCTAAACGAAGCTGCTCGGCTTCCTTCCAGACTTCATCGGCGACACTGCCGGGCACATCTTCTTCATCTGCGAAATCGAAATCCGCTTCAATCATCGCCCGCATGTGAATGAGCCGCTTGCGCCAATCTTCGTAGAGTGACCCGAGCGCTCCACCCATCTGCCGGACAGCTTGTTTGCGTTGGCTCTCCGTTTCCGCTGCAATCAGATCCGCCAAGCCTTCCACTTCGGTAAGATCCATTCGGCCGCGATCAAACGCCCTTCTGGTGAACTCTCCTGGCTCCGCTGGCCTGCAGTTCGCAAACCCGCCAAGCACACGTAACAGGGCCGCCACAACAGCGCGCCCACCATGACATTGGAACTCGGCGACATCTTCTCCGGTGAAACTCGCCGGACCTTCAA
The DNA here is from genome assembly GCF_965216085.1 of Roseibium sp. GTDB lineage: Bacteria > Pseudomonadota > Alphaproteobacteria > Rhizobiales > Stappiaceae > Roseibium. Next base: position 5,739,586 of record NZ_OZ244138.1, on the reverse strand, counting down.
AATAGAGAACCAGAGCTTCATCCAGGATATCCCCTATCTCTGGATCTTTGAGTTTGGAAAGATGGGTCTTTCGAGGTACTGGCAATGCCCCGCATATAGCTTCAACAATGGTTTTGACTTCCGGGCCGGAGATCCGGATAACCGCCACTCCAGATGGGACGGCGCCGCTGGACAGTGCATAGATTGTCTCTGCCATTAAGTCTTTCCAAGTTCAAAGCGGTTTCTGCCCCGCCTCTTTATCAAGAAGCCGAATGGTTCGAAAGCTGGGAATAGTCGGGAATTTGTGTCTTTGCAGACAACGAGAGATTTTCCCAAACACCCACGGAGACCGTTGCAAAACCGAATCGGAATCTGCGCTATTGCATCAAACTGAATGCATTGTTTCACGTGAATCAAACACGCCGGTGTTGGAGACCCCCCTCCGGCTCTATATGATCATCGGTCCAACATATGAGTTCTGAATCGAAGTATTTGATGAGATTAGTCCGTATCCGATTCAATTCGGATTCACGTGAAACAAGTTGGCAATTTGTCCCTATCAACCTGACCGCTTGTACGAAACTCTTCCGAGAAATGTTTCACGTGAATCTACCGGACTTCCAGGGCTAAATCTAATCGGCTTTCAGCATTCTCCAGGACACCGCCCAGCTTTTCTGATCCAACCTGTAGAGAACATGCGGCGCCAGCGCATGATCTGCCTCCAGCATAGGATGCAGGAAATCATCATCCTTGGATCGGGACATACCTATCCGCGCCATCACTTTTTGTGACGGCAGATTGGTTTTGGAGGTGAACGAGACAATCTCCTTAAGCCTGATGGTTTCAAAACCGAATCGAAGCCAGGCCCTGGCAGCCTCACTGGCGTAACCCTTTCCCCAGGCCGAGCGCTTCAGCCGCCAACCAATTTCGACACACGGATCAAACGGCAAAGGCTTCTCATAGACCGGAATGCTTAAGCCCACAAAACCTAGAAACTCACCATCGGCTTTTGTCTCGACAGGACCAAAACAAAACCCTTCCCTTTCCTGTTTCGCTTTAGCCCGGTCAATTAGGGCCGCGGTAGTTGCTCTTGTCAGTGGTTCTGGAAAATACCGCATCACCTCCGGATCAGCACACATCTCGGCAAAGGGATCCAAATCCTTGTCTTGCCAAGCACGGCAGATCAGGCGGTCGGTTTCTAGAAAGATTTCAGGCGTCATAATTCGGATCCGAATCAAATTTGGATTCACGTGAAACAGGTCTTAACAAAAGGTAAAGGCGCGTCCCGATATGAGCCGCGCCTTTGCCAGTATATTCAATCGATGACAGATGATCAGGTGTTCATGCTGTCGAAGAAATCGTCGTTCGACTTGGTCTGCTTGAGCTTGTCGAGAAGGAATTCGACCGCATCGACCGTGCCCATCGGATTGAGGATCCGGCGCAGAACAAAGGTTTTCTTGAGCCGCTCTGGCGGAACCAATAGCTCTTCCTTCCGGGTGCCGGAACGCTGAATGTCGATCGCCGGGTAAACACGCTTGTCGGAGATCTTCCGGTCCAGAATGATTTCAGAGTTACCTGTCCCCTTGAACTCTTCGAAGATGACTTCATCCATACGGCTGCCGGTATCAATGAGGGCTGTCGCGATGATTGTCAGCGAGCCACCCTCTTCAATGTTCCGGGCTGCACCGAAAAAGCGTTTCGGGCGTTGCAAGGCATTGGCATCAACACCACCGGTCAGAACCTTACCGGAAGACGGAACCACCGTGTTGTAGGCGCGGCCAAGGCGAGTGATGGAATCCAGCAGAATAACCACATCGCGACCGTGCTCGGTCAAACGTTTGGCTTTCTCAATCACCATCTCGGCGACCTGAACGTGACGGGATGCCGGCTCGTCAAACGTCGAGGAGACAACTTCCCCATCAACCGTCCGCTGCATGTCCGTCACTTCTTCCGGCCGCTCGTCGATCAGAAGAACGATCAGATAGCATTCCGGATGATTGTTGGTGATCGACTTTGCAATGTTTTGCAGGAAGACGGTTTTACCGGTCCGAGGCGGCGCAGTGATCAGCGCGCGCTGACCTTTGCCGAGCGGGGCAACCAGATCAATCACCCGGGAAGACAAATCCTTGATGGTCGGATCTTCGATCTCCATCTTGAATTTTTCATCCGGGTAAAGCGGGGTCAGGTTGTCAAAATGTACCTTGTGCCGGGCTTTTTCCGGGTCTTCAAAATTGATTGTGTTGACCTTCAAAAGCGCAAAGTACCGCTCGCCCTCTTTCGGGCTTCGGATCTGGCCTTCGACGGTGTCCCCTGTGCGTAAGGAAAAACGGCGGATCTGGGATGGAGAGACGTAGATGTCATCCGGTCCCGGAAGGTAATTGGCGTCTGGTGAGCGCAGGAAACCGAATCCATCCTGCAGCACTTCCACGACGCCTTCGCCGATGATCTCTACATCTTGAGCCGCGAGGTTCTTCAAGATTGCGAACATCAGCTCCTGCTTGCGCATGGTGCTGGCGTTTTCGACTTCAAGCTCTTCAGCTTTTTGCAGGAGCTCGGTCGGTGTTTTTTCTTTTAGGTCTTTAAGTTTCATTTCCCGCATCGAGTTGGGGTCTTAACGTTGATATGGATATTGGTTTGGAAGGTCGTTCCGGATCCAAGGAGATGGGATGGCCCGGAAGAATCTGAAAGACGTCTAGCTGTGTCCAGATTGTCGGTGAGCGCGGAATGATAACCTACGTTGCGTCACCAATTCGAAGTGCGCGAAAGATACGTTTTTTTTTTTGCAAGTGCAAGCCGGGATTTCTGCCAGTTCTTTAGGCACTTTGAACAGTTAAAGAGAAAAGGCGGCAGTTCTTTTGAACACCGCCTCTCCTTACGTAATTTTCCGGATCAGACTTACAAACCAAAACCTAGAAGGGTTTGCCGATCACCAGAATCACAATGAAGATCATAAGTACCGTCGGCACTTCATTGAGGATCCGGTAATAGCGCGCCGAGCGGGTGTTTTCATCGGCTGCAAATTGCTTCACACATTTCGACAAATGACCATGCACACCTGACATCAGAAACACCAAAGCAAATTTGGCGTGAAACCAAGCGTCGGTCCAGGCTTCCAGTTCATAAGCCATCCAAAGCCCAAACACCCAGGCCGCGATCATGGATGGATTGATGATCGCCTTTAGAAGTCGGCGTTCCATCACCTTGAAGGTTTCTGACTGAACCGATCCGATTTCCGCGTCGACGTGATAGACAAACAGCCGCGGCAAATAGAGCATCCCCGCCATCCAAGCGATGATCGAAATGACATGAAGGGATTTGATCCAGAGAAACAGATCCATCCGGTCAGCCCCTCTTCACCATCTCAACCATACGCGCCACATTTTCCGGATCCGCATCCGGTGTCACGCCATGTCCAAGATTGAAAATAAAGGGTCCCTTGTCGAAGGTGTCCAAGATATGGCGCACGCCATCTTCCAGAGCCGTGCCGCCGGCAACCAACCGCATTGGATCAAGATTGCCCTGAATTGGGGCCTTCTTCTGAATTTCCAGAGCCAAGTGATCGGGCGCTGTCCAATCAAAGCCAACCGCATCGACACCAGTGCCTTCAATATAGGTCATCATCCGCGCCGACGAGGCTTTCGGGAAGCCGATGATCTTTGCCTCCGGCCGGGCAGCCTTCACGCCTTTAACAATTCGCCGTGTCGGCTCGATGCTCCAGCGTTGGAAACCGGCGTCATCCAGAACCCCAGCCCAAGTGTCGAAGATCTGGAGCGCATCAGCACCCGCATCCAGTTGGCGGATCAAATAGCGGATAGACGCCGTTACCAGTTCATCGATGAACCGCTGCATCAAATCCGGATCGCGATAAGCGCCGACACGAGCCGCAATCTGATCTTGTGTGGTGTGGCCAGCCACCGAGTAGCACGCAACGGTCCAGGGAGCGCCACAGAAGCCGAGGAGTGTGGTTTCCTCAGGCAGATCCGCTCTGAGCCGCGATACCGTTTCTATGACCGGTTTGAGATGATCCTCAGCTTTGTCCTGTTCGAGACTGTCGATCAGCTTTGAAGAGAGAGGTTCCAAAACAGGACCACGTCCTTCTTCAAACCTCACTGGATATCCGATCGCGTCCGGCACGACGAAGATGTCCGAGAACAAAATGCTTGCATCAAAGCCATACCGGCGGATCGGCTGGAGAGTGACCTCAGTTGCAAGATCCGGGGAATAGCAGAAGTCGAGGAAGTTTTTCGCCTTGGCTCGAACTTCGCGGTATTCAGGAAGATAGCGGCCTGCTTGGCGCATCATCCAAATGGGTGGCGGCCAGATTTTTTCTCCGGAGAGAACCTTCATCACGGCTCTATCTTTGGACTTCATTCGGTCGCGCCTTTCCCACATTTCAAATCTAATAAGATTCTATATTTGAATCTGTTTTTTCTATTAGGGCGTGGATTACCGGGATCCTTTTTCATCCACAATGCGTTAGCTCAATTTCTAATCTGGGAAAATTCCAAGCAGAAACCGGCGTCAGATACTCCCCAGGAGTCGATAACAAAATTTACAACGCAATTACAGCTATTTAAAAGGATGTTTACCTTTCGTTAGGAATTTGGCCGTCAGTGGACAGCCTGTCGAAATGTCACAGGGCACTTGTTGATCCACACAAGCCCACAGCCTGCCGGCAAACCTTATCCGCGCGTTTAGACATTGTTAATAAATTCAGCAGAGCGGGTATAAAATCGTGCTAGGCAGGAGACAAAGACATTAACTCCCAAATCATCAACAAGCCTGGGGATGAAAGCGTGAATAAGACGAGACACTATTTTCATTTGCATCTTGTCTCAGATTCTACCGGTGAAACATTGATGACAGTGGCCCGCGCGGCAACGGTTCAATACGAAAATGTCCAGGAAATCGAACACGTCTATCCGCTTGTGCGGTCGCACAAGCAGTTGGACAGGGTGATAAGCGAAATCGAGAAAGCGCCGGGAATAGTGCTCTATACGCTGGTCGATGAAGAGATTGCACACCGCCTTGAGCAGAAATGCCGGGAATTGGGAACGCCCTTCGTCAACATTCTGGATCCGGTGTTTGCGGTGTTTCAGTCCTATCTGAATGTCACGCAAACACATCGGATTGGTGGCCAGCATGCGATGGACGCGGAGTATTTCAGCCGCATGGAAGCACTCAACTACACCATGATGCATGACGATGGTCAGATTTGGGATGATTTGGAATCGGCTGATATTGTTCTGCTCGGTATTTCGCGAACCTCAAAAACACCGACCTGCATTTATCTCGCCAATCGGGGGATCAAGGCTGCAAATGTACCTCTGGTGCCCGGCATTCCCCTACCTGACAATGTCAAATCTTTGAAAAATCCGATGGTGGTTGGCCTGATCGCATCGGCAGAACGGATACAACAAATTCGCAGAAACAGAGTTTTGTCTTTGAATTCAGAAGGTTATAACGATCAATATGTCGATCGAAAGGAAATCTCCCAGGAGATCAATATGACTCGGCGTCTGTGTTCTGAACACCAGTGGCCGTTGATTGATGTCAGCCGGCGCTCTGTTGAAGAAACAGCCGCTGAGATCATGACCTTGTTCAAAGATTATAAAGCAGCCCGCGAAAACGGGGTTGCAGAGCAACAGTAAGCCTTTCAGTTCAAGAGGAATTTATGGCACTGGTTTTGGCAAGCGGCAGCAAGATCCGCGCAGAACTTATGAAAAACGCCGGTCTCGCAATCGACGTGGACCCAGCTGATGTCGATGAACGGGCTGTTGAAGAGCCTTTGTTGCAAGCCGGATTTCCGCCGGAAGACCTGGCAAGTGTTTTGGCCGAAGCCAAAGCAAATGACGTCAGCGCCCGCCGGCCGGGAGATCTGGTTATTGGAGCGGATCAGATCCTTGCTTTTGAAGGCGAGCGCCGGACCAAACCGGACGACATGGAAGCAGCCCGCCGCCAGCTTTTGGCGTTTTCGGGCAAAACCCATGAGCTTCTGTCAGCTGTTGTGATTTCTAAGGACGGCGAAGCCATCTGGCGGCATGTGTCCACTGCGCGCCTGACCATGCGAACGCTCACCCCTCAATTTGTTGGGCACTACCTGGCCGCCGCCGGTGATGTTGTGCTGTCGAGTGTCGGTGCCTACCAACTGGAAAGCCTTGGCCTGCAACTCTTTGAAAAGATTGACGGAGACTATTTCACCATCCTCGGTTTGCCAATGCTTCCGCTCTTGGGACAGCTGCGCGAGCTCGGAGAGATCGAGACATGAGCAGCCAAAAAAGAAAAGCAGCCATCACCGGATTTCCGGTCGATCAATCCCGCTCACCACTGGTTCACGGATATTGGCTGAAAAAACATGGCCTTGAGGGTGAATATGGCCGGGTGGCCGTGCAGCCGGAGGAGGCGAAAACCTTTTTCAAGGACTTCAAAACATCCGGTCTGGTTGGGGCCAATGTGACGGTCCCGCACAAAGAAGTCGCCTTCGCGGCGTGCGATCATCTGGACGAAGCAGCAAAGGCCATGGGCGCGGCCAATACACTCTGGCTCGATGAAACCGGAGCTTTATGCGGCGCAAACACAGATGGTCTGGGGTTTTTGGGAAACCTCGACCAACTAGCCCCTGGATGGGATTCTGAAGGCGGAACAGCAGTCGTTTTGGGAGCCGGCGGTGCCGCCCGTGCGATCATCTGGGCGTTGTTATCCCGTGGATTCACATCTGTGCATATCGTTAACCGGACCTTCGAAAAAGCCAAGGTTCTTGAAGATCAATTTGGTTCGAAAACGAAAGCATATCCCTGGGATAAGCTGGGGACACTTCTGGAAGACGCAGATCTCTTGGTGAACACGACAGCTCTCGGAATGGCGGGAAAAGCACCTTTGGAAATCAATCTCGATCCGCTGCCGAAATCAGCTCTTGTCACCGATATCGTCTATGTGCCTCTGGAAACGGAATTACTGAAACAGGCGTCAAGCCGTGGCAATCCGACAGTTGATGGCCTCGGCATGTTGCTGCATCAGGCTGTGCCCGGGTTTGAACGCTGGTTTGGCGTCCGGCCTGAAGTTGACGATGGCCTAAGGCAATTGGTGCTGGAAGACTTGGGAGTTAAGGTGTGATCATACTTGGCCTCACCGGCTCGATCGGCATGGGTAAATCGACAACAGCCAAAATGTTCGCCGAATGCGGAGTGCCTGTGCACGATTCTGACGCAACCGTGCATGCACTCTATTCCGGCCGTGCCGCGCCGCTGATTGAAGCAGCCTTCCCCGGAACAGTCGTTGATAGTGTTGTCGATCGAACTCTGCTCTCGCCGCATGTGCTGGGAAAACCGGACGCAATGAAGCGGCTTGAAAAAATCGTTCACCCGCTGGTTCGCGAAGAAGAAATCAAATTCCTGGATAAGGCTCGCGCCGAAGGCCAGGCTGTTGTTGTGCTCGACATACCTTTGTTGTTCGAAACGAACGGTGACGAACGAGTAGATAGGTCTGTCGTCGTAACCGCGGATCCCGAAGTTCAAAAAGAGCGGGTCCTGGCCCGACCCGGCATGACCGAAGAACGTTTCAATGCGATCTTGGCCAAGCAAATGCCGGATGCAGAAAAACGCCGCCGGGCAGATTTTCTAATCGACACCGGATTGGGAATGGAGTCCGCCCGCCGGTCCGTCGAAACCATATTGAAAGCTGTCAGTGAAATCGGTTGATAGGTTGAGGTATTGGCCGGAAAGTCGCTGAAGACCGGGGAAAACCCTTAGCCGATCTTGCGTAACTGCCATGGGCTTGCGCAGATGGGATTAGAGGCACATAGGCGGCAAAATGCGTGAAATATCTTTCGATACGGAAACCACGGGTCTGAATCCGCGGACCGGTGACCGGCTGGTTGAGATCGGCGGTGTGGAACTGATCAATCACGTTCCAACCGGAAACGTTTATCACGTCTATATCAACCCTCAGCGGGACATGCCGGAAGAAGCCTTCCGGGTCCATGGTCTTTCAGCAGAGTTTTTGTCCGACAAACCGCTGTTTGAGCAAGTTGCCGATGAATTTCTGGAATTCGTCAGCGATGGGACGTTGGTGATCCACAATGCGGCCTTCGATATGGGCTTCATCAACTTTGAGCTGGAACGCTGCGGCCGACGGAGTATTCCAAATACCCAGGTGATCGACACCCTGGAAATAGCTCGCCGCAAACACCCCACTGGCCCTAACTCCCTTGACGCGCTCTGCTCGCGGTATGGGATCGACAACTCCAAGCGCGTCAAACACGGCGCATTGCTCGACGCGGAAATCCTCGCCGAAGTTTATTTGGAGATGATCGGCGGCAAACAGCGCGCGCTGATCCTGGATCCGGATGAAGACGACGTCTTGTCAGCCGCTGCTGAAGGCGCCAGTTCACCCGGTGAACTCGGGTCCTTCAACGCCCGGCCACGTCCGGCACCGTTGGCAGCTCTTTTGAAGGGTGATGAATTTGCTGCCCATCAGGCCTTCATCGAAGGCATGGGCGACAGCGCGCTTTGGAAGAAATACGGCGGCTGAGCATTGCTACCTTGTTGTCGTCCCGGACGACTAAAGGGAGTTCCGGGATCTACTCTCATACCCGCTTGCATAAAGAATTTGTAATACCTTCAAGGCTCTGCAAACGAGTGGGTACCGGTTCGCGCTTTGTTTGACCGGTATGACTTCACAGTGAATGACGCAAGTCTTAAACAAAAAGCCCCGGCGCCAGGCCGGGGTCTGAACTTCTTGATTGAAATGTGATGCGCCTCAAAGCATCGACGGCAAGACGCGGTCCGGCGGGCGGTGGCCGTCCATAAAAGTCTTGATGTTGATGATGACTTTCTCGCCCATCTCGATCCGGCCTTCAATAGTGGCTGACCCCATGTGCGGCAGCAGGACAACATTGTCGAGTTTCACGAGTTTCGGATTGACCGCGGGCTCGTGTTCGAACACGTCAAGGCCTGCGCCAGCCAGCTCACCGGCTTCCAGCATGCGGATCAAGGCGTTTTCATCGATGACTTCACCGCGGGCAGTGTTGACCACATAAGCGTCCTGCTTGAGCAGCTTTAGGCGCCGTGCGGACAACAGATGGAATGTGCCGGGCGTGTGCGGGCAGTGCACAGACACCACATCCATGCGGGCCAGCATCTGATCGAGGCTTTCCCAATAGGTGGCTTCGAGTTCTTCCTCGATCTCGGCAGGAACACGGCGGCGGTTGTGATAGTGGATCGACATGCCGAAGGCTTTGGCGCGCCGGGCGACCGCCTGACCGATCCGGCCCATGCCGATGATGCCCAGGCGCTTGCCCCAGATCCGGTGACCCAGCATCCATGTTGGGGACCAGCCAGCCCAGTCGCCGCTCTCCAGCGCATGAATCCCGGCAGAGAGGCGCCGCGGCACGGCCAGCATCAGCGCCATGGTCATGTCGGCGGTGTCTTCGGTCAAAACACCTGGCGTGTTGGTGACATTGATGCCGCGGTTGTTGGCGGTCACCACGTCGATGTTGTCGACACCATTACCAAAGTTGGCGATCAGCTTGAGATTTTCACCAGCCTGCGACAGAACCGAGGAATCGATTCGGTCTGTCACAGTCGGGACCAGCACATCCGCTGTTCTGACGGCTTCAACAAGCTCGGCCTGACTAAAGGGCCTGTCATTTTCATTGAGGCGCGTTTCAAAAAGTTCGCGCATCCGGGTTTCGACCACATCCGGAAGTTTCCGGGTCACAACGACGACAGGCTTCTTTTTCGCCATACTTAACTGCCTTTCGGGCTACGTTGAGGAATCCTTAACCCCAACGGATTCACCTTGACGCTGCGCGCAGCGCAAGCGGATGACACCACTCCCTTTTCCATACCAGATGATCCGTCAGAAACAAGGGAGATGGCGTAATCCTCAGCCAAACAGATGAGCTGAATTCGCCAAGCTGGTTTTCGCGTTCACTTTTCTGTAGAGGTGTGCCTTAAACAGATGCCCGATAACAATTGGACTTACCGATAATATGGCCCGTTCAATCCCGACCGCGTACTCATTGCTTTTCCTGGGGCTGGTGGTTTTTGGTGCGACAATTTTTCAGTCGCACGCCTTCGCGCAGGGCACGACGACAGGTGCCTCCGGGCTTCCGGTTCCCCGGTTCGTTAGTTTGAAATCGGATCGGGTCAACGTCCGGCTCGGCCCATCGCGCGAACATGACATTGCCTGGACGTTCGTTCAGTCGGGCCTTCCGGTGGAAATCATCCAGGAATTTGAAAACTGGCGGCGGATCCGCGATTGGGAAGGCAAACAAGGCTGGGTGTTCCACTCTCTTTTGTCCGGCCGCCGGACCGCTTTGGTCACCCCTTGGGAAAAGGACAACCGGACACCGCTCCGGGTTCGGTCCAAATCCGATGCCGACATCGTTGCGGAATTGGAACCCTTTGTTCTGGCGACAGTCGGCGAATGTGCCGGCGGCTGGTGCCGTGTCAGCGGCGAAGAATTTAACGGCTGGCTCGATCAGACTAGGCTGTTCGGCGTGTATCCGGATGAACTGATCGAGGACTAATCACAATCGAGCAATAAAAAAGGCGGCCAATCGGCCGCCTTTGTTGTTTCTAGGCAAGTCCCAAATCAATCCGCGCTGGTTTCCTGCGCTTTCAGCTCTTCAAGCTGTGGCATGGACATGATGTTGTAGCCGCTGTCGACGAAATGCACTTCGCCGGTCACGCCACCTGAAAGCTCAGACAGGAGATAGAGCCCTGTGCCGCCGATCTCTTCGAGCGATACAGTCCGATGGAGCGGAGAATTGCGCTTCTGGAAGTTGAACATCAGCCGGGCATCGGACACACCTGAACCTGCCAGCGTGCGGACCGGTCCTGCCGAGATCGCATTGACGCGGATGTTTTGAGAACCATAGTCGGCGGCCAAGTAGCGGACCGACGATTCCAGAGCCGCTTTGGCGACACCCATGACGTTGTAGTTCGGCATCACCTTGGTGGATCCGCCATATGTCAGGGTAATAATCGAACCGCCGTCCGGCATCAGCTCCGCGGCACGTTTGGTGATTTCGGTAAAGGAGAAACAGGAAATCACCATGGTGCGGGAGAAGTTCTCCCGGGAGGTGTCAGCGTATTTGCCGGCCAGCTCGTTCTTGTCGGAAAAACCGATGGCATGCACCAGGAAATCGATGGTGCCCCACTTTTCCTTCAAGGTGTTGAAGACCGCATCGACAGAGTCAATGTCCTCAACATCACATGGCAGCAGAATGTCCGAGCCGACGGAGTCGGCCAAGGGTTTGGCGCGTTTACCAAAGGCATCACCCTGGTAGGTGAAGGCAAGTTCGGCGCCGTGTTCGGACAGGGTTTTGGCAATGCCCCAGGCAATCGAGTGATTGTTGGCAACGCCCATGATTAGGCCGCGTTTGCCCTTCATCAAATTAGACATCAGGTGCTCCTCAGCCGTGGTAGCGCGACATCGCAAGCGATGCGTTGGTGCCGCCAAAACCGAAGCTGTTGGACAGAACCGTGTCGAGACCGGCGTTGTCGACACGGGTTGTCACGATCTCTTCCGGCTTCAGGGCCGGGTCGAGTTCGCCAACATTGGCAGAGGCCGTGATGAAGTCGTTCTGCAGCATCAGCAAGCAGTAGATCGCTTCTTGAACACCGGTTGCGCCGAGGCTGTGGCCGGTGAGCGATTTGGTGGAGGACGCTGGCGGCTGGTTTTCACCGAACACACGACGGATCGCTTCGATTTCGCCAACATCGCCAACCGGCGTGGAGGTGCCGTGGGTGTTGATGTAGCTGACTTTGCGGTCGCCCAAAGTGGAAGTGGCAAGGCGCATGCAGCGCTCACCGCCCTCACCGGACGGCGCCACCATGTCGTAGCCGTCAGAGTTGGCCGCGTAACCGGTGACTTCTGCATAGATCTTGGCGCCGCGCGCTTTAGCGTGTTCGAGTTCTTCCAGAACAACAAGACCGCCGCCGCCTGCAATGACAAACCCGTCGCGGGTTGCGTCATACGCGCGGGACGCGGTTTCCGGTGTGTCGTTGTATTTGGAGGACATGGCGCCCATGGCATCGAACAAGCAGGACAGGGTCCAGTCGAGTTCTTCACCACCGCCTGCAAACATCACGTCCTGCTTGCCGAACTGGATTTGTTCGGTCGCAGCACCAATGCAGTGCGCGGATGTCGAGCAGGCTGACGTGATGGAGTAGTTGATGCCCTTGATCTTGAATGGTGTCGCCAGGCAGGCAGAGTTTGTCGAGCTCATGCCGCGGGTCACCATGAACGGGCCCATGCGTTTCGGTGAGCCTTTTTCAATGACGATCTTATGTGCCTGAAAGAGGTTCTTCGTGGACGGGCCGCCCGATCCGGTGATCAAGCCGGTGCGCTCATTGGAAATGTCTTTTTCTTCCAATCCGCTGTCGGCAATCGCCTGTTGCATGGCGATGTAGTTGTAAGCCGCGCCATCGCCCATAAAGCGGAGCTGACGTTTGTCGATCAGCGACGGAATGTCCACGTCCGGCATGCCGTGCACCTGACTGCGGAAGCCGTGCTCGGCGTAATCTGGCGCAAAGCTAATCCCGGATTTACCTTCGCGCAGGCTTGCCAGAACTTCTTGTGCATTGGAACCGATGGATGACACGATTCCGATCCCGGTGACGACAACGCGTCTCATTGCGGTCTCCTAACATTTCGATGGGCTCTGTATATCTGGCCACATGGCCCGGCCCTTAGAATGGATGAACCGGCGCCTCCCAATTCAGGAGCGCCGGCTGGAACTTTTTGATGCCCTGTTGGGCGGATTTATGCGGTGGACAGGCCCACACGCAGATCTTTTGCCTTGTAGATTTGCTCGCCGTCAGCTTTCAGCCAGCCGTCTGCAATGCCCAGAACCAAGCGGCCTTTCATGACGCGTTTGAAATCAACGCCATATTCCACGAGCTTTGTTTCCGGCGTGACCATGCCTTTGAACTTGATTTCACCGGTGGAGAGCGCCATGCCTTTGCCTTCAAGCCCCTGCCAGCCGAGATGGAAGCCGGTTAGCTGCCATAGGGCGTCCAAACCCAGACAGCCCGGCATGATCGGATTGCCCTGGAAGTGGCACGGAAAGAACCACAGGTCCGGCTTGATATCGAATTCTGCCCGGACATAACCCTTGTCATATTCGCCGCCGGTTTCGGAAATCTCCGTAATCCGGTCGAACATCAACATCGGCGGGAGAGGCAATTGCGCATTGCCCGGGCCAAACAGCTCGCCGCGGCCGCAGGCGAGAAGAGCTTCGTAGTCGTAGCTGGAGCGGCGATCGGTCATTCAATTTCCGTCTTTTTTCCGCAAGTCTCTTTGAACAGAGCTTGTTATGGGTTTGTTTTCGTTTCGATTGTGGCGCCTTCCTAACACAGGGGAACCATGACCGAAAGATGTCGTTTGCGTGAAGTTTGCCCCTTTTTCTGCGGTTTTTCGAACTTATTAATTGCTGCGCTGCATGATTTGTGACGACAAGGCTAAAAGTGGCTTTGTCATTAAAACTTGCATGTTAGGTGCAAGAAATGGCAGATATAGGCCAGTACCGGGGTTTTTACCCTGAGCGAAACCGCGCTTTTGCGGGCCTGGGATGCGCTGAAAGCTGGCAAACGAGACTTGGACCGGATCTGAATGACGATCGAGATGATGACCGAAACGGCCGGGAAAGATGTAACCAACATGTTGCGGGACGCCGGTTTGCGGCCAACGCGCCAACGGGTCTCGCTGGCTGAGTTATTGTATTCAAAAGGCGACCGGCACCTGTCTGCCGAACTTCTGCATGAAGAAGCCGTTGCGGCCGATGTTCCGGTGTCTTTGGCAACGGTCTACAACACGCTGCACCAGTTCACGGAAGCTGGCCTTTTGCGCGAAGTTGCCATTGAAGGCACCAAAACCTATTTCGACACCAAAGTGTCTGATCACCACCACTTCTTCATCGAAGGTGAAAATGAGGTGATCGATATTCCAAGCGACGAAGTGAGCATTGGCCAGCTGCCAGAGATTCCGGAAGGCATGGAAGTTGTTCACGTGGATGTCGTCGTCCGGCTGCGCAAGAAGCGCTAAGCTCCCAGATCAGCCACAAAATAATCTGCGATCCCCTCAATCTTGGGCAAGCTGCGTTGCCCATCCTGCCGGAACCCGATTTTTTTCAAGAGAGCCGCGGAGCGGCCGTTTTCCGGACTTGTAATTGCGCAGAGTTCGCGAAAGCCCAGCTCGAAGTGGGCAAAATCAAGGACTGACAGCGCTGCTTCTCGGGCATATCCGTTGCCCCGGTGTTCTTTTAGAAACGCATATCCCAAGTCAGGCATGTTCAGCCCTTCGCGCACTACCAGTCCGCATAGGCCGACTGGATTACCACTGTCTTTTTGCTCAACAACCCAAAGACCAAATCCGCCGTTTCTTTCAAAGGCCGGCAGAGTGTTTTCCTCAATAAACCCGCGCGCTGCTTCGAGCGAGGTGATGCCGCGGTCAGAAATGAAACGGATGTAATCCGGGTCAGTCAGCAGTGCGAGATAAAAACCGGCATCCTCAAGTACCGGTTTGCGAAAACTGAGGCGGGGGCTTTCCGGTAGACAGTTTGGTGCTAACACGAGCCTGCAGCCTCCTTTTCGATGATGGCTTTTGCCCGAAGCGCAATATCCGGCACGGCATCGAATTTTTCTTTCTCCGGGCTGCGGCACAGGTCATAGATCACACAGCGTTTGCATTCCGGCTTACGCGCTTTGCAGATGTAGCGGCCATGCAGGATCAGCCAGTGGTGGGCATGCAGGGAAAACTCTTTCGGTACCGCCTTTTCCATCGACTTTTCGACATCCAGTGGCGTTTTGCCAGGCGCAATGCCGATCCGGTTGCCGAGGCGGAAGAGATGAGTATCGACCGCAATCGTCGGATGGCCGAAGAAAATGTTCAAGACCACGTTGGCTGTTTTGCGGCCAACGCCAGGCAGGGCTTCCAGCGCTTCGCGGTCCTCCGGCACCTTACCGCCATGGTCGCGGATCAGCTGCTGCGACATCAAAATGACGTTCTTGGCTTTGGTTTTGAAAAGGCCAATGGTGCGGACTTCCTCGCGCACCTTGTCTTCGCCAAGCGCGACCATTTTTTCTGGCGTATCGGCAATCTGGAAAAGATGTTTGGTCGCCCGGTTGACGCCGACATCGGTTGCCTGGGCCGACAAAAGAACCGCGACCAGCAGCGTGAAGGCGTTGGTGTAATCCAGTTCCCCTTCCGGTTCAGGGTTGTCCGCGTGAAACCTTTGGAAGATTTCGTAGGTCTCCGCCTTGGAATAGCGAGAGCGTTTCAAAACCTTACCGGGGTTGTCGACGGATGGCGCTTTCTTGCGGGGTTTTGCGGTTTGACCGGTACGTTTGCCTGTTTTGCCGGAAACCGGGCTCTTTGCTTGCGTCATCTTCTCTCTATAATTCCTCTCCATGACCCCGAACAATCCAGATCAGAGCAGTTTTGACAATACAGAAAGCGACGACCGGCCGTTTTTTACCGCTGTCTTGACGCCATACCGTTCGCTTGGGCCAAACGGGTTTTTAACCCTCATGCTGTGTCTGGGGCTGGTCAGTTTTGTTGCCGGCATCTTGTTCTGGAGCATAGGAGCCTGGCCGGTCTTTGGTTTTTTCGGTCTCGACATGGCACTGGTTTGGCTGGCGTTCCGCCTAAACTATGCGGCCGCCCGTCAGTTTGAAGAAATCCGCCTCTCGCGGCATGAAATTCTCATCCGCAAAGTTGGTCCTGGCAAACGGCAGCTGGAATACCGGTTCAATCCTTTGTGGGTGCGCATGTCTGTCGACAAGATCGAAGACGAAGGCGTAACGAAGATCTCACTCACCAGCCGCGGTGAAACAGTGGATTTGGGCAACTTCCTCAATCCGGAAGACCGCACCAGTTTTGCTGGCGCGATGGCGAATGCGTTGGCGACGGCGAAGTCCTTCGGTGTCTGAGTACCCGGCACCTGTTTGACTATGAGCCGAGCTATCCTGTGTTGTGCACAGAACACACATTGTGAGATTTCTGGTGTTTGCCATCTCAAGCCATTGTTTTTCCGGGCAAGGATACCCTAGAGCTCGGCAGTCTTGAAAATCTACGACTTACGGTTTCTTCCTGGGATTGGCTCATGAAAAAATGCTTCTGGATACTTGGCGCTCTCGGCGCATTGTTGCTGCTGGCCGGATGTGAAACCGTTTCTCAAGAACAGTGTGTGGCTGGAGACTGGGAAGCCCTTGGACAAGCTGATGCTGCCAACGGTCATGACTTGTCGCGGTTTGAAAAAATCGTCAAGGATTGCGGCCGCCACGGAGTAACGCCGGATGCAGCTTTGTATCGAAACGGGTGGAATCAGGGCGTCCTCGTTTATTGCACGCCGCAAAACGGATTTTCGCTTGGCCGCCAGGGCAAGCGGTTGAACAATATTTGTCCTGTTCAACTGGCAGCCGCCTTTGAAAGCAGTCACGCACTCGGTCGCCGGATCTGGACCGCAGAAGACAGGGTGCGCGATCTTGAAACACTGTTGTCCTCCAAAGAACGGCAGATCACGCGCCTGAGGTCTGAACTGGATGATTTCAGTTGTGGCGGCAAATCTGGCGAGGATTTGCAGAACTGCCGCAATGACCGGAACGACAAACGCCAAGATCTTCAGAACGCCCGTTTCGAGGAGCAGGATCTAAAATGGCGGTTGCGGGACCGGCAGCGCGAATATGAAGAGACGCTTGCAACGGTAAACGCGCAAGCGGCAGCGGTCATACCGGGTTACGGCGGATAGTTCTTAACGGAACTCCGCCCGCCTCAGGCCCGCTCTTAGATAGTTTTCGGCTGAACCCGCGCTGTTGCCAGAAGAACGATCATGGAAACAAGCGATGCGGCAGCGGCAACATATAAGACCACTTTGAAATTGGTGGCGCTTGCGATGAAACCCATCGAAACGCTGCCGATAAACCCACCAAAAAACAAGCTGTTCATGTAGACGGCCGTTGCCCGGCCAGGCCGGTCCGGCGCAAAGCTCTGCACAAAGGTGATCGAAAGTCCCGCGAACAGGCCATAATAGGTTCCTTCCAAAACGGCGATTGAGAGCACCTGCCACAAGGTGGTGGCATGGGAGAATAAGATCATGCTGATGACGGCCAGACCTGCGGCGAGAAACAACACCGGACGAACCCCAACTCGTTCTGCCAATCGAACGGAGCCGAAAATTACGAACACTTCAACCAGGCACTTGACCGACAAGGCGAAACCCGGTGTTGAACCCGGCAGTCCGGTTTCCTGAACGAAATACAGCGGCATCGCCGATACGAACAGGGAATTGGTGATCACAAAACCAAGGCAGATAGTGGCGGCGATCAACAGACCCCAATTCATCGGGTCAGTCTGGGTGTCTTTTTTCGGCCGCGGTGGTGCCCGGAATTCTTTGGGAACAACAACATGCCAGAGAATGAGGTAACAGACACCAAGAACAAATGAGACTGCGAAGGCGGTAGAAAACCCGAAAGTGGCAGACAGGCTGAAGGCGGCGGCTGGGCCGATCATCCAAGCGAGCGAAACCGCCATACGCAGCCACGAATTAAGTTTGCCAATATCCAGACCGTGCTTTTCAGCATAAAGCCGGCCGAATGTGAAAATGGTTCCAGAGCCCATGTTGGCAAGGCTCATCAAAGGGGCGATGGCGAGTAGAACGTAAAAGCTGGCCGTCTGTATCAGGACCGCAGTCAGGGCCAAAAAAGCGCAGACAGAGATCGAAAGCAGTTTTCTGATCGCAACGCCGTGATCAAGGCGCTCACCGCACCAGCGATTGGCGAGCAGAGTTAAGGGCAGTACCAACCCAGTATAAAGCCCGATTTGCCACGGCGCCTGCCCAAGCCCTTCAACAATGAAAAACCCCATCATTGGAATGAGCGAAGAGACGCAAATGCTGTTTGTCAAAAGCAGCGCAAAGATCAGCGCGGCCTGACGCGGTAAAGGTTTGAATTTGAACACGAAACGCCTTCTAAAGATGGTCAGGCAATCCAAGATGAGCTCCGAAGCCTAGCGCAATCCAAATGACCTGTCATCACCGCGAATTGCATTTCTCCCAGAGGCAACCTTCCCATATAGCTGCACCCGGCAATTTTTGCCGACCGCCGGGGTGCCTTGTGCATATCGGGAAACGAATCCGTCCGCAGCGTTGCCGTAGGAGCTCAGCTTGATCAGGGTTTACCTGATCGAATAAGCGCTGAAGAGAGCGACATGGCACTAAAGGAGAGCTTGGCGGATCAGCACCAGCTTGCGCTGGACGAAAAACCGGAACGGGCTTTACCGCCGACCTATGCAAGTTATGACTGGACCAACGAAGGCCTGGCTGAGCGGTCGGGTGAGAATGCGGTCGTCTATTGCTATTGGGATCAGCCCTTTGGCTGCAAGATCCAGCGCCAGCATCGGGATCCAGAGGATTTCCTGCCGGATTGGCCGGTGTTTGATGCGCCAGATTATGGCCGCACGGCCGGGCTGAGAAGTGTTCTTGCCCATCACCCAAAAACACTGGGCACCGGTATAGCCGCAGGACCGGGCGCAGATACGGCGCTTCAAGAATTCATCGCGACCTTGCCACGGATCCTGGTCCGGCTGGCGGCCCCATTTGGCAACCAGCAATGGCTGCTGATGGACCTTTTCCGCCGCGCACCGGGACTATGGCGCAAGGTGCATCAGCAAACGGCACTTGGCCGCCTCGGCACACTTTCCTTGATGCTGGAATTGTTTTGTGCTGCTGGCCGGATCCGTCATCAGCAACGTCAGCAATTTGCGAATTTTCTGGATGAGACAACCCGGGAAACCGTTCTGCGCCGGTATCTCGGCCGGTGTCCCGAAGCACCCGTACTGGCCCTCCTGGAGCAGATACCGCCTGGATCCGGTGTTTTGGAACGGCGGGCCATCAAATCCGCGCTCAACAGCAAAAACGGATCTTTGGAGCTTAAAGACCTTGTTCGGTTAAAGGAGGAGGTCACCGAGGCGATACTTAGTGAGACAGATTGGCCGGAAAAGGTCGAAATGCGTGCGCTTTTGGGTAAGGGTCTTTCCTTCGCCCGCATCCTGCACACGGTACACTCTGGCCTCAGAAACCTGACCTCATCTGAACGTCCGGCAGCTTTGAAAGCACTAAGGGACGCGAAAGTTCCGCAAAGCTTGAATTGGTGGTCGACACATTGGACGACCATCGCGACACGCAGCCGGGAGTTTCCACCGCCGCCTATTCCGGCAGCTTCCCAACTGTCCCCGCTACTGACAGGTACTGCGCTGGAAGACGAAAACCGGCGGATGCGCAACAACATTGCCCGCTTTCTGCCGGATATTCTGGCTGGAGATCTTTATTTTTATCATTGGGACGGTCTGCCTGCCGCAACCCTGTGCCTGGCAGTCTCCGGCAACGGCGACTGGACCCTGCTCGACGCGCTGGGCGAAGATGGCACCCCGATCCACGACGAGGCTTTGGCGGAGATTATTCAAGCGGTACAGGCGGGATAGGGGACGGTAAAGTCATTCGTAGGTTGGGGTCGTGTCACGATTGTCTTCCCGGACGACTGAAAGGAGATCCGGGATCCACGCGTTTGCAGAGTCTCAACGCGGGAATTTCCAACATTGCAGCAGGCGGAAAAGCGAGTAGATCCCGGCTCAATGGCCGGGATGACATCGGAGAAAAGATCAGCCAACCGAACACCGGGTGAGCATCCAGTCTTTGGATAGCTTGCGGGCATCCAGCGCCTGTTTGAGCCGATTGCTGATGAAGAAGTTTGTCATCAACATTGGCTGAAACCAAAGATCAGGGCCCACAAGTGCTTCTTTTGAAAAAAGCAAATTGAGGTTCTTAGCTAATCGCGGAACTTGCAATTTCCCAGAAGCCAGTTTTTTTATGCCGCGCGATTGCTCAGGTAAGAACGTATCCTTCTTGCTCGCAACATTCAGGTAGAAAAATTTCCCAGGCATAGGCGTGACCCGGTCGGAGCGCCAAAGACGTGTGGGATAGAGCGCGCCCTCTCCGAGGTCGAACTGGCTCACGGCTTCTGCGCTTTCTTCTGAAAGGAAGGTGAAATCATTGGAGAAGATCTGTGGGACCGGTTGTTCATCTGCTGCCGGATAATTTCCCGGACGGGGATAATTGTCCGTAGGAAAACGATCTTGAGGCAGAGGCCATCCGACAGAACTCTGGCCCATTGATTTCAGGATGTCTTCCGGCATCTTATCGTTGTTCTCGAAGAACTCTGCAGGCCGCCAGCCGCGTGAGTTTTCACTGCACGCATGCCCCTCTACCATCCAGATGCAGTCGTCAGCTTCGCTGTATTTCGTCATGGTCCTGTCCGGTGCTTGTCTTGAAAACACATCGCAATCGCTTTGGTTGATTTCTCTTTCTAAAATCTACCGGAGACGTAAATGTAAAGGGTAGGCTCTGCCACCCCTTCTACCGTCATGTCCGGACTTTAAAGTACTATCCCACCGCATCATCCCGCACTTGAGGAACCTGTGCCCGGCTCGAACGGGTAGGATCCATACTGAGACTGTGCCACAAGCACGGCTGATCGCATGTTAACGGAACGGCGTGGATCCCATGGTCAAGCCATGGGATGACGACGGAGGATGAATTGAATCCGATTGGCACCTGAGACTGGCCTAGATTGTCGAGCCCCATCAGCGCGGATTGTTCTTCACATTTGTCGTCCCAGCGCAGGCTGGGACCCAGTACTCCGTGTCGTAAGCCGTTGGAATAACATCTTCAAGAAATTACTGGGTTCCTGCCTTCGCAGGAATGACAAGATGAGAGACCGGTGTTTGGCAACGTCGATATTGCTTAGTTCAAGTCCGGCAATGACATCGGAAGACCTTTTGGCTATTGGAGCCCTGAAATATCCGATGAATGGCTTAGTCCGTTTGTTCCTGGCTGCGTTGATTGGTTACGACCCTACCCCTCGCTGACCTGCAAACCCTTCAGCTTGTAAAGCGCTTCCAGAGCCTCGCGCGGCGTCATGTCGTCAGGGTCGAAGCCGCCGAGGGCTTCGTGGACTGGGTCGGTCTCTTGGCCGGCTGCTGCCGCGCTGGGCGGAGGGGCAAGGGTTGCAAAGAGTGGCAGTTCGTCGATCAGATTTTGCGACGGCGCATTGCGGTCCTGTTCTTCCAACTGGGAGAGCACCTGCTTGGAGCGTTCAACCACTGTTGCGGGAAGACCGGCCAGCTTGGCGACCTGAATACCGTAGGACCGGTCGGCGGCTCCAGGCACGATTTCGTGCAGGAAGATCACCTCGCCGTTCCACTCTTTCACAGACACCGTGGCGTTCGACAGCCGTTCCAGTTTGCCGGAAAGCGCGGTCAATTCGTGATAGTGCGTGGCAAAGAGAGCACGGGACTTGTTGACCTCATGCAGATGCTCGATGGTCGCCCAGGCAATGGAGAGCCCGTCAAAGGTCGCCGTGCCGCGGCCAATTTCATCGAGGATCACCAGTGAGCGGTCACCGGCCTGATTGAGGATCGCCGCAGTTTCGACCATCTCGACCATGAAGGTCGAGCGCCCGCGTGCCAGATCGTCCGCCGCCCCGACCCGAGAGAAGAGCCGGTCAACAACACCAATCTGCGCCGAGACCGCCGGAACAAACGACCCCATCTGAGCGAGAACAGCAATCAGAGCGTTCTGGCGCAGAAAGGTCGATTTACCAGCCATGTTCGGACCGGTGATTAGCCAGATGTGGCCGATGTCTTCATCTGCCTCGGGCCCGAGATTGGCGTCATTGGCGACAAAACTCTCCCCGCCCGCTTTTTTGAGCGCCAGTTCAACGACGGGATGCCGGGCGCCCTTGATGTCAAAGGCGCGGCTGTCATCGACCTGTGGCCGGGAATAATTTTCGTCCTGTGCCAATTTGGCCAAGGCGCCAGAAACATCCAGAATGCTCAGGCCCTGGGCCGCGGACTTGATGGCATCGCCGGCATCGATGATCGCCTGTGACAGGCGGTCGAAGATCTCCAGTTCGATGGCAAGCGACCGTTCGCCGGCGCTGGCGATCTTCGATTCCAGATCCGCCAGTTCCGTCGTGGTAAAGCGCATGGCGCCTGCCATGGTCTGCCGATGGATAAAGCGGGAGGGATCTGCTGTCAGCTTTTCGGTTTGTGCGGTCGGGGCTTCGATGAACCAGCCGAGCACATTGTTGTGCTTGATCTTCAGCGACCGGAGACCGAGTTCTTCGGAGTAATCAGCCTGCAGTTTGGCAATGACCTTGCGGCTTTCATCGCGCAGCGCGCGTAATTCATCGAGATCCGCGTTGTAGCCGGTGGCGATAAAATTGCCGTCACGTTTTAAAAGCGGTGGTTCTTCCTTGATCGCGGCCACAAGTTCCGCGCCGAGATCGTGCGGGGCCTGATCCAGGCTCGCCCGGGCAGCAGCTATTTCCGCAGGGATTTCGGAGGGCGTTGCGCCGGTTTGGTCGAGAACCGCCCGCGCGGCCGCCAATCCTTGTGCAATCGACAGTATGTCGCGCGGCCCACCCCGGTTCAAAGCAATACGGGACAGCGCGCGGGCCATATCCGGCGCGCCTTTTAGGGTCTGGCGCAGGCCCTCGCGCATGATTTCGTTTTCAAGGAAAAACGCCACTGCGTCGTGCCGTCGCTGAATGGCGTCTACATTAACAAGCGGTCCGGCGAGCCGGCTGGCAAGCAGCCGCGAGCCGCCACCGGTCACGGTCCGGTCGATGGTGGATAGCAGCGAGCCCTGTTTTTCGCCGGACAGCGTGCGCGCAAGTTCCAGATTGGCGCGGGTGGCCGGATCGATCAGCATGCGTCCGGCGCCCGCCTCTCGCACTGGCGGGTCCAGCGGCGGGCGTTCGCCCAGCTGGGTTTTTTCGATGTAGGACAAGATCCCGGCCGCGGCAGAGAGCTCTGCGCGGCTGAACGTGCCAAACCCGTCGAGGGTTTTGACGCCGAAATAATGCGCCAGCCGGTCGGCCGCCGTCGAACTGTCAAAAAAAGCACGCGGCACCGGTGAGAGTGCTCCGCCGGAAAGTTCGGCTTGCTGGCGCAGCTCTTGTTCCTGCAAGAGATTGTCGGCCAGGATCAGTTCTTTGGGGCTGACCTGGGCGAGATCGGCTGCAAGACGCTGGTGGTCTGTCTCAGACACTTGAAACGAGCCAGTCGACATGTCGATCCAAGCCAATCCATAGACCGCATCGCCCGCCAGAGATCCGCCTTTCAGCCGGGTGAGCGCCATCAGATAGTTGTTGGTGCCCGCATCCAAAAGCCGCTCTTCGGTG
Organism: Roseibium sp.; assembly: GCF_965216085.1. Lineage (GTDB taxonomy): Bacteria > Pseudomonadota > Alphaproteobacteria > Rhizobiales > Stappiaceae > Roseibium. The sequence continues at coordinate 5,716,361 of NZ_OZ244138.1, read as the reverse complement.
AGCGTACCGGGTGTGACCAGCCTGACTACATCACGGCGGACGACCGACTTTGAGCCGCGCTTTTTCGCTTCCGCCGGATCTTCAGTCTGTTCGCAAACGGAAACACGGTGGCCCAGCGCGATAAGCTTTTGCAGATAGTCGTCAGCGGCATGGACGGGAACGCCGCACATGGGAATGTCTTCGCCCTTGTGCTTGCCGCGTTTGGTCAGTGTGATGCCCAATGCCCGGCTTGCGACTTCAGCATCTTCAAAAAAAAGCTCATAAAAATCACCCATCCGATAGAATAAAAGACTATCCGGGTTGGCGGTTTTGATTTCGATGAATTGAGCCATCATCGGCGTGACTTTGGTGTCTGCCGGAGCCGGTTTTTGCGCATTCGTCTGGGTCATTCCCGATACCTAGAACAAGCCGCACCCAAGTGAAAGCGCCAGATCGGTCTTACTGGCTCAATGCCGCGCCGGAGGAAGAGTTTGTTGTGAATAGAGACCGATGGGATCCGCTCACCCGTCTGCCGGCCTTGATCCGCATAAGGGATTAGATCCCCTGGGTTGAGGCTTCAATTTTCCGGAGATAAGGTCATACCCCGCCGTCAGACGCGCCAAAAAATAAGGAAACGCCCGCAACATGTCCGCCGATAAACCGTCATCAAAGACAAACGTCAGTTTTACCGATCAGGAAGCCTTGCAATTTCACCAGCAAGGACGGCCCGGAAAGCTGGAAATCACTCCGACCAAACCAATGGCGACCCAGCGCGATTTGTCGCTGGCCTATTCACCTGGCGTGGCGGTGCCGGTGCTGGCAATCGCGGACGACCCAAGCCGGGCCTACGACTACACCACCAAGGGCAACCTGGTCGCGGTGATTTCCAACGGGTCAGCCATTCTGGGCCTCGGAAACCTTGGTGCGCTCGCCTCCAAACCTGTGATGGAAGGCAAGTCAGTTCTGTTCAAGCGGTTCGCAGACGTGGATTCCATCGACCTGGAACTGGATACCCAGGACGTTGATGAATTCATCAATTCGGTTCGCTACATGGGCCCGTCCTTCGGTGGCATCAATCTGGAAGATATCAAGGCGCCGGATTGTTTCATCATTGAGCAGCGTCTGCGCGAGTTGATGGACATCCCAGTGTTCCATGATGATCAGCATGGCACGGCCATCATCGCGGCGGCAGGTCTTATCAACGCCCTGCATCTGACTGGCCGGGACATGAAAGATACCAAGGTTGTCTGTAATGGCGCTGGCGCGGCCGGGATTGCCTGTATCGAACTTATCAAGGCAATGGGTGTTCCGAATGAGAATGTCACGCTGTGCGACACCAAAGGCGTGATTTACAAAGGCCGTGAAGAGGGCATGAACCAATGGAAGTCGGCGCATGCCGTCGAAACCAAGGCGCGCTCGCTTTATGACGCCATGAAGGGGGCAGATGTTTTCTTCGGCGTGTCCGTCAAAGGAGCGCTGACGCCGGATATGCTGCGGGTGATGGCACCGAATCCCATCATTTTTGCCATGGCAAATCCGGATCCGGAAATAACACCGGAAGAAGCTGCAGAAGTGCGGGACGATGCCATTGTTGCCACTGGACGATCGGACTATCCGAACCAGGTCAACAACGTCCTTGGATTTCCGTACATCTTCCGCGGTGCGCTGGATGTTCAGGCAACAACCATCAACGATGATATGAAAGTCGCTTGTGCGACAGCTTTGGCCGAGCTTGCCCGCGAAGAAGTGCCCGATGAAGTCGCGGCGGCTTACCGCGGCAACCGGCCGAAATTCGGCCCGCAATACATTATCCCGGTCCCGTTCGATCCGCGCCTCATTCACGCGATCCCACCTGCGGTTGCTCAGGCAGCAATGGATTCTGGTGTTGCCCAGCGTCCAATCGTCGACATGGAAGCTTACAAACACCAGCTTTCAGCGCGCCGGGATCCGGTTGCAGGCACCCTGCAGCGGATCTTTACCAAAGTCCGTCAACAGCCGAAGCGTGTTGTGTTTGCAGAAGGTGAAGAAGAGCCGACCATCCGGGCTGCAGCAAGTTTCGTCAGTCAGGGGCTGGGCGAAGCCATTCTCATTGGCCGCGAAGACGAAATCCAATCCATGGCCGATCAGGCAGGTGTTGATATCAACCGGCCGGGAATAACCATCCAGAATGCCCGGATCTCGGACCGAAACTCCGATTATGCCCAGTATCTCTATGGCCGCCTGCAGCGGCGCGGTTACTTGCTGCGAGACTGTCAGCGCATGGTCAACAACGACCGGAATTTCTGGGGTGCGATCATGGTGGCGCGTGGCGATGCCGACGCCATGGTGACTGGCCTCACCCGGAATTATTCGGTGGCGCTTGATACGGTCCGGGCGACCATCGATCCGAAACCGGGCCACCGTGTGATTGGCGTCTCTCTGGCGTTGGCTCGTGGGCGCACCGTTCTGGTTGCCGATACGGCGGTGATCGATATGCCGAATTCGGAAGAGCTGGCGGATATCGCTGAAGAAGCAGCCCATGTTGCCCGCAAGCTCGGTTATGAGCCGCGCGTCGCCATGCTTGCCTATTCCACCTTTGGCCACCCGAGGGGCGAGCGCTCGGAAAAGGTGATTGAGGCAGTGAAAATCCTCGACCGGCGCCGGGTTGATTTCGAATATGACGGTGAAATGGCTGCCGATGTGGCTCTCGACACAGACCGTATGGCGGCTTACCCATTCTGCCGGCTGACCGGACCGGCCAACGTCCTGGTGATGCCAGCGTTCCACTCTGCGTCGATTTCAACGAAGATGTTGCAGGAGTTGGGCGGTGCCACAGTCATTGGGCCACTTCTGGTCGGCTTCGACAAATCCATTCAGATCGTGCCGCTTGGCGCCAAGGACAGCGACATCGTCAACATGGCCGCAATTGCGGCGTTCAATGTGACGTGAAGAAATAGCCGCCGAAGGTTCTCAGCTTTCCCGGCCTCTTGCCGGGATTTGCGGGTGTTGCTTTTTAATCCCGGATCAGGTTCGGGACTGCGCCAGCCAAATGAACATAAAAAACCCGCACTGGCTAAGCCGGTGCGGGTTCTTTGTTTTTGCTATCGCAAAAAATTTAGTTCGGCTTCTGCTCGCCAGCGCCTTGCGCCGCTGCTTGCTGTTCCATGTTCTGGCGGTACAGCTGGGCGAAGTCGATCGGGTCGAGCATCAGCGGCGGGAAACCACCATTGCGCGTTGCTTCCGACATGATGTTGCGTGCAAACGGGAAGATCATGCGCGGGCATTCGATCATAACGAACGGATGCATATGGTCTTCTGGAACGCCGGTGATCTTGAAGAGGCCTGCATAGACCAGTTCGACGTTGAACAATACCATATCCGGGCGTTCAGCTTTGGCTGACAATGTCAGCGAAACTTCGAATTGATCGTCGCCGACCTGCTGAGCGCCGACATTCACGTTAATGTCGAGTTTCGGCTGGTCGCCCTGGATCAGGGAGCGCGGTGCATTCGGGTTTTCAAACGAAAGATCCTTGATGTACTGGCCAAGGATGTTCATGCCCGGTGCAGCATCGGCGCCTTCCGCCTGCGGGGCTGCGCCGCCGTCATTGGTGTCGGTCATCGTGTCTTAATTCCGTTGCGCGGTGCTGTTCAAAGGTGAGGGCCTTGAGGCCCGCTAGGCTGCAGGTCCGCGTCTGCCCACAACCGCTGTTGACGGCTGGCTACCATTTCGTAGGGCCGGATACAAGGGCTGCTCGGTTTCCTGCGGCTTGCAAGCCCTGAAAAACCGTATCAAAAGGGACATATGGCTGACGATCCCGCTTCTACTATCATTTTGCCGCACCGGCGCTTGAAACTCGATACCCTGGTCCGTCTTCGCTGGCTTGCCATCGGCGGACAGAGCATCGCCTTGCTGGTGGTGCACGTTGGGCTTGGTTATCCGTTGCCTGCCGGTCCTGCCTTTGCACTGGTCGCGTTGTCTGCCTGGCTTAATATTTTCTTGAAGATTCGGGCTCCGGCAGTCACCAGACTATCGGAACGCGGGGCGCTCTTTCAGCTGGGCTACGATATTCTGCAAATGAGTGGCCTCTTGTATCTGACCGGCGGTCTGGGCAATCCGTTTGCGTTTTTGTTGATGGCTCCGGTGATGGTATCTGCCGCCGGTCTTTCAGCCCGCCACACCATACTGCTTGGCGCGCTGGCGACAATTTGCGCAAGCATTTTGGCGGTCTATCATTTACCCCTTCCCTGGCTTGTTGGTGAAGACTTCCGATTGCCGGTGGTCTACTCGGTTGGCATCTGGGTGGCCTTGGTTCTGACCCTTGGTTTTATGGCGATTTATGCCTTCCGGGTTGCAAATGAAGCCCGGCAGATGGCCGATGCGCTGGCCGCAACGGAGTTGGTTCTGGCACGCGAACAGCATCTCAATGCGCTGGATGGATTGGCGACAGCCGCAGCTCATGAACTTGGAACACCGCTTGCAACGATCTATTTGGTCGCCAAGGAACTCTCCGATGAATTTGAGGACAAGGACCCGCGCGGCGAGGACGTTGAACTGATCCGCTCGCAGGCCGAACGGTGCCGCACAATCCTGAAAAGGCTCACGAGTCTGTCGAGTGATGAGGATAAAACTTATCAAAGCATGCCTGTGTCCCAACTTCTGGAAGAAGTGATCGACCCTCACCGCGGAACAGGCCTGCTTATTCATACGGTTCTGGACGGCAAGGGCCAAGAGCCGATCGGAACCCGGAATGCCGCCATCCGCTATGGTCTTGGCAACTTGCTTGAAAATGCTATCGATTTCGCTAGATCCAGTGTTACGGTATCGGCTGATTGGGATGATAAGATGCTCAACATCACGATCGAGGATGATGGTCCTGGATTCGCTCAGGAAGTTCTGGGAAAAATCGGCGACCCTTATGTCTCAGTCCGGAGCGGAAAATCGGGCAGTGGCAGTACCGGTGGAGGCCTTGGGCTCGGCATTTTCATTGCCAAAACACTTCTGGAACGCACCGGCGCGCGGGTGCAGTTGGAAAACCGCACACCGGCCCACAGCGGAGCTCATATTCGCATCAGTTGGCCGCGCGAGACCTATGAAAATCATCCGGCAGTAGACGAAATGGCGATTTCGGACCATAACCACACAAAATAGAGTTCAGCTGTACGTGTTAGGGCATGGAGTCATCCGACCCGGTACAAACTAGCGTAAAAGAAAAAACGGTTGCGCAATATGACAGATCCGACTGCTTCGCTTGATACTATAGAGGACAAGAGTCTCCTTATTGTCGACGATGACAAGCCTTTTCAGCAGCGCCTGGCACGGGCTATGGAAAAACGCGGATTTATTACTGAAACGGCCGACGGCTTGCAGGACGCAGTGGTCAAGATCAGCCAGAAAGTACCGGCGTTTGCGATCGTCGATATGCGGCTGGAAGATGGCAATGGCCTGGATGTAATTCAGCAAATCCGAGCTCGCAGACCGGACTCGCGAGCAATAATCTTGACGGGTTATGGCAACATCGCAACTGCGGTTACAGCGGTTAAAATGGGCGCTATCGACTATTTGGCAAAGCCCGCCGATCCTGATGATATTGTTGCCGCACTCGCCCGCAAGCCGGAGGAAAAAGCCGAACCGCCGGAGAATCCCATGTCGGCCGACCGGGTGCGCTGGGAACATATTCAGCGGGTGTATGAGCTGTGTGACCGCAATGTTTCTGAAACGGCACGCCGCTTAAACATGCATCGGCGGACCTTGCAGCGTATTCTGGCAAAACGTGCGCCCCGCTAAGCAAGACTTCGATCCAAGTTGCCTTGGCAGAAGAACGCAGGCTTGCCCTTTCGGCGCCACTTTGACTAAGTAACGGCACTTGATCATCCATCGCGCTCCAACGGAGATCGCTCATGCGGCGTTTGGCTGTCCGTTTTGATATGTCCTTGTACTTCCGGTCCAGTGTTCTCGCTCTCACCGGGTTAGCGGCAATTGGTGCTGCGACTGCGGCGTTGGCGCAATCGGCGCCTGAAACACTTCGGATCAATGTTGAACCGGCCGAGCCGGGAATCCGGTCCGTGACGCTCAACAAAAAGTACCGGCCGATTATCAATCGGGACGACAAAGGTGTTGTCATCGACACCATGGGAAGCAGTAATTCGCTGCCGCCATGTGAAATCAAGCTTGAAATCACGCTGGAAAACAGCCGTGTCTTGCACCGCGATGCAGATATTTGCAGTGGCAGCACTCTTCTCGTTGATGTCACGAGCAATGAAAAGCCCGGCGCTGTTGCGCGGGTGGTGGGCACAGGGTCCGGTGTTGCTGCTGGGCCGTCGACGAGTGCGCCGGATCAACCGGTCACGTCGACGCCAGCCGCCACTGCGGTTCCGTCTGGGCAGTCTGATAGCCAAGATCAGGGTACCGTCTCTTCTGGTCTCGACCCGGTTGACGCGCAACCTGGTGGATTGGAACCATTAGAACAAGTTGACACACCAATTTCCGTTCCAAGCGGCCAAACCGATACGGCGGCTTTGCCAGGCAGTCTGGAAACGGCTGTCCAGAACCGGCTTGATCAGACTGGATCTCCTGGGCAGGCCAATTCTCAGCCGGTGTTGATTCCGGCATCCGATGCTCGCACTTGGATTGCCGAGCCCGGTAGCCAGCCAGGCGCTCTCTCTTTGTTACAGCACACGGTGCCACAAACGGATGACCGGGACTTCCGGGCGCAATGTGGCACGCAGTCTGGCTATGCGGCGGTGACTTTCCAGCAGGCCCCGGCTGGTCTGACAGAAGGCATGCCACAAACTGTGTTCATCACAGCAGGTGATTTCTCGGCCACATACAATGCATTCGGGTCCTCGAGTAACAACGAGGCGGGTGTTTCCTTGCCGGAAATCACATTGGAGATGACCGATCCGCTTTGGCAGGCATTAATCCAGCAATCGGAATTGTCGATCACTGTCGAGAGTATGCCTGCGTACACTGTTTCGTTGAAAGGCAGTGCAACGCCAGTGCGCCTGTTTGTGGCGACCTGTGCGCTTGCCCAACAGATTGTGTCCGACAATGGACTGCCGCCGGGCCAAGATCCGGGATCGGATCTTGCATGCACAGAGCTTGGGCGGGTCCGCTCAGTCGAGGCAGAACGGCCGGGCGAAATCGTCTTCAGGAATGCAAGTCAGGAAGCAGTCGATATCAATTGGGTGGACTACCGCGGCGGCGAACGGCGTTATGCCCGCCTTGAGCCCGGCCAGATCCTGGAACAGCAAACCTACATGTCCCACGCTTGGACAGTCCGGGGCGCCTCGGGTCAATGCCGGGGGATCTATGTCAGCCGGACACCCTACCGGGAAGTTGTTCTGAAAGGCGCTCCAAGTGGGTTCGCCAACCCCAATGGTCTTTCAGGGCCAGCGGGTGGCCAGTTTCCTTCAGGCCCTGTTCCTCCAGGAAGTATTGGCGGTGCAAACCAGCAAATCTATCCGCAGCAGGCCGGCCGGGCCAATGTTGCTGACTATCTGTGTACCGCCGGTATTGACCTGAATGTCGTGTTTTCACCCGATGGCCGGACGGCCACAGTTGCCGAAATGGGGTATGGCGCCGTTACCCTGCAGCGCCAGGGAAGTGCAAATACATTTTACTTCGAATCGCAAGGACATGTGCTCAAAGGTCAAATCCAGAATGCGACTTGGTCCCGGCCTGGTTTGCGGGATGTATTCTGTGCGCGCCGGTAATATCCAAATCTGCCGTAGAGGCAATTTAATTCTCAGAAAAATGCTGGCATAAATTTTTGATTACATTGGTATTTTTACCATTATCTGGCGGAAAAATTTAAGGGTTTGGTCAGTTGTTCTGAATTAGTGAATATTCAGTTCAACGTAGGGAATCACTTGCCATGTCCTTTGCCCGCTGGCCCATCACATGGAAGATCAGTCTTCCAATTGCCACTATTTTGCTGTTCACGATTGCGATTTGTACGGTTAGCCTCAACAGCCTTTACTCGGCTATGTTCGAAGAGCGCATCAGCAAGATTGAAGACATATCGAATGGTGCAGTTGCGATTGCGGCTTATTATCATCAGCAGGAAAAATCAGGCGCCATGAACCGGGAAGACGCCCAGTCAGCTGCAAAGGCGGCCATCGGGGCGATTCGTTTTGAAGGCGACAATTATGTGTTTGCCTATGACTATGACGGCGTCAACTTGGTTCACCCGAAAGCCTCCCTTGTTGGAAAAAATATGACCGGTGTTAAGGACAAGACCGGTATTCATATTGTCAAAGAGATGATGAAAAAGGCTAAGGCAGGTGGCGGTTCCATCCTGTATTATTGGCCGCGCGCAAACAGCGATATTCCGGTCGCAAAATATGGATGGGGCGCAGATTTCTCTCCTTGGAATTGGTGGGTCGGCACGGGCGTATACATGGACGATCTTGATGCGGCTTATTGGAATGCTGCGACGGTTATCATTGCGCTGGCTGTTTTTGGTGCGTTGATTGCGATCTCCATCGCAGTTTTTGCAGTGCGTGCAACGGTTCGCCCGCTTACCCAGCTGACCGTTAACATGAACCGCCTGGCGGATGGTGAAACTGATATTGAGGTTGAAGGCGCCGGCCGGGGCGATGAAATCGGCCAGATGGCGTCCGCAATGGAGGTTTTCGTTCGGAACGAAGCCGAACGCCGGGACTTGGAAGTTCAGCAGAACGCCAGCCAGGAAGACGCAGCCCGCAAAGGCGCGGAAATCCAGAGCCTGAGCGGAGAGTTCGATCAGCAGATCATGGAGATGATGGGCATCATCGACAGTTCCGTTCAAAATCTGCAGTCTGCGTCTGCCGATATGACCGGAGTTGCCGCCCAGACCACCGAGCAAAGCGGCTTTGTCTCCAACGCTTCTTCCCAGGCAGCTCACAACGTGGAGACAGTGGCGGCTGCAGCAGAAGAACTGTCGGCGTCTGTCAATGAAATCCGCCGCCAAGTGCAGGCCTCCAGTGAGATTGCAGCGAAAGCTGCCAATGAGGCCCAGGCGACCAATCAGCGCATGAATGGCCTGTCTGAAGCTGCGGGCCGGATTGGCGAGGTTGTCACGCTCATTCAAGCCATTGCTGAGCAGACTAACTTGCTGGCTCTGAACGCCACCATTGAGGCGGCGCGTGCGGGTGAAGCGGGCAAGGGCTTTGCGGTTGTTGCGTCGGAAGTGAAGGAACTGGCGACTCAGACCTCCAAGGCAACGGAGGAGATCTCCAGCCAGATCACGGCGATCCAGGACGAGACCGGCCATGCGGCCAGCGCGATTTCCTCGGTGACCGAGATCATCAACAACATGAACGAGATTGCGTCCTCCATTGCCTCGTCTGTTGAAGAGCAGGGTGTTGCGACCCAGGAGATTGCGACGAATGCGACGGAAGCCTCGCGCAGCACGGTTGAAGTGACAACCAGCATTGAATCGGTGGCCTCTGCTGCGGAAAACACCAAGGACACGGCCGGTAACGTGGAAGCGTCAGCCCAGCAGCTGGAGCAGAACGCCGGCATGCTGCGTGATCAAGTGGCAACGTTCTTGAACGAAGTGCGCAAGCGTTCGGCTGCTTAACGCACCTCAGCTTTCGACAAAACCGGCACTGACAAAACCTGCGAAGCATGGCTTCGCGGGTTTTTCCGATTTAAAGGCGGACGATACGCATCAATTCAATAAGAATGATGTCATAGTCGCCTAAATTACAGCAACCATAGATAATTACAAAACATCCTATGATTGTTTTTACATATAAGGCAGGGATAAATGTCAAAACTACATAGGTAATATTACACAAGATAAAGATAATATTGATAATTTGGCGGGCGAATTAATTATTTAGTCAACGATAACGGGTTTCCTTAAGGGAAGATATGATAAATAGGAAACGCTCGTTATGTCTTTTGCGCGCTGGCCAATTAATTGGAAGATAAGTCTTCCAATTGCTACGATTTTGCTCTTCACGTTTGCGATTTGTGCGATCAGCTTGAACAGTCTTTATTCAGCTATGTTTGCAGAGCGCCTGAAGAAGATTGAGGAAATCTCTGATGGGGCTGTTGCGATTGCAAGCCATTTTCATGATTTGGAAACGTCCGGAGACATGACCCGCGAAGAGGCGCAAGCGGCGGCTAAATCGGCAATCGGGGCTATTCGGTTTGAAGGCAATAACTATGTCTTTGTTTATGACTTCGATGGCACGAACCTCGTTCATCCAAAAACCGCTCTGAACGGAACCAACATGATCGGCTTTAAAGACAAGGCGGGTGTCCTTCTTGTTGCAGAGCTTATCAAACGGGCAAAGAGCGGCGGTGGAGTGATGTTGTACTCCTGGCCACGTGCGAATAGCGACGTCGCGATCGACAAATACGGTTGGGCAGCGGGTTTTAAACCTTGGAACTGGATGGTTGGAACGGGTGTTTACGTTGATGACCTGGATGCTGCCTATTGGAGTTCGGCAACTGTCATTATTGCTTTGGCGGCAATTGGTACAATCATTGCGGTTGCCATTGCGCTTATCGTCGTTCGGGCGACCGTCCGCCCACTCACTCAGTTGACTGACAATATGAACCGCCTAGCCGATGGTGAAGTTGATATTGTGATCGAAGGGGCTAATCGGGGTGACGAGATTGGCCAAATGGCCGCGGCGATGGAAATCTTCGTCCAGAACGAGACTGAGCGCCGTAACCTTGAACAACAACAAAATGCCAGCCAGGAAGATGCGGCGCGTAAAGGTGCAGAAATCCAGCAGCTCAGCGGTGAGTTTGATCAGCAAATCATGGAAATGATGAGCACAATCGACAGCTCAGTCCAGAACCTCCAGTCGGCGTCAGCGGACATGACCGGTGTTGCAGCTCAGACAACCGAACAAAGCGGATTTGTTTCCAACGCTTCTTCCCAGGCTTCCCATAATGTAGAGACGGTGGCCGCAGCGGCGGAAGAATTGTCGGCGTCAGTCAGCGAAATCAGCCGTCAGGTGCAGTCATCAAGCCAAATCGCTGCTAAGGCCGCAGATGAAGCGGAAGCGACCAACCAGCGTATGGATGGCCTGTCTGAATCGGCCGGACGGATTGGCGAGGTTGTCACGCTCATTCAAGCCATTGCTGAGCAGACCAACTTGCTGGCCTTGAATGCTACCATTGAGGCCGCCCGTGCCGGCGAGGCCGGCAAAGGGTTTGCGGTTGTTGCGGCCGAAGTGAAGGAATTGGCCAACCAGACCTCCAAGGCAACGGAAGAGATCTCCAGCCAGATCACGGCAATCCAGGACGAGACAAGCCATGCGGCCAGTGCGATTTCGTCTGTCACGGAGATTATCAACAACATGAACGAGATTGCGTCCTCCATTGCATCATCTGTTGAAGAGCAGGGTGTTGCGACCCAGGAGATTGCGACGAATGCGACGGAAGCCTCACGCAGTACCGTTGAAGTGACAACCAGCATTGAATCGGTGGCCTCAGCTGCGGAAAACACCAAAGACACGGCCGGCAATGTTGAAGCGTCGGCCCAACAGCTGGAGCAGAACGCCGGCATGCTGCGCGATCAGGTCGCAACGTTCTTGAGTGAAGTCCGCAAACGCTCAGCGGCATGATCTGAAACACGGACTATCTAACAAGAAGCCCGCGGAGTTTTTTGCTTCGCGGGCTTTTTTTGTGAGCTGATTTGCCGGTTCTAAACTTTTCGCAGCGCCACCTTGGAAATGCGGTGGCTGGCGTTTTTTGTCAGGATCAAATCCGCTCTCGGGCGGGTCGGCAGAATATTTTCCCTAAGATTCAGCAAGTTGATCTCAGCCCAGATTTTATTGGCGGTCTCCACCGCTTCTTCATCGGTGATGCGGGAATACTTATGGAAGTAAGAGCCGGGGTCGCGGAAGGCGGTTTCTCTGAGGCGCATGAAGCGGTCGACATACCATTGCCGCAGCAGCTCTTCGTCGGCGTCCATGTAGACAGAAAAGTCGAAGAAGTCGGACACAAACGGCACCGCCCGGCCATCCCTCGGCAATTCGCGTGTTTGCAATACGTTCAAACCCTCAACGATCAAAATGTCTGGCTTGTCGACGGTGACCGTGTGGCCCGGCATGACATCATAATAAAAGTGCGAATAGACCGGCGCGCGGACATTGCGTTTGCCAGCCTTGATGTCGGACAGGAATTTCAGGAGCCGCGGCCGGTCGAAGCTTTCCGGAAAGCCCTTTTTGGACATTAGGCCTTCGGATTCCAAGATCGCATTGGGAAACAGGAAACCGTCCGTTGTGATCAAATCGACTTTCGGGCTGGCCGGCCACCGGGCCAGAAGTTCGCGCAGAACGCGGCTGGTGGTCGATTTTCCGACTGAAACAGATCCTGCAACTCCGATGATGAACGGCGTCTTGCCGTCCCGTGTTCCAAGAAAGTCCTGAGTTGCCTGATGGAGTCCAACAGTGGCTTCTGCATAAAAAGCCAGAAGGCGGGACAGCGGCAAATAAATCGCCTCCACCTGTTCCATGGACACCGGGGCGTTGAGACCCTGAAGCTGGGCAACTTCCTGTTCGGTCAATGTCATGGGCGTGTCCGCCCGCAAGCGTGACCACTGGCGTTCTGTGAACACCCGGTAGGGAGATAAATCCATGTCCAGCGCAGTGGCGACTTTTTGATCCATGGTGACTTTGTCCCTGCTGCAGCGGCCGGTTGGCAATAGCCTATCAGGAATCACTCCTGTTGGCGGGATGCCTTTTCCTCAAGACCGGTTTGTCCCGTGCGCCCTGCAAGCTCTGCCATGACATCATCGAGCGGAACATTTAAGACATTCAGAACTACCAGCAAATGGTAAAGCAGATCTGCGGCTTCCGAGGTCAGTTCCTTCCGGTCTTCCTTGACGGCGGCAATCGCCGCCTCCACTGCTTCTTCTCCCAGTTTCTGAGCGCATTTGGCAACGCCCTTGCCGACGAGCTTGCGCGTATAGGACATCTCGTCCGCGCTCTTCGCACGTGCAGCAATAATGGCGTCGAGGTCTTCCAGTGTGAACTTCGTCATTGGTCTATGTCCTTGCGGAAACTTTTATACGGCATTCAGCCGTCCATCCGCATGGCAATGCCTGCGTCCGTCATATGCTGTTTGGTTTCGTGAATGGTGTATTCGCCGAAGTGGAAGATCGACGCGGCCAGAACAGCTGTTGCATGGCCGTCCCGGATCCCCTCCACCATATGGTCCAGATTGCCGACACCGCCCGAAGCAATCACCGGAACTGGCACAGCATCGGCAATCGCCCGTGTCAGCGCCAGATTGTAGCCGGATTTGGTTCCGTCGCGGTCCATGGAGGTTACCAGAAGTTCCCCGGCGCCGAGCGCAACGACCTTCTTGGCAAATTCAATCGCGTCAATACCGGTCGCGTTCCGCCCGCCATGGGTGAAGATTTCGAATTTTTCCGGTTCGCCGGGGTCGTTGACCTGTTTGGCATCAATGGAAACGACGATGCATTGTGCGCCGAATTTTTCTGCCGCTTCTTTGACGAATTCCGGATTATTGACCGCGGCGGTGTTGATCGACACCTTGTCGGCTCCTGCAATCAGGAGTTTGCGGATGTCTTCCACCGTGCGCACGCCGCCACCAACGGTGACCGGCATGAAACACGCCTCAGCGGTCCGCCGCACAACGTCGTAGATCGTGTCCCGGCCCTCATGGCTGGCCGTGATATCCAGAAAGCAGAGCTCATCGGCTCCAGCCGCATCATAGGCTTTGGCCGCTTCCACCGGATCACCGGCATCGACCAAGTCAACAAAATTGACGCCCTTGACGACTCGGCCGTCTTTGACATCGAGGCAGGGTATGACACGGGCTTTGAGGGTCATGAGGCTTTGCTCCGGCTGGTGCGGATCAGGTCCATCGCTACTGTTGGGTCGAGGCGGCCATCATAAAGCGCGCGGCCGGAAATTGCGCCTTCCAGAATAGCGCACTCGGGTTCCAACAGCTGATGGATATCGTCGATGGAAGCCAGACCGCCGGAAGCGATCACCGGAATGGAGACGGCTTGTGCAAGTTCCAAAGTCGACGGGATGTTGAGGCCTTTCAAGATGCCGTCCCGGTCGATGTCCGTATAGATGATCGCCGAAACGCCTGCATCCTCGAACTGCTTCGCCAAGCTGACAGCCGTTAGCTCAGACGTTTCCGCCCAGCCTTCAACGGCGACATAGCCACCCTTGGCATCGATCCCGACAGCAACCTTGCCCGGAAATTTTTTGCAAGCCTCTTTGACCAGGTCTGGATCCCGGACCGCAACGGTGCCGAGGATTACTCGGCTGATGCCCTTGTCCAGCCATGCTTCGATATGGTCCAGCGTCCGGATCCCGCCGCCGAGTTGAACCGGGTTTTTCGTCGACTTTAAAATGGCATCGACCGCAGCGCCATTGACGCTTTCTCCGGCAAAGGCGCCATTGAGGTCAACCACATGCAGCCACTCAAAACCCTGATCTTCAAAAGCCTTGGCCTGGGCGCCTGGATCGTCGTTGAACACAGTTGCCTGGTCCATGTCGCCGAGTTTCAAACGCACGCATTGGCCGTCTTTCAGATCGATGGCGGGAAACAGGATCATTTTGTCTTAAATTCCTTCCACGATGACGATTTCGCCATCGGCACATGATTGGCGGATTTTGACCGCCTCTTGGTATTCCGGTGAGTTATAACAATCGACGGCATCTTGGAAGCTTGGAAATTCGATTATAACGTTCCGCGCGCGTCCAGGCCCCTCGATCGTGTTGGCATTTCCGCCGCGCGCTAGGAAATTCGCCCCAAAGCGCTCAAAGGCCGGTTTTGCTGTTGCCACATAATCCGGATAGCGATCTGCGTCGCGAACATCGACCCGTGCGACCCAATAACCCTTTGCCATGGTGTTCTCCCCTTTTGTTATGGCGTCCAGTCCAGAAAATTGGCGATCAGCTCTAGGCCAAGCCGCTGGCTTTTTTCCGGGTGGAACTGTGTTCCGATCATATTGTCCTTGGCCACCATCGCGGTGAAGGTGCCGGCGTAGTCGAAGGTCGCCAGCCTGTCCGCGTCATTGGCGCAGGAAAAGTGGTAAGAGTGCACAAAATAGGCGTGCAAACCGTTCGGCCCTGTTTCAATTCCCTTGAACACAGCATGGCTTTCCGGGCGCACGTCAATGGTGTTCCAGCCCATGTGCGGGATTTTTAAGGTCGGATCGGCAGGCTTCATTTCAGTGACATCACCGCTGACCCAATCAAAACCTTCCACGGTTTCAAATTCCAGGCCGCGGCTGGCCATCAGCTGCATGCCGACGCAGATACCAAAAAACGGTTTGCCCTGTTTGTGAACCACCTCTTCCAGGGCTTCGGGCATGCCGTCAACGGCCCAAAGGCCGCGCTTGCAGTCGGCAAAGGCGCCGACGCCGGGCAGGACAATCCGGTCGGCTTTCAAAACACGCTCGGGATCTGCGGTGACGATCACATCGGGAACATGGGCATGAGCGCGGGCCGCGCGCTCGAATGCCTTTTCGGCCGAGCGCAGATTGCCCGAGCCGTAATCGATGATCGCAATTGTCATTGACGGGTCTCCGGACCAAGGGTCAGGCCGACGACCTGCTCGCTGCCGATCCTTGGGACAATCGGTTCAGCGGCGGGCCGGGAGCTCTGCCGGTCACTCTTGAAGGGATTTTGTTCATAGTCCGCACGATTGCGGAAAAAGCGGAGTTCGGCTTCTTCTTTGGCCACACCTTCGGCAACGCCCAGCATGTGCCAGCCCTTGCGCTGCAAGGACCAGCAGCGCAGCGTCTGGGCTTCAAAGCCAAACAGGAAAGCGATTGCAAGGGCTGCGATGCCGGCAGCTGGTCCGCCCAGCGACAGGGCCGTGGCTTCAATAACCAGTGTGATGGCAAGATAACCAAGCAACACCAGCCACATACGATGGACCAGCATCCAGGGAATTGAGAACAGGAAGGCAAGCGCCGAAAACCTGTCCGGCACGAATTGCAGGTCACCGGTGATTTCCGGATCGCCGCCCAGGGTTTCAAATTCGGGCGGAGCCATCACAACATAGCTGGTCATGGGCCGGTCCGTTCCTTGGAATACGGGCGTTAGCCGCCCAGTTGGCCTTTGGTCGTCGGCACGCGGTCAGCCTGACGCGGGTCGATCTCGACCGCTTTGCGCAGGGACCGGGCAACCGCCTTGAAGCAGGTTTCGGCAATATGGTGGCAATTAGACCCATATAGATTGGCGATATGAAGAGTGATCCCGGCATTCATGGCGAATGCCTGGAAAAACTCCTGAAACAGTTCGGTATCAAAGTCGCCGACCTTGTCCCGGTCAAAGGTCACGTCCCAGACCAGAAACGCCCGACCAGACACATCCAGCGCGCAGCGGGTCAGAGCTTCGTCCATGGCAAGGTGCGTGTCGGCATAACGGGTGATCCCGGCCATGCCGCCCAGCGCCTGCGACAAGGCCTGTCCGAGGGCAATACCGGTATCTTCCACCGTATGATGAAAATCGATATGGGTGTCCCCATCTGCGCGCACCTTGATATCGATCAGCGAATGTCGCGCAAGTTGCTCCAGCATATGATCGAAAAATCCGACGCCGGTTTGAACGTCATAAGCGCCCGTTCCGTCCAGATTGATATCGACCGAAATTTTGGTTTCCTTGGTATCGCGCGATACGCTCGCTGTGCGCATGAAAGGCAGTCTCCTCTTGAGCCGTCAAAGCTGACCGGCGGCGCTGTTGTAGCAGGCTGAACCTTTTAAGAAAATAGCCAAGCTTCGACGCCGCGATATTCCTTTGACTGACCAGCTTTTGATCGGATATCGAGCAGCCTATCCGTGAAGACAGCTCACGGGGGCGTTCCGTTTATTCGGTAGTTCCGCCTGGGACTTGGTGATAGGAACGGGCAATTCCGTAGCCAGGAGATAGACATGCCGACCAGCCGCTTTGCCCCGAAATCTGCCCTCGACCGTCTGATGTTGCCGGTGGATGTTCCAACCGTCCGCGAAGCGGAAGATTTGGTCAAGAAAACCGAAGGCACAGTCGGTGTTTACAAGATCGGTATGGAGCTTCAATTTGCAGGCGGGCTGGAGTTCGCACGAGAGCTTGCCGAAAGCGGCCATAAAATTTTTCTGGACGTGAAACTGCACGACATCGACAACACCATTACCAAAGCGGTGCGCAATGTTGCCAAGATGGGCATGACCTTCATGACCGTTCATGCCTATCCAAAAACCATGCGCGCCGCCCTGAAGGGCCTAGCCGAAGAAGGCAATCCAGATCTGTGTATCCTTGGAGTGACCGTCCTGACCTCCATGGATGAGGCCGATCTGGTTGCCGCGGGCTACAAGGGCCCGATTGCAAGTGTCGTCGAAGACAGAGCAAAGGATGCCAAGCTTGCGGGCATGGGCGGCATCGTCTGCGCACCTACGGAATCGAAAAACATGCGCAAGATCCTCGGGGATGACCTGGTGATTGTCACACCAGGGATCCGTCCGGAAGGCAGCGTCGCCGGTGATCAGCGCAGGGTGATGACGCCTTCTGATGCGATCAAGGCCGGCAGTGATTATCTGGTCATTGGCCGTCCAATTACGCAGGCCGATGATCCGAAAGCAGCTGCGGAAGCCGTCGTTCAGGAAATCGAAAGCGCCGTTTGAACGTAGGGGAAAATGTCAGATGTAAAGCTGCCATGTTGTCATGACCGTGCTGACCGGTCATGATTGAGCGTCGACCCGTTTTCGGGGATCACTATGCGCACCATGATTGTCCGGCAGGCAGCTAACCGCTTTGCTCTGTATACTTCCGCAGTTGTGTTTTTGGCAGGAACTTCATCGTTTCTTGCAAGCGATGCCAGCGCGGCCGAAACGATCCGGATAACCAACGGTGAGTGGCAGCCTTTCATGTCGAAACACAGCTATCAGTTCGGCGTAAACTCCCACATCGTTGCCGAAGCTTTCAAGCTGGAAGGAATTGATGTTGAGTGGGGCTTCTTTCCCTGGAAACGCTCATATCAAGTCGCTAAAACCTGTCAGAACTGGCATGCGTCAGCTACGTGGTGGCCTGCACAAGAAACGTTGGAGAGTTTTCTTCTGGGAGATGCGATCAGCGAAACATCTTTTGTGTTTTTTCATCGCAAGGATAGGCCGTTCAGTTGGCAAACCTTCGACGATCTCTATGGTCTCGTGGTTGGGACAACGCTGGAATACGATTACGGCACCGATTTCATGAACCGTATCGAGAACTATGAGCTCAATGTCGAATGGGTAGCGGACGATGAAACGAATTTCAGGAAACTGGCTGCGAACCGAATAGATGTCTTTCCAAATGACTTGACTGTCGGACTGGCCCAAATTCGGGCTTCATTGTCGCCAGACGAAGCCGCTTCAATCACTTATCATCCCAAGGAATTCGAAAAATCGACCCTACACCTGATCGTATCGAAACAATGCGATAAGGCAGAGTATTTTGTCGAGAAATTCAATGCCGGATTTAGGAAGCTGAAAGAAAGCGGCCGCTTCGATGCCATGCAGAAGGATCTGGCGAACGGCGTTTACGACGGCAAAGGTGCTGCGCAGTTGAATTGAATTTCGACTTTGGTTGAAGTGCCGTTAAATCCCTGGGCCTTTAGATCACAAAAAAGCCACCGCAGAAGCGGTGGCTGATTTCTTGCAAGTCAGCCCGCAGCGGCTTGATCACCATTGGTCGCGCCGGACCGCAGCACCATGCCAAAAAGATCGCGCGGATCATCCGGGTCGGCCAGCAGATCGAGTTTTTCGTAATGGCCCATGCTCGGCAAAAGATCATGCACATAGCGCAAGGCCGCGAAATCTTCGATCGCAAACCCAACGCTGTCGAATAGGGTGATCTGATTGTCCGATGTCCGGCCTTCGGCCTTGCTGGCGTAGACTTGCCACAGCTCGGTCACCGGATGGTCCGGATCGAGCTGTTGAAGCTCCCCCTCTTCGCGGGTTTGTTCGGTCAGTTCAACGAAAATATCCGATCGCAACAAGATATCTTTATGAAGTTCCGTCTTGCCCGGACAATCGCCGCCGATCGCGTTGATGTGGACGCCAGAGCCGACCATGTTGTCGGTCAGGATCGTGGCGTACCGTTTATCGGCAGTCACTGTTGTGATGATCTCTGCACCTTCAATGGCGTCTTCCGGTGTTTTGCAGATGGTGACGTTCAACCCGGAGTTTGCCAGGTTGCGTGCAAGGCGTAGGCTTGCAGCCGGTTCGATGTCATAGGCGCGGATTTCGGTAATGCCGAGCATGTCTTTGAACGCCAGGCACTGGAAATCAGATTGGGCGCCATTGCCGATGATGGCCATGGTCTTTGATCCTTTCGGTGCCAAATACTTGGCCGCCAACGCCGAATTCGCTGCTGTCCGCAGGGCAGTCAGAATAGTCATTTCTGTAAATAGAACAGGATACCCGGTCGACATTTCAGACAAGACGCCAAACCCGGTGACAGTCTGCATACCGGTGCGGGTGTTAGCCGGATGCCCATTCACATATTTAAAACCGAAATACTCATCATCACTGGCCGGCATCAACTCGATCACACCCTGCGGTGCATGCGCCGGAATGCGCGGCTTCTTGTCGAAACTCTCCCAGCGGCGGAAATCCTGTTCGATGTAATCCGCGATACCGCGCATGAAGGTTTCCGGACCGATGGCGCGGACATTGGCCATCATGTGGTCGACACTGACAAAGGGCACAAAAGCCAAGTCGGACGGGTTCGGGTTGTGACGGATCTCAGCCATGGTATTCCCTTTAATAGCTACGTGTCGGACGGTCGAAGACGCGGCGGCCAAAGAGGCTGCCGGCGAGATCCACCATCAGGCGTGCGGTCTTGCCGCGTTCATCAAGAAACGGGTTGAGCTCAACCAGGTCGAGCGACGTCACGAGGCCGCTGTCATGTAGCATTTCCATGACAAGATGGGCTTCGCGGAAGGTTGCTCCGCCCGGCACGGTGGTGCCGACCGCGGGTGCGATGTCAGGATCCAGGAAATCGACGTCCAGACTGACATGCAAAAGGCCATTGACGGTGCGCACACGCTCCAGAAACGGCTCAAGAAGGGCGCCAATGCCTTCTTCGTCAATCTGGCGCATGTCCGAGACACCGGCGCCGTGTTTCAAAAGAAACTCCCGCTCTGCGTCATCGATGGAGCGAACCCCCATGATTTCCACCCGCTCGGGCGCGACCGGATACTGTAAAGGTGCGCTTAAAAGCGCATCAAATCCTGGCAGTCCGCAGGCAAAAGCAAGCGGCGTACCATGCAAGTTTCCGCTTCCCGTGCTGTCGAGGGTATGAAAATCGGAATGGGCATCGAGCCAGAGTACAAATAGAGGGCGGCCTTTTTCGGCGGCCGCTTTGGCGTGTCCGGCAACGGTACCTGCAGCCATTGCATGATCGCCGCCCATATAGATCGGAAAACTGTCGCCAGCGCCCAGATCCGCGGCTTTTCTATAAAGCGCTCGGGTCCAGCCGGCATAGGCTTCAAAGTTTTTGACTGTCCCGTTTGGCGGTGTGGCGTCCTCGGCATTCTCAGGCCAGAGATTGCCTGCGTCAGTCACCATGTGGCCGAGCGCTTCCAGCGTATCGGCAAGGCCGGCAGTTCTGTAGGCGTCAGGGCCCATCACGCAACCGCGCCGGCCTGCGCCTTCCTCAATCGGTGCTCCGACCAGTACGATATTCTTTTGCTCCACGATCCGCGTGCCTTTGCGCCAGGTTTTATTGCGGGGACTGTGCGAATTTGGCGCGGCGGAGTAAATCCAGTCACTTGATCAAAAGTGCGGTCAGAATTATCAATTTGATAAGTCATGTTTTCCGGATTGATAAAATGGATGATCTTGATACCCGTCTCATCTCGCTCTTACGCCATGATGGCCGCCGGTCCGTGTCCGATTTGGCAAGCGATCTCAAAGTCTCGCGGGCAACGGTTCGGTCCCGAATGGAGAAGCTCACAGACAACGGAGAGATCTTGGGGTTCACAGCGGTCTTGCGTGATGATTGGCGCGACCTGCCGATCCGCGCGATTACGCTGGTCGAGGTGGATGGTCAGAACACCGATCCGGTGTCCAGGGCGCTGGGCGCCATGACTGAAGTCAGGGCGATCCACTCCACCAACGGCAAGTGGGACTTGATCCTGGAAATTGCGACGCGGGACCTGGCGGCCTTTGACGATGCCCTTCACCGCATCCGGTTGATAGACGGTATTTCAGGGTCGGAAACAAACATACTGTTGAGCACCCGGAAGGGACCAGCCGTCTCTGCAGACCTTTTCAAGGATGTGCTGGGGTAATCTGCCTCGCAAATCGGGTCGCTGCCGCGTTTAGCGCAGAGTATAGTGGCACCAGATTTAGAAACAGACGGTTCTCCAATGACCAAAGCACTCGATCTTTCCCAGTTCACGTCAGATCCGCAGCCGATTTCAGTTGGTGAGGAAGCAGCGGAAAATTATGCGGTCGTCCGGCAAACCTTGAAGCGGATCACCGAGGATTGGCGGGACCAGCCGACGCTGGAGTTGCTGGCCAAGGAAGCTGGATTGCAACCGATCCAGCTGCAGCGGGTTTTTGCACGCTGGGCTGGGCTCACCCCCAAGCAATTCTTGCAGGCGATCACGTTGGATCATGCGAAGGCGTTGTTGCGCGATACCGCTAGCGTGCTTGATGCCTCTTACGAAGTCGGGTTGTCTGGGTCCTCCAGGCTGCATGATCTGTTTGTAACCCATGAAGCCATGACGCCCGGCGATTATAGAAACCGGGGTGCCGGGTTGAAGATTGCCTATGGATTTCATCCCTCCCCGTTCGGTCAGGTCCTGATCATGGCAACAGACAAGGGCTTGGCAGGGTTGGGATTTGCTGATCCGGGCGAAGAAGACAGCGCACTTGCTGATATGTGTGAACGCTGGCCGGCAGCCGCTTTTCACAAGGACCAAGAAGAAACCGCCAAATATGCGGGCCGTGTGTTCGATCCAGAGAGATGGCAGGAAGATCAGCCGCTGAACATCGTTATGATCGGAACCGATTTTGAGATCCGGGTCTGGCAAACGCTTTTAAAGATCCCGATGGGCAAAGCGACCACCTATTCCGATATTGCCGCTTGCCTTGGAAGTCCGAAGGCCTCCCGGGCGGTCGGATCTGCGGTCGGGCGTAATCCAATTTCCTTTGTGGTTCCCTGCCATCGGGTGCTCGCCAAAGGCGGAAAGCTTGGCGGTTATCATTGGGGCCTTACCCGCAAACGTGCCATTCTGGGCTGGGAAACGGGCCTTTCCGGACCGGTTCTGGAATGTGTCTAATGCACCGGGCCATCCGGCATCGGAAAATTGCCGGTGATCTGCCATCCATAGGCAGTCAGACGTTCCGCTGCCATTTGTGTGAGATCGCCGGTGATCAGCAAGTCAACACCGGTTGGCGGAAAGGGGAGCTGGTTGAACCCTTCCTGCAGGCTTGAAAACCTCATTGCCGTCGTTTGCGTCCAAGCAACGATGTCGTAGGGCATGACGATTGCCGCCATGCCGTCGCGCCGGATAGCGACTGAAAGTCCGGCGACGTTTCGAATTTGGCCCAGTCCGGAGATGGTTCTGTTGTAGTTCTCCAGAAGCACCAAGCGGCGCAGCTGGAAATAGGCCAGACTGCGCTCTGCCGCTTTTGCAACGTCTTCGGCGATCAGATCCAAGTTCTGCACACCGGGCATTGCGGCCAGCTGATAGGCGACCGCGGCCTTTTCGGACGCTGTATAGTGTGGGTTGGCTTCGATCTTCAGGATATTGGTTTCAGAGATCCCAGCAGAGCGGAAAGTCTCCGCTGTCCGCTCGCGCAGTTCATTTTCGGTGCTGTCGACGATCACATTCCGAAAATCATCAGCCGTCCGGGTCGCATTGACAAACACCCCTCCGGGGATCAGCGCCGTGATCGCAGTCACGGTCCAGCTGCCTGCCGCGGTCACACTGGCGGTTTCATCGAGCTTGGCCGACAGATGCTTGTCGAAGGTATAAGGGTCCACCCCCAGTTCAACCGCCAGTTCGCGCCGTGCTTTTGCCTGCCCGGTGATAGACTTTGCAATGTCTGTCGCAGACCCACCTTGTCCGGTCACAGCGGCTTCCACCCCCTTGCCGAGCCGGCCGAATACGCGCCCGACGCCTGATACGGTGTTTTTAGCTGTACCGACCGGGTCGCTAATCGTGCTCTCAACAAAATCGACTGGTTTTTGCGCGGATTGTTTCAGGCCTTCGAGAAAGCTCGTGTCTTTTTTCAGGCTTTCCAAAGCGACATAGGCTTTGATTTCCGATAGCCGCAGGTTGAGAAGTCCGGTTCCTTGAACTGTTTCGACACCTTGGCTGGCTTGGAGCTGATAGGCATAGAAGAAGCCGTTGCTGCGAACCGGCGGAAGAATGGCATAGCCGGGGCCAAAGTCTTTGCCGTTAAGGAGCGTAGCTGGAGCCTGTTCTGGCGCCGTTTCATATTGATCAGACAGACTAAGAGCAGGTCCGGTCAAAAAACCTGCAAACATCAAACCTGCAGCGACCCGTTTGAGCGCCGGACCGGACAAAAGCATACTAAAACCTCCACCATATACCGGAGGGTGAGGCTTAGTCCGGTGCCATATTGTTCCGGGCAAGGGCCTCACCGGCAAGATAAAGCGAGCCGCAAATCAGTATCCGCGGGGCTTCGCCATCGTCTGCGGCACAAGCTGCCACATCGGCTATGGCTGCGTCTAGGGAGGGAAACGGCGTGGCTTCAAGGCCAGCACAGCGTGCCAGGTCCGCCAATTCTTCGGGAGAACGGGCCGTGTTGGTGGTCGCAATCGGCACCGTACCTACATGGCGGACCAGCCCATCGAACGGACGGAAAAACCCGGTAGGATCTTTTGTCGTGAGCATTCCGGCAATCAGATACAGCGGCCGGGGAGCTCGTTCTTCCTGTTCGCCCATAAACTGGGCAATAGAAATACCAGCACCAGGATTGTGCCCGCCGTCGAGCCAGACCTCCGATCCTTCTGGGCACATATCGACGAGTGGGCCGTGCGTGAGCGGCTGCAGTCTGCCAGGCCAATTGACGGATTTGAGCCCAGTGCTGATGACATCTTCGTCTGGCAACAATCCGGTAGCTTTGAGTGCGGCCATCGCCAGGGCGGCATTGGCGAATTGGTGGCTGCCGCCGAGAACCGGCTGCGGCAAATCCAGCAATCCGTCTTCGTCTTGAAAGGTCATCCGGCCTTGGTCCAGCTGGGAAACAAAATCCTGGCCAAAGACGTCGACGCGGGTTTTGTTTCGCGCAGCCTGGCGTTCGATCACCTTGAGTACGTCCGGATCCTGTTCAGCGGAAACCACCGGAACACCTGGTTTGATGATGCCTGCTTTTTCGGCCGCGATCACGGTGAGGTCGTCACCGAGGAATTTCTCATGATCCATGGAGACAGGCGTGATCACCGACACCAACGGCTCATTGATGACATTGGTGGCGTCTAAGCGTCCGCCCAGACCAACTTCCAGAAGAACGACATCGGCCGGATGTTCGGCAAAGAGCAACAATGCTGCTGCCGTTGTAATCTCAAAAAAGGTGATTTCTTCGCCGCCGTTGGCTTCTTCGCAGCGTTGCAAGGCATCAAAGAGCACTAGATCAGAAACGTATTTTCCGTCTGTTCCCAGGCGGATCCGCTCGTTGAAGGAGACCAGATGAGGTGACGTATAGACGTGACAGCGTTTTCCGGAGGCTTCCAGGATGGCGCGCAACGTCGCCGTCACCGAGCCTTTACCGTTGGTCCCGGCGATATGAATGACCGGCGGCAGCCGTTTCTCTGGCGAGCCGAGCGCGTCCAGCAAGCGGTGCATACGTCCCAGGGAGAGATCAATCTCTTTGGGATGCAGCGCTAGCAGCCGGTCGAGTATTCTTGTGATTTGATCCAAGGGGCCCTCCGCAGGGTCCTGTACTTCGTGCTTTGGCTATTTGCCATCTGCAGGACATAGCAGCAGGCGAAATCGAAAAAGCACCCGGATCTGACTGGCCATGGCTGAAAAGCGACATCAGCCAGTCAGATTCTTACACTTATTCAGCGACTTCAGGCTGTTTTTCCGGTTCTTGGGTGTCCTGCGTCGGCTCTTCCACGTCGTTGTTTTCAGCCTTCGGGGCTTCCAACGCCATTGTAGGCAATTCGACTTCGCGTTTCATCAAGATACCGCAAACCCGGGAAATCGTGTCTTTCATTTCTTGACGCGGCACAACCATGTCGACCATGCCATGATCAAGCAGGTACTCAGCGGTCTGGAAGTCGTCCGGCAGCTTTTCTCGCACGGTCTGTTCAATGACACGGCGGCCGGCAAAACCGATCATGGCGCCCGGTTCTGCAATGTGCACATCACCGAGCATGGCATAAGACGCGGAGACACCCCCGGTTGTCGGGTTGGTCAGAACCACGATGTACGGCAGGCCGGCTTCGCGCAGCATCTGGATCCCAGCTGTGGTGCGCGGCATCTGCATCAACGACAGGATCCCTTCCTGCATGCGGGCGCCGCCGGAAGCTGCGAACATGACAAACGGTGTTTTGTCTTCAACCGCTTTCATCATCCCGGAAAGGATGGCTTCGCCAACGGCCATGCCCAAAGATCCACCGACAAAGGCGAAATCCTGAATGGCAACGGTCAGGTCCATACCGTTGACTTTGCCTTGCGCCACATGAATGGCTTCTTCTTCGCCGGTTTTAGAACGGGCTTCCTTCAGCCGGTCAGTATAGCGCTTGCTGTCGCGGAACTTGAGCGGATCGGCGGTAACATCCGGTGTTTCGAGACGCGTGTAGTTGCCTTCATCAAAGAAGGAGTCCAACCGTTTGCGTGCCGGCATACGCATATGGTGGCCGGAACTCGGAATGACCCAAAGATTGGCCTCTAGATCCCGGTGAAACACCATTTCGCCCGTTTCAGGGCATTTGATCCAGAGGTTTTCCGGAACTTCGCGCTTCTTCCAAAGACCACTGATCTTGGGGCGCACAATTGAGTTGATCCAGTTCACGTCAAACGCGTCCGTCTACTAAAGTTACACAACAACGGACTGTGTCCGCTGGAAAAGGTACATTTTTAAGGCCTAGAGCATCCTGCGTTCAGGCGAACGCAGACAAGATGCTCTACCACCTTAAAATCGATCAGCTTTTGGCTGTTCAAGCGATTCAACCTGAACAGCCGCTGATCTAGCTTTAGGCCGCGCGAGCGCGCGCACACCCAGAAGCCAGGTCGGCAACCACATCGGCGACCGCTTTTACGGTCCGGTCCGTTGCCTTTCCGTTAGCATCCAGGCTGTCTTTGACCGCGTTTACAAGAACAGACCCGACCACGACGCCGTCCGCGTCCTTGCCGATGTCTGCAGCTTGTTCTGCGGTTTTGACGCCAAATCCGACCGCAACCGGCAGATCCGTATGACCTTTAATCCGGTTGACCGCGGCCGTAACGCGGCCCGTATCAGCGATTTTTGCGCCCGTAATACCGGTCACGGAGACGTAATAGACGAAACCGGAGGTATTGGCCAGAACGGCCGGGAGGCGCTTGTCATCGGTGGTGGGGGTTGCCAGACGAATGAAGTTCAGTCCGGCGTCCAGTGCTGGAATGCAGAACTCGTCATCCGCTTCAGCAGGCACGTCGACAATAATGAAGCCGTCAACACCGGCGTCCTTGGCGACCTGAACGAATTTCACCGGATCACGAACATAGATCGGATTGTAGTAACCCATCAGAATGATCGGCGTGTCTTGATCTTGTTTGCGGAACGCGCGGACCATGTCCAGCGTTTTATCCATTGTGTGCCCGGCGGCGAGCGCACGCTGGTTGGCCAGCTGGATCGGAATACCTTCAGCCATTGGGTCGGAGAACGGCATGCCCAGTTCGATCACATCGGCACCGGCGGCCGGGAGGGCATTCAAGATCGCTTGTGACGTTTCAAGGTCCGGGTCGCCAGCTGTAATAAAGGTGACCAATGCGGGGCGGCCCGCTTCGGCACAGGCTTTAAACCGGCGATCGATACGCGTTTCCGTCATTCAGCTGTCCTCTTGCCCATACAGCAGACGGGTCCCGTCTGCAAAACATCCAAGCGATGTAGGGGAGCGGGCAAGGGGATGTCAATCAAAGAACTGCCGATATGGCTTTCAGAAGCCGCATATTGTCAACGTCGCGGCAATTTCAGGCGTTTCGCGCAGTCCTATCGGATCAGCGGTTGCCGAAGTACTTGTTGTAGAGATGGGTCGCGATATCGTTGCGCTCCACACCCATACGCGACAGGCATTCAGGGCTCATTTGGCGTAAGCGATCATAATCAGCTGACATACGCTGGGCCTGACCGACCTGATGTAAGAAATCTGAAACTGAACGGAGTGCCATTGGAAGATCCTTTCAAAGTAGGCATGGCTCCTGCCTATTTGAGCTCAATATAATCTTCCCTGATATGGACACGAGTGCTGTTTTTGCATTGCAGCAATGCTGTGGCTGCTGAACTCGGGAAAAGCTGCGCCGTAGAAATGCATTCAACACCGATCAGGTCTTCATTTCGATATTTGATCTGGAAATGCGCACTATGTGCGCCTATGTTGAATGAAGAGCCAAATGGAAAAAGGAGCTGAAAATGGCCCATTCCCTGTTCGAACCTGCACCGGAGCCTCTGTCTGAAAAACTTTGGCGTCATGTGAAAAGTCTGAAACAGACGCCAGTCGCAGGATCGCATTTCCCAGTAAGGCAAACGGACATGCAAAACCTGGATGCCCGTGGCCGGCAATTGCTATTGGAAGAAGAATTTGCCGCGCATAAAAAAATAGGGCTAGGCACCAAGGTGCCCAGCCCCTCATTTCGTAAGTCTATTTAGATCAGAGATCGAAGCCCAGCATTTCGCCGACGGCAAAGACATCCTTGTCGCCGCGGCCGCAAAGATTCATGACAATGATCTGATCCTTGTCCATTTGCGGGGCCATTTTAGCCACCTGAGCGAGGGCATGGGCTGGTTCCAGCGCCGGAATGATACCTTCAACCCGGGTCAGCATCTGGAAGGCTTCCAGCGCCTCGTCATCCATGATCGGCACATAGTCTGCACGGCCAATTTCCTTCAGCCAGGAATGCTCCGGACCAATGCCCGGATAGTCGAGACCGGCAGAAATCGAATGGCCTTCTAGGATCTGGCCGTCGTCATCCTGCATCAGATAGGTGCGGTTGCCGTGGAGAACGCCTGGCTTCCCTGCGTTGAGGGAAGCGCAGTGCTCTTCACCGGTCAGGCCACGTCCACCTGCTTCGACGCCGACAATTTTCACGTCTTTGTCGTCGAGGAACGGATGGAACAGGCCAATCGCATTAGATCCGCCGCCAACAGCGGCGACAAGTGCGTCCGGCAAACGGCCTTCAGCTTCCAAAATCTGGTCGCGCAACTCCTTGCCGATCACCGACTGGAAGTCGCGCACCAGCTCCGGATATGGGTGCGGGCCTGCCGCCGTGCCGATCAGATAGTAGGTGTTGTCGACATTGGTCACCCAATCGCGCAGCGCCTCGTTCATGGCGTCTTTCAAGGTGCCGGCACCGGCGGTCACCGGGACGATTTCGGCGCCCAGAAGCTTCATGCGGAAGACATTCGGCTTTTGCCGCTCAACGTCTGTCGCGCCCATATAAACAACACAGGGCAGGCCAAAGCGGGCACAAACGGTGGCGGTCGCCACACCATGCTGGCCTGCACCGGTTTCCGCGATGATCCGGGTTTTACCCATGCGTTTGGCCAAAAGGATCTGGCCAAGGCAGTTGTTGATCTTGTGGGATCCGGTATGGTTCAGCTCGTCGCGCTTGAAATAGATCTTCGCGCCGCCGAGTTCTTCAGTCAGCCGCTCGGCGAAATAGAGCGGCGACGGCCGGCCCGTATAATGCCTGTTCAGCTTTTCGACTTCGGCATGAAACTCCGGATCGTTCTTGGCAGCTTTGTAATGCGCTTCCAGATCCAAGATCAGCGGCATCAGGGTTTCCGCCACATAGCGGCCGCCGAAAATGCCGAAATGCCCGCGATCGTCCGGACCCGTCCGGATGCTGTTCGCCATATCGTTCACGCGTTTACTCCTTACCCGCTTCCGCCTGAATATCTTTTACTTTGGCCAGGAACGACCGGATCAATTCAGGATCCTTGACACCGCGTTCGCGTTCAACGCCGGACGACAAGTCGATTTCCTTGGCGCCGCTCAAACGGATTGCGTCCGCCACATTGTCCATATTCAATCCCCCCGAAAGCATGAACGGCTTCTTCAGGTCAAGATCTTTCAGGATCGTCCAGTCAAACGAAACGCCATTGCCGCCGGGAATGTCTGATCCTTTGGGCGGTTTGGCATCAAAGAGGATCTTGTCTGCAACAATAGAGTAGTAAAGCGCCTGTTCCAGATCCGATTTGCCGGCAACCGAAATTGCTTTCATGACCTTGATGCCATGCATAACTTTGGCAGCAGCCAGAGATTCCGGGGCCTCCGAGCCGTGAAATTGGATCATGTCAGGGGCAACCAGTTCCTTGATCCGGGAAAGGCCGTCCAGATCCATATTGACCGTCACTGCGACGATCTCCGCCTTGCCGCGTGCCATATCGGCCAGCTTGCAGGCTTGGCTGAGGCTTACATGGCGGGGACTTTTTGGAAAAAACATGAGCCCAACCATATCCGCACCCGCCTCCAGCGCCGCTTCCATGGTGTCTTCGGTCGACAGACCGCAGATTTTGACTTTGATATCCGACATAACTTCGAGGTATCGCCGCTGGGGAAGCCTTTGTCAAAGGATGATGGCTGGGGCGCTTATTCTTCTGGCGCCTTGACCAGTTTGGCGACAATTTTCCGGACAACCGGCGCCATCACCAGGACCGCTGGAAAGGCAACCGCCCAGGCAAACAGCCAGGATTCAATCCAGAAACTGAAAAACTCAGGATGCGGACCAATCGCCCGGAAGGTGGCAATGCCGGACACAATGAACGACATCGACCCGGACAGCATGGCGCCGAAGAGATAAGGGGCAAATCTTGGGTGCATGACAATCTTGAATCCGGATTTTTGAAGTTCAGGATGAACTATGCGTCAAAACTGGGTGTTAGGAATGATCAAATTTAGCGCAACGCGTGCCTATCCTTGTTCCAGCAGCTCGGCCCAGGTTTTGGGATTGTCCCCATTGAGCGGATTTTTCGGAGAGCGTTTGTAACGGATGGTTTCCATCCGGAAGGCTTTGGCGTCGAACATCATCAATCGTCCGGTGAGCCCCTCGCCTGTCCCGGTCAGTTCTTTCAAGACTTCCATCGCCTGCATCGTACCCAGGATCCCCGTGAGCGCGCCCAGCACCCCGGCTTCGGCACAGGTCGGCAATAGTCCGGCGCGCGGCTTCTGTGGAAACAGACAGCGGTAGGTCGGGTTAAGCTCACCGTCTGCGTTCGATTCAAAGGGCCTGAGGGTCGTGATCGAACCGTCAAACTGGCCGACCGCTGCCGTCACCAAGGGTTTCTTGGCAAAAAAACAGGCATCGGACACAAGATAACGGGTATCGAAGTTATCCGAACCATCAACCACGAGATCGAACTCAGAGACCAGCGCCATGGCATTCTGACCGGTGATCCGCGTTGGGAAAACCATCACTTCAACATTTGGGTTGAGTTTGGCAATCGCTTCGGCCGCGCTGGCCACTTTCGGTTCGCCGAGCTGGCCGGTATCGTGGATGATCTGCCGTTGAAGATTGGAGAGCGACACGGTGTCGTCATCAACAATACCGAGCGTGCCCACCCCAGCTGCTGCCAGATATTGCAAGACCGGCGCGCCAAGACCGCCGGCACCGATCACCAGCACTTTCGCAGCTTTCAGCTTTTGCTGACCAGCGCCACCAATCTCCTGAAGGACAATATGGCGGGCATAACGTTCCAATTCGGCGGGCGATAAGGACTGCATGGTGAGGCCTGTTTTGAGGAGTTTATTACTAAATGGGCGAGAGTTGCGGGGTTGTTCAAGCCCTAGCCCAAAATCTTGCTCACAAGGCGGGCGGTGTAATCGACCATCGGAATGACACGGGCGTAGTTCAGCCGAGTCGGCCCGATGACACCGAGCGCACCGACGATCCGTTGATTGCTGTCCCGGTAGGGCGAAATCACCAAAGAAGAACCGGATAGCGAGAACAAATTGTTTTCTGAGCCAATGAAGATCCGAACGCCATCGCCTTGTTCGGCAAGCCCTAGAAGCTGGATCAGATCGCTTTTATTTTCCAGATCGTCGAAAAGCAGTTTGATCCGTTCCAAATCTTCCGCCGCTTCCAGATCGGACAGGAGGTTGGACCGGCCGCGGACAATCAAGGTTCCTGGATCGCTCATGCCGTCCTCGCCACTCCAGACCGCCAAGCCGGCATCAATAACCTTCTGGCTGAGCTGGTTGAGCTCGGCCTGGTCAGCTGCGCGCACCTTTTCAAGCTCAGTGCGGATTTCTCCGATTGTCCGGCCTTGAATTTTTGCATTGAGATAGTTCGATGCTTCGACCAATGCGGAGGACGGCAAATCCGGCGGCAGGTCCACGACACGGTTTTCGACAGTGCCGTCTTCACCGACCAGGATGGCCAACGCTTTCAACGGTTCGATGCGAACGAATTCGATGTGTTTCAGCCGCATGTCCGACTTGTGGGTCAGAACGACACCCGCCCCCATGGAAAGACCCGAAAGCATCTGGCTGGCTTCGGTCAGTACCTGTTCAGCTGAATTGGCCTGCTGGGAAGCTTTGACCTGGACGTCGATCTGATGACGCTCGTCCTGGGTGAGGTCACCAACTTCCAGAAGTGCGTCGACAAAAAATCTCAAACCAATTTCGGTCGGCAAACGCCCGGCGCTGGTATGCGGCGAATGCAGAAGGCCCATGTGCTCCAGGTCCGACATGACATTGCGGATGGAAGCGGGCGACAAGGAAATGCTGGGATTGCGCGAGATATTGCGGGAGCCGACGGGTTCTCCGGTCTCTAGATAGGTTTCCACGATCGAGCGGAAGATGTCCCGGGATCTTCTGTCGAGGTCGCTAAGGCTCAAAGTGTTTTTCTCCGTCGCGGCCGCCGGGAGATCCGGCGAACCAAAATCCTGTTCTTCAAGATATAGGCGCAAAATGGTCCAGAGGTGAAGCTTGGCCTTTACGCCGCCGGGAAATGAGGTCTACAAGGCCGTTAACAAATAAGGCGGGCTAGCTGCTTCGCCTTTTTTCAAAGGTTGAAAGGGAGAGCCATGCGTCCGTCAAAACGCGCTGCCGATGAACTCCGTGCTGTCACGCTTGAGCGTGGCGTATCCAAACATGCTGAAGGCTCCTGCCTGGTAAAATTCGGCGACACGCATGTCTTGTGCACCGCCAGTCTTGAAGAGCGGGTTCCGCCCTGGCTGCGCGGCCAGAACAAAGGTTGGGTGACGGCGGAATATGGCATGCTGCCACGCGCAACCGGCAGCCGCATGCGCCGGGAAGCAAGTGCTGGCAAGCAGTCCGGCCGCACTCAGGAGATCCAGCGGCTGATTGGCCGGTCCTTGCGCGCCGTCGTCGATCTGGAAGCCTTGGGCGAAGTACAGATTTCTGTCGATTGTGATGTCATCCAGGCCGATGGCGGTACACGGACTGCCGCAATTACCGGCGCCTGGGTGGCCTTACGCGATTGTATCGAATGGATGAAGGCCCGGGACATGGTGTCCGGTGATGTTTTGACGGATCACATCGCGGCCATTTCCTGCGGTATTTATCAGGACACGCCGGTGCTCGATCTCGACTATGATGAAGATAGTACCGCCGAAACCGATGCCAATTTCGTCATTACCGGGTCTGGTGGCATCGTCGAAATTCAGGGCACCGCGGAAGGCAAGCCGTTCTCTGAAGACGAGTTCGCTCAACTGCTCGGTCTGGCAAAGGCAGGCATCAACCGTCTGGTCGACTTGCAAAAGATGAGCATTCTCTGAGGATCACAGTGTCATGAGCCATCGCAAACTGGAGCCTGGCAAGCTGGTTGTCGCCAGTCACAACAAGGGCAAGCTGCGCGAAATCAACGAGTTGCTTGAACCGTATGGGTTTGAGGTGGTCTCAGCTGGTGATCTCGGATTGCCGGAGCCGGAGGAAACCGGCACGACCTTTGAAGCCAATGCGGAAATCAAAGCCGTTGCGGCAGCAACGGCGGCGAACCTTCCGGCGCTTGCTGACGACAGCGGCTTTTGTGTCGCTGAACTCGGCGGCGATCCGGGCATTTATTCGGCGCGCTGGGCTGGGCCTGACAAAGATTTTGCGATGGCCATGCGGACAGTTGAGGAAAAGCTGCAGTCTGCCGGGGCAGCAACACCGGACCGTCGCCGTGGATCCTTTGTCGCGGTTCTGTGCCTTGCTTGGCCGGATGGCCACAAAGAGTTTTTCCGCGGAGAGGTGGAAGGTCAAATCGTCTGGCCGCCACGCGGAACTCAAGGGTTTGGATATGACCCGGTGTTCCAGCCGGATGGGCATGAGCGCACTTTTGGCGAAATGACCTCTGAGGAAAAGCATGGCTGGGGACCGGATACACCGGCTTTGTCGCATCGCTCGCGTGCGTTTGAACTGTTCTCTAAGGCTTGTTTGAAAGGATAATCTTAAGTGGCGGCGAACCCGGCTTCTGAGGGCGGATTTGGGATTTATGTGCATTGGCCGTTTTGCTCAGCCAAATGCCCCTATTGTGATTTCAATTCTCACGTCCGCCATCAGCCAGTGGATCAGGCCCGCTATGCGGTAGCTTTCGAGCGCGAGCTCAGCCATTTTGCAGAGCTGACCCAGGGCAAAACTGTTCAGTCAGTGTTTTTGGGTGGCGGTACGCCCTCCTTAATGGAGCCGGCGACAGTCGAACGGATCCTGACAGCTATTTCTGATCGCTGGTCCCTGGACCAGCACGTGGAAATTTCCATGGAAGCCAATCCAACGTCGGTCGAGGCCAACCGCTTCAAAGGCTACCGGTCCGCTGGGGTCAACCGGGTTTCACTTGGTGTGCAATCTCTGCACGATACGGATTTGAAACTCCTTGGCCGCTTGCATGACGCGGATACGGCTCGAAAGGCAATAGAGATCGCCCGTTCGACGTTTCCGCGTTTGTCATTTGATCTGATCTACGCCCGTCCAGACCAAACACTGGCCAGCTGGGAAGCGGAATTGAAGGAGGCCATTAGTCTGGCGGCCGATCACCTGTCGCTCTACCAGCTGACGATCGAAGAAGGCACGCCGTTCTACAATCTTTATCACGCTGGCAAATTGAAGATGCCCGACCCAGAACTGGGCGCTCAGTTTTATGAACTGACCCAGAAGGTGACGGACGCGGAGGGACTGCCCGCGTATGAAGTCTCAAACCATGCCCGGCCAGGCGCGGAATGCCGCCACAACCTCGTTTATTGGCGCTACGGTGATTATGTCGGCGTTGGGCCTGGTGCCCACGGTCGCTTGAGCGTCGGCGTTAACCGGATGGCGACAGCCACCGAGCGCCACCCGGAGACTTGGCTGGAGGCGGTTGAGCAGAACGGTCATGGGATGATCGAGTTTGCAGGCTTGAGCGAAGAAGAGCAGGGCGACGAATTCTTGCTCATGGGCTTGCGCCTTACAGAGGGAATCGACCTGAAACGGTTTGAGGCTTTCTCTCATAGATCCGTTGATCCGAAACGGCTGAAAGACTTACTCGATCATGGAATGGTTGAGGAACTCGGGGATAACCGTGTGCGTGCGACACGGGATGGTTTTTTCGTTTTGGATGCGGTTGTTGCGGACTTGGCCGCTTGATCGAAACATTTGAATGGCTAAATTATATTTATCACTTTGATTTAAATACAGTTCTTGTTTCATCTGTAACTAGTCATTTCGGCGGCTAAACTCGCAACTCATGCGGAAATTGGCAGATTTCTGCGCTCTCCTACCAAATAGCACTATTGCCGGAGGCGCCCACTGTGGCTATCCTGCTGCAATGCAATAGGTGATGTTAAGAAGAACCGGCCGCAACAAATCAGCTGAGGTTTTGCCAATAAGGGGGCAGGCGGCGGCTGCGTGAACAAAGGAGATGCGCCTTTGCCGTTTTACCATTTATATGAGCTGAACCATGCCGCTATGGCACCGCTGCGGGCAATGGCGGATATGACCCGGCTCTACTTCCAAAACCCACTGAATCCGCTGACTCACACCAGTTACGGGCGTTCGATTGCAGCTGGTTGCGAAGTTCTGGAGCGGACCACACGGCGCTACGGAAAACCGGAATTCGGTTTGGATGAAACCGTCGTCGGTGGTGTCCGTGTTCCCGTCAGGGAAAACATTGTTTGGGGTCGGCCGTTTTGTGATCTGATCCACTTTGAGCGGGGTGTTACTTCGCACCGCAACGATCCAAAGATCCTGATCGTGGCGCCGATGTCGGGCCACTATGCCACGCTTCTGCGCGGCACGGTCGAAGCCTTGATGCCGAATGCCGATGTATTCATCACAGATTGGATTGATGCCCGCATGGTGCCAATCCAAGAAGGCAAATTCGATCTGGATGACTACATAGACTACATCATTTCGATGTTGCACTTCCTGGGCCCCGATACGCATGTCTTGGGCGTCTGCCAGCCGTCCGTTCCGGTTTTGGCGGCTGTTGCAGTCATGGAGGATCGCGAAGATCCTTATGTGCCAGCAACCATGACCTTGATGGGGGGCCCGATCGACACCCGGGTCGAACCGACGGCAGTGAATGATCTTGCCGTATCCAAGGGCATAGAGTGGTTCAAGAACAACGTCGTCATGAAGGTGCCGTTCCCGCACGCTGGCTTTATGCGGGATGTCTATCCCGGCTTTTTGCAGCTTTCCGGGTTCATGGGCATGAATCTCGACCGTCATGTGACGGCACACCGGGACTTCTTCCAGCATCTGGTGGAAGGGGACGGCGATAGCGCTGAAAAACACCGTGATTTTTATGACGAATACCTGGCGGTCATGGATCTGACGGCGGAATTCTATCTGCAAACGGTCGAAACGGTTTTCATTGATCACTCCCTGCCGGAAGGCAAAATGCAGCACAATGGCCGTTTGGTGGACTGTTCCAAGATCACCCGGACAGCGTTGATGACTGTTGAGGGCGAAAAAGACGATATCACAGGCCGGGGTCAGACCCGGGCAGCGCACGATCTTTGCGTCAATCTGTCTGATGAGATGAAGGCACACTACGAGCAGCCGAATGTCGGCCACTATGGTGTGTTCAATGGATCGCGCTGGAGAGCCGAGATTGCTCCACGGGTCATGGATTTTATTCAATCCAACCGGGCGGGTGCCAACGAAGCACCATCGGCTTCTGTCAAGGCCAAACCGT
This sequence comes from Roseibium sp., assembly GCF_965216085.1. GTDB lineage: Bacteria > Pseudomonadota > Alphaproteobacteria > Rhizobiales > Stappiaceae > Roseibium. The sequence goes on along the minus strand of NZ_OZ244138.1, from coordinate 5,680,153 downwards.
CTGCCAAACCCGCGGCGGTCACCGCCAAGCCGAAATCGGCCGGCGCGTCGCTGGAAAAAATCCTATTGGCCAAACCGAAGGGTGTTGCAGACGATCTGAAGGCGATCAGCGGTGTCGGACCAAAGCTGGAAACTGCACTCAACGAAGCTGGTATTTTTCACTACTGGCAGATCGCATCGTTGACAGATGAGCAAATCGAAGCTCTTGATTCCAAACTGGATTTCCGTGGCCGCATGGCTCGGGACAACTGGATTGCTCAGGCGCAGTCACTCGCAGAAACGGTGAGCTGACTAAAGAAACTGATCTTTTGTTGAGGTCACAAGAATCCCCGCTGGCAACAGCGGGGATTTTTTCGTTTTGACGGCACCGCACAACGTGATTTGGATCACAAATCCTTGAAGGACAGCCCATCAATCCCCACGTCTCAATCGTGGATGTCTTGAATGGATAGGACTATGACGACGACCAAAAGCTGTAGGATTAAACCCGCCTGGACGCCGATGACCATTGGTCTGATGGTGCTTGGGTTTGTGGTATTCTGGCCGCTTGGCCTCGCCATGCTGGCCTACATTTTGTGGGGTGACCGGTTCGAGGGCATGGCCCGCGATGCCAAAGATCAATGGCGGGGTAGCCCGCTGAAAGGAGCATTCGATCAAATGGGCAAACCTTCTTATGGGCGGACTGGCAATCTTGCTTTCGATGAGTACCGGGAGCGTGAGTTGAAACGTCTTGAAGAAGAACGGGCGAAAATCGACGCCATGCGCGCCGAGTTCGATGAGTTCATGACCGAATTGCGCCGGGCGCGTGATCAGGAAGAATTCGATCGCTTTATGGCCAACCGCCGCCGTCCGGCTGGTGGTGCAGAAGCAAATCCAGCCTGATCTAACTTTCCTCCCAGACCCGCTTCCTCCCAGGCGGGCAGACCGAGAGCGGTGCCTTTCAAAGGCGCCGCTTTCGTCCTTTTGAACGGCCGGTGTTCTCGCATAAACTAGCCGCAACTGATTCGCTCTTCATCCATGGGAACCAAATTGCGCGCCCGCAAAATCACCTTGCCCGACTATATTGAAATTGATGCCGGTAATACCCCGGTAAAAATTCGTCTGCGCGCCAATGCAAGGGCGCAGCGGTATTTGCTGCGCGTTCCCGCTGACCATTCCGGGCCGGTTTTGACCGTGCCGAAGGGGGGAGATCTTTCCCGGGCCGAGCGCTTTGCCCGGCAGCACATTGATTGGCTGATCGAACGCCTAGACGGCCGGCCGGATCAAGTTGCGCTGTGTCCGGGAGATTTTGTTCCGTTGCGCGGTGAGGATCATCTGATCTTGCCAACCGGAAAGCTGCGCGGACTGGTTTCCAAAGGTGAAGCGGACTGTGGCTCCCCCGCCCTTTTGGTGCCGGGAGCTGAGGATCATATCCCGAGAAAAGTCACATCCTGGCTGAAGGGCGAAGCCAAAGCGGATCTAACCGCCCGGGCGGAAGAACATGCGGTCAAAATCGGCAAAAAAATCACCGCGATCAGTGTTCGTGACACCAAAAGCCGTTGGGGATCCTGTGCGTCGAATGGCCGTTTGTCGTTTTCCTGGCGCCTGATACTGGCGCCACCGGACATCCTAGATTATGTGGCCGCCCATGAGGTGGCGCATTTGAAGGAAATGAACCACTCAGACCGGTTTTGGCGGTTGTGCGAAGAGCTTGCGCCGCAGACGCCGGAGGCCCGTGTCTGGCTGAAAGAACACGGTTTGCGCTTGCACGGCTACGGCTGAAAATCAGTTGCTTTTTGCCGGATATGTGGTTCGCTTGATCCTGGAAATGGCTGGGAGGCAAAGATGCGGTTCACTGCAAATGCGGCGATTGTCAGCGCAATTCTATCTGTTGGGCTTGCCACGGGGGCGGAATCTCGAGCAGACAGTTGCTGGAACCACAACGGGTCCCTTATGCGCTTGCAGGCGGAGGGAAATCAGCGTTGGCTGTCATATGAAGTTCCAAGACCAGTTCTGGCCAATGCGGGTGTTCAGTCCGGAACTTTGTTGTTCAACGGTATCAAAAACGGAAATTGGTACTCAGGAACCGCGCGGGTGTTCTCAAAATACTGTCCCGGAACACCTTTGGAATATTTTGTCGAAGGCCCGGTCCGGGAAGATCAGCTTCAAGTGACGGTGCACGGCACTCGGGAAGTCTATAATCGTTGCCAACCGACTGGCCGTTTTACAACTGATACGCTTGTTTTTACCTATAGTCACAGGTGTTGAGGGTGGAACTAATATGCGAAGAATTTTGGGTTTGAGTTTTTCGAATTTGTGTAAGATCTTGATTTTCATGGCGATTTTCATAGCTGCTTTCGGTGGTTTACAGCAGCAGGGGTTTGCATTTGAACATTATGACGTCGTTCATTTTCCCTCTGCAGCGGTCAATAAGACTTCAGAAACAAAGGGTGACCGTAACGGCTATCCGTTGTGGGGACATTTGGGACGTCCGGCAGGAAAAGGTCCCCACCCGGCCGTCGTTTTGATGCATGGATGTGGCGGCATTCAACAGATGCATTTCGACTGGGCCAAGACGCTGAACGCGGACGGATATGTAACACTGGTCGTTGATAGTTTCCGGCCGCGCAGTCTCATTCAACAATGTGGAGGCGGATCGACGGCTGCTTCCCCAGCCGGACGGGTATTAGATGCGTATGGTGCCCTGGAATTTCTGCGCGGGCAAAATGACATCGATCCACACCGTATCGGTTTGATGGGCTGGTCGCATGGTGGAATATCCGCGCTATCAGCCGTCACTGAGAATGGTGTCGGAGCGACATTCCCTGCTGAATTTCAAACAGTGATCGCACTCTATCCACACTGTGTTGCATCACGGCGCTTCACGAAACCCGTGGCCGTGATCATCGGTGCTTCGGATGATTGGACCTCAGCAGCTTCATGCGAGAATTTGCAGAAACAAACTCAAAGCCACTCGCATGTGTTGGATTTAACAGTTTATCCCGATGCGTTTCATGGGTTCGACAATCCTATGTTTGGATCGGGCTTTTTTGTGCCAGGCGCCCCAGGGCAAAAACACTGGCTTCAATACAATAGAGCGGCCCACCAAAAAGCCGTTCAAAGGACTAAACAGCTTCTTGGCGAGAGGCTGTGATCAGGATCAGAAGAGCGGGACAGCAGTTGCTGAGTGATACTCCGAGCTTAATGATTTGCACTTATAAGATGCATAAACCGGAAATGCGTCTTTGATTGAGCAAGTGACCACACTATGGTAAAATCTGCCAAGCGCGAGAGGCGCGCCAAAGACCATGCTGGGGGGCAGGTTTAGGAGCCCCCATGAAACGCATTTCTATCATAAAAACTGTTGGCCTGGCTCTTTTTGCAGGCCTTTTCCTTCAAACCGTGCCTGCATCGGCAGGTTACGGATTTGATGTCGTGCATTTTTCAGCTGCTGCAATGCCGGGCGGTGAAACCACCAAACCGGGACCAGAGAACCAGATTTGGGGCCATCTTAAGCTGCCGTCTGGCAACGGGCCGCATCCGGCCATTGTCTTGATGCATGGCTGCAGCGGGATCCAGCAATCGCATTTCGATTGGGCGGATAAGCTAAATGATGCGGGGTTTGCGGCGCTGATCGTCGACAGTTTCCGCCCGCGCAGCATTGTCCGCCAGTGCGGCAGCGGCATTGCGGCCGCATCTCCATCCGGCCGTGTGCTGGATGCTTATGGCGCGCTTCAGTATCTTTCAAAACAGTCTGACATCGATGCGGACCGGATCGGTTTGATCGGCTGGTCCCATGGTGGCATCGCGGCACTGTCAGCCGTCAGTGAAAACGGTATCGGCGAAAGATTTCCAGAAACATTCCAGAGTGTTGCGGCGTTTTATCCGTATTGCATTACCGGACGGACTTTCTTCCGTCCTGTCTCAATATTAATTGGCGAAGAAGATGACTGGACCCCGGCGGCCGATTGCCGGAGGCTGAAGGCTGGAACGGAAAACACCGAGCATGAAGTCGACTTGACTCTTTTGCCAGGTGCTACCCATGCCTTTGACAATCCGGATGTGGGCGACGGAATCCGCATTCCAGGAGATACTGGGCGTATGCACTGGCTCAAATACGCGCCGGATGCGCATGAAACGGCCATTCAGACGATACAAGTGTTCTTTGAAGAAAAACTCTAGCCACCGCCGCCGAAGAGGTTGCGCAACAAGTTCAGCGGGCCTCTTCGTTCCCCACTGTCGCCGAGCGGTGCTGGCGGAATGGGTCCGCTTTCTGCCTCGGTGTTGGACGGCGGAGCAACGGGACGTTTCGGTGCGGACACAGAGACGGGCACGTTTGGTACGCCTGGAAGATCGGCGGCAGGCAGTTTCGCGTGTGCTTTGTCCATCACCTCTTTCCAAACAACGGCTGGCAATTTGCCGCCCGACGCTTTTTTCGTTGGCGAATTGTCGTCGTTACCGAACCAGACCGCGGTGGTCATGTTGCCCGTATAGCCAATGAACCAAGCATCGCGGAAATCCTGACTGGTGCCGGTTTTTCCGCCAGCCGGCCGGCCGTTTTCCAGCCTGGCTTTACGCCCGGTGCCGGTCAGGAGGGTTTCCGACATCATTAGGTTCATGTTACCGACATCGCGCCGCTCGACCACACGGCCGCGTCCATCACCGGCCCGGGAATAGAGCGTTTTACCGTCAACAGTTTTGATCCGCCGGATGATGTGCGGCAGAACACCATAACCACCATTTGAAAACGGAACATAGGCCGCGGCAATTTCCAGTGGTGTGACTTCAGATGTTCCAAGCGACAACGATAGGTTTCGCTTCAAATCCGAATTGACGCCGAGGCGTTTGGCTGTGGAGGCCACATTTCCGGCGCCAACCTCATAGGCAAGCCGGGCGGCCACTGTGTTGAGCGACAGACTCAAGGCACGCGTCAGGGTCACGGGCCCATAGTATTGTTTGGTATAGTTTTTCGGTGACCAGCCGCCAATTGTGATCGGTTGATCTTGGCGCACGGTTTGCGGAGTCATGCCGTTTTCCAGCGCAGCCAGATAGACAAACGGTTTGAACGAAGATCCCGGCTGGCGCTTGGCGTAAACGGCTCTGTTGAACTGACTTTTCGAATAATCGGCCCCGCCAACCATCGCTTTGACGGCACCGGCTGTATCGATGGTGACAATCGCGCCCTGTGAAACCCCGAACGTTTGACGGTTGTCCTTCAAGGCCTGGCGGAGTGCGGTTTCCGCAGCGCTTTGGATTGCCGGATCGATGGTGGTGTCGACAATGATGTCGCCTTCGATTGAGCCAACAAAATGCGGCAGCACATCCATCACCCAATCAGCCGCATAGTTTTCGCTAGCGGTGGTGTGCCGGCGGACGACTTTTGCAGGGGCCGCGAGCGCGTTCTTGGCTTCTTCGGCACTGATGTAACCTTCTTCGTGCATGGCTGCGAGAACGAGCTGCGCCCGATCTTCTGCCAAATCCGGGTTACGCGCGGGGGAATAGCGCGATGGTGCTTTCAAAAGGCCGGCAATTATCGCGGATTCGGCAATCGTCATAAGCCGTGCGGATTTTCCATAATAGCGGCGGGCTGCAGCATCAACGCCATAGGCACCGGACCCGAGGTAAACCCGGTTCATATACATCTCCAGGATTTCATCCTTGGAGTATTCAGCTTCAAGCCAGAAGGCGAGCACCAGCTCCTGGATCTTCCGTTTGATCGTCCGGTCCGGCTCTAAGAAGAGGTTCTTTGCCAGCTGCTGGGTCAAGGTGGACCCGCCCTGAACCAGCCGTCCGGTGGTCAAGTTGGTTACCAGCGCACGTGTCAAACCGAGGGGATCGATGCCGAAATGCGATCGGAACCGCCGATCTTCGATGGCAATGACGGCATTCGGCAAATACGGCGGCAATTGTTCCAGCCGCACGGCTTCACCGCCGGTATCGCCCCTATTTGCAAGCAACTGGCCATTCGAGGCAACGATCTTGATGTTCGGTGGACGGCTTGGAACCTGCCATTCTGAGGTTGGCGGAAGGAAGGCGGCATAATAGCCGATCACACAGACCACAGCGATCGTGGCCCAGATGCCGAGAACAGCGCCCCAATAAACGCCGCGCTTGACCAGCCGGCCGAGGAACTGTGTAAACGACGACCGGGATTTGCGCTTTTGGCTCCGGCGTTTGGCTCCGGACCGGCCGCCGCGTCCACCGGACTTTCCGCCAGACGCTTTACCTTTGCCGCGCTGGGAGGTGGCTTTGGCGGATGACGGCTTTTTGGACTTTGATGATCCGGAGGATTTAGATTTCGGTTTAGCCTTGGTTCCGGATTTGGATTTTGGCCGGGATTTGCCGGATGGGCCACTGGGCCGGTCGTCCGGACGCAGCCGCAGGTCCAGCAGACTGCTGCTGGCCGCACCGAGTGTCGGCTCTACCCGTGCCTGGCGTTTCGCCCTTGGCGCCATCTATTACCGTCCCATACCAAGTGTCTGGCCAAGTGTCTGGAAAGCTCCAGATATCCCCGGTCATGATCCTAGAATGCGGCAATTTAAGGGGGCGTTAAGCCTTGCAGTTTTTGGCAGGGATTATGAGCGATTCGAGCCCGAATTAGGGGATCAGCTGGCGTAGCGGCTCGCGTCGGCACCGTAATAGTTGACGTACCTAGTGTTCAGTTCAGAAACCGGCATGACAATTAGGACATCTGTGGTGCCAAATTGATGGTCAACAACCGCGCCATCACCAATGAAGGCCCCGAGGCGCAAGTAGCCCTTGATCAGCGGCGGCAAAGCCCGCAAGGCTTCTTTTTGATTGATATCGTTTGCAGGTTGCCGGTTCATATCCACGAACCGGTCTTCGACCGCCCGAACCCGCCATTCTTCCGGTGCTCGGGCATGGTGATGTAGAAAAGACAGTTGGCCGGAAATCTCGTCAAGATCGGTCCCTTCAATCGACGCACAGCCGAGCATCACGTCGATCTTGTGACGCAGCACATAAGACCAGAGTCCGTGCCATAGCAGCTCGATCGTTTTTTTGTTCCGGTAGGGCTTAAGAACACAGGATCGGCCAAGTTCCATGAAACGTCTGCCCGGATTGGCGTCGATCAAGGCTTGGATGTCATATTCACCGGACGTATAGAATCCGCCATGTTGATCCGCAATTTCCTGCCGCAGCACCCGGTAGGTGCCGACGATTTCGGGCTTCAGGCGTCCGAGTTTGTTGCGCTTCAGTGAGGCATGATCAACGACGAGAAGATGATCGCAATAGGCATCGAAGGGATCGGCATCCCGGCGGGTTGCCAGAGCCTGCGCATCGGCAACGGCCGACATTTCTTCGTAGAAGACTTCGTAACGCAGCCGCTGCGCTTTTTTGACTTCCTTGAAGTTGCGCGCCATGCGCACCTCTAAAGAGCCGATACGGCCAAGGGTTTCGCCGGTTTTTACGGGTAACCGGACAACATTGCGCGGCATTACTGTTGCCGGACGCACTGCAGGCGTAAATTTCCGCACCAGTTTTCTGGGAGAAAATGGGTTCTGGCGCATATTGGACGGTCCACCCTTTGCCGTTTCAAATTGGAAACCCGCCTGCCGCCTTGATGCGGGAGTTCTCGACCGGGTTTCCTTGCCGGAACTTCGTTCATGATCCGGCAATCTAAAGATTGGTCATGCCGTAGATCATACTTTTCCGACAACTGAATGACATTGGGTTTTGGCCCATGTCTTTCAAGTGTAGCCTATATCACAAGGCGGACCTTGTGAAACCAATTGGCATATGGGGGCTTCAGACCTGTCAGCCAGTCGCTTTCATCCGGCTGATTTCGGCAAGGGCATCCGAGATGGCGTCTACAGACAGCGGCTTGGTCAGATATCCGGCAGCACCGACTTCAGTAGCGCGATCGCGCGCCTCCTTCATGACATCCGCTGTTACCATGAGTACAGGGACTTGGGGGCGGCCTGTTTTGTGCTCATCGAGCCGGATCTGTTTGATTGCGCTGATGCCATCTAAGCCGGGCATATGCAGATCCATCAAGATTGCATCGAAGGATCCGGTCGCTGCTTCCGCAACAGCCTTTTCGCCGTCGACCGCCATGACCGGCACATGACCGAGCTTGCGCAGCATGGCTTCGCTTAGAAGCCGGTTGATATCATTGTCTTCGGCGACCAACAGTCTCAAGGGGCGGCTCGGCACCGGATTGCGATTCGCCATGAACCCATTTTGAACCGGTTCCGCGCTGACATCCCAGGCATGGCCCGGCGACTCTGCATCCAAAAGTCCGGAGAAGACTTGAACCAGCGATTCGATGCGAACCGGGCGGATCAGATAGGCGGCGTAACCGGCTTCACGCAGATGTTCCAGGCGGTCCCGCTCTGGTGGTGAAATCAGAACCACAGCCGGAGCGGCACAGCCACTCAAATGGGCTGTGGCAAGCCAGCCCGCGCTGTCGGACAAGGCGGCGTTGTCGACAACAATCAGATCAGCGCGCATCAGTGCATCGTCGAGCCCCTCACTGCCAGGTGCCAGAACCGATACCTTCGCATCGTGGCTGGCAAGCCGCCGGGCAAGCAGCGGACATTCAATCTGGCTGGTGGTGACAAAAACGATGTCCTTGTCGCCGAATTTGTCGAGCCTTGTATCCGCTCTGCCATTCAAGCTTTCGGGGATCGGCAAAGAGACTTCAAACAGCGCTCCACCGCCCTCAGCCGGTTTTGCGGTTATGCCGCCGCCCATCAAACGCGCAAGGCGCTGGGCAATCGCCAAACCTAGGCCGGTTCCACCGAATTTTCGTGCAGGACCGTGATCGACTTGTTCGAACTCCTGGAACAGCCTTTCAGCCTCGTCGGCACCGAAACCGATCCCAGTGTCGCGAACAATAAGATCGATGAAACTGCCACCCTCCGGTTTTTGCCGGCCGACGAGCTCGACAGCAACACCACCGGTATCTGTGAATTTGACGCCGTTGCCGATCAAATTGAACAGAATCTGGCGGACGCGGGTCGCGTCCAACGTGACATTTTCCGGCAGGCGCGGATCGATCATCGTTCCAATTTCGAGGTCTTTTGCGTGGGCTTTGGGAGCCAGCAATTCAACAACGCTTTCCGCCAGGGCTCCGACCTTGACCGGAACCGCATGGATATCCAGTTTGCCGGCCTCGACCTTAGAAAAGTCCAGAACTTCATCGATGAGCAAAAGAAGTGTTTCGCCGGAGGTTTCCAGAGCTTCGATATAAGCGCTTTGCTCCTTGGTCAGTCGGGTGTCGCGCAGCAGTGCCGCCATGCCGAGAACACCATTCAAAGGTGTCCGGATCTCATGGCTAACGGTGGCCAAAAACCGCGATTTCGCCTCGTTGGAACTTTCCGCTGAATGCCGGGCAGCCAGCAACTCCTCTTCTATGAGGCGGCGCTCGGTGACATCACGAAGAACCGTCTGAACAAGCTGGCGGTCGGTGGCCGTATCGCGGACAGGAATGTCGATCCGCGAAAACCAACGCTCACCCTGTGCTGTTTTCAAGTGGAGGTCACCAAATCCAATGCCTTCGCAGGCTTCTTCCGGTGCATCCAGGTCAAACAATTCGCGGCTTGCTTGATGAATGATCGGCAATTGCATCGAACTGCCCGGTTGAAGCGCATGGCCTGGCCCGAAAACATCTTCAGCTGCTGAATTGGCATAAGTGATTGTGCCGTCTTGATCCCGTCGGATAACCACATCACCAAGCGTTCCGAGAATGCTGGCGTGGCGTTCATCGGACTCACCCAATTCCCAGGCCCGGTCCTCCAGTTCCTCACAGCGGGCCATCAGGCGGCGGATCTTTTCATCCTTGTGCTGCAAAGAGCGGATGGACCGGTGCATATCGTCAGCAAACAGCCGCCATACGGCCAGTCCGCCCGCGAAAAACGCCAGTCCCACACCAAAGAACCGGTTAACCCCTTCGGTTGCGACGAGGAAGAGAGCAGCAATCAGTCCGACGACCAGGCCCACAGTCGCAAGGGTTTGCAGAGCTTTGGCCGGAGCGGTGACAGGAATGTCCGTGGCACGCCGCCCGGGTCCAACCTCCGGCCCGATGTCCTCATCCACATCGATCTCAGCAGTCCGGTCTAAACCGGTGTTGATGACAGCCCCGTCCAGATCCGCAGTGCCGGTTTCTGGAAGTGTTGCGGCGTGCTTCAAAGCAGCATTTTCGGTGGTGCTCTGTTCCGCGATCGGAGCCGCTTCCTGCCCGGAGCTGGCTGCCTGCTTGCTGGTGTAACTGCCCAAGAACCCTACTCTCTACAAGTTCATTTGTAGCTAGAGTGCAGGTAAATCTTTGAAAAAACGTTTCATTGGCAGTTATGCTGAGGTCGTATGTCTCCCTAGGAATTATCCTGAGTCACCTGTTTAGACATCAGGTGAGCTTGGCGAAACTGGCTCCGTGCAGATTAATGATTGTCCCGTGGCAGGCCTTTGTTGGCGACATCCTGGTATTTAACCGCAGGTTCCAGAACCATACCCTTATCGAATTGGGCAACCAAACCACGCTGGATTTCCTGCCAGGGCGTTTGGCTCTCGGCAACTTGAAAACCGCCGTTTGCTTCAAGATCGGCGCGGCGTTTGGCGAGTTCTTCATCTGAAATCAGGATATTTGCCGTCCCTTTGTTCAGATCAATCCGGACCTGGTCTCCGGTTCTGATGAGGGCCAGCCCGCCCATAGCCGCCGCTTCTGGAGCCGCGTTCAAAATGGACGGCGAGCCGGACGTGCCAGACTGGCGACCATCACCGATACATGGCAAGGCGGTGATGCCACGTTTGATTAGGGCCGTCGGCGGCTGCATGTTGACCACTTCCGCACCGCCTGGATAACCGATCGGTCCGGTGCCACGGACAAAAAGCATGCAAGTCTCGTCGATCTCCAGTGCAGGGTCGTCAATCCGGTCGTGATAATCTTCTGGCCCTTCAAAAACGATCGCCCGACCCTCAAAGGCTTCAGGATCATCCGGATTGGAGAGATAGCGGTTGCGGAATTCCTCTGAGATCACGCTGGTTTTCATGATCGCACTGTCGAAGAGATTGCCCTTTAGATTGAGGAACCCGGCCTTTTCCAACATCGGGGCTTCGAACGGCTTGATGACGTCCGGCAGATCGGTGGTGATGCCGTCGCAGTTCTCCCGCATGGTTTTGCCGTTTGCGGTAACGACATCAGGATGCGGCAGTTTTCCATTGCGCAGTAGTTCGGAAATGACTGCAGGAACACCACCGGCATGGAAGTAGTCCTCGCCGAGATAGTCACCGGCCGGCTGCAGATTGACCAGCAGCGGCACATCATGACCGATTTCCTGCCAATCATCATTGGTGAGTTCAATTCCAAGATGCCGGGCAATGCCATTCAAATGGATCGGTGCGTTTGTTGATCCGCCAATGGCTGAGTTGACGACAATCGCGTTTTCAAAGGCTTGCCTTGTCATGATGTCTGAGGGTTTTTGATCCTCATACGCCATTTCAACAATCCGGCGTCCGGTCTCATAGGACATTCCGCCGCGTTCGCGGTAAGGCGCCGGAATGGCAGCAGATCCTGAAAGCTGCATGCCGAGGGCTTCAGCTAGTGAGTTCATGGTCGTCGCAGTGCCCATGGTGTTGCAGTACCCGACGGACGGGGCGGAGGATGCAACCAGATCCATGAAACCTGGATAATCGATCTCGCCGGCTGCCAGCATTTGCCGCGCTTTCCAGACGATTGTGCCGGAGCCGGTGCGCTCACCTTTGTGCCAGCCGTTAAGCATTGGACCAACGGAGAGTGCGATGGCTGGAATATTGACGGTGGCCGCGGCCATCAAACAGGCCGGTGTGGTTTTGTCACAGCCAATGGTCAGCACAACACCGTCGATCGGGTAGCCGTGGAGCAATTCAACCAGTCCAAGATAGGCAAGATTACGATCAAGCGTCGCTGTGGGCCGCCGGCCGGTTTCCTGAATGGGGTGGACTGGAAATTCAAAGGCAATTCCGCCTGCGTCCCGGATGCCTTCCCGGATCCGTTTTGCTAGCTCCAGATGGTGGCGGTTGCAAGGTGAGAGGTCGGAGCCTGTCTGCGCAATACCGATTATCGGTTTGCCGGACTGCAGTTCTTCGCGGGTAATGCCAAAATTGAGATACCGCTCAATATAGAGCGCCGTCATTCCCGGATTGTCTGGATTGTCGAACCAGGCAGCGGACCGGAAATTCGGCTTTTTGGTATTGCTCATTTGGCGCCTCACCCTCTGTATTTCTTACGGCGGAGATATTAAGCCGATAGATACAAGGGGGCAGCGGTTTTTGAAAGGTGTGCGAGTTAATTCGCAGCAATCAAAGCATTATTGACCACTTGCTGGGACCTGTCAGCGACTGAGAAGCGGGCAAAACCCCACAAAATGGCAAGGCTCACCGCAAAGAGCACCGGTGTTGCCGACAAAGGCAACAGCAATAGGCCACCGCAAATACCGCACATAACAGACAGACCGGACAAAAACCGACGGGCATGAGCTGCCAATGCGGTCCGTCGCATGGCAAGTTCTTTGAGCGCAGGAAAAGCGCCAATATCATCGGTGCTGCTGACTGCAAGCAATGTGGTTTCAGGAGCGGTTTCATCAGAAGCGCTGGGCCGGAAGGATCTGAGTTCAAAGGACGTTCTGTCCTGTGACAAGGTGAGTACCAGGGGGTTGTGGTCTTCCAATGTCCGGAAGGCCGCTTCGCTAGCAGATTCGCCGGGTTTGGGGTCCGCAACGGGCTCCAGGCCGAGCATTTCAGCAAGGGCTTGCCGGGTTTTTTCGCTATCGCCACTATAGAGCCAAGGCACCAGTCCTTCAGCCCGCAAGGCCATTCCGGCAACACCTGCATCCTGGCGCAACGTGCCTTCTAGCCCAAGCACACCGACGACCCGTCCACCGACGGCTACCCTGAGTACGGTCTTGCCATCAGCTTCAAGCGATTTGGCAATGGCATCAGCCGTGAAGCTGTCGATCTTGAGTTTGTTCAAAAGATCCGTTGTTCCAACAACAACCGTTTGACCGCCCAGAAGCGCCACAACACCTAAACCTGGGGCCGGATCTATCCGGTCCGGGTATTTCAGGTCGACCTGCCACTGTTCCGCCAATTGACGGAGCGCATGGGCAACCGGATGGTCTGAGCCGGCTTCGGCAGAGGCCGCAACAGCCAGAAGGGTTCTCGGATCGTTGTCGAAGGCCATCACATTCGTTACGGTCAGGGTAGGGCCAGACATGACGGCTGCTTTATCGATGACGATGTCACGTGCGGAGGCAACTTTGGTAAAGGTTCCTGGTGCCACATTGCGAAGGCCGGCGGCTTTGGCGGCCTCATGATACACCTTGTCGGCAAAGGCATTGATGCCATCAGCCAGATAGGGCCAGGACAGCAAGAGGCAGACAGCGCCGGCTATGGGAGCTTGGACCGGATCAACCGCGAGCCAAAGACCACAGCATAAAATGCTCAATTGGGAAGAGATGAATGCTTCCCGTGTGCCACACCGTTCACCGCGCGGCGGCAAAATCCAAACCGCCAGAACACGCAGGATCATCATAACGGCGGCACTGAAAGCCAGCAGATCTGAGGAAACTGTGCCGATGGCAGTAGGTAAGAAGCTCAGCGACGCGACGAGAAGCAGGCAGCTTGCAGCAAAAGTCAAAGTGCTCAGCCGCCGGCCGGCCGGGTCTGGGAACGAAAAAGCAAGACAAGAGGCAGCAAGCAGGCACGACAGGGCGCAAAGTGCGGGAACGGATATAGACCCGCTCAAGGGGCTGCTGCCGAGCAGGAGAGCGGGTGTTAAATCTGAGATCAGTGCTGCCAGAACAAAAATACATGCTGATCCGCCGAGAAAAAACATCCGGTAGAGCACGATGAGTGTTTGAGTTGGCATGGCCGCGACCTGTTGCATTTTCGTCCCTGTTGTTTGCGCTCTTCCCGAAGACTTTTGCCGGGTTGGCGAGCAGGAAACAAAAATGCGGGACGGCTAGAGCTGGAGCAATGCGACTAGCTGCGGCCCGATCTCTAAGTCGCTGAATACATCGGCATAATTGTCGATGCCGAAGACCTTACAGTGGCTTTCGGCTAAAGAATAAATATTCGGAAAATAAGTCATAATACGCAGAGTTTGTTTGTGAAATAGAAAATAAAAATCAGAAAAAAGTAATAACAAATTACAGCAAGAAAATGATTTTGATATCTGGTCAATAAATGGAATATATACGATATTCATAGTGAACAAATCTAAAAGAAATGAAAAAATATTAAATAAATGGGAATGATAGCGGTGTTCAGTATGTAAAAGGAAAGTACTGATATCACCCGGTGACTCTGACCGGCAAGAATTGCCGGGCTGCCACTCCATTGTGACTATCGAACGTCGGGAAAGAGGGAATCGGCGGGTCTGATGGAGTCAAGAGAGCGACTCGGGCGAATCTGAAAAAAGACTCAGAATCAGTGATTTATAGGTGAGATGCGCGCTGTCCCACGAGGTCGCGGGACAGCGTTTGTTCCAAAGGCCGGGTTAGGCGGTTTCCAGATTGGCCCGGGACAGCAGTTCCATGGACGGCATTAAGTTGAGGAGCTGCTGTGTGTATTCGTGCTGTGGAGCCTCAAACAACTGATCGCAGTCTGCGACTTCGCACAATTCGCCATTGCGCATGACACCGATGCGGTTGCACATCTGGCGGATGACGGCGAGGTCATGGCTGATGAACAGCATTGTCAGGCCGAGTTCTTCCTGCAAATCCTTCAAGAGATTGAGGATCTGTGCCTGGATCGAAACATCGAGCGCCGACGTTGGTTCATCGCAAATGAGGAACCGGGGCCGGGTCGCCAGCGCACGCGCAATGGAAATCCGCTGACGCTGACCGCCGGAAAACTCGTGCGGGAACTTCTGACCCGCCGCCGATCCAAGGCCAACGTGATCAAGCAGATCATCGACGATTTGACGGACTTCCGTGTTGCTGGAGGCCAGTTTGTGGAACTTGATCGGCTCAGCGATGATATCGCGGACCCGCATGCGTGCATTCAGCGACGAATATGGATCTTGGAAAATCATCTGCATCTGACGGCGCATCGCCAGAATTTCTTTCTGGTTCTTCAGTGACGTCAATTCCGTCTTGCCGAAGAGGATCGATCCGCCGCTCGGGTGATAAAGGCCAGTAATCACGCGTGCGATGGTGGATTTGCCCGAGCCACTTTCGCCAACGACGCCAAAGGTTTCGCCTTCATGAATATCGAAACTGACTTTTTTGACCGCATGGAAATACTGGCGCTGTGACGGGAAAATCGAACCCTTTGTTTCAAAGCGCATTTCTAGGTCGCGGATCTGGACAAGCGGACCGCTTACCTTTTCGTAGTCCCGGGACTGTCCGAGCCAATGGGTAGAGATGTCGATCTGCTTTTGCGGTGTGCCAGCCTTTTCGATGTAGTTGACCACCGGAAAGCGCTCCACCTTGATATCCGGGCGCGGAACGGCCGAAATCAGGCTCTGTGTGTAGGGGTGGACTGGGGCGCCCAAGACCTGATTGGTTTCACCGTATTCCACCAGCTCACCATGATACATCACCGCGACATGGTCGGTGATGTCGGCAATCACGCCCATGTCGTGCGTGATCACCAGCATGGCGACATTTCGTTCAGCACAGAGCTTTTTCATCAGCTCCAGAATTTGCGCCTGAATGGAAACGTCGAGTGCCGTGGTCGGCTCATCGGCAATCACCAGTTCCGGTTCGGCGCACAGTGCCAGCGCGATCACAACGCGCTGACGCATCCCGCCGGAGAACTGATGCGGATACTGTTTGATCCGTTCCGCCGGATTGGGAATGCCGACAGCATCAATGAGCTCGATGGCGCGTTGCTGGGCTTCCTTGGCCGAGAGTGGCAAGTGGGTCCGAATGGTTTCCACCAATTGGGATTCCACCGTCTGCAGCGGATCGAGCGAGGTCAGCGGATCCTGGAAGATCATGCCAATTTTGCGGCCGCGCAGTTTGCGCATTTTTTTATAAGGCAGCTCGTCGATCCGGTCGCCGTGAAGGTAGACCTCACCACCGGCAATATGACCAGGCTCCTGAAGGAGGCCGATCACTGCGTTACCGACAGTGGATTTACCGGCGCCGGATTCTCCGACAACACCAAGGATCTTGCCGGCTTCAACGCTCAAATTGACCCCGTCAACCGCAACAAAGACTGATTTGCGACCCGGGAACTCGACCCGAAGGTCTTTGATATCTAGGACGTTCACGGAAGCACCTCAGCGCAGTTTCGGGTTGAGGGCGTCACGCAACCAGTCGCCCAGAAGGTTGACGTTGAGCACCAGCAATGCCAGCGCAATACCCGGGAAAATCGCAATCCACCATTCCCCAGAATAGAGGAAGTCGTTGCCGATCGCGATCAGGGTGCCGAGCGACGGCTGGGTGGGCGGCATGCCGACACCGAGGAACGACAGGCTGGATTCGGTCACGATTGCCAATGCCAGATTGATGGTCGCGATGACCAGAACCGGTCCCATGACGTTCGGCAGGATGTGGCGAGCCATGATGATGACTGACGGGATGCCAATCACCCGGGCGGCTTGCACATATTCCTTGTTTTTCTCCACCATCGTCGAACCGCGCACTGTCCGGGCATATTGCACCCAGAAAGACAAGGCGAGCGCCACGATCAGGATGTAGAACGCAAAAACTTCGCGGTCGATTCCGCCAAAGATACCTGCCGCGACACCATCGATCAGAAGCGCAATCAGAATTGCCGGGAAGGTGAGCTGAACATCGGCGATCCGCATGATGATGGCATCGACCCGGCCACCCATGTAACCGGCAACCAGCCCAGCTGTGATGCCAATGACGGCTGCCGCGAGAACTGAGCAGAAGCCGACAATCAGCGAAATGCGCATACCATAGAAGATGCCGGACAAGAGATCCCTGCCCTGATCATCGGTTCCCAAGAGGAAGCGCGGATCGGAAAACTCCATCCAGACCGGCGGAACCCGGGCGTCCAGAATAGATATTGTTGCCAGATCGAAAGGATTGTGCGGGGCGACCCAAGGCGCGAGAAACGCCAGCAAGAACAGCAGCAGTGTCATAAATGCTGCGACGACGGTTACCTTCGAGCGCAGGAACGAGTGGAAGATATCGGTGTCGATCATCTTCGCCAGCCGGCCTTGCGGTGCGGAGTTTGTGTTGGAGACATCAGCCATTTTCAAGTCTCCTTATGGCCGGCCGACCCGCAGACGCGGATCGATGAAGAAATAAAGGATGTCGACGATGAAGTTGATCGCAACGAACAGGAATGCGGTCAGCAACAAGTATGCGGACATGATCGGGATATCGACGTTCTGAACAGCCTGCAGGAACATCAGTCCCATGCCCGGCCATTGGAAGACGGTTTCGGTAATGGTGGCGAACGCGATGATCGCGCCCAACTGAAGACCAGTGATGGTGATCACCGGCACCATTGTGTTTTTCAACGCGTGGCGGAAGTTGACAAGCCGGTCCGGCAGGCCGCGTGCGCGCGCGAATTTGATATAATCGGTCCGGATGACTTCCAGCATTTCGGCGCGGATCAGACGCATGATCAAGGTCATCTGGTACATGCCAAGCGTTACCGCTGGCAGGATCAGGGCTTTCAGACCGGATACAGTCAAAAAGCCGGTCGTCCACCAGGAGCCGACCTGAACCACGTCGCCGCGGCCAAAGCTCGGCAGCCACTGCAAAGTCACTGAGAAGAGGAAGATCAGCAAAATACCGATGAAGAAGGTCGGCAGCGAGATCCCGACCAGGGAGACGGACAAAAACAGCTTTGAGATGGGCGATTCCCGGTTGAGACCGGCATAGATGCCCATTGGTATCCCCACGATGAGAGCGAAGATAAAGGAGGCAAAACTGAGCTCAAGTGTCGCTGGAATGCGCTTGGCAAAGAGCTCGGAAACCGGCTGGCGGAACTGATAGGATGTGCCGAAATCAAATTGTACGGCTTTGCTGATGAAGCGGTAGAACTGCACCGGGACGGGATCATTCAATCCCAGCCGCTCGCGCAATGCTTCGCGTTCCTCAATTGATGTCTCGATCCCGACCATCTGATTGACCGGATCCCCGACATAACGGAACATGGTGAAGGCGAGCAGGGCCACCACCAGCATGACAATCATCGCTTGTATCAAACGACGTGTTGCAAAACCTATCATTTCGGCTCTTTACATTTTGGCAAGAAAAGACGCCCCCGGAAGTACCGGGGGCGCTCGATTGTTTTAGACCGCTTACTTCTTTGTGACGAAGCGGAAGTGGAACTGGTTGTCCGCACGCTGGACAAGATCAACGTTGTCGGCAACGCCCCACGCCAGACCCTGCTGGTGCAGCGGGATGTAATAGGCGTTGTCATGGGAGATCTTGTAGGCTTCCGCGATCATGTCGTCGCGTTTTGCCGGATCGTTTTCAACCAGGATCTTAGCGGTCAACGCATCAATGTTCTGATCGCAGAAACCACCAAGGTTAAACGGAGAGCCTTTGCCAGCTTCGTCGCGGCAATGCATCAGGTTGGTAAGGATGTTGTAGCTGTCGAAGGAACCAGGGGTCCAGCCGAGCAGGTAGAACGAGGTGTCAAAACCACCGGATGCCAGAACCTTGGCGAAATACTTCGCTTTTGGCTGGGCATTGAGGTCAATCTTGACGCCAACACGGGCCAGCATCGCAGCAACTGCCTGACAGATCGATTCGTCGTTGACGTAACGGTCGTTCGGGCAGTCCATGCCAACGGAGAAGCCATCCGCATACCCAGCTTCAGCCAAAAGGTCTTTGGCAGCCTGCGGATCGTACGGATACCGTTCGAAGTCACCAGCTTTGGAGAACATGAACGGGGAGATCATGATGGCGGACGGTGTTGCAAGATTGCGCATCACCTTCTGCTTGATCGCCTCGATGTTGATTGCATGGTAGAACGCCTTGCGGACTTTTTCATCCTTGAACGGGTTCTTGCCCTTGACGTCGGAATAGAGCAGCTCATCGCGCATCTGGTCCATACCAAGGAAGATGGTACGCAGTTCCGGACCAGTCAGAGCAACAGTGCCGTCGTTGTCGTTGATGCGTTTGATGTCCTGGATCGGGATCGGATACACCATGTCCATTTCACCGGACAGAAGCGCTGCAACGCGTGTCGCATCGGAGCCGATCGGTGTAAATTCAACAGTATCCAGATTGTGGGATGCGGTGTCCCACCAGCCGTCGTTCTTTTCATAGACGGATTTCACACCCGGCTCATGGCTCACCAATTTGAACGGGCCAGTGCCGTTTGCATTCAGTGCAGCATAGTTCGGTGTGGTGTCAGAGGCAGACGTGACTTTGACCGCGTCGTTGGCTTCGGTCCACTCCTTGTCCATGATGTAGAACGTATCCCACTCATAGTGCAGGATCGGGTTCGGACCGGTCAGGACAAAATCGACAGTGTAGTCATCGACGATTTCGACTTTGGCATCACCCGGAACGCGGGTGGTGAGGTCGGAACCTTCAGAGCGTACACGGTCGACAGAGAAGGCAACGTCAGCTGCTGTGAAGTCATTGCCATTGTGGAACTTGACGCCCTTACGCAGGTGGAAACGCCAGCGGTTCGGCTCAACAACTTCCCAGCTCTCGGCCAGGCTCGGTTCGATTTGAAGGTCCGCGCCGCGGCGGGTCAAACCTTCATAGGTATTGCCAAGTGCGGAGAGCGTGAATGTTTCGTTGAGGCTGTACGGGTCCAGGGCATTCAGCGTGCCTTGGAACGCAAACTTCAGTGTTTCCGCCTGCGCGGCAGATGCCACGCCAAATGTTGCTACGACCGCAGCAATCATTTTGGTTTTGGTTTTCATAGTCCCCTCTTTGTTGCTATTCAGCACTTACATGAACTGTTTGTTCTTCGGTTTCTCTTTACGGCCATTGAGATCGTAAATTATCCCAATTATGGCAGCGATAGCGAAAGCCATCAAACCGGTTTTAGCCCATTAGCGCAAAACTTTTCCACACAGATCGTCCAGAAAAACTGTACAGCGGTCCAATTCGGCAAGTTCAATGAACTCATCCGGCTGATGTGCTTGGTCAATAGACCCAGGGCCGCAAACCACGGTCGAAAGGCCGTGTTCTTGGAATTGACCACCTTCGGTTGCGTAAACCACAACATGATGACCGTTATCGCCCGTTAAGCGGCGCACCAATTCTTCGGCTGTTCCATCACGTTCTTCGGCGAGGCCTGGAACAGTGGCCAGAACATCTATGTCGATCCTGCAATCTTTTGAGATGGCTTGCATGTCCGGCAAAACATGGGTTTTTGCAAAATCCTGGTAGGCTTTGATCCAGTCATGGATGTTTTCCCCCGGTAGCAGCCGGATGTCGGTCATGAATTCGCAGGACTGCGCCGTGATGTTGTGGGCTTTGCCTCCCTGGATCGTTCCGCAGTGCAAAGTGGTGTAGGGCGGTTCGAATGGGCATTCCGGATCGGCTTTGGCTTTGTTTTCCGCTGTGCGGTCATCAAGCCAGGAAATCAGCTTAACGGCGG
Source organism: Roseibium sp. (assembly GCF_965216085.1). Classification (GTDB taxonomy): domain Bacteria; phylum Pseudomonadota; class Alphaproteobacteria; order Rhizobiales; family Stappiaceae; genus Roseibium. The sequence goes on along the minus strand of NZ_OZ244138.1, from coordinate 5,659,679 downwards.
CCGAAATCGCAGAAACACCCCGATGCAACTGGCTGGAGTGCACTGGATGGCCGTGAACTTGGGTTTTTAGAACCGCGATGCCCTTGTGTCCTGTGACAACCTTCATGTTGGTTGGTTCGCCAACAATGACAGCGGCAGGCTGAGGCCCGTTGGCAAGCATCGATTTGATCATCGGCGGCGCGCCAAAACAGCCGACTTCTTCATCATAGGACAAAGCGATGTGGACCGGTTTTGAGAGGCTCGCGGCGAGAAAATCAGGAACCTTTGCAAGGACAGTCGCGGCGAAACCTTTCATATCCGCTGTGCCACGCCCATAAAACCGGCCGTCTTCTACGCGGGCGGTAAAAGGATCCGAGGACCAGTTTTGACCTTCAACGGGCACCACATCAGTATGTGCGGACAGAACGATGCCGCCATCTACCAAGGGGCCAACCGTTGCAAACAAGGCGGCCTTTTCGCCTGTTTCATCCGGGACCTTATGAGATGTAACACCATGCGAAGAAAGATAGTCTTCTACAAAAGCAATTAGTTCGAGGTTGCTGCGGCTTGAAACCGTGTTGAATGACACAAGTTTCGCCAGCATTTCCTTCGGCGTATAGAGTTTCGGCACGCTTGCCCCAATTTTTATACGGGTATTTCCGTACCCGCTTCACCTGGCAGCAATAAACCATCCATTTGTTGAAGTGCAAAGATTTCAAGCGGCTTTTCTTTGCCGCGCACGCTGATTTCACACAGGCTATCCTCAGGTGCCGTCGCGCTTGCTGCGTCAATTACATCCTTGGAAACCACCAGAAAGCTGCCGTGGGTTTTGTTTTCCGTTTCCAGGCGGCTGGCTGTGTTCACAACATCGCCAAGAGCCGTCAATCCACCTCGTGAACCGTCGCTTCCTGCTGCGCCGATCCGTCCCAAAATGGCTTGGCCGAGATGCAGACCGACACCGAGCCGGATTGCGTCGCGGAACTGTGGGCCTTTTTCATCATTGAGAGCCTGCATCACCTTTTCTATCCGCCGGCACGCATTCAAAGCTTGGCGCGCTCCGGTTTCGGGCCCGGTCTGCATACCAAAAATCGCCATGATCCCGTCACCGATGAACTTGTCGACATGGCCGCTTTCTGCGCGGATGACGGCCGACACCCGGTCCAAATACTGATTGAGCAAAAAAACCACATCGTACGCCAGCTGCGCTTCTGTCATGCTGGTGAAATTTCTGAGGTCGACGAACATGATGACAACATCCTGCTCAACTCCCCAATAATAGGCGTCTTGAATATGAGTTTGACGGCCATTTTGGGATTTGACTGCCACCAAAGGCTGGACCTGAAGGTTTGATGCCGGCCGGATTTGGCAGGCAAGCCGGACATCTTCGGAGACACCGATCCGTTTCAAAACCGTAGTTTCTGCTGGACTTGGTTCCGGAAGGGTATCCAGGCCCTCAATCACTTTCACGCGGCAGGTTGAACACCGGGCGCGCCCACCGCAGACGGAGGCCAGTGGTACACCGTGCATCCGGCTGATTTCTAAAAGCGATGCCCCGGGCTGCGCTTTGACAGACAGGCCGCCTGGATAAGAAATGGAAACACCTCGGGAAAACCGGCTAGCAAGATAGCGGCCCAGGATCACCAGAAGACTGAAAATAACAATGCTGAAGAAAAACGCCCGGGCTTGATCTGTCAGCACGAATACCCAATCCCATTGATCTTGACTGACTTTCACTTTGACGTCTTTGGCCAAGGCGAGGCGCCGCGCCCCTTCAACAAACCCCCACAAGGCCAGAACCGGCCAGGCAATGGCCGCAGCAAGCGCACCATATTTGACCCGATGATAAATAGGATAAAGGCGCAGCCAGAAATGGAGCCCGATCATCGCATGGGTCCACACCACCAGCAGGAGAACGCCTTGCATGAACGCATTCATCGGCCAAAGAATGGTGAGCATCTGGTGATAGTTCGGAATGAAGCCGGTTTGCTTGGCCAGTCCCATGGTGACAATCACATGCGGGATCAACGTCCAGGGAATGTAAAGGCCCAGAACCAGCTGAGTGAATTCCCAGGGCGGCATTTTCAACGTGCGACGCTTGAATGTGCGCCAGAATGCCAGCACGACGTGGGTTAAGGCGGCGAAGAGAAGAACTGTCTCGCCTATTGGACCCCGCCAAATCCAGTAGTGCCAAAGCGAGGCCTTTTCCATCGCATTGACGGAGATAATACCCAACGCGTGATTGGAAAAATGGCTGAGGCAAAACAAAAACAGGATCAGACCGCTCCACAGTCTCAGCCTCTGACGCCAGTTTCCCTGTCCGGGTCTGGGGCGGGATACTGCTTTAACTGTTCGAGACAGCTTTGAAAGTGCAGTAGAATCGGTCACGAACTTGGATGCCTGTTTCGGTGCCTGAGGATGTGAACGGCAAATTGTTTGCAATTGAGTGCAGCTTGCAACGCCTTCGTCAAGACAGATGGTGACCGGTTCGTGGATTGTCGACGTGCAGCCTTGAAACCGCGCGGCCAAAAGGCAAAGGTGCCGCCAAACAATCAGCTACAGGATGGAGATCTATGAAGGTCTACGGCATCAAGAATTGCGATACGGTCAAAAAAGCGCGGAAATTCCTGGAAGAAGCGGGTGTGGACTACACGTTCCATGACTACAAGAAGGAGGGAGTCGACGCCGACAAACTGGCAAATTTTGTTGGTGAGTTTGGCTGGGACGCGGTTTTGAACAAACGCGGCACAACCTGGCGGCGCCTTGATGAGGCAACCCAGGACGGTGTTACGGATGCCAAAAGCGCGCTCGACGTGATGATTGATAATCCGTCTGTGATCAAACGGCCGATCGTTGAAGGCGAGTCCAAGAACTTCATTGGTTTTGATGCTGTGGCCTGGGAAATGGCTCTCGAGTTGGGCGAGCTGAAGTAGGGTGTGCAGACAGCGGTTGTTCCTGCCGCCGCCCCGGCCCTGAGCCGGGGTCTGTTGCATTGTGGTCCCGGCTCAAGGCCAGGACGGCGGCAAGTGCTTTCAATGAAAACGCCTATGAGGCATAGAGGAAACGGCAGGCCGAAGGCCAGAACCGTTTACCAAGTCCGGCGTGGGCCAGTGTCGATGTGATAGTGGCCTGAGGAATAGTGTTTGTAGCCGCCAACAGCCGGCTGGGACTTTAGAAAAGCGATTACAGACGACGGATTGCCGCCAACTGAGAAATCAACCGCCTGACAATTCAGATGGTAGGAATCCTTGGCGCCCCCCTTCCACCAGTTTTCCAGCCACCAGCGTTTGGTGGAATGCACGGTCACCTTGCCGTACCGTTTGGCGACTTTATTCAATACTTTCTTCAGCTTACGCGGAACACACCACGAAGAATCGTCGTAGTGGATGGAGTTGTGGGAGCCGGTCGCCCAGCCCAATCCGGTGACACCGGCAACCGAGCCGCAGCCCACCAGAACGGCGGACAAGCCCAAAAAAACAATCCAGGCCAAAAAACGCTGACGCATAACAAACAGCCTTGCAATCTTATGTGTGTCTGTCCCCCACCCGCAAAATTACCGGGCATTTGATTAAAATTTTAATGAAAGACGTGGTTAACCGGCGCTAGAAACAAATGTTTCAATCACTATGTATTTCTGATACAAATGTCACAAGCGCTTTCTATCAGCGCGCCTTTTGTTGGTCAGGTGCCCCAGAATGTCTCACGTATTTCCCCGTCATACCAAAGCCAAGCCGCCCATCGCAGTGCGTGGAGAAGGCTGCTATATCACTGATAATTCAGGAAAAAAGTATTTTGACGGTTCTGGTGGAGCCGCAGTGTCGTGCCTCGGTCACAACGATCCGGATGTGATCGCAGCCATCAAGGGGCAAGTCGATCAGATCGCGTTTGCCCACACAGGGTTTTTCACCTCGGAACCTGCCGAACAGCTTGCGGACTTATTGATTGAGCATGCGCCAGGCGATCTCGACCGGGTATATTTTGTTTCCGGCGGGTCTGAGGCCGTAGAGGCTGCGCTCAAGCTGGCGCGCCAGTATTTTCTGGAGAAGGGTGAAACTTCCCGGCACCGGGTGATTGCCCGTAGGCAGAGTTATCACGGCAACACGCTCGGCGCGCTGGCAACCGGCGGCAATCAATGGCGGCGGGAGCCGTTTTCGCCGCTGATGATTGAAACTTCTCATATTTCTCCGTGTTTTGAGTACCGGGGCCGGCAAGACGACGAAACAGCGTTTGAGTACGGTCGACGGGTTGCCAATGAACTGGAGACTGAAATCCAGCGGTTGGGCGCGGAAAATGTCATGGCCTTTGTCGCCGAACCGGTGGTCGGTGCAACGGCCGGGGCCGTGGCGCCTGTCGAAGGCTATTTCAAACGAATCCGTGAGATTTGCGACCACTACGGTATCCTGCTGATCCTGGATGAGGTCATGTGCGGCATGGGCCGGACAGGAACCCTGTTTGCGTGTGAACAAGACGGGATCGCTCCGGACATCCTGACCATCGCCAAGGGTCTTGGAGCTGGCTACCAGCCAATCGGGGCCATGCTGTGTACCTCGGAAATCTATGAAGCGATTGAGAATGGAACCGGGTTTTTCCAGCACGGCCATACCTACATCGGCCATCCGACAGCCTGTGCCGCAGCTGTCGCTGTCTTGAAAAAGCTGACTGGTGGTGTTGCCGCCGGTGTCGCACCGCTCGGCGGCAAACTGGATGCTGCACTGAAAGACGCTTTCGGTCAGCACCCCCATGTTGGCGACATTCGAGGACGCGGACTGTTCCGGGGCATTGAACTGGTTGAAGACCGGGGATCAAAAGCCCCCTTCGATCCGAAGCGTGGCATCAACAAGGCGCTCAAGAAGGCGGCCTTTGAAGCCGGGCTAATCTGTTATCCGATGGGCGGTACAATTGACGGGGTTAACGGAGATCACATTCTGTTGGCTCCGCCGTTTATCATCGACGACAGCCACATCTCCGAAATCACAGACAAACTTCAAACAGCGTTCAAGGCCGTTTTCTGATCATGAGACTTGAGAAAGACGTGGCTCCGCTGCCATTGATCATGGTGGCGCCAAATGGCGCACGCCGGACGAAGGCCGATCACCAAGCTTTGCCCATGTCCATTCGGGATACCGTGGATACCGCGGTGGCTTGTTTTAAAGCCGGCGCCGGCGCCATCCATGCGCATGTCCGCGATGACAGCGGAGGTCATGTTCTGGACGCGGACCGGTATCAAGAATTGCTGTCAGAGCTGGCATCGGCTGCACCGCATATGCAGGTTCAAATCACCACGGAAGCTGTCGGGAAATACACGCCGGATGAGCAACGGCAGCTGGTGCGGGCGGTCAAGCCATCGTTTGTTTCGATCGCGGTTCGGGAAATGGTTCCTGATAACAACACAGATGCCGCTGCAGTCTTTTATGAAGAGGTATTGAAGGACGGCTGTACGGTGCAGCACATCCTTTATAGTCCGGAGGATCTCGACCGGTTTTTTGATCTGGTCGAAAGCGGCGTGATACCCGGAAATGGGCATCAGATATTGCTCGTCCTCGGTCGGTATTCCAGCAATCAGGAAAGCGCGCCGGAGGACTTGGAGCCGTTTTTGGAGCGGCTAGAAGCCCGGGGTAACGGCAATAGAATCGATTGGGCGGTTTGTGCCTTTGGCCATCGGGAAACCGAATGTTTGGTGCATGCCATTCAAAAGGGCGGCAAGGCTCGGATCGGATTTGAAAACAGTCTTTGGAACCGCGACGGCGCGTGTGCAAACGACAACGCTGACAGAGTAAAGGATCTGGTGGCGGCGCTGGAAGAAAAGAACATTTCAGTTCTCTAGGAGCGCCCCATTCAAGCGAAACAGTTGCTAGGCGGCCAGTCCGTCCGATCCTGCCGGAACCTCAAGCCCGTCCTTTTTCAGCTCCGCGACTACCCAGTCGCAGAACAGCCGGATTTTCCGGCTGTTTTTGTTTTGCGGCGGATAACTCAGCAACCAGGATTCATTCGGGTGTTCGCAGACCAGCTCAAATGGCTGAATCAGCCGTCCGGACTGCAGTGCATCGCGGCAAAAATAGGGGGTCAGGATCGCAGCCCCCTGCCCGGCCAGCGCCCGGTTGGCCTCCAGCGCCTGAGATCCCATACGGGATTCCGGCCAGCGGCTCAGATCGGGATCGGGCAATCCAGCAGCAGTGAACCACATACACCACCAGGGATCGCCGGGGTCGATGATCGGTATTTTGAGAAGATCCTCTAGCGTGTGAATACCGCCGATGTTGGCAGCAAGTTCCGGCGCGACCAGCGGTGTAAACTCAGCTTTGACCAGCGGTAGGGTGACAGAGCCTTCCGGGGGCGGAAAACAGGCCGATATAGTCACATCGGCGCAGTCAAAAGTCGGTTTTTCCCACGGCCCGTAGGGAACGATTCTAACCGCCAGATCCGGGTTTTTCATCTGGAACTCAAACAGCCGGGACCCCAGCCAGTTCATGGCAAAAGTTGTGTTGCTGTTGATGACCAGTTCGTTTGCATGGGTACCGCGCACATCCTCGAACGCAGTCCGCAGCCTCTCAAAACCGTCCACAACCCCTTCTGCAAGCTGCGCTCCTTTGGCCGTCAGCTCTATCTTGCGGGGTTTGCGTTCAAACACGGCAAAACCGAGTTTTTCTTCCAGAAGCTTGATCTGGTAGCTGACCGCTGCCTGGGTCATGCCCAGTTCCTCACCTGCCTTGGTGAAGCTCAGGTGCCGGCTGACGGCTTCAAAGGCCCGGATTGCGGGCAGAGGGGGAAGGGACTGTGCCATACATAAATACTCCTTATGCATGCCTATCGTCTTTTCATTGGTCAATCAATGATGGAGGGACAATATTGATTTATACAAATGCAATTCAAAAAACGAGTTGAGCTATGCCTAGAGCAGATTCAATCCCTGTGAAAGACCAGGGGAACAGGAAAAGTGTATTAACCGGACTTATTCAAAGTCTGATTGGACCAAGTTGGGCTGGGCGGCGGAAGCTGGTCCAAATTTGCGACCTGCCGCCGGATCTACGCCGTGATATTGGCTTTGAACCGCCGGTCCGCGCGCGCCTCAGTTTCGAAGACAAATGGCACCAGGAAATTGATCGGCTGAGGCGGTAATGCTCATATTACAATGGTGCACATGCCTGCTGGGCTGGCGTCTATCAGTTTGGATCAGCGATACTTCTCATGGATGCGCGTGTAAGTCTGATCAGCCTTGATTCGAGCCAGCCCGGCATTAAACCATTGCCGCAGTTCACTTGAGCGCGGGTGTTTGCGGGAAAAACAAAGATGATAGTCCCAGATAACAAAAGGTTTGAAAGCGAACTTATTTCTTAGCCCGAGCTGTTTGAGGATGTAGTCCCCGGCTGCCTTGCCGGTGTAAACAAAATCGACACGATTGAGCTCCAGCATTTTGAAGCCTGTTTCATCGGAGGGAATGTCGACAAGAACTGCGCCATTGTCTTTCAAAGTGGCATTCGGCGCATATTCCAAAACGGAGGCAACGCGGTAGCCAGCAAGATCAGGCATATTCCTGATTTCATCTACCGGAAAATCGTTTTGATAAAATATTCCATAAGCTTCCCGGCTTATGGGCTCGCTGAAAAGATAGTGTTTTGCCCGGTCTTCGGTGCGGGCGCAGGTGAGCAAACCGGGATGATTTCCGATTTCCGTTTCGTGGACTGCGCGTGACCACGGAACATAGACGATTTTGGCATGCACGTTCTGGCGTTTGAACACTTCCATTGTGACTTCATGATCAAAGCCATGCAGGCTATCTATCGGCTCTTCAATATCGAACGGCGGGTAGTTTGTCGCCAAAATGATCGTTGGAGTGCGAGTATCTGCGGTGGCCGTTATCGCCGTCAAAAAAACTGCGGGAACGGCAATAAGAATTCGGAACCAAGGCTTGCGACCCAACAGATTGTTCCTCAGTTATACCTGATAGAAGAGCTGTATTTGAGCATGTGTGCAGATCGCAATAAATTGGCAGTTTTTCGGGACTTGGTGTTTGAGGCGTTGAAAATCGACAGGAATTGTCTCCGGCAGATCGAATAATTGGCTTCAAAAGCTCCTGCTGTCCGCGAGGCAGTGAAGTCTGCGGCTATCAGACGGTTTCACACCAGATTGTGCTCCCGTTGGCTGCGGCAAATCATAGATTTGAGCTCTACAGCATTAACGCCCAAATGGTCGCCGCGAGCATTGTAAAGGCCATCAACACAGTGATCGCCCGCATCAAACGGCCTTCGCCGACGATCGCCAGAATGGATACCCCAGCCAGGGCCCAAAGAGAGTGAAACACGAGCCCGCCGAGCACAAAACCGGTGGTCAGAATGATCGCGTTTTCATGAACGCTGAGACCATTGCCAGCAAGAAAGGTTGTGAAGGCAACCATGTTCATGGCCCAAGTCTTCGGGCTGAGCGGGTGGATCAAAAGCCCCTCCCAAAAACTGGGCAAAGACACTTCACCTTTGGGTTTTACGCTCAAAGACACAATCCGCCAGGCAAGGTAGGTCATATAGGCCATGCTGAGGATTTTGAAGGCCAATACAATCGGCCCGCCGTTGGCCATCACATGACCAAGACCGTACGCAACACTCAGTTTCAGCGGAAGAGAACCGATTTGTGATGCAACAATAACCGGGAATGCAGAACGGTAGCCAGCCGCCGCACCAATGGCCAAGAAGGTCAGGTTTCCCGGGCCAGGCGTGCCGGTCATAACGATAATAAATAGGGCGAAGGCCGTTAAGGTGGCGATATCCATCAGGGACTCATTCAATTTCGATACAATCGATACAAAGTGCTCAAAACAACCACTGACTTGAAAAAATGTATGGGTCAATGATAACATTGTTCTCATGACAATGTGGGTTCCTGCGATCGATACGGCTTCTGGGCCGATTTACCTGGCAATTGCCGATGCGCTGGAGGCGGATATTCTGGCGGGCAGTTTGGCCCGAGGAGACCGCCTGCCGCCGCAACGCGAGCTTGCCTATCAACTTGGCATAACGCTGGGCACGGTGACGCGCGCCTACGCCGAAGCGGAGCGCCGCCGGCTGGTCAAAGGTGAAACAGGACGCGGCACTTATGTGGCGCCGGAAAGTCAGAAGATTTCGCCATTGATCCCGAAAGAAGGCGAACCGGACAGTTGTGACTTAGCGCGCAATTTCGCCTATCCGCATCTCAATCCCAGCCTGTCGGATGGGTTGGTTCGTATGGCGAAAACGCACGGGATTGAGCGTCTCAATGGGTTTGTACCGTCGGAAGGGCTAATGGCGCACCGGGAAACCGGGGTCTTGGTGTTTAAGGATTATGGGCTGGATGCCGATCCGGACCGGGTCGCCGTCACTTGCGGTGCTCAGCATGGGATCCAGGTTACGTGTCAGGCGCTGTTTCTGCCCGGCGATGCCGTCGCGGTCGATCAGTTCACCTATCCGTCGATATTCAGTTCCTTGGCAGCGCTCGGCTTGAAGGCCGTTCCTGTGCCTGCCTTGCAGCGGGCTGATGGAGGTCTTGGGGCGATGGATCCGGATGCCCTGGCGCAAGCGGCTAGCTTGCATCACGTGAAGGGCGTCTTTTTAATGCCCAATATGCAAAACCCGACCACCCACACCATGTCCTGTGAAGAGCGCAATGCCTTGGTCGATGTGGCAAGGGCGCACGATCTGAAGATCATAGAAGATGATCCCTACACCCCATTTCTCACCGAAACTTTGCCGGCTTTTGGCGCATTGGCGCCGGAGCGGACTGCTTCCATTGCCAGTATTTCAAAAGTCTGTTCTCCGGGAAGCCGGATCGGTTTTGTGCACGTTCCTGCACCCTTCGGCGATTCTATCCGAAACAAAATCGGTGAAAGTACTTGGATGGCATCGCCAATTACGGCCGAGCTGATTTCGGGCTGGGTCCGCGAAGGTCAGCTGGCGAAGGCTTTGCGTGTAAAGCGGCGGGCCAACAGTGTCCGGTTTGAAGTGGCCCGTAAGATTCTAGAACCGCATTTCCTGCAAAGTGGCAGTCAAAAGGTCTTTGGCTGGTTGGCTCTGCCACCGGATGTTGATCCCGATGCGCTTCAAGCCGCGCTGTCGCATCAGGATATCTCGGTGCTGTCCGCCCGGTATTTCCAAACCAAAGGACAAAAACCAGCACCCTATATCCGCATCACGTTCGGATCAGAAGAAAGCGACGAGCGGTTCCGCTGGGCACTTGAGCGGATAAAGGCGACAATCGCTGAGTTTTCTGAGCCACCGGACCTTACTCGTCCTGTGGGGTAACAACCTGCCTTGTTATAGGGGAAGGGCCTAGTCAAAGCGGCGATGTTTGCATCCAAATTGATGTGGATGTTTTGACATCAATAGCGTTCCAGACGATAAGCGGCGCAAACGTAGCGGCAACATATCAGCCGCTCGGCTAGTGCGTGGCAGGAACCGATGGTGCTTTGGCGCTCAAAAAAACAAGATAAAAAAGCTGGAGCCTGCAATCCAACCGCGTCGCCCTATGCCCGGTTCGATCAAGCCGGATTGACGCTGGGTGGCCGGGAGATCTTGCGTGATCTCAACCTGACGCTTGATGAACACCGCATTGGGGTGATTGGTCTGAATGGGTCCGGCAAAAGCAGTTTTGTGCGTTTGTTGAATGGGCTCCATTTGGCCGACAGCGGCCGCGTGACGTTGTTTGGCGCCGAAGCAGCGGACGTGCGCAGCGAGCTGCCGCGCCATGTCGGCTTTGTTTTTCAAAACCCGGATCATCAGGCAATTTTTCCAACTGTTGAAGAAGAAATTGCTTTCGGCCTAACCCAGCTCGGTGCCACCAAACAGGAAGCCCAGACGCAAGCGTTGGAATTTCTCGATCAGCATGGCTGCAGCGGCCTTGCCGCCATGCCCTTTGCCGAGTTGTCGGGTGGACAAAAGCAGCTGATTTGTATTCTGGCGGTTCTGGTGATGAATCCCGGTGTCTTGGTCCTGGACGAACCAATGACAAGCCTGGATGCCCTTGCGTCGCGCCGGATTTTTGACAAGCTCATGTCACTGCCGCAGCGCATTGTTATGGTCAGTCACAACATAAGCCTGCTTCAAGGGTTTGACCGGATACTGTGGCTGGAAGACGGTCGCGTGAGGATGGATGGTCCGGCTGCAAAGGTGATTGCTGCTTACCAGGCTGATATCGAACGCCGGTCCGGCACCTTTATGGAGGTGGCCGCAATATGATGTCGGTCTACCTATCTGGTCAAAGTTGGGCGCACCGCCTGCCGGCCGGGCTGAAGCTGCTTGTAGTGGCAATTGGCAGTCTTTTGTTGTTCAAGACCCAGACCATCTGGGTGTTTCTGGTCTGTTTTGCAGCTGTGCTCGCTGCCTATGTGTCCTTGGGGCGGGGCGGTGTCGAGCGGCTGCGGCTGCTCAAGGGGCTATCGATCTTTCTGGCGGCTATTCTGGCGCTGCATTGGTTGTCTGGGACGGTTATGGAAGGCATCGCTGCTGTTTTGCGGCTTTGCGTTATGGTGCTTGCGGCCAGCTTTGTCTCGATGACAACGCGTATGGATGATATGCTTGCTGCGGTGATGCCGCTCTTCCGGCCGCTTGAGTGGCTCGGGTTTTCCGCCCGCAAGCCGGCACTTGGGGTGACTCTGGTTTTGCGCTTTGCGCCGCACCTGATCGAAATTTTCGGGATGTTGCGGGAAGCCTTCCAGGCGAGAACCGGGCAAAAGACATCTTGGCGGCTGATTGCACCGTTTGCGCTGCAGGCGCTTAAGATGTCAGACAATGTGTCGGAAGCTTTGGCAGCCCGGGGCGGATCGGAAGGAATGGCGCCCCGCTGACGGGTGTGGAGGAATTTAGCAGGCCGCAATTCAATCAAAGACAATGGGCCAGCTGAAAAGGGAATGGAGCCGGGCAAATGTGGGTGCTGGGCTCTTGAACAATGAAACAACGAAGTCGAGAAAGAAGGTAAAAACTCCCATGGCAGATCGTTCTCTGGTTCACATTGCTTTTTATGCAGCTTTGATCGCTGCGCTTGGTTTGTTGCCGCCGGTTGCAATTCCGTTTCTTGGGGGTGTTCCGATCACCGCGCAAACGCTCGGCGTCATGCTCGCCGGCGTGATGCTTGGTCCGGTCCGCGGCGGCCTTGCTGTCCTTCTGTTTCTGTTCCTTGTTGCGTTGGGCGCGCCATTCCTGGCCGGTGGCCGTGGCGGTCTCGGGGTTTTTGCCGGCCCGTCCGTCGGCTTCTTGATCGGTTGGCCGGTTGGGGCGTTTGTTGCCGGTCTGATCATGCGCGCAACACCCAATTCCAGCATGTTGGTGTCCTCCGCAGTCGCTGCGGCCGTTGGCGGCATTCTGGTTGTCTACGCCTTCGGCATTCCAGGTATTTCGATCATGACCGGTTTGTCTTTGGCTAAAGCGGCCTTGGGCAGCGCCGTCTACATTCCTGGCGACTTGATCAAGGTGGCGATTACTGCCGTCGTTGCTCAGACAATTGCACGTGGTTTGCCGGGCGCAGTCCTGTCACGGTCTTAATCCTGAGATCTTTGGGACCCGGCGCCGGATGGCTTATATCGGCGAACACCTGGAAACTTCAGCGTGGCACCATCCGAACAGTGCCGCGCTGAAATGCGCGTCCACCAATTTGACGTGGAACGGATTTTTTGACGCGGTTCAAAAGCTTGAGGCCGCTGTCCTGGCGCTAACTGTGCCTGGCGCGCGCGTGGCACTTCTTCTTTCAGATCCCGCGGCAACTCTCGTTTGTTTTTTTGCCTGTGCACGTGCTGGCCGGATTGCCATGATTATGGAGGCCTCTTGGCCAAAGTCGCGAATTCAGGAGTTGATCGCGGCAACACAGCCAGCCCTTTGTATTGATGACGCTGAGTATCAGGCGCTCTGGCAAAAAAATGAAAAAATGGCTGACGCGAATGGTCCGACCTTGGCTCTTATACAAAAGGCTCCGCCACCAGATTGCTCCGACTTTTATGCCGGCTTCACATCCGGTTCGACCGGCCTTCCAAAAGGGTATGTGAGGTCGCACCGCTCGTGGTTGGAGAGTTTCCGGCTGAGTGATGTTGATTTTGACCAAATACACCCGCACCGGATTGTTCTTGCTGGTGGTGTGAGCCATTCCCTCCATCTTTATGGCGCGGCGCATGGGCTTCATCGAGGGATCTCGGTAACGCTAATGCCGCAGTTTGATCCACGAACGGTTCTTGCCGAATTGCAGGCAGATGGCGGCGGCGCGGCGCTTTATGCAACGCCGACCCAACTGCAGCTGATTGTTGAAGCCGCACGCCGGACGGGGCCGCTGGAGTGCGTACCCCTGGTCTTTTGCAGCGGCGCAAAATGGTCCGGAGAGGCCCGCACCGCGCTTACAAAGGTATTCCCGAATGCCCGGTTGGTAGAGTTCTACGGCGCGTCTGAAACAAGTTTCATCAGTTTTGCCCGTAGCGGCGAAGAACTGCCACTTGGATCTGTCGGACGCCCGGCGGATGGTGTTGAAGTGGCCATTGGTGATCCGGCTGATCCAGCAGCGGCCGGGGTATCCGGTCCGGTTTGGGTGAAAAGCGCCCTTCTTTTCAGGGACTATATTTGCGGCACTGCGCCGGAAACAAAGTGGCAAGACGGTTGGCTGACCTTTGGAGATCACGGTTTTCTGGATGAGGATGGTTTTTTGTTCCTATCCGGACGTGGGAACCGGATGGTCATTACCTCTGGGCTGAATGTCTATCCGGAAGAGATTGAAGCGGCCCTTCTCCAGCATCCGGATGTTTCCGGGGCAGTTGTCTTGGGTCTTGATGATTCATTGCGTGGCCAAAGGCTCGAAGCTGTTGTTGAACTTAAAACAGCTCTTGAAGACCCTGAACGCGCGCTGGCGGATCATTGCAGGGCACGTGTTGGGCGTGCCAAATGTCCGAAGCGGTTTCACATCAGAGATAAACTGCCTCTGACCGCGGGCGGCAAACCCGACATTCCCGCTATAAAGGACAGTCTAGATTGTGAACAGTCAGGGGTCCGGCAGATGGAAAGCCAGGCCCTATGACGCGCCGCGCCGTTGTCATTGCAGCGCGTAGAACTCCGGTCGCCCCAAGGGGCGGCAGCCTCAGTCACCTTCAGGCCGATGAATTGGCAGCGCCAGTCCTCGACAAACTTGTTGAAGACGCCGGCCTTGATCACACATCAGTCGACCACGTTCTTCTGGGAAATGCGCTGTATGCCGGGGGCAACCCGGCGCGCATGGCCGCGCTTCGCGCCGGATTGCCTGAAACCGTTCCGGCTTTGACCCTCGACACTCAATGCTGCTCGGGCCTGGATGCGATCATCATGGCGGCCCGGTTGATCGAAGCGGGCGCTGCCGAGTGTGTCTTGGCTGGAGGTACGGAGAGTTTCAGCCGGGCACCCCTGCGACTGCATCGGCCCCTTGCGCCTGTGTCTGAGCCGATCGCCTATAGCCGCCCGCCTTTTGCGCCGCCTCCGTTTTCCGATCCGGACCTAACAGAAGCCGCTGCCGAGCTTGCGAACCGATATGAACTTTGCCGAACCGCTCAGGCAGAATTTGCGGTTGGCTCACATGATAAAGCGCGTGCTGCGGCCGCTAGCATCGGCGATAGACTGGTGCATTGTCCGGGCAGCGATCTAAAGACTGACAGTTTTACACGCGGCCTTACGAGCCGGACAGCGCTGCGCGCGCCCGTCCTCGCAGGAAATCAATCAACTGGTCTCACTGCCGCAACAA
>NZ_OZ244138.1:5497500-5640000 GCF_965216085.1 Roseibium sp. | reverse complement strand
ACACAGGTGGACTGGTAGAGAATACCAAGGCGCTTGAGAGAACTATGCTGAAGGAACTCGGCAAAATGCTCCCGTAAGTTCGCGAGAAGGGAGACCTCTGATCGGGCAACCGGTTAGGGGTGGCACAGACCAGGGGGTGGCGACTGTTTATCAAAAACACAGGGCTCTGCGAAGTCGCAAGACGACGTATAGGGTCTGACGCCTGCCCGGTGCTGGAAGGTTAAGAGGAGGTGTGCAAGCACCGAATTGAAGCCCCAGTAAACGGCGGCCGTAACTATAACGGTCCTAAGGTAGCGAAATTCCTTGTCGGGTAAGTTCCGACCTGCACGAATGGCGTAACGACTTCCCCGCTGTCTCCAGCATAGACTCAGTGAAATTGAATTCCCCGTGAAGATGCGGGGTTCCTGCGGTCAGACGGAAAGACCCCGTGCACCTTTACTACAGCTTCACACTGGTATTCGTAATGACATGTGTAGGATAGGTGGTAGACGTTGAAGCATTTGCGCCAGCAGATGTGGAGTCACCCTTGAAATACCACCCTTGTCCTTATGGATATCTAACCGCGGCGCAACAACGTCCGGGACCGTGTGTGGCGGGTAGTTTGACTGGGGCGGTCGCCTCCCAAATGGTAACGGAGGCGCGCGAAGGTGGGCTCAGAGCGGTCGGAAATCGCTCGTTGAGTGCAATGGCATAAGCCTGCCTGACTGCGAGACTGACAAGTCGAGCAGAGACGAAAGTCGGCCATAGTGATCCGGTGGTCCCTCGTGGAAGGGCCATCGCTCAACGGATAAAAGGTACGCCGGGGATAACAGGCTGATGATGCCCAAGAGTCCATATCGACGGCATTGTTTGGCACCTCGATGTCGACTCATCACATCCTGGGGCTGGAGCAGGTCCCAAGGGTTTGGCTGTTCGCCAATTAAAGTGGTACGTGAGTTGGGTTCAGAACGTCGCGAGACAGTTCGGTCCCTATCTGCCGTGGGTGTAGGAGAATTGAGAGGATCTGTCCCTAGTACGAGAGGACCGGGATGGACGTACCTCTGGTGGACCTGTTGTGGCGCCAGCCGCATTGCAGGGTAGCTATGTACGGAAGGGATAACCGCTGAAAGCATCTAAGCGGGAAACCCACCTCAAAACCAGTTCTCCCTGAAGAGCCGTGGAAGACCACCACGTCGATAGGAAGCGTGTGGAAGTGCAGCAATGCATGAAGCTTAGCTTTACTAATAGCTCGTTCGGCTTGATCCTCTCATTAGTCAATGTTCATCTTGAATTGGTCCGCATAATGTCGAACCTTCGGTTCGACCTATCCGGACTATTCCAGATCATTTTAAGTGCACTACCGGCCTTCGGCCTACTTGAGTGCGTTTGAAATCATCTAAAAAAACAAAAAAGACCAGTTTTACAATTTATCTGCCCTTCGCCGGCCTGGTGGCTCTAGCGGGGAGCCCCCACCCGATCCCATCCCGAACTCGGCCGTGAAACTCCCCAGCGCTAATGGTACTGCATCTTAAGGTGTGGGAGAGTAGGTCGCTGCCAGGCCTGCAAAGCGCAGATAAATACCTCTTCAATTGAAACAAGACAAAATACCTATGACGCGGGATGGAGCAGTCCGGTAGCTCGTCAGGCTCATAACCTGAAGGTCGTAGGTTCAAATCCTACTCCCGCAACCAAATCCCCCAAAATAAACAAAACCGCGCATAAAAGCGGGGCTATTTGCCGCTTGAAACAGCCCAGATCAGGAACTCTTGGTCCCTGCAAAGCTTGGAAAAACTAATCCTCAAAATCTCAACTAAGACCAGGTATGTCCCTCAAGGGAAGAGAGTTCCAAACCGCAGGTTTGGCAAGACCGCCAAGTGCATTCCGGCCGCCGCTGCCGATGCAACGCGACCGCGCAGGCTAGGCTACAAAGCAGCCGACCAGCCGTGAGAGACATATAACTTCACAACCAAATTGCCCTTCGCCGGCCTGGTGGCTCTAGCGGGGAGCCACCCCGTCCCATCCCGAACTCGGCCGTGAAACTCCCCAGCGCTAATGGTACTGCATCTTAAGGTGTGGGAGAGTAAGTTGCTGCCAGGACTGCAAAGCGCAGATAAATACCTCTTCATTCAAAGTGTGCTACCGCCCTTCGGGCTACTTGAGCATGCGAAACTATATAGCGTTCACGGTTGAGCGGGCCTAAAGGCCCTAACCTCCGCAAAGGCGCTCTGACCGGGTGGCGGCCACTTGCCCTTGCCTTCGCTGCGCTCCGGAACCTAACGTCCCAAAATAGCGCAGCACATCGGTCTCCTGAATTATTGTGCCGAACCCTTGAAGGAAACAGCACGCGCTCAAGCAGCCCGAAGGGCGATTGCGCAAACTAATAACCCGCGATGCAACAGCCCCGCATCGCCCGTAGGATCGCGAGATCCCAGGACCTGCAAGGTAAAAAAGCCGGGCTATAAACTTATCCCACGAGGAAACTTCGGCTCCCTCAGATATAAACAAATAACCCGCAATGCAGCAGCCCGGTAGCTCGTCAGCCTCATAAACTGAAGCGCGCAAGTTCAAATCCTAATCACGATAACAAATACACCCAAAGGCTTGCCAACAAGGGCGGCTTTCGCCGAATTCTGACGTGGGCTACTAGACCTGGATTTCGCAACTCCCGCCGCAAAGGCCCACTGAGCGGTTCACGACTAATGGCAAGGCGCGCCGTAGCCGATAGGGAGTACAGCGAAACGCTTTGTAACAGGTGTCCGGGTTACGCTCTTCTACAATTGCCCGGCGTACCGCGCCAGATGATGGTCAACATCACCAAAGGCCAATTCAGTGACCATTGTCCTCTTAACGTAGTCGCCGAGTTCATAGTCTTCAGTCATGCCGATACCGCCGTGCATTTGGATGGCGTTCTGGCAGATGACGCGGCCCCGTTCACCCAAAAACACTTTGGCAGCCGAGATCGCTTTCTTCCGGACGTGTGCATCCGAACTGTCGGCAGTCATTGCGGCCTCATAAACCAATGACCGGGCGTGTTCAAAGTCGATCATCATTTCGGCCAGTTGATGTTGCAGGGCTTGAAATTCGCCGATCGGCCGGCCGAATTGTGTCCGGACTTTCAAATACTCAGTTGTCAGGCCAATTATCTTTTCCAGTGCTCCAAGAGCTTCGGCGCAAAACGCGGATGTTCCGAGGTCTGCAATATGTTCGATGTTTTCGAGAGCGTGATTTTCTGGCCCGAGAAGATCAGAAGAGTTGACCGGAACATCTTTCAAGACGACATCGGCACCGGTGCGGCCATCAGCCAAACGATAGGTTTTTAAGGCGACGCCGTCAGCATCAGGCCTGACGAGAAACAGACTGATCCCATCCGGGCCGGTTGGGGCATCTCCATTGGTTCGGGCAGATACGATCAAAAGATCGGCTGACGGTGCTCCGATGACGGCGGATTTTTGCCCGGAGAGCCGATAGCTAGTGCCGTCCTTGATTGCCCGGGCCGCCACATGGCTAACGTCGAACCGGCCCTCTGGTTCCAAAAGCGCCACGGCCAGCTTTTTTGATCCATCCGCGATGCCCGGCAGCAAGGCCTGTTTTTGTTCTGCCGTTCCGGCCAATTGGATCGCACTGCCGCCCAGGACAACACTTGCCAAAAAAGGTTCGAAAGCCAAATGCCGCCCAAATTCAACCGCGGCGACCATGGTGTCGACGGCGCTGCCGCCAATGCCGTTATAAGCCTCGGGGATAGGCAATCCGAGCAGGCCCATATCGCTGAGCGCGGTCCAGACTGCAGGGTCATGGTCCTTGTCGTCGGAAAGCAGGCTCTTTCGGGCCTCTTGGCCACAATTGTCGCTCAAAAGCTTGCTCAAGCTGTCCGAAATCAGAGACTGTTCTTCGCTATAATTGAAATTCATATCGTCTGCTCCGTTAGCCCAAGAGCGCCTTGGAAATAATGGTTTTTTGGATTTCGGTGGTGCCGCCATAGATCGTCGCCTTGCGCCGGTCGATGTAAGCGGGCATCCGCGGAATGGCATAGTCGGGGCCGACCGTGTCGCCGTTCCAGGCCGGGTCCATCGCGGCTTGCTGCCAGGGCAGGGCATGAGCACCAACCGCGTCCATCTGAAGTTCTGCGATGCGTTGCTGGACTTCGGTTCCCTTGACTTTCAGAACTGAAGGGAAGGCTCCGTTCAAACCGGTCCCGCTGCCGCTGAGCATGCGCATGTTGGTGAGCTCAAGGGCCCTTAGATCGATTTCCAGTCGGGCGATTTTGGCCGCGAACAGCGGGTCTTCGATCAACGGTTTGCCGTTTTTCTTTTCTGACCGCGCTACTTCCAGAAGCTTCTGGAATTCCGCTTTGCAGCCGCCGACACCGGCGATGCCGGTGCGCTCGTTGCCAAGCAGGAATTTGGCGTAATCCCAGCCCTTGTTTTCTTCGCCAACAAGGTTTTCCGCCGGGACCCGGACATTTTCCAAGAACACTTCATTGACCGAGTGCATGCCATCGAAGGTGATGATCGGACGAACGGTAATTCCGGGCGTTTTCATGTCGACAAGTAAGAAGGAAATGCCCTGCTGCTTTTTGGGCGCCTTCGGATCTGTTCGAACCAGACAGAACATCCAGTCTGAAAAATGGGCGTAGGACGTCCAGATCTTTTGGCCGTTGACCACATAGTGATCTCCGTCCCGAACCGCAGACGTTTTTAGCGATGCCAAGTCTGACCCGGACCCGGGTTCGGAAAATCCCTGACACCAAGCAACTTCGCCTCTGACAATACCGGGCAAGTGCTGGGCTTTTTGAGCTTCGTTTCCGAATTCGATAATCACCGGGCCAACCATATTGACACCGAATGGAAGCACACGCGGTGCCCCGGCGACATAGGCTTCTTCGTCGTAGATATTGACTTGCATGGCCGTCCAGCCGCAGCCGCCATGTTCTTGGGGCCAACGTGGTGCCAGCCAGCCCTTTTTGCCAAGAATGCGCTGCCAGCGCATGAAATCCTCGCCGTCCAGTTTTTGGCCAGCCTTGACCTTATCGCTGAGGTCTTTGGGCAATTCAGCTGCCAGAAACTCCTGCACGTCTGCGCGGAAGATCTCGTCTTCCGGCGTATAGTTGATGTCCATGCCTCACTCCCTTTTATCCGCGCATCGGCGCTTGTCATTTGGCGCTCCTCAAGCGCCGGCCATCACTCCCGCCCGGCTAAAAGCCGTTTGGCGGTATAAGTGATCACGATTTCTCCGTTTTGATTGATGATGTCATTGCGTGTTGTAACAACAGCGCGGTTCCCCTTGCTGGTCGGCCGAACGTTGAGTACCTCAACGATTGCGTGGACGGTGTCGCCGGCGGCCACCGGTCCCAGGACTTTCTTGTCGACTTCAAGCAAGGCCAACCCCGTTGCCTGGATCAGCGTTTGGCATTGGATGCCCTCAATCAGAGTGTATGTGAGGGCTGCAGGCGCCACGCGGCCGCGTGCAGCAACGCCTTGACCAAACGTCTGATCAGTAAACAGGACCTCGGTCATGCCCGTCACACCAACAAAAGCAATAATGTCGGTTTCGGTAATGGTCCGGGCCAAAGTCTGAAGGCGGTCGCCGACGGAAAAGTCTTGCCAGGTGAACCCTTGTCCGACGAGCCGCGGTGTATCTGTCATGGGTGTTGATACCTTGATTGTTTATTTGAAATCCGGTGCCATATGGATGGCCTGACAGCTCAATCCGGCACGGAAATAATAGTAAGCATATTTATTATTATAGTGCGAACAAAATATCAGGCAAGGGTTTTGACAACGCCCCGATAAAGCTGCGTCAATGAATTATGCGCTTGAATTCTGGTGCGGCATTTCATTGGGCAGTGCGTCCCATGCACAAGCCTCAAACCACCACAAACAAAGAAAACGGAAATCGGCACCGCCCAATTACACAGCCAGAGGAGAGGCGGCTTCCGTGACTAGAAACTACAAAACCTAAAAGTGAAAGGTCTTAGGACGCCGTCCCGTTTAATCGGTCTTGCAAGTTCCGGCGGGCCTTTCTCAAAACTGAGATCAGTTGTTCTACTTCGGCCTCGTTGACGCCCTCAAAGGTGACTGAATTCATATGGCGCATACTGTCGCCAATTTTTTTCCAGACTTCTTGCATCTTTGGGGTCAGCCACACCTGTTTGGCGCGGCGATCTTTTGCATCTGGACGCCGTTCCACATAGCCTTTGGCTTCAAGACGGTCGACCAGGCCACTAACTGTGACTGTTCCGATATCCATGCGGGTCGACAGTTCAGTCTGGGTCAGACCGTCTTCTTTATGCAGATGATTGAGTACAAAAACCTGGACATGGGTCAGGTCATATTCGGTTGCCAGCTGATCGAATAAAATTCTCCGAAAACGGGCGATGTCGCTGAACAGGGTTCCGAGCTTGCGGTCCAGGTCGTGCATAGGAGTCCAATTTTATGTCTGCCAAAAAGCGGTATTTATCGCACAAAATAAGCACGCCGAGCGCGTGCGTACCCCGCTCTGGTTCTGGCAATGCCACCAGAGCGAATTGAGCGGGCGATCCATAGCAAATTATGTATATGTGAACAATAATCAGTTGGTCGAGGCTCCTTGTCAGGCGATTGCGCTGAGAAGATCATCGATGTCCTTAGCGGAGATACCCATTTCTTCCAAGATTTCACGGCTGTGCTGGCCTACCTTTGCTGGCGGGGCGCCATCATTATGGGGCCCATCCTCATTGGCCATGAAAGGTGCACCTAAGAGGGGGGTCTTATCTGACACGCCGTCAAGAGGACCGGAATCAATCAAAAGACTGCGATGGCTGAGTTGTGGATCTGACAAAGCCTGGCCCAAATCGCGCACCGCCTGAACCGGGACACCATGTGTTTTCAAAATGAGAAGCCAGTCCTCTGTGCTGCGGGTGAGAAAGACCGGTTTCAATAACTCCCGCCCTTCATCCAGATGTCTGTGACGTGTCTGTTCGTCCTTGAAGCGGGGATCTTCCAGCAGATCTTCCAGGCCGACCGCTTTAAAGGTGTTTTCCTGATGGCTGGCGGTGAGCGTTGCCAGCAGAATCACACCGTCAGACGTTTCAAAGGTGCCGGCTGTCGGTTGGGCCATGGGCGATTCATTGCCCATGAGAGGCGGCAGGTGACCCCGCACCAAATAATCCGCGCCCTGGCAGCACATCAGCTGCAATGCCGTGTCATACATGGCAACATCGAGGTATTGGCCTTCGCCGGTTAACGCCCGCCGGTAGAGAGCTGCGGCAATGGCAAAGGCTGCGGATATACCGGTTGCGACGTCAACCAGCATGAACCCGATTCGTGTCGGCCCGCTTTCCGGGTGCCCGGTCAGCGACATCATGCCGGAATCCGCCTGAATGGCGGAATCATAAGCTTTTTCGGAGGCACGTGGCCCAGTTTGTCCGTAGCCGCTGATCGAGCAATAGACAACGTTCGGATTTTTCTTGCGCACGGTTTCATAGTCGATGCCGAGCTTTTGCGCCGTACCCGGCACAAAGTTTTCGACGATAACATCTGCACCAGCAACGAGCTTGGCGGCAACGTTGCGCCCAAGCGGAGACTTCAGATCGAGTGCAAGGCTGCGCTTTCTCAAGTTGCCGGTCAGGAATGCTGGAGACAAGCGTTTTTCGGCCATTTCCGGACTTGCCAGAACCCCGCGCAGCTGGTCACCGTCGCCGGGTGGCTCGACCTTGATCACATCGGCATCGAGAAGGGCCAGCATCTGGGTCGACATCGGCCCAGAGAGGGCGCGGGTGAAATCAACCACCCGCAGTCCTTGAAATGCCCGCATGTTACCCTGCCGTCTTGGCGGTTTGAGGTTCCGGGGAGCGCGGGACGATCACAGCATCGAGTGCAACGGCTCCCTTTGGCAGAACAACAAATGGATTGATGTCAATCGATTCCAGCCGATCGGAATTTGCAGCTGCAAAAACAGACAGCCTCGACAGAGCTTCAGCAAGCGCATCTAGATCGGCAGGGGGCGCTCCACGGACTCCATCCAGCATCGCCCGTCCTTTGATACCGTCGATCATGCGGTGGGCTTCATCGATCCCGAACGGGGCAAGGCGGAAGGTGACATCCTTCATCACCTCAACAAAAATTCCGCCAAGGCCGAACATCACAGCCGGACCAAGCACCGGATCGCGGGTCACGCCCAAAACGGTCTCAATACCGCCGCTGACCATTTCGCAGACCAGAATTCCCTCGATATTGGCGTCCGGATGCGCTGCACGTGCACGTGTTAAGATGTCATCGAAGCCTTCGCTGATGGCTGCTTCGGTGTTCAGGCCAACCAGGACCCCGCCGATTTCGGTCTTGTGAAGAATATCTGGCGACGCGATTTTCAGGACCACAGGCCCGCCAATCTTATGCCAGGCGGTGACAGCTTCTTCGGCGCTGGCCACCAGAATGTCCCGGGTCACCGGGATGCCGGCGCTCGCTAGAATGGCTTTCGCACCAGCTTCAGAGACATCGTTGTCCGGGACCGGCGCAGCGGTTTTTGGCAAAGCAGGGGCGGATTGCGGCCGGCCGCGCTCAAAGGTTTCGTGGAACTTGGCGAGCGCTGCCACAGCCCGGATCGCCATCACGGGATCCTCATAACACCCGATGTTCAGCGCCTCATAGGTTTCGATGATCTCCGGTGTGGCGATCATGCTGAGCGCCATTGGGGTGTCGGGATGTTTGTCTCTGAGATCCTTAAACGTCTTCAGGACAAAATCCTTCAAGCCCGGGGACTGTGGCGCGCTGGCAAGATAGGTGGCAAAGGCATCGCAGCCGCTTTCGCGGATCGATAAATCAATCCCTTGGCCAATCACTTCCGGCTGGTTGAGCACCTGCCCGGTGATGTCGATGGGATTGCGCACCCCGGCATAGGGGATCAGGCCAAGGAGCTTTTTCTGCAAGTCCTCTGGCATGGCGGGCACATCCAAACCGTTTTTGACCGATTCATCGGCCATTTGGATGCCAACACCGCCGGAAACGGTCTGGATGGCCATTTTCCGGCCTTTCGGGAAAATGCCCGTCTGGCAGGCATAAGCGACATCAACCATCTCCTGGCAGCTTTGCGCCCGGTAGACGCCATATTGCTCAAACAGCGCGTCATAGATGGCATCGTCTCCGGCAAGGCTGGCTGTGTGGGTGGCAGCAGCTGCTGCACCGACGTCAGTATCGCCCACCTTGATCATGATCACGGGCTTTCGGGCTGCCCGCGCAAGGTCGAGCGCCTCACAGATCCGGTCCTTGTCCTTCGCGCCTTCTGTGTAGGCCATGATGGTGGAGACATCCGGGTGTTTTGCGTAATAGGCGATCACCTCGGCGACATCAATATCGGCTTCGTTTCCGGTGGTCACCCACATGTCCGTAGCAACGCCGCGCCGTTGCGCCATGTAGAACATATGCGCGCCATAAGCGCCGCTTTGGCTGATGATGGCTGTTTTGCCTGGAGCCAGCCGGAGGCTGGCCTGGACGCTGGAAAACGTGCCGAACCAGCCGGCGCTGACGCTGAAAGCGCCAATGCAATTGGGTCCGATCAGGCGCATGCCCGCGTCTTTAGCAGTCGCGGCAATCCGGTCCTGCATTGCGGCACCGTCTTCCCCCAGTTCGGCAAATCCGGAACTGAAGACGATGGTGGTCTTGGTGCCTCGGGCAGCACAATCGGCAACGGTGTCTGCGACGAGCGGCGCGGGCACAGCGATGATGGCACAGTCTACGGGTTCGGGAACATCCGTGATGCTGGGATAGGCCGCCAGGCCCTGGACAGTTGAGCGCTTTGGATTGACCGGATAGATCTGGCCTTTAAACCCGCCGGCAAGCGTGCTTTGGACCGGACGGCCGCCGATCCTGTTGGGATCATCCGAGGCGCCAATAATGGCAACGGATTTGGGTCTCAAAAGGGCATCCAGCGAGTGGTGTGTCGTTGGGGTTAGAATATCGGCCATAAACCGCTCCTCGCTTAGATCTGCCGGCCTGCATCGGCCCAAAAGGCATCGCGCAGCTTGCGTTTGAAGATTTTTCCGTTGTCGTCGCGCGGCAGGCTGTCTTTGATCAAGATCTTGCGCGGGATCATGTAGTTGGCAATCCGGCCTTTCAGGAAGCTTTGCAGCTGGCCGGTATCAATGGTTGCATCGGGTTCGGGCTGTATGGCAACGGCAATTGCCTCGCCGAGGTCGGGATCCGGGATGCCAAAGACGGCGCAATCGTGTACTTGCTCGTGATTGAACATCGCCGCCTCGATCTCGGCCGGATAGATATTAACGCCCCCGGAGATGATCATGTCGCGCTTTCGGTCGGAAATGAAGAGGTATCCTTCCTCATCCAGGTACCCGATGTCGCCAACGGTGAAGAGCCCATCACGCTCGACGGCTTTGCGGTCTTCCGGGCGGCCTTCATAGACGAAATCCGGAAACGAGTGCAGGCGGCAATAGATTTCTCCCGGAACATTCGGCGGGCATTCGGTTCCGTCTTCATTGAAGATTTTGACGGTCGCGTCCTCCACAGCGCGGCCGACTGTTCCCGGCCGAGCGAGGGCTTCCTCGCTAGAACACAGTGTGACAGCTCCGGTTTCCGTCCCGCCGTAGTATTCATAAATCACCGGACCCCACCACTTGATCATGGCTTCCTTGATGTCAGGGGGGAACGGTGCACCGGCGGCCACGATGTGTCGCAGGGAGGAAATGTCGTATTGCCGGCGCACCGTATCTGGGAGTTTCAGCAAGCGGATGAACATGGTTGGCACCATGAATGCAGTCGTGATTTTTTCTGTCTCGATGATCTGCAGGATTGTTTCCGGGTCGAACCGGGGCACCAAAATCAAATCGCCGCCCACATCCACCGTCAGCATAGCAAAACGGTTGGGGGCGGAATGATACATCGGGGCGACCATCAAGGTCTTGCAATCCTTATTAAAGATCTTGTTGTAGCCCGTGCTGACCAGGGTCGGGTTGGTCAGCCGCCGCACGCCCTTGGGATGGCCGGTGGTTCCAGAGGTATAGATCATCGCAGCTTGGCCATGGGCATTTGGCCCATCCCAAAGCGGAAAATCAGAAAGCCAGGAATCCCAGGTCGGAAAATCTTCGGGCAGCGCACAGTCCTCAGCCGGTAAGCCGTAGGTTTCAGCAATATCGGCCGGGGTCGGAACAATAACGATCTCCAAGTCGTCAATGAGATTTTCCGGCAAGTCTGCGCCAATGCGGTTCCAGAGATCTGAGTGCAGCACAAACACCTTGGCCTTGCAGTCGGCAAGGATGTAAGCGGCTTCCTCGGCGGTAAATCTCCAGTTGATTGGAACGGCAGCAGCCTTGACCATGGCTGCTGCCAGATCCATGACGACAACTGGAAAGTCGTTGCGCATCATGGTGGCGACTGTGCCGCCCTCGGTTACACCGGCTTTCAAAAAACCATTGGCTGCTTTGCGAGCTGTTGTATGCGCTTCTGTATGGGCCATGTTTCTTGGACCGCAGATCAAAGTATTGGGCATGAATGTTTGGTCTTTTCTCGTCTTAGCGGCCCAAAAAATTGGGTTTGCGGTTTTCTCCAAAAGCCCGCACGCCTTCTTCAAAGTCCTTGGTATTGAAGGCTTTGCTTTGGCACGCAGCTTCCAGGCGTAAAGTGTCATCGAGTGAGGCCGATTGCGCCGCCGCGATTTCCCGTTTGATGAGCCCAAGGGCCACCGTCGGACCAGCAGCAAGGCGCTTGGCAAGGGCTGTCGCGGTGTCCAAAAGCGCTTCGTCGTCTGTCACTTCGTGAACCAGACCCCAGTCCTTCGCCGTTTCGGCATCCATAGAGCCGCCGAGCATTGCAAGCGCTGTTGTGCGGGACGCGCCAATCCGGTGGGTTAGGAGCGATGAGGCGCCGCCGTCCAGAACCGCTCCGATCCGGGCAAACGAGAGGTGGAACTTTGCGGACTTTGCGGCAATAACGATGTCGGAGGCCAGAACCATGGAAAACCCGGCACCAGCGGCAGGGCCGTTGACAGCGGCAACGACGGGAATCGGAAGATCGCGAAACGCTTGGACGACCCGGTTGATACCGCCCAGGATTTGCGTTTCGATGTGCTCGCGGCGCGCCAGAATGGTGTCCAGCTCCAGATCGGCGCCACTGCAAAACCCGCGGCCGGATCCTGTGATTAAAACAGCGCGCACGCTGGGTGCATGCAGCTCAGCGGATAGTTCGACCAGCATGGCTTCACGCATTTCGGTCGACAACGCGTTGAGCCGGTCCGGCCGGTTTAACGTCAGGGTCAGCAGGCCGCCGTCCCGTGTCACAAGTAGATCGCTCATTGCTCCTCCCCAGGATGCGATGGTGCGGGCGGTTCCTCTTTCCGCGCCGCGGATTGATTGGGCCCGGCTAGGTATCGCTCACCGGGCCCGGTCAGAAAGTGGCAGCTTTACGCCCCCATCTTTCCGACGATCGCCAGAGAGCAGACGTTCTGGTGCGGGAAACCGCCCAGATTGTGTGTCATGCCAAACACCGGCTCTTCCTTGCGCTGGCGGTCACCGGCGCGGCCCTGCAGCTGAAGATACATTTCGTAGATCATCCTGAGGCCTGAGGCGCCGATCGGATGGCCAAAACATTTGAGGCCGCCGTCGATCTGGCAAGGCACCTTGCCGTCGGCGTCATAAAAGCCGTCCATGATGTCTTTGACCGCCCCGCCTTCGGGAGAAATGAACAGATCCTCCATGGTCACCAGCTCGGTGATTGAAAAACAATCATGCACTTCAAACAGGCTGATCTGATCGCGTGGATTGCTAATACCGGCTTCTTTGTAGGCCCGTTCGGCGCATTTGCGTGTGGTGACAAAATGGCTGCCGTCCCAGGAATTGTGCTGGGCTTCCAATCCATTGGAGGCGGCGAGTTGCAAGGCTTTCACGGTGATCAGATCGTGTTTGCCAAGGGATTTGGCGATCTCCGGTGTGGTGACAATGGCACAGGCGGACCCGTCAGACACACCGCAGCAATCAAACAATCCAAGCGGTTCGGCGATGATCGGGGCAGTCAGCACCTTGTCTTCATCGATCCGGTTGCGCAGATGTGCTTTGGGATTGCGTGAACCATTGTCATGGCTTTTGACGGAAATATGCGCCATGGCCCGCTTTAGATCACCCGCATCAATACCGTGTTTGGCCTGATAGGCAGACGCCAGCTGAGCGAAAGAACCAGGTGCCGAGACATTGGCCCAGAACAGATCGTTGACCGATCCCCGGTTGCGCTGGGGCAGACCGCCGTAGCCCGTGTCTTTCAATTTCTCGACACCGAGCGCCAGCGCGATGTCAGCCGCCCCGGCTGCAACCGCATAAACGGCCCCGCGGAAGGCCT
The DNA here is from genome assembly GCF_965216085.1 of Roseibium sp. GTDB lineage: Bacteria > Pseudomonadota > Alphaproteobacteria > Rhizobiales > Stappiaceae > Roseibium. The sequence continues at coordinate 5,626,708 of NZ_OZ244138.1, read as the reverse complement.
CCGACCCGGAGGCGCAGTAGTTTTCAACCCGCGTAACCGGAATGTTCGGCAGGCGCAGCGCCATCGATAGCGGCACGGCGGATTTTCCGACATGCTGTTCTTCGATGGCTGTGCCGAGCCAGGCCGCATCGATTTGGTTTTTCTCGATACCAGCATCGCCGAGTGCCTCGGTAAAAGCTTCGATCATCAGATCTTCGGCATTGTCGCTCCAGCGTTCGCCAAAGCGCGAGCAGCCCATTCCGAGAATCGCGACCTTGTCTCTAATTCCAGATGCCATTGTCCGTCTCCTCCTTATTCTGCCGCTTCGGCGGGCGCAGTGCCCTGGTAGTCGTTGTCCGGCGTTGCTTTCCAGAAGTAGCGGCGGAAGCCCCGGTTTTTGTCGTGATCCTTCACCCGGAACATCAGTTTCATTGCCATGCCGACTTGCAGATCCTGGTCCGGATCGATGTCGGTGAAGTCGGCCATCAACCGGCCGCCGTCTTCAAACTGGATCATGCCGTAATGCGCGGGCGGGTCTGGCGAATAGGTCAGCCGGTCCGACGTGAAGGAATTGAGGCGGGCCTTCTTGTCGGCAAAGGCATGATCTTCCTGCGTGCCGATGGCGCCGCAATTCGGATTGACGCAGACATTGCTTTTGGGGAATTGCAGCGTCCCGCATTCCTTGCAGCATCCGCCAATCATCCGCTGAGCCATGTCACGGTTGCGGTAGTGAGTGGAGAGGCCTGTCTGTTTGTCGACCTCGGCCCGGATGCCCTCTTCCATGGTGACGAGGCCATTGACGGTGAGAAAGCGAGCATAGTTGCTGTCGGCCCGGCGGCGGGCCAGATGGCCGGAAATCGCTGTGCGCGGTGCCAAGGTTTTGATGGCATCGGTGGTTTCAAAAATCAGCGCATCACAGCCCTGACCAAAACCGGTTACAAGGATTTTGTCGCCCGGCTTCGCTGTTTCCAGAGCATGAACCAGCATGACCACCGGATGAGCCGCTCCGGTTTCACCGCAAGTGGCCTGCAAGTTATCTGCGACGGCGGTTTCATTCAGTCCGGTTTTTTTGGCGAGCATGCCGGCCACTCGTTTCATGGCCGCAGGAAAGCAGAAGGTATTGATGTCACCGGCTGCAACACCCGTCTTTTCCAAGACGGCGTTGATGGCTTCTGGCACGATTTTCAAATAACCTTCGTCGCGCAGCCAGCGTTCTTCCCAGGCGTAGTCATAGTCATGGCCGGAGCCGCGGAAGTGATCGACAAAGTCAGCCGCTTCGGTATGGGATCCGACAAAGCGGGCGACCACATTGCCTTTACCGACTAGGACGGCAGCAGCGCCGTCGCCGTAAGTCATTTCTTGCGGGCTAGCGGCTTTTGTCTGGCGCTGTTCGGATGCCGTAAACAGGATCGGAGCGCCAGACCCGTTTGCCGCCTGCAAAGCAACGGACAATCCGGAGCTGCCTGCCCGCTGGGAGGCCGCGAGATCCAAGGTCATCAGTTGGCTTTTGAGGTTCAGCGCCTCGGCAACCACGCCGGCATTTTGCCTGTCCTCAAAGGGAAAGCTGGTGGACGCCATAAAGACGGCGGAGATTGAAGACCGGTCCTGGCCTTTCAGGCAATCCCGCGCCGCTTCTACCGCCATGGTGATTGCGTCCTCATCCCAATTGGCAATAGCGCGTTCGCCCTTGGCCAATCCTTTTAGGCCGGGATTGTACCAGCCATGCATCTTGGCAATTTCGGTGCGTTGCAACCGGCTTTGCGGCAGATAACCGCCAAAAGCCAGAATTCCCAAATCCATGATGTCTCTCCTCCCGCGCCCATTCGGCGCCTATGTCTTCGGTTTGCGGTCAAACAGCTTGAATGCCCCTGATGCAGTTGCGATCAAGGTGCCGTCCGGCAGGACAATCTCTCCTTCAGCGAAAAACACCGACCGGCCACCGCCGATCTTGCGGCCATGGGCCCTGAGCAGGCCTTTGCGCATCGGCGCAATGAAATTTGTGTTGAGCGTTAAAGTCATGCAGTAGAAGCGCGGCTCTGGTGGCGGCCGGTAGCAACCTGCCATGCCGCAGGCAAAATCAAGCGCGCTGACCAGAACTCCGCCATGCGTGATGCCCATGACATTGGTGTGGTAGTCTTCAATCTTAACTTCGACACAGGCATGGTTGCGCTGCCATTCGGTCAGCTCAAAACCAACATGCTTGTTGAATTCCCCTATGGCGTCCGATGGCTCGGCAAGCGTCATGGTGTCTCCCAAATAATCTGTTCAGCGGCCGGGCTTTTGTCCGCGGTCCTTGCTCGTCGAGGGGCTTGCGGATTTGAGGCATTGCCTGCGCGCCTGTCCTGGCTGGTTGACATGAATATTATATGGCTTGAATATAATTCGCAAGCGTATTATTAATATGCGATACAAATCATATGGCGCGGTCAAGCTTGCGGCCGAATCCGCCCAAAAACTCAGGGGATGTGAATGTCCGACAATACTTTGCTCGAAGGAAAAGTCGCGATCGTAACCGGCGCTGGACGGGGTGTTGGCCGTGAAATTGCGCTGTTAATGGCACAAAAAGGTGCGCGTGTTGTCGTCAATGACCTCGGCGGGACAGGCGGCGGTGAAGGTGAAGACGCGCTGCCGGCAACTGAAGTTGTTAATGAGATCAAGGCAGCTGGGGGAGAAGCCGTCGCCAATTTTGACAGCGTCACGGACTCCAAAGCCGCACAAGGTATGGTTGATCAGGCTGTCGAGAGCTTCGGTAAACTCGACATCGTGGTCAACAATGCCGGCATCGTTCGCGACGCCATCTTCCATAAGATGACCGAAGATGAGTGGGATCAGGTGATCGCGGTACATCTGAAGGGAGCTTATAATGTTAGCCGGGCCGCGGCCACTTTGTTCCGCGAACAGCAATCTGGTCGTATGATCCACATGACGTCGACGTCTGGATTGATCGGGAATTTTGGCCAGGCGAACTACGCGGCGGCCAAGCTTGGCATGGTTGGTCTGTCCCGCTCCATCGCGCTTGATATGGCCCGCTACAATGTGACGTCCAATGCCATTGGTCCGTTCGCCTGGAGCCGCCTGATCGGCACCATTCCGATTAAATCGGAAGAAGAGCGGATCCGTGTTGAGCGCTTAAAAAGCATGACGCCGGCCAAAGTGGCCCCACTTGTGGCGGCGCTTGCTTCGGATGCGGCGCAAAACGTCACCGGCCAGGTGTTTGTATCGCGCGGCGGAGAAGTCATGCTGATGAGCCAGCCGCGTCCGATCCGGGCAATGGCAAAACCGGAAGGTTGGACACCGGAAACCATTCTCGATCATGCCTTCCCGGCTTTCTCCAGTTCGCTGGTGCCGCTTGAGCGGTCCGCCGATGTGTTCTGTTGGGACCCGGTCTGATGGCAATCGACTACGACAAACTCATCGATTGGCCGTTTGAAGAGGTTGAGCAAACGTACTCAGTCAAAGATTCGATCATTTATGCGCTGGGCGTCGGGTATGGTCATGATCCGGTGGATGAGGGGCAGTTGCCGTTTGTCTTCGAGGAGACGGATTTCACCACGGTCCCGACCATGGCAGTTGTCTTGGCCGGACCAGGTTTCTGGTTGCGCAAACCCGAAACAGGCATCAACTGGCGCAAGATCCTTCATGGTGAGCAGGCTATTCGCTGGCACAAACCCTTGCCGCCGAGTGCAACAGTGACCGCACGCACCAGAATTACGCGGATCCTGGACAAAGGTGCCGACAAAGGCGCTCTAATCTATTCTGAACGGGACCTCACTGACAAGGAAACTGGCGACAAACTCGCCACCTTGTCATCGACCACCTTTGCGCGCGGGGATGGCGGTTTCGGCGGGGCCTCGGGCCCTCAGCCGCAGCCTCACACCATTCCCGAGCGTGCCCCCTGCGCTGTCTGCGATCTCCCCACAAGGCCGCATGCAGCGTTGCTTTACCGCCTGTCCGGCGACCCCAATCCGCTGCATGCCGACCCGAAAGTGGCGTCTGCGGCGGGGTTCAAAGCGCCGATCCTCCATGGTCTTTGCACTTTAGGGGTCGCCGGACATGCGGTCTTGCGCAGTTTTTGCGGTTACGACGTCAACCGGTTCAAGTCATTGAAACTCCGGTTCTCAAGCCCGGTATATCCGGGAGAAACAATCCGCACCGAAATGTGGCGGGACGGGGATGCGATCTCGTTCCGCTCCAAGGTGGTGGAGCGCGATACGGTGGTTTTGGACAATGGATGCGTCGAATTGGGAGCGGCCTAAAGGAGGCAGCGCGATGGACGATACACTGACGGCCTGCAAGTCAATCTTTCAGGACATCGCCCGGTTCCGGGGGCAGTTGTTCGATCGGTTGATTGCGCCACACGGCCTGACCATGTCGCAAGCGCGCGTCCTGCTTCATCTGCTAATTGAAGATGAACTGACCCAATCGGACCTCGCCCGGCGGATGGACGTTGGCACTGTGACGGTGGGCGGCCTCGTGGACCGGCTGGAGGTGCGCGGCCTAGTCGAGCGGCGTTCCGATCCGGTCGACCGGCGGGCAAAGCGGGTGTGTTTGACAGAGTCCGCCCGGCCGCTTGAAAAAATCATGGACGAATGCAGTGCTGAAGTTGACGGTGCTTCTTTCCGGGGCTTGCCGGACACCAGCATTCACGTTTTGCTGTCCAACTTGCAGGAGGTTCGCAGGAACCTGCTGGAAACGCTCAATAAGGATGCCAGCTAAGCGGTTGGATCATCACGGGAGGATTTGGAATGGGGCCGCTTCAGGGGCTGAAGATAGTTGAATTTGCTGGAATAGGGCCCGGCCCATTCGGGTGCATGATGCTCGCCGACATGGGTGCGGAAATTCTGCGGATCGACAGGGAGCCAACCGGCGCCCAGAACATAGAAGGCATTGAAGATCAGCGAAAGAACAGCGTCGCGCGTGGCCGCAAATCCATCACCTTGGATCTCAAGGATCCCGACGCGATCCAAACGGCTCTCAAGCTGATCGAACGGGCGGATGCCTTGGTTGAAGGATTCCGCCCAGGCGTTATGGAGCGCCTTGGTCTTGGTCCAGATGTTTGCCTTTCCCGCAATCCGGCGCTTGTCTATGGGCGCATGACCGGCTGGGGCCAGACTGGACCGTTGTCGAGTGCTGCCGGTCACGACATGAATTATATTTCGCTCTCCGGTGCGCTCTGGTCGTTTGGCGAAAAGGGCCGGGATCCGGTTCCGCCGATGAATCTGCTCGGCGATTATGGCGGCGGCGGTATGTTTCTGGCCTTTGGGATTGTCTGCGCTCTTTTACAAGCACAAAAGACGGGCAAGGGCGATGTGGTCGATGCTGCGATTTGTGATGGCACTGCGGCCCTGATGGCGCCTGTCTATATGTGGCTTGCTTGCAATCGGTGGCAAAACCAGCGCGCTAGCAACCGCTTGGATGGAGCCGCGCCCTATTACGGTGTCTATAGGTGTTCAGATGGCAAATGGGTGTCGATTGCCCCCATTGAAGAAAAATTCTGGGCCCTCTTTCTGGAGCTTTTGGAGTTGGATCCTGCCCAAGTCGGTGACCGGCATGACCAAAATCGCTGGCCGGACATCAGGCGTGGTTTCGAAGCGATCATTGGAGCGAAACCTAGGGAGTACTGGTGCCGTTTGTTTGAAGGAACAGACATCTGTTTTGCGCCGATCCTGGATCTCGAAGAAGCCCCAAGACATCATCACAATGCGGCGCGGGAGATATTTGTTGAGCGCGATGGCGTGCTTCAGCCTGCTCCGGCTCCGCGGTTTGAAAACTCAAAGGTTGAGCTGCCTTCCCAACCTCCGGTGATCGGTGAACACAATGGAACCGCTTTGCGGGATTGGGGACTGGACGAAACCGATCTGAGGGTGCTGGAAAAGAGCAACGCGCTCTAAAATCTGCAGAAAAAATTGATTCATGCGTGGGAAACAGGAGTGCTTGCGCCAAGAAGCAATATATGCATATTATTCGCATGCATATAATAAATATAATGAATAATAATTGTGCTGCCGAAGGAGAATTTGCGGCCGGAGCGACATAGCCGCACGGATCGAGCCGGACGCCCGATCCACTTAATGGGAGGAAGAGAAGATGATTTCCATAAAGTCTGCCGTTCTCGGCTTGGGCTTGAGTGTTGCCATGGCCGGCGTGTCATCCGCCGGAACCGAGCTCCGGTATTCGGAAGCAGGTCCGAACCGAGGAGCCAGGGCAAAAGCGCTCCAATACTTTTTAGATGAAGCCAGCCGTAGGACAGATGGTGAGCTCACTTTCGATGTTCATTGGGGTGGCGCGCTTCTAAAATGGTCAGCGGCTCTCAATGGGATTGCTGCCGGGGCCGCCGATATGGGAACCGTCATTGCGCCTTACGCGCCAAAGCAGCTTCAAGGGCTGGCAATTGGTGATCTGCCCATTTCCTCTTCAGATACTTGGGTGGGTTTGCGCGCAATGCACGAGCTCTTGACCACCAATGCGCAGCTCAAGGACTTCCTCGCCAAGGAAAACGTTGTCTTCTTGAGCAACTTCACCTCAACAGGCACGCAGTTCGAGTGCACCGGCGATCATAAAATCGAAAAGGTCGAGGACTTTGATGGTCTGACCGTTCGGGCCACCGGAACAGTTGGAAAGGCCTTGAACGAAATCGGTGCCAATGTCGTCAACATGACGTTCGACAAGGTTTATCAGGCGCTGGATTCCGGATTGGTCGATTGTGCCGCCGGTTATTACTATACCAACCGTGCTTTCCGGCATTACGAAATCATCAATCACATTACCGAAGCCAACTGGGGTCAGGTCGGCGGTTTCGCGCTGATCATGAACAAACATGTCTGGGAGGACCTCCCGCCAGAACATCAGGAAGCGGTCATGGCTGCTGGCTCGAACATGGTGGATGAGTTTGCCCGCATTCAACTTGCCACCATCAATGACGTGAAGGCCGGTTTGGCAAGCGGCGAAATTGGCCGCAAGGTTCCGGTCGTTCCGCTGGCCGAAGAGGAGCGTGTCAAGCTGCTCGCCTTGTCAGACAAGTATGTCCAGAAATGGATCGATGACATGACAGGCCGTGGCTATGACGGTCAGGGGATCTGGAACGAGTATACCGGCTTGGTCGATAAATATGCTGCCGAGCTCGATGCCAAGGGTTACCCATGGGATCGGTAAAGACCCCAGTTCCGGCTCCGCCAAATGACGGGCGGGGCTGGAAAAACGCAGCTTTAAAAACCCTTGGTTGGATTGAGACAGCATTCATTGCCACCGCGGCTGCTGCGATCTTAGGGATGTGCATCTACATCACGTTGGGGATCCTCCTTCGGTCTTTGGTTGGCGTGCAGATCCCGGATGAGGTTGTTGTCGTCGGTGATTTGATGATCGGTGCGCTCATCTTGCCGCTCGCTTATGTCGCAGCCGACCGGGGGTTTATCGCTGTCGAAGTTCTGACCGACATGCTGCCCAAAGCCACGCATGTCTGGCTCAATGTGCTGGCCGCCAGCGTTGGATTGCTCGCGGTGATCCCGATCACATATGCCGGCTATCTGGCGATGGTGCATGCCATCCAATCAGGAAATTATTTTTTCGGGATATTGGAATTGCCGGAATGGCCTGGCCGGGTCGCGTTTTTTGCCGGTTATGCGCTGTTCTTCATCCGCCTGACGATCCTGTTCCTTCAAGACCTTTTGGCTGCCCTTGGGTCTGGCGGTGGCGGAACTCCGGATAAGACCCATGATCCCAGCTGGGAGGAAGCGGCCTAGTGGACCCCTCAACAATTGGTGTATTCGGCTTCATCGCAGCGTTGACGCTGCTGGCCTTACGCGTTCCAATCGGCTTTACCCTCGTCAGCGTGTCCTCAGTCTGTTCTCTGGTCACCTACGCTTGGCGCCCCGGACGGGAGTTCGATTTAGACCGCGGCCTGCGCCCGGCCATGGCGCTGATTGAATCGAACGCCTTTGAGTTTATTCATTCCTATTCGCTCTCCATGGTGCCGCTCTTCATCGCGGCCGGGCATATTGCCTACCACACGCGGATAACGACGGATATTTACGACGCGGTCCGGGTCTGGATGGCGCGGCTGCCGGGCGGTCTTGCGATCGCCTCGCTGATTGGCTGTGGCGGGTTCTCGGCAATCACCGGATCAAGCGTGGCCTGTGCTTCGTCGATGGGCCGCATCTGTGTGCCGGAAATGCTGCGATACGGGTATGACAAACAATTGGCCACGGCGAGTGTCGCGGCCGGCGGTACGCTCGGGGCGCTGATCCCGCCAAGCGTGTTGTTCATTCTTTATGGTACCTTTACCGAAACCTCGATCAGCCGGCTGTTCATGGCCGGAGTCGTGCCGGGGCTTTTGAGCCTCGCCGGTTTCATCATCACGGTGATGGTCTGGGTCAAATTCCGGCCGGGCGCAGCGCCGGTGCCAGAAGGTGAGATCTCCGGTGATGACCGGTTTACGGCTGCGACAAAGGCCTGGCCGGCGGCCACCTTGATGGTGATTATCATCGGCGGCATTTATGGTGGCATTTTTACAGCCACGGAGGCCGCAGCAGTCAGCCTGTCGTTCGTGCTGGTCTACGGCACACTATCAAAACGGTTGCGCTGGGCCGATTTTGTCTTGTCGATGCGCGAAACCGCCTATCAAACCGGCTCTCTGTTTTTCATAGCGGTCGGGGCGAAGATCTTCGTGTCGTTCGTGTCGCTCACCGGTGTGACCGGTGGGTTGGTCGACTTGGTCGCCAGCGCTGGGCTCGAGACTTGGGTGATCCTGCTTTGCATTGTGGCGATCTACCTTGTCATGGGCATGTTCCTGGACCCAATCGGCACGATGCTGTTGACCCTTCCCTTCACGGTTCCGCTGATCGAAGGCATGGGGTTCAATTTGATCTGGTTCGGCGTCATTGTCGTTAAGCTGCTGGAGATCGGCCTGATCACGCCTCCGGTTGGCCTCAACGTCTTTGTCATCAATTCGGTGATTGGCCGGGAAATCCAGGTGCACACGATCTTCTTCGGCATCATGAAGTTTCTGGTGCTGGACATCGCCGTCCTGTTGGCCCTTTTGGCCTTCCCGATCCTGTCGCTTGGCCTGCCGAGCCTGATGTTTTGATTGACAAATAGACTTGCGCGGCTCCGGCCTTCGTGCCGGAGCCTATTACCGCCTTGTCCCGGCTCTAGCCCAATAACTTTTCAAAATAGACGCGATTGAAGCCGTCTTCCTTGCGGCGGCCAGATTCCGTGTAGCCAAGCTTTGGATAGATCTTAAGGTTCGCGGTCATTTTCTCGTTCGTGTAAAGACGAACAGATAGCAGCCCGAGCGCGCGGGCCTGTGTCTCACAATGGCTTATCAAGGCCTTGCCGATCCCTTGTCCGGCTGCCGCAGCATGGATCGCGACATTTTCCAGGAACATATGATCGTCTTTTGCAAAGAAGACGATAAATCCCTGCAGTTGGCCGGTGTCATCTGTTGCGATATCAATGTAGCCAGCGTGAATCTGCGCTGCAAAATCGGCGGTCATTGGCGCCGGTTTTTTCCCAATAGCGGCGATGTATGGAGCATAGGAGTCTTCCGCGCAAACACGGATAGATGGCTCGTCGCTAATCGCTGCACGCCTGATCTGCATGCCTGTTGTTCTCCGGAAATTGTCTGTGAAACCGGCACTTAAGCATTGGTGCTTGAAGGAGACATGCAGCGGGTCTGTTCAAACGACAACAGTGCCTTTTGATTGGATGAATATCATTTGGACGGCAGGCGTAGAAGCCCAATCAGTTTAACGCGACAATCTCGTTATAGACCGCATCCAAATTCCGGATAAAGGCGGTTCGACCGTCAAATTCGACCAGCCGGTCCTGCTGCAGTTTCCGGATCGTTCTGGAGATGGTTTCAGGACCAGTCCCAACCAGTGAGGCCAAATCTGCCCGTGCGATCGGGATTTCGAGCACATGCCGGTCAGCGGTGTCGATCTTGCCATTGCGTTCATACAACACCAGCAGAACATGCAAGAGGCGCGACCGGATGCTGGCATTCATGGCAACAACGTAACTGTCTTCCAGTTTCTGGGTGTCGCGAATACTGCGCCTCAAGAATCGTTCGCCAAGTGCTGAATCTGATGACAATAGCTGGCTAATGACCGACCGGTGGATGAAGCAAACGAAACTGTCTTGTAGAACCTCAGCGGTATTGCGGTACTCGGTCTTGGTCAGAAACTCCTGATAGCCGAGGGTTGTTGCGCCGTAGTTCAATCGGACGAGGACCGAATTGCCATCTGTGTCGACGCGGCGATCGCCAACGATGCCATCACGGACACAAAAGATCCCATTGCAATCATCGCCTTGCTGGTAGAGCAGTTCGCCCGCTTCATAAATTCTGGAATGTTTTGAAGAACTCAAGATTTCCAGCTCTTTAGCGCCCAGATCGCACCATTCCGTTTCTTTGCGCCTGTGACAATGTGCGCAGCAGTCTGGGGTTTTTCCCGTATTCCCGGACGTTCCAGAACATGGTTCTATGGTGAAGCTGGCGGTCACTATGGCTGGCTTTCGATTAACAATCGTCAATTACATGCCGTTGAGGATAAGGCCACACTCGACTTTTGATCAATACGGATTAATCGGTACAATTCGTGGAAAAACGCTCGCCATCAGCCCTCTCAACCGCACAGCGCATGATTGATCGTTATGGCGCGCGTGCGATTGCGGAATGTGAGCAGCGGCGATTGGAACTGCTCGAACACGGGGAAGACGGAGCAGCTGAGCAATGGAAGCAGGCCATTGAAATATTAAAGGAAATGCAGGCGACAGGGCCTCACCGGCACTGAGAATTTTCCCGCTACAACTGCCGAGTTCAGCCAGCAACAACATAACACAGCCGCTTATTTCTAAGCGCTATTCTTTTCGGCCAAGGGTTGATTAACTCCCATCAAAAATACCGGTTGGAACATTGGATCGCCGCACAGGCGGCACAGCTTATGCGTAGTAACGCTTACGCAATCCGTGCGTTGTCTTCTTAGGATTATCGATTTTACGAGATTGCGATCAGCGATACTGACCATGGAATTTTTGCCGGACTAAAAACGCATTCTGAGTGTCCTGTGAGAGCCTCCAACCAAATATGACTTCGGCCCAACTCAGATTAAGAGCTGGGCCGAAATAGCCAAAAAATGCTACTCCTAAGCCCGTTGCCCAACGAACCGGCCCGCACCATTGGGCAAGCCGAGCGGCTCGTGAGCTGTGTGGAAGGATTCCAGTTTCTCCTGAACCTCCGGATCCGGCAGGGAACTTGCCCGAGTGGTGAGATCGACATGAAGCAGCAGTGTTTCCACGGTTGCGGCGAGTGTGCCGTCAGCCCCATAGAGGAAATGGAAGAGGTGCAGTTTTTTGCCCTTGCCGTTAAGCACCTGGGTCTGGATGGTCAGCTGTTCGCCCGCATGTAGTTCACTCAAGTAGCGGACATGGGATTCGATGGTAAAATAGCTTTTCCCTGATGCAATGTAGCTGGCATCCGCGCCGATCAACTGCATGAATTCGTCTGTTGCGAGAGACCCGGCTTCCAGATAATGGGTCTCATTCATATGACCGTTGTAGTCGGTCCAGCTCACCGGGATTTGACGGTCACCTGTGATGGGAAGGTCTTTGGCCTCAGGAGCTGGCAGCCCGGCCTCATGCCGCTGGATCACACCGCCTGCGCCAGTTCCGGTCTTTTTGAGCGCCCGCATCATGCCGACCAGATTGTCATCGCGCAGTCGTTCCAGCTCCCGGATTGACAGGTGCCCGGACTGGGTATCTGACTGTCCAGCGATGAGATCCACCAGTTCGTCGGTGAATTCCGGGACATCCATCAGCTTGGTCCACGGCCACTTCAAGGCAGGTCCGAACTGGGCCATGAAATGTTTCATTCCGGCTTCGCCACCGGCAACTCGATAGGTTTCAAACAGACCCATTTGGGCCCACCTTATGCCAAATCCCATCTTGATGGCTTCGTCGATTTCCTCCGTCGTGGCGATGCCGTCCTTGACCAGCCAAAGGGCTTCCCGCCAGACCGCCTCCAAAAACCGGTCTGCGATATGCGCGTCGATTTCCTTGCGGACCGTGAGCGGAGCCATGCCGATTGAACGCAGGATCTCTGCAGCTTTTCCGGTTGTTTCCGGATTGCCAACCAGTTCGATCAGCGGCAACAGATAGACCGGATTGAATGGGTGGGCGACGATTGCGCGCGCACCGTTTGCCGTCAGCTCTGAGGGTTTGAAGCCGGAGGTTGACGATCCAATGACCGTGTCTTCCGGAACCATCTCACTGAGTTGACCGAGGATATTATGTTTGAGATCCAGCCGCTCAGGAATGCTTTCCTGAACCCAGCCGGCGCCCTTGACCGCCTCGGCCATATCGGTGTGAAAACTTAAAGTCCCCTCAGGAGGCAGAGCCTTGTCGTAGAGCGCCGGCAGGCTCCGGCGGGCATTGGCAATCACTTCACCGATTTTGCGTTCAGCCTCCGGATCTGGATCGAATACCGCAACATCCCAGCCGTTTAACAGAAAGCGGGCGGCCCAGCCGCCGCCGATGACGCCGCCGCCAATGATCGCTGCTTTCATTTCGGAGCCCTTCTGGTAAGGCCGAGTTTTTCGCGCACGGCATCCGGTCCGATAATGCGGGCGCCCATGCCTTCAATGATGCCGGCTGCTTTTTCGACGAGCTGGGCGTTGGTGGCAAGAACGCCTTTTTCCAAAAACAGATTGTCTTCTAGGCCAACACGCACGTGGCCACCGGCGAGAACGGATGCACCCACATAGGGCATTTGATCGCGTCCAAGGCTGAAGGCTGACCAGGACCAGTCCTGTGGCACGGCATTGACCATGGCGAGGAACGTGTTGAGGTCGTTCGGTGCGCCCCACGGAACACCCATGCACAGCTGCACCAGGGCGGGGGAAGAGAGCGTGCCTTCTTCGACAAGTTGTTTGGCAAACCACAGATGACCGGTATCAAACGCTTCGATCTCCGGCTTAACACCAAGCTCAGTCATCATAGCGCCCATTGCACGGAGCATGCCCGGGGTGTTGGTCATGACATAATCGGCTTCGGCAAAATTCATGGTGCCGCAGTCGAGCGTGCAGATCTCCGGCAGGCATTCGGCAATATGCGCCATCCGCTCCGTAGCGCCGACCATATCTGTGCCAGCCGGATTGACTGGCAGCGGGGCCTCTGTGGACCCAAACGTGATGTCGCCGCCCATTCCAGCCGTCAGGTTCAGGACCACGTCAACATCAGCCGCCCGGATGAGATCGGTGACTTCCCGGTAGAGCTCAAGACGCCGGGATGGCACACCGGTGTCTGGATCGCGGACGTGGCAATGGACCACCGCCGCACCGGCTTTGGCCGCATCGATCGCACTGGCGGCAATCTCTTTGGGGCTGCGCGGCACATGGGGAGATTTGTCTTGGGTCGAGCCCGACCCGGTGACGGCACAGGTGATGAAAACATCACGGTTCATTTGAAGTGGCATGGTTCCCCCTATTACCGGCCTTTCCAGACCGGATCGCGTTTTTCTGCAAAGGCCCGTGCGCCCTCCAGCTGATCTTCAGACCGGTAGAGGGTTTCCACGGTGGCAAATTGGCTTTTGGTGATCCGGGACAGAGCGTCCTGGAATTTCATGTCTTCGGCTTCGCGGACAACTTCCTTGATCGCCGCATAGACCAGCGGTGGACCGGAGGCGAGCAATTCGGCGAGCTTGCGGGCCTCCGCCATCAAATCTGCTGCGGGATAAACGTGATTGACCAGTCCCCAGCGGGCGGCTTCCTCAACTTCGATCCAGCGTCCGGTCAGCAGCATTTCCATGGCGATGTGATAGGGAATCCGCTTTGGCAACTTGATGCTGGCGGCATCGGCGACGGTGCCGGAGCGGATTTCCGGAAGTGCGAAACTTGCGTGATCAGCAGCAAGAATAATGTCGGCGGACAGCGCCAATTCCAGGCCGCCGCCGCAGCAAATACCATTGACGGCCGCGATTACCGGCTTGTTGAGGCCGCGCAGTTCCTGCAGACCGCCAAAACCGCCCTTGCCGTAATCGCCATCAACGGCATCGCCGTCTGCTGCCGCTTTCAGATCCCAGCCCGGACAGAAGAATTTTCCGCCAGCGCCGGTCACAATGGCGACACGCAGGTCTGGATTGTCCCGGAAATCGGTAAAGACGTCGCCCATGATCCGGCTGGTCGCAAGATCAATGGCATTGGCCTTCGGTCGGTCGAGCGTGACCTCCAGAATATGCCCGGTGATTTGGGTCTTGATTGGATTATCCGTCATGTTTTTTGTCCGCATCTGATGAGGGCGTCCGCCGCAATGGCAAGGTCTGGGCCGCAAAGGAGCGGGTTGATCTCGGCTTCTTCAACCGTACCCGACAAAACGTATGTCTGAAGTGCCAGAATAGTATCGAGGATTTTGTCGATGTCACAGGCAGGCCGTCCCCGGAATCCTTTGAGCACTTTTGAAATCCGCAAGCGGTCAAGGGCCTTTTCAAGGTCTTCCCGGCTGGCCGGGATGGTCAAAGAGACGCCATCTTCCAGAAGTTCGGTCAACACACCGCCGGCCGCTAGGGTCAACACATAGCCGTGACCTGGGTCGCGCACGACACCGATCAATAACTCTGCGAGCGTTCCAGTGACCATCTCTTCTACGAGAAATCCATCCACTTGCATATGTGCTGCAGCAGCCAGAACGTCCTCGCTGGACATCAGATTGAGAACAACAGCGCCTGCTTCGCTCTTATGGGCGATGCCCAGGCCTTTCAGGACAACCGGATAGCCGATCTTATCGGCAAGAGTGGCTGCCTCTTCCGCAGTTTTGGCCGTTGCGTTTTTGGGGATTCGGACACCGAACGCGCTCAATTGCGCTTTGGCGGCGTCTTCGCTCAAAGTTTCGACCTGCACCAGCTCTCCCGGAACAAAGATGCCGGTATCAGTTGGCGGCGGCGTAAGTTTTGACGCCACGGAGATCGCGGCCATGGTTTCTTCCATCCCGGCGAAGGGAACAATGTTCCGCCTAATCAGATCCTCAGCAATGATTTCCGGCAGCGCTTCCGGGAGCGAGGCAACTACGCCCATCGGTTTGCCTGAGGTCCGGGCGGCCAAATCAATCGAATCGATAACTTTCTCCCACTCCGCACCGTTACAGCGGTCGCTGCGTGGAAAATCCAACACCACCAAGCCGAGTGCTAGATCACCAGCCATCATGGCCGCGAACGTGTCGGCCATAGCTGCAGGATCGCTCCAGATATAAGTGTGATAATCAAGCGGATTGGCGAGGGCGACCTTCGGGCCGAGTGCGCTACGCAGCCCATTCGATTGGCAATTTGTAAGCTCCGGAAATGTAATGTCATGGGCAAGGCCCAGATCCGCCATGAGACTGGCTTCACCACCGGAACAAGACATCGAAGCAATTCGGGTATTGGGTAATGGACCGTGAACATGGAAAAGCTTGAGCGTTTCCAAGAGAATCGGAAGTGTCTGGACTTCGGCAATTCCCAATCGGTCAAACAGCGCTGATGCGCCTGCAGACGTCCCCGCTATTGAAGCTGTATGGGAGACCGTTGCGGCCTGAGCCTGCTCGGATCGTCCGGTCTTCAGCGCCACGACCGGCTTTCCGCAGGCCCAGGCCTTGCGGGCGAAGGCTTCAAAAGCGGAGAGATTGTCGATCCCCTCGATATGAAGACCTATCGCCGTCACGCGGTCGTCTTGCAAAAGCGCTTCGCCAATCTGAGACAACCCGGATTGCGCTTGGTTGCCGACTGTCATGACATAAGCCACCGGCAGGCCGCGGGTCTGCATGGTCAGGTTCAGTGCAATGTTTGAACTTTGCGAAATGATCGCGACGCCTCGGTCAACCTTGGCCAAACCATGCTGATCCGGCCAAAGGGACGCTGTCTCAAGCGCATTGATGAACCCGTAGCAGTTCGGGCCGAGGATCGGCATATCGCCAGCAGCTTCAATCAGAGCGTCCTGCAGGTCATTTCCGTCTTCGAGCTCGGCAGCAGCCTCGCGGAAACCGGAAGCAAAACAGACAGCGCCTCCCACGCCGAGCTGAGCTGCTTCGCGCACGACCTCAATAGTGACATGGCGGTTCACCCCAATAAAAATCGCATCCGGCACATCTTCCAGATCCGCCAGAGAGGTGACGGCCGGAATACCGCCAACATCCAAACGTTTGGGGTGGATGGCTGAAAGTTTACCGGAGTAACCGAACGCTTTGCATTGCGTGAGGACACTCTCGCACCAGGCGCCGCCGCCGATGACCGCAATCGATCGCGGGTTTAATAAGCGGGTCAAAGACCGCATCTTTAAGCCCCCAACGGCCGGAAGATGTCGCGGCTGATGATGTGGCGTTGGATTTCGCTGGTGCCGTCCCAGATCCGTTCCACGCGGGCATCGCGCCAGAACCGTTCGATCGGGAAATCGTCCATCAAACCCATGCCGCCAAAGATCTGCAGCGTGGTGTCTGTCACCCGGGCCAACATTTCTGTTGCATAGACTTTGGCGCTGGCGATTTCACGGTTGGCCGGCAGGTTTTGATCCAACCGCCAGGCCCCTGCAAGCGTCAGCCAATCGGCGGCATCGATCTCGGTGATCATGTCGGCCACCTGGAAACTCACCCCCTGGAACTTGGCGATGGACTGGCCGAACTGCTTCCGCTCAGCGGCATAGTTGACGGCATAGTCAAAGCAGCGCCGCGCGCGGCCAACGCTCATGGCAGCAACGGTCAGGCGCGTGGCGTAGAGCCACTCGTTCATGACTTCAAACCCGCCGTCGACTTCACCAAGCACTTGAGCATCGGGCAAGCGGCATTGGTCGAAATAAAGAATGTAGTTTTTGTAGCCCTTGTGGCTCACGGAGTTGTAGCCGTCGCGAACTTCAAACCCTGGTGTGCCCCGGTCCACCAGGAAACAGGTGATCCGTTTTTTCGGCCCCTTAGGCGTTTCATCCACACCGGTCGCCACAAAGACAATGAAGAAATCGGCGTGTTCAGCGCCCGAAATGAAGTGCTTGGAGCCGCTGATCACCCAATCACCGCCATCGCGCACGGCCTGGCATTTCATGCCGCGAACATCGGAACCAGCATCGGGTTCAGTCATGGCCAAGGCATCCATTTTCTCACCCCGGACGGCTGGCAGAAGGTATTTTTCGATCTGCTCGTCCTTACAGGCCATCAGGATATTCTGCGGCCTGCCGAAAAAGTGGTTGAGAGCCATCGAGCCGCGGCCAAGTTCGCGTTCCACCAGCGTAAAATCCAGATGGCTCAATCCGGCACCGCCGACGCTTTCGGGGAAGTTACAGGCATAAAATCCAAGGTCGATGCACTTCTGCTTGAGTTCCTCACCAAGCTCATGCGGCACCTGACCGGCTTTCTCAACCATCTCTTCGTGCGGGTAGATTTCGTTCTCTACGAATGATCGCACTGTGGAGACGATCATCTCTTGTTCTTCGGTCAGGCCAAAATGCATCGCCGTCGCCCCTCTTGATTTGCTGACAAGAGAGTGTGAAGAATTCGAATTTCGTTCTGTGCAGTTTTGGTGGGATGTTGTGCAGTTTTTGAAAAAATCTGATCCGCAGCCGTCGCAACAGATCCGGTTGATCTGCGTCCTGCTGTTTGAAAACTTTTCAAACCACTGCCTGGCAAACGCCATTGAGCCGTTCCGCGCGGCCAACACGATTGCCCGGAAACCGCTCTATTCCTGGCAACATGTCAGTGTGGCAGGCGGTACAGTGGTGTCTTCAAGCGGATTGCCTGTTGAAACGCTCAGTTGGGCAGACGCGCAGCCGGGCGGTGATTACCTGTTTGTTATGCCGAGTTACGGCTTCAAATCGTATTCGACCCCAAAACTGCACCAAATTCTGCGCGCGGCACGAAAGCGGTTCAAATTGCTCGGCGGTCTCGACACGGGCGGCTGGATGCTGGCTGCAGCCGGTTTGATGGATAACAGACAAGCAACCATCCACTGGGATGAGCTTTCGGGCTTTGCCGAAGCCTTTCCGGAAATTGATGTTGTCGAAGACCGCTATGTCCTGGAAGACACGGTTGCGACCTGTGGCGGTGCTTCGACAACCTTCGAACTGATGCTGGAAATTATCAAGAAGGATCACAGTCCGCTGTTTTCTCTGGAAGTGGCCACTTTGTTTATGCATGGCAGTTCCGGTGAAAGGTCAGATCTGTTTCAAGAACGGACCGCAGATCGGCTGATGCGCGAAGCGACGGCCTTGATGCGGCGGAACATTGAAAACCCCTTGACCATCCCAAACGTGGCCGAACGCCTGAAGGTCGATCAGCGTTTGTTGGAAAACCGGTTCAATGCAGAATTTGGCATGACGCCAAAGGCTATCTACAAGGCCATCCGTCTGCGGGAGGCGCGGAGGCTCATCCGCTACACAGACCTGACCATCGCCGAAATCGCAATCCGCTGCGGTTATCAAAACGCCAGTGCAATGACACGCGCCTACAGGCTCGAGTTTGACTTAATACCCCGGTCCGACCGGTTGTCCGGATGACCCTCTCGGCGAAGTTTTCCAGGCGGGATGCCGAATTCAGCCACAAATGCCCGGATCATCGCACTGACGTTGGCATAGCCGCACCGGCAGGCGATTTCCCCGATTGTTAGTGAGCCATCAGTGGCCAAATGCCTGGCTGTTGCCAAGCGAATGCGCCGGTAGACTACGGATGGTGTTGTTCCAAATTCCTGGGAAAACAGATCTTGCAAACGGCGCTGCGACAGGCCGGTTTTTGACGCGAGCTTGGAAATCGGCAGCGGCGTTTCCTGGTTTTCCAGCATGACCTTGATGGTGCGTTTGACCGCATCGCTGCGCGCTTGAGGCAATGGAAACGCAAGCTGGGATGAGGAGCCATCGTGCATCAGCATCAGCCCGACTTCCAGGCGCAGCGCTTCCCCATGATGTTCAGCAACCAAGTGTGAGGAAAGATCGTATGCAGCCATGGCGCCGGTGCAGGTAATCCGGTTGCCGTCGATGACATAACGATCCCGAAACGTCGTCACGTCAGGAAAGGTTTCCGCGAAATGGGTATGCTCTTCCCAATGAATGGTGGCCTTGCGGCCATCAAGTAGACCTGCACTTGCCAACAGCCAACTGCCGGCATCCATCGCGATCATCACGTCGTGCCGGGTTGCAGCGGCCCTCAGCGCTGCAAAGCTCGCTGGCGTGCTGTGCAAGACGAAGTCATAGCTGCACAAAACCACGACAGCGTATCCGGGCTCTGCGTGGCTCAAGGCGCCGTCTGGTATAATGCGAAGCCCGCTCGAGGACTGAATGGGTGCCCCGTCCAGTGTCACATACTTCCATTGATAGAGGCTCTGGCCGCTGATCGCATTGGCGGCTCGAAAGGGTTCAATGGCGTTGGCCAGGCAATTGTTAGAGAACTTGTCGAACAGCAGAACATTTAACTTCCGCGTTTTTTGAGCCGGATTCGACCAGATCGGCATATTCTTATTCCATTTGCGCACAGTCCATTCTCGGAACAGCACTACGCTTTTAAGGAAATGACAAGGGGAAAATGTCGGTTCATGACGACTGCGCGCCGTATTTGAGCGGGGCGCTGCAGACTGCACCTTAACAATGAAAGACGTTGACTGACTAATCAATCAAAATAAAGATAGCGGTCGCGGGTGGGTGTGATATCGGTGTTTGTATCGTTTGCATGCGAAACAATTTCCGGTGGCGCAGAAAACAAAAAAATCAGAGGGAAGATCTGCGATATAGTGGGTCACGAAGTTCAAGCACAGAAAATATCCGGAGGAGGATCGAATGATAAAAGATCTAACAAAAACTGCTTCCAAGGGAATTTCCCGCAGAACCATTCTGCAAGGGGCAACCGCACTTGGAGGTGCGGCAGCACTGTCTGCTATGGGCGCGCGCGGTGCGCATGCCGAGCCGAAAAAAGGCGGCACATTGCGTCTTGCAATGGGTCATGGCAACACGTCAGACAGCTATGATCCGGCTACCTGGGACAACGCATACGTCCAGGTTTTTGCAACGGCTCGTCACGGTTACCTGACTGAAATCGCTGCCGATGGATCCCTGGTTGGCGAAGTCGCTGAAAGCTGGGAAGCAAGCCCGGACGCTAAGGTCTGGACACTGAAGCTGCGTGACGGCGTTGCGTTCCATTCAGGCAAAACCGTTTCAGCTGAAGACGTGATCGCGTCATTGAACCATCACCGGGGTGAAGACAGTAAATCGGCTGCAAAACCAATCGTTGCGCCAATCACCGACATTAAATCTGATGGACCGTCCACGGTTGTCGTGACGTTGGAAAACGGCAACTCCGATTTCCCGTTCATCCTGTCGGATTATCACCTGCCAGTTATGCCGGCAGCTAATGGTGCTATCGACCCGGCCAGCAATGACGGGTGTGGTGCTTATGTTGTGGAATCCTATGAGCCGGGCGTTCAGGCGACACTGAAACGCAATCCGAACTATTGGAAGTCGGATCGGGCCCATTTCGATGGCGTTGAAATTCTCGCAATCCTGGACTCCGCAGCGCGCTTGAACGCTTTGGTGACAGGCGAAGCCGACGTAATCGACCGGGTCGATGTGAACACAGCGCACATGCTGAGCCGTTCGCCAAATCTGAAACTCCTGACCACCACAGGAACGCAGCATTACACCTTTGCCATGGATACGCGTGCTGCGCCGTTCAATGACAACAACGTGCGTCAGGCGTTGAAATACGCCATCGACCGCCAGGAACTGGTCAACAAGGTTCTGAACGGCTTCGGTGAAGTCGGCAACGATCATCCGATTGGACGTTCCAACCGGTTCTTCGCAGCAGAACTCGAGCAGCACACTTACGATCCTGACAAGGCGAAGCATTATCTGAAGCAGGCCGGTCTCGACAGCCTGGATGTTGCGCTATCTGCGTCTGATGCAGCCTTCACCGGCTCTGTCGATGCTGGTGTACTTTACTCAGAATCTGCCAAGGCAGCTGGCATCAACATCGAAATCGTGCGTGAGCCGAACGATGGCTACTGGTCAAACGTCTGGATGAAAAAGCCGTTCTGCGCGGTTTACTGGGGTGGCCGTCCGACCGAAGACTGGATGTTTGCTACCGCATATGCCTCAGGTGTGCCGTGGAACGACACTTACTGGGAAAATGAGCGGTTCAACAAGCTGCTGGTCGAAGCCCGTTCCGAGCTTGACGAAGAAAAGCGTCGCGAAATGTACTTCGAGATGCAGAACATTGTCAGCAACGAAGGCGGCACGGTTATCCCGATGTTCGCAAGTTATGTCATGGCCCATTCGACAGCCATCGCAACTCCCGAGAAAGTTGGCGCCAACTGGACGCTTGACGGTTTCCGCGCTGTCGAGAGATGGTGGTTCGCCTAAAAACGCTGCTGCAAGGCCCGGAATACACCGGGCCTTGCGGTAACATGATGTGACCAGCACATCCGGCGTTTCCGCGCGCCATCTCGGGGGGAGATTTAGTGGGTAAAATCTGGCTTATGATTGCCAAGCGCCTTGGGCTTGGCCTTTTGACCCTGTTTGCAATTTCGCTGTTGATCTTTGCAGCGGTCGAGATGTTACCGGGCGACATTGCCCAGGAAATCCTCGGACAATCGGCAACTCCGGAAACCGTTGCGGCTTTCCGCCGGGAACTCGGATTGGACCTCCCTGCCTATCAACGGTACCTGAGCTGGTTGGGCGGTGTACTTCAGGGAGACTTTGGAAACTCTCTTGCCAATGGCCGGCCAATCGCAGACCTGATCTCAGGCCGCCTTGGCAATACACTGTTTCTCGCCCTTTATGCTGCGGCAATTTCAATCCCACTGGCCGTCGGCCTGGGCATTTTGGCAGCTCTTTACAGAAATTCCTTGTTTGATCGGACGGTGAACCTGGTCACTTTGAGCTCGATCTCATTCCCGGAGTTTTTTGTCGCCTACATTCTGATTGTTCTTCTGGCGCAAAGCGGGATGTTCCCATCGCTGGCAACGCTAAAACCGGGCACGTCCTTCGGTGAACAACTCTACCGTACGTTCCTTCCGGCCCTAACGCTCACCTTGGTGGTGACCGCGCACATGATGCGTATGACCCGGGCCGCGATCATCAACCTACTGGCATCGCCCTATATCGAGATGGCCCGATTGAAAGGGATTAGTCCGGCACGGATCATCGTCAAACACGCTTTGCCGAATGCTTTGGCACCGATTATCAACGTCATCGCCCTCAATTTGGCCTACCTCATCACCGGGGTTGTGGTCGTCGAGGTCGTGTTTGTGTATCCGGGCCTTGGTCAGCTGATGGTGGATTCGGTCGCCAAACGCGACTTCACCGTTGTTCAGGCCGCGGCCCTGATTTTCGCTTGCGCCTATGTCCTTCTCAATCTGACTGCGGATGTCCTGGCGACCTTGTCCAACCCGCGCCTCATTCATTCGCGTTAGGAGACGGGCATGGCATCTTCAACTCCACTATGGATGACCCTGATCTATTGCGCGGCAGCATTGGGCCTTGCCGCCGCGAGTGCCTATGTGTTCCGCACTGTGCTGATCACGGCTGGAACTGGATCCGTCGCAAAGTTTGCCCGGACTATGCCGCTGTCGGCAAGTTTTGGTCTGCTGGTTATCGTGATCTATTTTGTGGTCGCCGTGTTCGCGCCGTTGATCGCACCGTTCGGTGAGACAGAAGTCGTTGGCGCACAGTTTCTGCCCTGGGACAGCGCTCACTGGCTTGGCACAGACAACATTGGTCGGGATATGTTCACACGCCTGGTCTACGGCGCGCGCAACACGGTGGGCATTGCCTTTGCAACCTCTCTGTTGGCCTTTTTCGTCGGCTCCATCCTGGGGCTGCTTGCAGCGGTTCTCGGCGGCTGGATCGATGAATTGCTCAGCCGGTTCGTCGATATTTTGATGGCAATCCCATCCTTGATTTTCGCGCTTTTGCTGCTGACGATTTTTGGAACATCGATCGTCAATATGATCCTGGTAATCGCGATGATTGACGCCACCCGGGTGTTCCGGCTGGCCCGGTCGGTTGCCATGAACATAGTTGTCATGGACTACATCGAAGCGGCCCGGCTGCGTGGTGAAGGCCTTGGCTATCTGATCATCCGTGAGATCTTACCAAATGCGGCAGCGCCGCTCGTGGCGGAATTCGGCCTCCGGTTTTGTTTTGTGTTCCTGTCGATTTCGGCCTTGTCCTTCCTGGGCCTTGGCATTCAACCGCCGACTGCGGACTGGGGATCCATGGTGCGTGACAACGCCACATTGATTACTTTTGGTGACATCACTCCGTTGCTGCCGGCTGGCGCCATTGCGCTTTTGACCGTGGCGGTCAACTTCGTCGTTGACTGGATGCTGCACCGGGCCAGCGGATTGAAGGAGTGAGGATCCGATATGACTGATACGTCAAATACACCGCTCCTAACGATCAAGGGACTGCGCATTGAAGGCCGGTCTGACGAAAAATGGAGCGAAATCGTCAAGGGTGTCGATCTGACGCTCCATCGCGGCGAAGTTCTCGGCCTGATCGGTGAATCCGGAGCGGGCAAATCGACCCTCGGCCTGGCAGCTATGGGTTTCACCCGCGACGGCTGCCGGATTTCCGGCGGATCGATCACGTTCGATGGCATTGACTTGGTCAAAGCGGCGCCTTCCGTGAAGCGCGATCTCTTGGGCAAACGCATCGCCTATGTGGCGCAGTCCGCTGCAGCCAGCTTCAATCCGGCACATCGGTTGATCGATCAATATACGGAAGCCCCGGTTCAGCACGGCACGTCGTCGCGCGGCGATGCGGCGGCCGATGCGGTCGAGCTTTACCGGAAAATGCAGTTGCCCGATCCGGAAAACATAGGGTTCCGCTATCCGCACCAAGTGTCCGGGGGGCAGTTGCAGCGGGCGATGACCGCAATGGCGATGTCCTGCCGGCCCGATCTGATCATTTTCGATGAGCCAACCACGGCGCTCGATGTGACCACGCAGATTGAGGTTTTGGACGCGATCCGGGACATTGTTGATCAGTTCCAGACCGCAGCGATCTACATTACCCACGACCTGGCGGTGGTAGCCCAGATGGCAGACCGGATTAAGGTGCTGCTGCATGGCAATGAGGTCGAGGAAGCCGACACAAAAACCATGCTGGATGCGCCAAAGGCGGATTACACCAAATCCCTTTGGGCCGTGCGTAGCCATGCACGTGAAGAACAGCCATTAGCAGCTAAAGAAGACACACCGATTGTCTCGGTCAAAAACGTAACCGCCGCCTACGGGCAGCTGACAGTGCTTCACGACGTCAGTTTTGATGTTCACAAACGCCGGACTGTAGCCGTCGTAGGGGAATCAGGTAGCGGCAAATCTACCACAGCCCGCGTGATCACGGGCCTTTTGCAACCGCTGGCAGGTGAGGTGCTATTTGATGGCGCACCGCTCCCGGCGGGCTACAAAGCCCGCACGCCCGATCAATTGCGCCAGATCCAGATGATCTATCAGATGGCGGATACGGCCCTTAATCCGAAGCAGAGCATTGGCCAGATCATTGGCCGTCCTGTGCAGTTTTACCTCGGCCTGCGCGGCAAAGCGCTGAAAGACCGAGTTCGTGAACTTCTACATATGATCGAACTGGAGCCGGATGAGTTTATCGGCCGGTTGCCTTCGGAACTGTCCGGCGGTCAGAAACAGCGGGTTGGTATTGCCAGAGCGCTTGCGGCGGACCCGAAGTTCATCATTTGCGACGAAGTCACGTCCGCGCTTGATCAGCTGGTGGCCGAAGGCATTTTGAAATTGCTAGACCGTCTGCAAAGCGAGCTTGATCTCGCCTATATGTTCATCACGCACGATCTTGCGACGGTGAAGGCAATCGCTGATGAGGTGGTTGTCATGCAATCGGGCAAGGTGGTCGAACTAGGGCAGAAATCGGCCATGTTTACCCCGCCGCATGATCCTTACACGGAACTGTTGTTGTCGTCGGTTCCTGAAATGGACCCGAACTGGCTGACGGACCTCCTGAAGCAACGCGCAGCGGCGTCAAAAGTCTGAAGCCAAATGCATTCAATAAGTTGAGGGTAGAGCTATGAAAGCCGCCTATTACGAAACCAATGGTCCGGCGAACGATGTTTTTATCGTTGGCGAGCTGGACGACCCAAAACCGGCACATGGCGAGGTACTCGTCGAGGTTGCCACCTCTGCGGTCAATCCATCGGATGCCAAATCCCGTGCTGGGGTCCGTGGCCCGATGGCTTTCGATCGGGTTATTCCTCATAGCGATGGCGCTGGACGGATTGTGGCGGTAGGCGACAGCGTCAACGAAGAACGGATTGGTGAACGGGTCTGGCTCTGGAATGCAGGCTGGAAGCGGGCGCACGGGTCGAATGGAACCCTCATCGCGCTGCATGAAGAACAGGCTGTTTATTTGCCTGAAGAAGCAAGTTTTGAAGACGGTGCATGCCTCGGCATTCCCGCTTTGACCGCACACAGGTGCCTCTTTGCCGATGGTGCCATTGACGGCCAGGATATTCTTGTAACTGGTGGGGCGGGGACCGTTGGTTCTTATGCAATCCAGATGGCTAAACTGCGTGGTGCCAGGGTCTTCACCACGGTGAGCTCTGAGGAAAAGGCCGCCCATGCGAGGCAAATGGGCGCCGATGTTGTCCTGAACTACCGCACCGACGATGTTGCGGAAAACATTCTGGAGGCCACCTCGGGCAAGGGGGTTGAACGGATCGTTGAAGTCGAATTCGGCGGTAATCTCGCGACTTCCCGTAAGGTTCTGGCGCAAAACGGCACCATTGCTGCCTATGGCTCCATGGCAGATCCGGAACCGAAACTCCCCTTTTATCCGATGATGTTTGACGGTCAGACGCTGCGCATGGTTTTGGTTTACATCTTGCCGGAAGCGGCACGGACAGCGGGTGTCGTTGATATCACTGGTTGGCTCACCAACAACGATCTGCAGCACCCGGTCGCGCGCACCTTTTCCCTGGACCAGACTGCCGAAGCCCATGCCTTTGTGGAAGCGGGTACCAAGATCGGCACCACAGTCATCAAGGTGGCCGACATATGAGCAAACGGGTTCTGATCACGGCTGGTGCCTCCGGTATCGGCCGGGCGATGGCTGAAAAGTTCGCAGCAAATGGGGATCAGGTCTGGATCGTTGATGTCGATGGGGCCGCACTCCAGGCGTGTCCAGAGAACTGGCAGAAATCCTGCCTGGATGTCACCGATGAAGACGCGGTGAGCGCGCTCTTTTCTGAAATCAAGGCCGCGTGGGGCGGACTCGACACCCTGTGCGCCAATGCTGGCATCGCGGGTCCAACTGCAAAGGTCGAAAACATCGCACTGGATGACTGGCGACGTTGCCTGTCCGTGAACCTCGATGGCCCGTTCCTGTTTGCCAAATATGCTGCGCAGATGATGAAAGCCGCCGGGTCCGGCGCCATTATCGTGACGTCTTCAACCGCAGGAATATTTGGGTACCCAAACCGCGCGCCTTATGCGGCTGCCAAATGGGGCGTGATTGGGTTCATGAAAACTCTGGCGATGGAGCTGGGACCGTTCGGGATCCGCGCCAATGCCATTTGTCCGGGCGGGGTTGAAGGGCCGCGCATGGAAGGTGTCATGATGCGCGAGGCAGCCGAAAAGGGTACGACCCGCGACGCGATCTATGAAGGCTATACCTCCGGCGTGTCGATGAAGTCTTTTGTCTGGCCCGAGGACATTGCCGAAATGGCAGCGTTCCTGGCTTCAGACGGGGCTCGGCTGGTTTCGGGCCAGGTGATCGCCGTCGATGGTCATACAGAAAACCCGGATCCGAAGGTTCCGTAAGCGTCTTCCGAATTTGGCGTAATCAGGCGTTCAATTTCTCAATGTCGTAGATGAACCGCATCGCTTTGCGGCCCCAGTCGAGGGCGGCCGCGCGTTCCGGGTGATTGCCGATTTGGGCGGCAGTGGCCAGGCATCCGACAGTCACATGGTGCTGCAGAGTTGCCAGGACTTCGGCCTTTTCGGGAGGAATGGACCGGCCAAACTTTTCTTGAAATCCGACGATACGCTGGAAGACTTCTCTTTGATGTTCTGCTTCCAAAGCGGCAAGTTCTTCGGTGCTGCCCATGGCCCTGAGGAGCTGCCAGTGGCCTTTTGAGTTGATGCTGTCGTCGCGGGACAGGCACTCAAAGACCGCATCTGACAGATCCTCAAGATCTTCAGACCCGCTAAAGCGTGCTTCGACGTCATCAAGTCGATCAAGCGTGTCCTGCAGCCATTTGCTGAACAAGCTGTAGAAGATGGCCTCTTTTTTAGGAAAATATTGATAAAGCGAGCCAATACTGATGCCGGCCCGTTTGGCGATCTCGTTGGTGGTGATCCGGTCAGCAGGCCCTTCGTTGAGCATAGCAAGCGTGGTGTCGAGGATCAGTTGGATTTTCGCCTTTGAGCGTTCCTGCTGAGCGGACTTTCGCGCAGAAACGGATTTCGCCGTCGTGGCTGGCACTCTTTATCTCCCCCTCGGATGCCTGTATTCAAATTGCTTGCAAGGACGCTTCAGGCACGCACCCCTTAATATATGATCAGTGCTGTTTATTACATCTAATGCAGGTCAATTTGCTTCCAGCGACGCACCGTCGCGCCAATAGGTGATTGCGTATTGTTGACCCTTGGCGAGGCCAAGATCAGATTTGAAAAATCTCCGCATACTTTGCGCGTTTTGATGTTCTCCCGCGAACCAGGCAAAATCCGGTTTCTTGTTCACCGTCAGGCTTTCAGAATACTGTTCAACATCGCTCCGAAACCGGTCTTCCGGGAGAACGTGTAACGTTAGGTGAGTGGACGGGAGATAATCCGTCAAACAATCTAGATCAGCAGCTTCTGCAACCACATCTCCAGCGACATTGTCCGGTAGTTCTTCCAGCATGCGAGCCAAAGCCGGTAGCGCGGTCTTATCACCGCACAGAAGGACGCGTGCAGCTTTTTCCGGAGTTTCGCCTCCGCCGGGACCAAGAAGCCCGATTTTTGCGCCTGGCTTTGCGGTAACGGCCCAGTCTGCGATCAATCCGCCGTCATGCCGGGCGATGTCGATGTCGAGCATACCTGTCTTTGGGTCAATTGCCTTGATCGTATAATAGCGGACATGAAGCTCATCCTTGCCCTTCGGCCATTTTGTGATCCCGTTGGCCGTGGCTTCTGGCCAAACTGGTGGGCGCCCGGGATTTGATGGCAGCATGAGTTTGACATGAATGCCTGGTCCTGCAAGGCCGCTCAAATCTCCAGCTCCGGACAGCCGAAGCCGGATCAATCCGGCCAAAGGTTCGCTGACAGATACAACGGAGAGCTCATGAAAACTGGGCGGTGCCTTGAGGTTAAGTGTCAGAGTGCCTTTGTCGTCCCAGCGGAGATCATCTGCAGCTTCCGGGCGGATTTCGGCCAAATGCCGGACCGCAGCCTCCTTGAGGAAATAAAGTATCCCGACCGACTCCGCCGAAATATTTAGAATGAGACCAAGGCCATCGGTGCCGATCGCAATAAAGCCACTGCCGACAACAATCTTGAAGTCTTTTGGTCCGGTTTGCTCCAGCACGATGTCATGTTCGCGCGCATGATCGAGGAGATGCGCGAAGACACCTTCAGCTTGGTTCAAAGTCACATACGCGGACGATTTGCTGTTCATATTGTCTCTCGGTGTGATACGTACTGCTGCGTATATCGAAGTGAATATAGAGCAATAATTTCAGTTGCTTACCTAGAAGACCGCCGGCCGAGAAGCACCATCAGGAAGGGTGTGCCGACAAGAGCTGAGATAAGGCCGGAGGGCATGTCGTAAGGAAAATATCCGTGGCGGCCGATCCAATCGGCAGTTACCATCAGGCAGGCTCCAGCAGATGCGGCTACAAGAAGCTGATCTGCTGGCCGGACAAACCCAAGATGCCGGGCGATATGCGGTGCCATGAGGCCAATAAAACTCAAAGGGCCGACAGCAAGCGTTGCAGCCGCCGTCATCAATCCGGCAAGGCAAAACAGCAACCCGCTGGCGCGGGAAACGGGTAGGCCGAGCGATCCAGCGGCCCCTGGTCCAAGTTCCAGAACACCGATCCAGCGCACCAATAAGAGCGCTAAGCCGAGCAAGGCAATGGCCAGGCCGAAGAGCAGTGTTGCGCTGTCATAGGTAGCGCCGTAGGTGGTGCCACTCATCCAACGCAGCAATTGAAGCGAACGCAGATCCCCCGTGGCGGCCAAGGCACCAACCAAAGCGTCGAGCAATGCAGTGAACGCGATCCCGGCGAGAACCATGCGTTCCGCTTGAAAGCCGCTTTTTCTGTTGAGCAGAAGGATCAAGCCCATGATCGCAAATGCGCCGATGGCCGCGCAAAAGATCATTGGCCCGGTATGCGGGCTGGCCAAGAAAAACAGGCCAAAGGCCAGTCCGAGCATAGCGCCGGAACTGACGCCGAGAACTTCCGGGCTCGCCATGTCATTGCGTGATAGCCTTTGCAGGATAACACCTGCGGCCGCAAGCAAGCTGCCTGCCGCCGCTGCACTGAAGACACGGGGTGCCCGCAGTTCCAAAAGAAGATCCGCAGTGGCGTTGGAAAAAATGAACTCCCATTCGCCAGAGGCGTCGCGGCCAAAGAGAAGGCTGGCGAATACGAGAGTGGCGGGGATAAGCGAGCAACCCAACAGCGTTACCAGAAACGGAATAGAGACCCGCTTGACGGCCGCCGGGCTTGAACTCGGAGTTTGTAACGATTTGGTTTTGCGCAACAGCAGCAGAAGCAGCGGGCTGCCGAAAAGAGCCGTGACGGCACCGGTTGGAACAAAATCGGCCAGCGATCCGGCAAGAAGCTGAATTGCGTTGTCCGTCAGGAACAAAAGCAAAGCCCCGATCAGCGTCGACCAAACGATCTGACTGAGAACCGTGCGGGCCCCGCTCATCCGCGCGATCACGGGTGCAGCCAAACCAATGAAGCCGATTACCCCGACCGAACTGGTGACCATGGCTGCCAGTGCGACAGCGGTGAGCACGGTGATCATGCGCATTCGTGCAGGGGAGGCGCCGAGTGACCGGGCGGCTTCATCTCCAGCGCTTAAAAGCGTTAGAGGGCGAACAAGGAACCCGGCGGCGCAAATTGGTATGGCCAATTTCCAAAAAAGCCCGAGCGGGATAGACCAATCCTGCTGGGAGAGCGATCCTGCCCCCCAAATGAAAAGACTAGCAAGATATCGGTCGTTGAGCAGAACCAGCAGTGTGGCCGCCGCGCCGCAATAGAGGCTGACCACCAGGCCGCCGAGCACCAGTGTCACGGGAGAAATATCGCGGCGGGATACAAGGCTGAAAACGAGGCCTGCGGCAATCAAGCTGCCAATCAAGGCAACGATATCGCGGTTGAAGGCAATCAATGCGGGGGCGAATAGGCCCGCCAGGACCAGTGCCAAATGCGCACCCGCCGAAACGCCAAGCGTGGTGGGTGAGGCCAGCGGGTTTCTGAGGGCAATTTGAAGCAACGCGCCGGAAAGTGACAGCGCCGCGCCACACTGCAATGCTGTGACCATGCGAGGCAATGTCGAGTAGAGGGCAATCATGCGCTCCACATCATATCCGGTGGGCGCCTCCATCAGACTCGGAAGGACAATCGCAACAAGCGGCCAGCCCAAAAGAGCTGCGCCAACAATCAGCGTGATTGAGAGAACCGGTGCACGGTTGAGAAGGGTAGCGGTCATGACGGGAGCCCTTCCAAGTAGTCCGTGATCAATCGGGCAAAGCGCAAGGCGGACGGCACCATGCCAAAGGTCAGAACCGCCGGGAAAACCTGATAGTTGCCGTTTTGGACCACCGGCATCGTCCGCCAGATCGGGCTCGATGCCAGTGTCGGCTTGATTTCGTCGACGATCGGCTCAAAGGCAATCAGATGCATGTCTTGAGGGGCGTGGCGGGCGAGCTCTTCCAGCCCGACCGTTGCAAAACCCCAGTAGTTGGTTGGACGGGTCCAGGCATTTTCAAGACCGATCCGGTCCAAGACGTTCTGATAAAGACTGCTGGCGCCATAGACCCGGACATGGCGGCGATCCATGAAATTGACCAGCGCGACGGGTGGACGTTTTTTCGTTGCAAGCCGGACTTTCAGGCTCTCAAATTCGGCATCGGCCGATGTTAGAAAAGCGTCCACGCCGCCTTGAAGGCCGGCCAAGCGGCCAAGGTTCTCAGTTTCAACGTATGCGTTTTTGAGCGGTGTGCCAGTCTGATTGTAGACGGCAACCATGTGAACTGGCGCGATTGGTTCAAGGCGACCGCGCAACATATCCGTATAGGGTGTTGTGATGATCAAGTCTGGCTTGAGCGCCGCGATCACCTCCAGATTGACAGCAAGATCTTGACCGACATTTGCGACGGACACAGGCAATTCTGGTTCCACAACCCACCGGTTCCAGTGGTCCGCGGATTGAACGCCGACCGGGGGGAGACCGAGGGAAATCAGCGTTTCGGCAGCCGCATAATCCAGCGAAACAATCCGCGACGCGCTTGACGCAAATACCGGGAACGAAGCGACAGAAAGCGCGCTTACACCGATCAGAAAAGACCGCCGGTCAATCGACATAGGCCAATACTCCCTGACCGCCCGGATGGGGGGCGACCGTCATCGAGACACCAAAGATGTCTTTGAGTGTTGGGGCCGTCAGTAGTTTGTCCGTCGGCCCTTCAGCTGAGCATCGGCCATTTTTCAGGGCAATCAACCGGTCGCAATAACGCGCGGCCATGTTGATGTCATGCAAGACCACGATGACTGCGATGCCCCGGTTCTCGCTTAGATCCTTCAGCAAGTTCAAAATTTCGATCTGATGGGCGATATCGAGCGCTGAAATCGGTTCGTCCAGCAGAAGACACTCAGCATCTTGCGCCACCATCATCGCGATCCAGGCGCGTTGGCGCTCCCCGCCAGACAGGGTATCGACAAGGCGATCCGCAAGCGGAGCGAGGTCCGTCAGCTCCATAGCTTCCCGGGTTTTGTCTGCATCCTTGGCGCTAAACCGGCCGAATGCGCCATGCCAGGGATAGCGTCCGAGCGCTACCAGTTCGCGCACCAGAAGGCCGCGGGTTGCAGGAGGGTCCTGCGGTAGATAAGCAATGGACCTGGCAAGGGTCCGCCGGCCCCATGTGTGAAGGTCCTGACCCTGATATTGAACTTGGCCAGATGCAGCCATCTGGCCGGCCAGAACTTTCAACAATGTGGACTTGCCAGATCCATTGTGGCCGATGAGGCCGGTGATTTTTGAAGCAGCGAATTCTAGATGAGCCGTTTTTAGAAGCTCTTTGTCGTCCACGTTTACAGACACGTCGACACAGGAAAAAAGCCGGCTGGAACTTGATTTCTGCTGCTCAGCGATGGCGGACATCGGACCGGTCTTTCATTTGAAAAACATTAAAAGCTCCGCCGCGTGGGGACAGCGGAGCTTTAGGAGTTAGAACTTCACAGAGTATTTGGCTGAGAAGGTCACTCCCGGTGCTTTGACGTAATAATAGTCATCATAGCCGTAGGACTGGACTGAATAGGCCTGCTGCAAGACGGGGACATAGTCCGCGTTGAGCATGTTCTCGACTCCCAGCGAAAGTTTGGATGTGTCGTTGACCTGGAAGTCGGCAAACGCATCCATCACGAAATAAGAGTCGATGGTTTCGATGCCGGTGAACTGCGTGCTGTCCGGGTCGCGGTGGCCAGAGTAAAGGCCCTGCAGGCGGAAGTTCGCCCAGTCACGCGGTGAATACTCGACATAGCCGGTCAATTTCAGCGGCGCGATCCGGTCTGACCCGAGATCGGAATCGTATTTGCCGTCTCCGGTCGTATCGTATTCACCCTCAAGCCAGGTCAGCGTACCGCCGACAGCGATCTGATCGGTAACATCATAATTGGCTGCAATCTCGACACCCCAGATCTGCTCCGGTGACAGAACAATGTCTAGGTTGGCGTCGTAGGTCACGCCATTGTTGGACTTATTATAAAAGCCGGTGATCGACGCATCCCAGGCGTTGCCGACAGCACGCAGGCCGACTTCATAGCTGTCGGTTTTCTGTCCATCGTCGGATAGCTGCGACACATTGGTGAAATCGGAATTGTAGAGATACCGTCCGAGGTCACCCAGCTGGAAGCCTTGGGAAAAGCCGCCGAACACCGTGAAAGTGTCGTTGAGGTCAACGGACCCGGAGATGTTGAACAGCGGCTCGCGGAATGTCAGCGTTCCGCCAGTCACGGACGTGCCGATTTCATTGACATAGTCGTTGATGTCGACGGAGAGATGTTCGTAACGGACACCGGCGGTCAGTTTGGCCCGGTCATCAAACAGCTCAGCGCGTAGCTGAGCAAACGGAGCCAAACCAACGAGATCATATTCCGGGGTGTCAACCGGACCGTCGATCGGGTTGGTTTTGGTCTTGTCGTTCAAGACATCGAGACCCCAGACGAGATCGACCGGAACCTGCTCAATGGGCAACGGTGTGTCGAACGTTGCCCGGCCACCCAGCTTCTGGGATTCGGTCTCATACTGATCGTATTGGAAGCCGAAGAATTCTGTCCGGGTGAAGGTGGTTGTGTTGTCGTTGTAGTAGGCCTGAAGATCCAGCGAACCACCCAAGATGTCATCATTGGTGTAGTTGGCGTTGAGCGTCAGGTTGTCAGTTCCTGGTGTGCGGGTGTTCAAGTTACCGCGGGACGGGGTCGCACTGGTGTTGTTTGCGCGGCTGCCGCCGGAAACGAGGCCGGCCCAATTGCTGTCCTGCCAATAACGGTACTTGTTGGCGCTAAAGAGAACCCGGTGGTTCTCGTGCTCATACCCCAATTTGCCGAGGAAGTTGAACGCGCCGATATCATCTGTCCCGCCTTGGGTTCCGAAGGAATCCGGCGGGCGGCGTGCACCATCCGCAGTGAAGGAGGCGCCACTGTCTTCCCAGCTGCCGTTGGCAAGATAGAAGAAGCCGTTCTTTGCCCCGGACGCCCCAGCTTCTGTGATGTAGGAGAGCGATTCACCAAAATTAGACGGAGATGCCTTGAAGCCGAGGCTGAGGTTGGCGTTGAACTCTCCGTCTTCCGGCGTCTTGGTGATGATGTTGACGAGACCACCCGGCGCGCCGAAACCATACGCCGCCGTTGCACCACGAACCACTTCGATCTGTCCAATCGCAGACGGGCTGATGCTGTTCAGCGCGCGGTAGTTGTTGTTCAAATTGTTGGTCTGCGGCACCCCATCGATCAGGGTCAGGAAGTTCCGGCCGCGCAAGGTTTGACCGTATTCGGTCAGGTTTTCGGTCGATTGCCCGAAGCCAGGAATGGTCTTCGACAGGATCTGACCGATATTCGAGTTGACGTTGGCCTGGCGCTCGATCTGGTCTTCGGTAACGACCGAGACCGAGACGGTTGCCTCATCAATCGGCGTTTCTGTCCGGGTCGCGGAAGTAACGGTAATCACATCCAGAAGCGTCGCATCGCCGCTGCTGAGAACGGTTTCATCTTCAAGTGTCAGGTCCTGCGCAGCAGCACCCTGTACAGCGGCCAGCAGTGCGGCTGTGACCAAGCCAGAATTTTTCAACATGTGCCCTATTGCCCATCTGTATGCATCCTGGCTTCTGGCTCGGATCTTATGATGACGCAGCTTTATAAATCTTGAGCATTTTGTGCAAGTATTAATATGAGTAAAAACTCACATATCGAGTGCGCTGTTACCGGAACAGCACACCAAGCAGATCCGAAGAGGCCTAACGGCGGCTTTTGAACGCAATCCGTGCTTTGAAAGCGAGTTTGGTTTTCTTGATGTTTTTCGGGAATTTAGGCATGGGCGCTGCCCGCCGGACCTGGTCTGCAGCGGCCTTGTCCAAAATGGCATGCCCCGATGACCTGACAACACGGATGTTGGAGACTGATCCGGTTTTTGCCACCGTGAAGGAGACATGGACTGTTCCCTGGATCTTCTTGCGTTCTGCCTTACGCGGGTAGCGCTGGGCGCGGCGTACTTTGGAGAAAACCTTGCCCTTGTAGTTGGAAGCCGCTTTGGTGCCGCCATCATTTGTTTTGGCATCGGCGCGCCCGTTCGCATTCGAGTTGGCGGTCCTGCTGGTAACCTGGCTACCACCTTTTTTGGAGTTTCTGTCGGAGCCTTTTTTCTTGGCCTTTTTCTTCTTCTTTTCGACCGGCTTTAACTGTTTAACCGGTTTTATCTCCTGAACCGGCTTCACCTTCTCAACGAGTTTGGCTTCTTTGATCAGAGGTTCTGGTTTGACCGGCGGCGTTTTGACAATTGGGTTGAGCGGTTCAGTAACCTCTACCGCTTTTTCCAGGTCCGGTTTGATATCCGCAATCTCTTCCGGTTTTTGCTGGAGGGTCTCGACCTTTTTGACCGGCTTGGGAGGCGTTACCTCTTTTGTTTTGACCTGTTCGGCTATTTCCGGCTCTGGCGTGGGCTGAGTTACTGTTTCAGCCGTGACCGCTTCGATGGATGTGACGCCGGCAACAACGGGGACCGTTTCGCTGACAACCGGTGTGACAGGTGCTTGAATAGGTTGCGCCTGGGGCTGAATCGGGGTTTCGGCCTTTGCCACTTCAACCGGCTTTGCCTGAACCACCTCAACAGGTTCGAATTCAGGTTCAATCTCTTCGACCGGTTCTTCCGGTGTAATTTCTTCGACTTTGCTACCGGCTACCAGGTCTTCTAAGGAGCCGATGACCGAAACACCACCGCCTTGAGAGGCGGCGATTTCGATCTCATTTGGATCCTTGGCAAAATAGGCAGAGCCAGCTCCGTGGAACAGAAAAGAGAGCGCCAATCCAGCAGCTAAGAAACGCGGAAACGTCACTGTGTGCCTCTTCTGGTAATCAAAACAATGTCCTTCCGGCCTGTGGTCTTCAGCTCCTGGAGGACTTTTTCCAAATGATCGGCGCCAAGCGTGCCGTCTGCTGCGATTTTCAAGGGTTCGCCGTCTTCGGCTTCAGCCTCCCGCAACGCGACCCAATCGAGGACACCAATTTCCTGATCGCCCGCGTGCGTCTTACCCTCCTGATCGATGATCAAGGCGCCGGTCGAGCGGATGGTTTCGTCCTCCAGAATGTTGAGTGGCGGCTCCAGCTCCCTGGCATCGTCCTTGGAGATTGATCCGGCAAACAGGAAGAAGATCAGCATCAAGAACACGACATTGATTAAGGGGATCGTGTTTTCCGGCGGCTGTCGTTTTTGGGTGCGGTTAAAGCGCATGGCAGGCCCTAATCTCCGGTGACCAGCACGGTTTTTAAACCCGTTTGACGGGCAGCAGACATGACATCGACAACGTCTTGAACGTTGGCCTCAGGGCCGGACCAGATCGCAACCACGACCGGGTTGTCTCCAGTTAGGCCGGCAAATTTCTCGACCAGTTCCGGTTTTTGCAGTGGCATGCCGTTGAGGTCGATGCGCTCGGCTGTGTGAATGCGCAGGAACGCCGGTTTGACATCGGCACCACCGCCTTGCCCGCCGCTGGCGACTTCAAGCGCCTGATAGCGGGTAAAGCTGGACGCCAGCATGAAAAACAACAACAGCAGAAAGATCACATCGATCAGGGATGTCAGGCCAAGCGGTTTGCGCCTTTGCCTTGCTTTAAACCGCATGCCTCGGCTCCGGAATGTCCAACGCCACCACTTCGGCAGAACCCCGGTCGGCAACACCGCCGGTGAAGAAGGCCGTAACCAGGGCTTCCATTTCTGCTTGTTCGGCTTCGACCCGGCTGTCGAACCAGCCAACAATCGCAGACACAGGAATTGCAACAGCCAGGCCGACCGCAGTTGTCAACAGAGCAACCCAAATACCGCCGGCCAGAACGGATGGATCAACCGCTGCGCCAGCCCCTTGCATGGCCTGGAACGCCTCGATCATGCCAAGTACAGTTCCAAGAAGCCCAATCAGCGGGGCTGTTTGCGCAATCATATCCAGTGGACGCAAATAGGCCCGCAACACGTTGATGCGCTGGATGCAGATGCGCTCAATGTCCTCTTTCAAAAGCGTAGGATCAACGTTGGCCAGATGCGTACTGGACATCAGCTTGACCAGAACATTAGCCAACACAGAGTTCTTTTGTTCGGCCAACGACTGAGCGTCATGCTTTTTTCCATCGAGCCACAGTGCCAATGCCGCGCGCGCACCGTTATGCCGGCCAACACCCAGGAAGGAAAACTGCAGGACTTTCGCCAAGATGAGGCCAACCGCCACAATCGATAGGCAAAAAAGAAGAAGAACGACAGGGCCGCCCTGGTCGATCAAACCGGTAAGCGGCGTGAGGAAAGGCGGCAGGGCCGCAGAAAGATATTGGGGCATTAGGTCCACCATTACATGATGAAGTCGATGTCAGACCGGGAGGAGATGCTCAGCTTTGACAGGCAGTCTGCAACGGCTGCCTTTTCGGCTTCGCAAACCCGGACTTCGTTCAGAAGAACCCGGGAAATTCCGGCGCACGCGCCATTGCCGACATCATATTGGCGGACGACGGTTTTTCCTGGTGGAATGGTGCCGAAGTTGACCGCTGCATAGCCAGAGACGCCTTCAGAAGGATCAAATGTGACGAGATCGAAACCGAGCGCGTCCAAACCCGCGGCAAGGTCGTTCTTGATGACAAAGGTTAGGCGGCAGGCATCTCCAGCTGTTTCCGCGGTGTTTAGCTGCACGGTGATTGCCTCAGCAGATTGCGCTTGTGCGCTCAAGCCTGGAAGACCGGCAAGGGCGATAAGGCAAGAAACCAAAATTTTTTTCATCCGTGTTCTCCTTCGTGCATTCGAACAAGGGTCATTGGCCAGCAAGTACTCCGGCCTCTTGGTGGTGTACCCTTCGCAGTTTGGAAACGAATTTGCCGGCACGGCCGTTTGTGCCGCCTCTGGACCAACGCTCGATAAATGGCGCGGTACCACCGCATAGAGGACCGGATTACCGCGGCCGTATCAGCGGTGTTCCGGATCTAAGTTACAGATTGCAAAGGAATTTTGATTGTCGTGGCTGGGGCGAACTGTTCCGCAATTCGTCAGAGACTGTGCCTTGGCTCATCGTTCCTTACACCAAAAAGGAGCGGTATTGGAACCACTGCCTCAAAAAAATTGAACCAAAACTTCAACTTTAATCTTATGACGCAGCGGCTTCCTTCGACAGGGCAATCTCCGCGAGACTTTCATCTAAAGGACAGTTGAGTTGACATCGTTATCGAGAAACACTGATGACCTAGGCCGTGTGGACGAATAGGAGATGTATTTCGCTGGGAGTTGCTGCGTTCAAGGTCAAGAAAATCTGGCGCAGGTGATGCTGGTGCATCATCAAAACAGATTTTCGCAGAAGATTGGACGCTGCAGGCCCAGCCCTTCGGGTGAGACAAAGAGCAGCAATCTGACGTGGACTGCCCCTAGACCGTATCACCGATACGCTCTGCAGGTCTTTCCACGCCATCTTTCGCTCTTTGCCTCACGAAATGCGTCTCCAATTCATCCACACAGCCTAGCTACGGTTTTGAAACGTAATACAGACCGAAGTGTTCGGTTTTGTTTGGAGAGGGGAGGCCCACAGCCATGTCTATTGAAAGCAACGGCGCGAGCAAATTCCTGATCATTGACGATCATCCCCTGTTTCGGGAAGCATTGCACAGCGCGGTTGAGCTGGCGTATCCCAACTCCGACACGCTTGATGCGGCATCACTTGATGAAGCTAGCAGGCTTCTTAAAGATGATTCCAGTTTTGATCTGGCACTTTTAGACCTGTCCATGCCCGGAGTGAAAGGAATGGATGGCCTTCTTCACCTTAGGACCCACTATCCCCGGCTCCCGGTCGTGGTCGTTTCCGGAGCTGAAGATCCGCCGATCATCGCGCAGGTGATGGCCTATGGAGCGGCCGGTTTTATTCCGAAATCATCTAAGAAAACCACGCTCGCTAATGCCATCCAACAGGTGATGAACGGTGCTGTCTATGTGCCGGAAAACTATTGTGATGCGGTCGATGAGCCGATTGATGATGAAACCCGTAAGATGATTGAGCGGCTCGCCAGTTTAACGCCGCAGCAAATTCGGGTTTTGCAGATGATCTGCAACGGCCTTTTGAACAAGCAGATCGCCTATGAGCTTTCGGTTGGCGAAACGACAGTCAAAGCGCATGTGTCCGAAATACTGCGCAAACTGAGTGTTTCCAGCCGGACCCAGGCAGTGATTGAAGTAAAGCGGCTGGAGGCATTGGGCACTGCCGACCCATTCGATGTTTTGTCCACGACAGAGGCTACGCCACCGCTTCAGTAATCGGCAGGCAGTTTATTCGCCGCCGTTGATGAGATGCGTTGCCAGTGCCCGCAGCTGAGCTGGTTTCACCGGCTTGCGCATATGTTCAACACCGAGGCTGGCCGCTTGTTCGACAACGGCTTCAGAGGCATCGGCCGTTGCAAGGATCGCCGGAACTCGGACCGGAAGAATACCGAACAAATGGACGAGGGTATCTGTGCCCAGATTGCCGAAATCCAGATGATGGTCGGCAATGATCAAGTCAGGGATCCAGCTGTTGCTATCCAGCGCTGTTAGAGCTTGATGGGTCGAACGGGCCATCTTGAAATCGCAGCCCCAGGTCGCCAGCAGTCCCTTCATAGCCTCAAGCACTGCCGGATCATTTTCCAGAACCAGGATTTTTTTGCCTGCAAGATTTGCATTTGCCGGGGCTGGAACTGATTGGACCGACTCTCCTGTCCGCACGGCTGGCGGCTCGGAGGCGCGCAGTGCGCTGATGCGGAAAATACTGCCTTTGCCCGGAGCCGAATTCACTGAGACTTCATGATTGAGAGCCGTGACCAGCCGGCTGACGATGGCAAGTCCCAAACCAAGGCCGGTTCCCTGATCGAAATCGCCCTCAGCCAGGGGGCCACGGTGAAATTCTTC
Source organism: Roseibium sp. (assembly GCF_965216085.1). Classification (GTDB taxonomy): domain Bacteria; phylum Pseudomonadota; class Alphaproteobacteria; order Rhizobiales; family Stappiaceae; genus Roseibium. The sequence continues at coordinate 5,586,895 of NZ_OZ244138.1, read as the reverse complement.
AAATATCTTTTCCTGCTGGTCTTCCGGGATGCCGCGCCCGGTGTCTATCACCTCAATGGAAATTCGGTCGCCCTGCCGCCGTGTGCCGATCAAAACCCCCCCTTGATCAGTGTAGCGGATGGCATTTGAAATCAGGTTCTGCAGCGCGCGCCGTAACATCAGACGGTCTGTGTAAACGCAGTCATTGGTGACGGCGACACGCAGTCTCAATCCCTTCTTTTCGGCGATCGGCCGGAGGTCCGACAAGAGGCTGTCGAGAATTGGCGGGATCGGAACGGAGGTAAAACGCGGTGTCGTGACCCCGGCATCCAGCCGGGAAATATCCAGAAGTGTGCGCAGCAGTTCGTTCATTGTGTCCAGCGAGCGCTCAACCTGGCCAACCATGGCCCGGGCTTTGTCGGATTCTTGAAGGTCATAGAGCGAAGAAATGGTCAGCTGGGCCGCATTGAGTGGCTGCAGGATGTCGTGGCTTGCGGCCGCAAGAAACTGCGTTTTTGACCGGTTGGCTTTTTCCGAAATATCCTTTTGCCGAGCCAATTCAACATTGATTTCCTCCACCCGGTGTAAGGCGGAAGTGAGCTCATCGGTCCGGCGCCGGATCTGCCCTTCCAAAGATATTGCCGTCTGAAACAGGGAAAAGGCGTTTCTCTGCTGATCAATCGCCTGTTCGACCCGGTTGACCAGTGCAGCGTTGATTTTTTTCAGGCGGGCCGGGTCATCAATATCGTAAAGGCTCATAAGAGTGCTCCCGGACCAGATGGCGCTCTTGCAAATGCGATCCCGGTGAATGTGTGATTGAGGTGCATCGACAGATATTGTTCGCCATAGGTGTTGAAACCGAGAACATTATACGTGTCGTAGATAGCATTGATGCGTTGGGTAGCCTGGCGGTTTTGTGCATCGATCCGGCGCAGCGCGCAATCAAAGCCAAGCACAAAGTCAATCCCGCCGATCTCTTTATCGACGCTTTCGAAGGCTTCCCGGGTTGAGCGGGTCATGCCGGTCGGTTCTGCAACGGTGAGCACGATGCCATCGTCGATGGCACAAAAGAAGGACAGGGATCCGTCCGGATTCACCTTTTGCACCGAGCGGCAGTAGTACTCACCGCCAACGCGGACCACTAGAGGATTGGATGCAAAACTCATTGCCGACAGCGACGAGGGATCAATGCCCACCGCTAGCGCATATTCGGAGGCCGCTTCCGCTGCATTAAATTCGTAAATGATGCGTCTTGCCGGATCCGACCGGGTGACGACGAGTTTGCGTTCCGTTGGCACAAAATGGTCGGTTTTGAAAATCTTGAACGGCACTTTGCTGCGGCACAACAGCACCAAAGCGCAATCGTCACCGGCAATACCGTTAAGGATTAGAGATGTTTTGGCAAAACGCATGCTGTCTCCGGACGAACCGCCAAGAAGTGGAATATCTTCCAACGCCCAGTGAAGTGCTGCGGTGACCATTTCTTCCACAACGGACAGCCCGTCGATCAGACATATTGCGAAGGTTTCACCCATATCTGGGTAAAGAGCGGAAGGTTGATGTTCTTGCTCAAAAGTCTGCCGGGCTTGTTTGACTTGTGCAACGATCCGGTCAAAGCCGATGGTCCGGATTCCATCGATCCTGATCGGCTCGATAGTGAACTGGTCTTTCGGGAACAAAATTGCCAGGCATTGGCCGGTGTCATTGCCCAGGGCGCCTATTTCCCCTGCCGTTGAACAGGCGGCATAGGGAAGTTCCGCAGCATACTGCGCCATCTGCGCTTGAATAACGTCAGCTGAAAAATTGTCTTGCGAAAAAAACAACAGACCAAGTGTGAACTGGCCTGAGGCCGCAGCAGCGCCCAATTCTGTCCAAAAACAAATTTCTTCTGGCCGGCTGGCTGTCAGAGCAACCACCCCGCAGCCATATCGCGTCCAGGCTTTTTGATCCAAACTGTCCTCCCAGATGCCAGCCTCCTCTTGTCTCTGGGATTGCCGTCACCACAATAAATTTGTAGCTGTTGAGCGGGAGGCTTGTAAAGGAGAGCGGAGACCCGTCTTAGGTCGCACCTTCATTCATTGATGAGGTCGTGGCCTAAAGTACAGTGTACAGGGCCGGGCCACTGTTCTTTTCTATAAGCTTCCGATTTTAAAAAAAGATCGGCTTTGGAGGGAGACAATGGAGTTATCGGGCAGTCAACTGATTCCGGCATCGCGGGATGCTGTCTGGTCTGCATTGAATGATGCGGAAGTTTTGAAGGTGTGTATTCCGGGCTGCGAGTCCTTGGAAAAAACATCTGATACGGAAATGACCGCTGCCGTGACCTCGAAAATCGGTCCGGTAAAAGCCAAGTTCAAAGGCGCGGTCACACTCGAAAACATCAATGCACCGGAAAGCTACACGATTGTTGGCGAAGGTAAGGGCGGCGTTGCCGGCTTTGCCAAGGGATCAGCGGACGTGAAGCTGAGTGACGCCGAAGGCGGCACCTTGCTGGAATATACCGCAAAGGCGCAGGTCGGCGGCAAACTGGCGCAACTCGGTAGCCGGCTAATCGATTCCACGGCCAAAAAAATGGCCGAGGAATTTTTCACAAAGTTTTCAGAAGCCGTTGCCGGTCCGGCAGAAACGGTGGCGGAAGCCTCAGCCGGAAATGCCCAGGAGCTTGATCCAGGTGTTGCCGAAGAAGCCAAGCGTTTGGCGATGGAGGATGCGCCCGACACAGTGGTTCATGCCTTGGAGGATGCAGAACACGCTGTAGAGGAACAAATCCATAAGGCGGAAGAAAATATTGAAGCGGCGGCCGGCCGCGGTGCATTCGGCGGACCTATGGTCTGGGGGATGGTCGCACTGGCCGGTTTGATTATTGTTTTGGCCCTGGCCAGCTGAAATTGACTGCCGCCGCAAAGGCGGCAGTTGACGTTTGGCCCAGTGTTTCGGAAAGTTCTTGCAAGGAGGATCCAGAACCATCTGAAGTTGCTGGGTTGGGAACGGTAAACAACCGGCGGAAAGCCGGAGAAATTTTGGATCTGGGAGCCCGGTTGGACGCGGACATCTGGATCTGGAGCTACCTGAGGGAGAATAATTCATGGCAAAAGTGTCGATGGTGTTGAACGGCAAGTCCGTTTCGGCAGATGTGGAAGACCGCACACTTCTGGTCGGATTTATCCGGGATGTGCGCGGCCTGACAGGAACTCATGTTGGGTGTGATACGTCGCAGTGCGGCGCCTGTGTGGTGCATGTGAACGGCAAGGCCGTGAAGTCCTGTACAATGCTCGCCGCTCAAGCAGAGGGCGCCGAAGTTGTGACTCTGGAAGGTGTCGGCAGCGCCGACAATCTGCACCCGGTCCAAGCCGCCTTCCGCGAGCATCACGGTTTGCAGTGCGGTTTTTGCACGCCGGGCATGATCATGAGCGCGATCGACATGATCAACCGGCACGGCGCTGGCAATCTGGATGAAAAAACCATCCGCCACGAGCTCGAAGGCAACATCTGCCGCTGCACCGGCTATCAAAACATCGTTAAGGCGATCAAATCCGCCTCCGACCAGATGGCCGGTATGGCCCAGGCCGCTGAATAAGCACAGTCAGTCACCGTTTTCGCATGTGTCTTTATGCTCATGAGAGAGATCACGGCCTGACCGTTGGCGTGCTGCCGGGAGGATAAGTGCAGCGTCAGTGGAAGTGGCCAGCCAGAAAATTTGAGGGAGAGAGTGATGGCAGTAGAGGGGATTGGCGCCCGCGCTTTGCGCAAAGAGGACAAGCGCTTCATCACCGGTAAGGGCCGGTATACAGATGATATGGCGATGCCGGGAATGGGCTATGCCGCCTTTGTGCGCTCGCCGCATGCACATGCAAAAGTAACAAGCATTGATTCTGAAGCCGCTCTGGCAATGCCGGGTGTTGATGCGGTTCTAACCGGTGATCAGCTGGTGGGTGATGGGATAGGCAACCTGATTTGCGGTTGGATGATCCACTCCAAAGACGGCACCCCGATGAAAATGGGTGGTTGGCGCGCTCTGGAGCCGGAAGTCGTCCGCCATGTTGGCCAGGCCGTCGCTGTGGTTATCGCCGACACGCAGGCGCAAGCCCGCGATGCTGCAGATGCGGTTGTTGTCGATTACGAAGAACTCGACGCCGTTGTTGATCCGCTGGATGCGTTGAAAGATGGCGCGCCGCAAATCCATCCGGAAGCGGAAGGCAACCTGATCTACGATTGGGAAATCGGCGACGAAGCGGCAACAAATGCCGCCTTTGAAAGCGCAGCCCACGTCACCAAGATGGAAATCCATAACAACCGTCTGGTGCCGAACCCAATGGAACCGCGCGCTGCCCTGGCTGGTTACGACGATGCCGAGGAGCATTACACGCTCTACACCACGTCCCAGAACCCCCATGTGGCGCGCTTGGTGCTGTCGGCGTTTTATGCCGTTGCCCCGGAACACAAGCTTCGGGTAATCGCACCGGATGTTGGTGGCGGCTTCGGCTCCAAGATCTACATCTATCCGGAAGAGATGGTCTGCCTTTGGGCATCCAAGAAGGTCGGACGTCCGGTGAAATGGACATCAGACCGAACGGAAGCCTTCCTGACCGATGCGCATGGCCGCGATCACCGCTCGGAAGCCGAACTGGCGCTCGATGCGGATAACAAGATCACCGGTTTCCGCGTCAAAACAGTCGCGAACCTTGGCGCTTACATGTCGCTGTTCTCGTCATCGGTGCCGACCTATCTCTACGCGACATTGCTGTCGGGCCAGTACAACATTCCGGCAATCCACGCCAACGTGAAGGCGGTTTATACAAATACGACTCCGGTCGATGCTTATCGTGGAGCTGGACGTCCGGAAGCGACCTATCTGGTTGAACGTATGATGGAAACGGCCGCGCGCGAAGTCGGATTATCCCCGGCAGAGTTCCGCCGCAAGAACTTCATCCGCGCCTTCCCGCATCAGACCCCAGTGATCATGTGTTATGACGCTGGTGATTATGACGCGACGCTGGATGCGGCTCTCAAAGCTGCCGATTACGATGGTTTTGCAGCGCGTAAGGCGGAAGCGGCCTCTCGGGGCAAGCTGCGTGGCATTGGCCTTTCCTGTTACATCGAAGCCTGTGGGATCGCGCCGTCTGCGGCCGTTGGTTCGCTTGGCGCCGGTGTTGGTCTTTGGGAATCGGCCGAAGTGCGCGTCAATCCGGTTGGCACCATTGAGGTTCTAACGGGTTCGCATAGCCACGGTCAGGGTCATGAAACAACCTTTGCCCAGCTGATCAGCGAGCGTTTCGGTCTCGACACCGATTCTGTCTCTATTGTCCATGGAGACACGGACAAAGTTCAGTTTGGCATGGGCACCTACGGCTCCCGCTCCGGCGCGGTCGGCATGTCGGCGATCGTCAAAGCGCTCGACAAAGTCGAATCCAAAGCCAAGAAGATCGCAGCTCACCTGATGGAAGCGTCCGAAGGGGACATCCAGATCGAGGGCGGCGAGTTGAAAGTTGCCGGCACGGACAAGAAGCTGACCTTCACAGAAGTGGCACTTGCCGCTTATACGGCCCACAATCTGCCGGAAGGCATGGAGCCGGGTTTGAAGGAAGGCGCGTTCTATGACCCGACCAACTTCACCTTCCCGGCAGGCACCTATGTCTGTGAGGTGGAGATTGATCCGGATACCGGCAAAACGGAAATCGTCAACTTCACCGCTGCCGATGACTTCGGCAAGATCATCAATCCGATGATCGTGGAAGGCCAGGTGCACGGCGGCATCACGCAAGGTATCGGTCAGGCGTTGCTTGAAAACGCGGCCTATGACGAAACCGGCCAGCTGCTGACAGCGTCCTACATGGATTACACCATGCCGCGTGCTGACGATGTGCCGTCCTATCAGCTGTCAACCCATGTCACCGAATGCCCGGGCAACCCGCTTGGCATGAAGGGCTGCGGCGAAGCTGGGGCAATCGGCTCTCCACCGGCAGTGATCAATGCGATCACGGACGCGCTGGGGTCCAATGACCTGACCATGCCGGCAACGCCGGAGCGGGTCTGGGCTCTGGCTCAGTCCGGCATGAAGCAGGCGGCCGAATAAGGCTCAAAGGCAAATCATTCCGGGCGGCGTGTGCCGCCCGCTTAATCGGTAATTTTTTGGGGAGACCCTAAAATGTATGAAACAACTTATCACCGGGCCGGTTCCGCCGCTGAAGCTGCCGACCTTCTGGCTAAGGCCGAAGACGGCAAGATTTTGGGTGGCGGCCAGACCTTGCTGCCGACCATGAAACAGCGCTTGGCCGCACCATCTGATCTGGTGGATGTGACCAATATCGCTGAGATGAACGGCATTTGCGTTGATGGTGACGGTGTCGCGGTCGGTGCGGCAACAACTCACGCGGAGGTCGCCTCCAGCGACATCGTTCAATCAAAACTGCCTGGGCTTGCCGCACTTGCAGGCGGTATTGGCGATCCGGCTGTCCGCCACATGGGCACCATTGGCGGCTCCATTGCCAACAACGATCCGGCAGCCGACTATCCTTCGGCTTTGGTGGCTCTGGGTGCGACCGTCGTCACCAGCAAGCGGGAACTCTCCGCCGAAGACTTTTTCACCGGCATGTTTGAAACCGCGCTTGATGAAGATGAAGTTGTGGTCTCGGTGAAGTTTCCAGCAGCACAAAAAAGCGCTTATGCCAAATACCCGAACCCGGCGTCGCGCTATGCTATGGCCGGTGTTTTCGTTGCCAAGGGCGCGGACGGGTCGGTTAAGGTTGCAGTGACAGGCGCTGGGCAAGACGGTGTGTTCCGGATGAACGATATGGAATCAGCACTCGCCAGCAACTGGTCCTCCGATGCAGTGGCCGGAATTGCACCGAATGCGGACGATCTCCTATCTGATCTGCATGGCTCGGCTGCGTATCGTGCTAATCTGGTCACTGTCATGGCCAAACGGGCCGTGGCTGCTGCTGGATAATATCGGCCGCTAAGCCAACACACTCTTTGCTGTCCCGGTCTTGAGCCGGGATCTCATCGAGGGTGACCCCGGCGCGAGGCCGGGGAAGCACTAGGTGAGTTTTTGAGGTGTAAAACCCCTCTCTGTCCTGGAGAGGGGTTTTCTTTTGCGCGTTTCCCCGCACTTGAGTTCCTATTTGAACTTCTGCAATACAGATTTGACAGAAGCGAAACGGATCCCATGACCAAAGTTCTTTGCATCGCACTTAATCCGACAATCGATGTCTCCTGTGACGCGGAGCGGGTGCAGTCGATGCATAAGACCCGCACCACCAATCAGCGGCAGGATCCAGGTGGTGGTGGGGTTAATGTGGCGCGGGTGATTTCGGAACTCGGCGGTAAGCCGGACCTTGCTTATCTCTCTGGCGGCGCGACCGGTGTTCTTCTAGACGCGTTTTTGAATGAGACCGGGATCAAGTTGCATCGCTATTCAATAGAATACCCGGTCAGGATGGCCTTTGCCGTTCACGAGGAAACTTCGGGGATCGAATACCGTTTTGTTCCCGAAGGACCGGAAGTGACGGCCGGTGAGCTTCAGCCGGTATTTGATCTCGTCGCGCAAACCGATGCGGACTACGTGGTCGCCAGCGGCTCCCTGCCGCGTGGTGTTGCGGATGATACCTATGCAAGGATGGGGGCGATCATTGCGGAACGCGGCGCACGTTTTGTTGTCGACACCTCAGGTCCAGCCCTGAAGGCGGCGCTCGACAAAGGCGGTGTCTATCTGTTCAAACCAAGCCTTGGGGAACTTGAAAAACTGGCTGGCCGGTCTCTGGATGAAGAAGGTGTCCGGAGATTTGCGCAGGAACTTGTCGCTAAAGGGGCAGCGGAAAACATCGCCGTCACGCTGGGTACGAAGGGCGCGTTGCTGGTCAATTCCAATCAGGCAATGCGGGTCCCTGCGCTTCATGTGTCGGCAAAGTCTGCAGTCGGTGCTGGCGATAGTTTTGTAGGTGCGATGGTCTGGTCTTTGATCGAACGGAATTCAATCGAAGAGGCTTTCCGTCTCGGTGTCTCGGCGGGGGCTGCCACCGCCTTGACGTCCGGCACAGAACTCTGCCGCCGGGCGGATGTGCTTTCGCTCTATGAGACGGAGAAAGCCGGGCGCGGGGCAAGATAAGTATCTCGGTCCGCCGTTAGCCAGATAGGCCGGACAAACGCGCGAGCAGAACCGCGACGTTCTTGACCTGAAACTTTTTCAAAAGCCGGGCGCGGACATCCTCGATTGTTCGTGGGGAGAGACTCAAATCTCTGGCAATTTCCTTGCTGGTTTTGCCTTGCGAAAGGAGCAATAGCACTTCCCGCTCCCGGTTGGTCAGTTGCGGACCGCTGTTCTTGTCTTCAATTACCGCAAAACTGAGAACCGCCTGGGCGAGCGGGTCGTCCGGGGTCAAGGTGCGGGCGCGGAAGCGGCACCAAATCCGGGTCCCATCAGCGCAACGCATCAGCCGTTCATCCGAATAAGGCAAAGACTGGCGCAAAGGCGCAAGCCCGATATCGCGAACTTGGTGAAATTCCTGATCTGTCCCATACAGCAGCCGGAAACTCTGGCCGATCAAGTCGGCCTTCTCATAACCAAACATCGCCGCAAACGTGGCGTTGCAGCTGCGGATGATGCGATGCTCCGTCAGTGCGAGGCCCATTGGAGCGTGGTCAAACGTCAGTTGATCAAAGTTGTTCATAGGTCACCGTGTTTATACGGTATAGGCACCGTATACCGGACATAGCATAGTTATTCCACCTAATGTGAATAATGAGCGCGCTACGAATGCAGCCAGCCGACCAACTGATCCGGGAAATTGACGACCGGTGCGACGATCTCATCGCGCTGACGCAGGATCTTTTGCGCATTCCAACGCTCAATCCGCCGGGCGAAAACTACCGGGACATTTGCGAATACCTTGGCAAACGGTTGGGCGGCAAAGGCTTCGGCATTGAGTTGATCCGTGCCCATGGCGCCCCCGGAGACAGCGACAAGTACCCGCGCTGGAATGTGATCGCCCGCCGCGAGGGAACGCGCCCGGGTGAATGTGTGCATTTCAACAGCCACATTGATGTGGTCGATGTCGGTCATGGCTGGACCAAAGATCCCTTTGGCGGCGAACTGGAAGACGGCAAGATATATGGCCGCGGCGCGTGCGACATGAAGGGCGGTCTGGCTGCCAGCATCGTTGCCGCTGAGGCTTTTCTGGCCGTCAGTCCGGATTTTTCCGGCGCCATCGAAATCAGCGGCACAGCGGATGAAGAATCCGGCGGTTATGGTGGTGTCGCTTATTTGGCCCAAAAAGGCTATTTCAACCCGGATCGGGTGCATCATGTGATCATCCCCGAACCCCTAAATAAGGACCGCATTTGCCTTGGTCACCGGGGCGTCTGGTGGGCGGAAGTCGAAACTTATGGCGAGATCGCCCACGGGTCGATGCCGTTCCTGGGAGACTGCGCCGTTCGTCACATGGGGGCCGTCTTGGATGAAATGGAAGAGAGTCTCTTTCCGGCACTCGCGAAAAAACGCACCGAAATGCCGATCGTTCCGGAAGGTGCGCGCCAATCCACGTTGAATATCAATTCGATCCATGGCGGACAGGCGGAAGGTGAAGCGGATTTCACTGGATTGCCAAGCCCTTGTGTTCCAGACAGCTGCCGGGTTGTTCTCGACCGCCGTTTCCTGATGGAAGAAAACATCGAGGATGTTCAGGCGGAAGTTATGGATGTCTTGAAAACCGTCGAAAGCCGGAGGGAAGATTTCCGCTACGATGTGCGCGAGTTGCACAGGGTGTTGCCGACTATGACCGACAAGGATGCGCCGGTGGTCAAGACGGTCGCGAACGCAATTGAAGAAACCATGGGCAAACAGGCGGAATATGTCGTCAGCCCAGGCACATACGATCAAAAGCATATTGACCGGATCGGCAAACTCAAAAATTGTATTGCCTATGGACCCGGCATTCTGGATTTGGCGCACAAACCAGATGAATATGTCGGCGTTGATGACATGCTCGATTCCGCGAAAGTGATGGGACGGTCGCTGATCGAGCTCTTGGCAAAGCCGCAGTAAACGAGACGGCAAAGGGGAGAAGCTATGCATTTGGGAAAACTTGGCACAGGTCTGATCAGCGTTCTGGCGTTGACCGCCGGCATGGGATTGGCACATGCAAAAAGCGACATCACCGTGGCCATGCAGCTGGAGCCGCCGCATCTCGATCCGACCAGCGCAGCCGCAGGCGCAATTGACTCGGTTCTTTATTCGAACGTTTTCGAAGGTCTGACCCGCTTTGGCCCTGACGGATCGGTCAATCCGGGCCTTGCTGAGAGCTGGACCATTTCAGATGACGGCAAGACCTATACATTCAAGTTGCGATCCGGCGTGAAGTTCCACGATGGTTCAGACATGACCGCCGAGGATGTGAAATTCAGCCTTGACCGGGCCCGGTCCGATGACAGTCAGAATGCACAAAAGGCGCTGTTCTCGGGGATTGAGGCTGTTGAAGCTATCGACCCGCAGACGGTGAAAGTCATGCTTTCGGCTCCGAACGGCAGCTTCCTGTTCAACATGGCTTGGGGCGATGCAGTGATCGTCGCACCGGAATCCATTGAGAACATCAAGACCAACCCAATCGGAACTGGTGCATTCAAATTTTCCAATTGGGTTCAGGGCGACAAGATCGATCTGGAAAAAAATGGCGATTACTGGGGCACACCAGCCAAGCTGGACAATGTGACCTTCAAGTTCATCTCCGATCCGACCGCGGCCTTTGCCGCCGTGATGGCCGAAGACGTCAACGCCTTTGTCGGCTTCCCGGCTCCGGAGAACCTGCCGCAGTTTGAAGCCGATCCGCGTTTTCAGGTGCTAGTGGGGTCGACCGAAGGTGAAACCATCCTGTCGACCAACAACAAGCAGCCGCCGCTCGATGACGTGAAGGTCCGCAAGGCCATCGCGCATGCAATAGACCGGCAAGCCATCATCGATGGTGCTATGTTCGGGTATGGCACTCCGATTGGGTCACACTTTGCACCGCATAATCCGGACTATATCGATCTGACCGGCAACAGCGCTTACGATCCTGAGCTTTCCAAAAAACTGCTTGCCGAGGCTGGCCATGCAGATGGGTTCAAAACGACCCTGAAACTGCCGCCGCCGTCCTATGCCCGCCGCGGCGGTGAGATCATTGCCGCACAGCTGCGCGCTGTTGGCATTGAAACCGAGATTTCCAATCTGGAATGGGCGCAGTGGCTGGAACAGGTGTTTAAGGGCAAGGATTATGGTCTAACTATTGTCAGCCACACCGAGCCGATGGACATCGGCATCTATGCCCGTCCGGAGTACTATTTCCAGTACGACAACAAGGACTTCCAAAAACTGATGGAAGACCTGACGGCGGAAAACGATCCGGAAAAACGCTCCGGTCTGTTGAAGCAGGCGCAGGAGATGATCTCCAACGACTACGTTAATGGCTATTTGTTCCAGCTGGCATTCCCGACGGTCGCCAACGCCAAGATCCAGGGTCTTTGGAAAAACCAGCCGACCCAGGCAACCGACCTGACAGCAGTTTACTGGGACAATTAACCGGTCGTGAAGAATTAGCTTCGGAAAGTTCTCTCCCCACAGGGACACGAAGCTAACTGCAGCCTTGAGGGGTGGAGTTACATCGGGCGTACCGGTCATCCCTCAAGGCGACCTTTCAAGCCTTTTCAATCGGAAAGTGATTGAAATAAAGCAACACTGAATATCCCGGATCATCCTGGATACGGGTTCGAATCTAGCCCATGGCCGGGCGCCAACACCGCCGGCAGCCCAACAGAAAGTCCATGCTCCATTATTTCCTGAAACGACTGTTGTCTCTTGCGCTGAGCCTGGTTGCTGCTTCGGCGGTGATCTTTCTGGCGCTGGAAGTCGTGCCGGGAGATCCTGCTGCTTACATGCTCGGCCTAAACGCGCAGGAAGACACGCTTGCCGCGCTTCGGGAAGAACTGGGGCTGAATGGAACGGTGCTGCAGCGGTACGTATCCTGGGCCGGCGGGCTTCTGAGCGGCGATTTCGGCGTCTCTTACACCTACCGGACACCGGTTGCCGAGATGATCGGTGAGCGCTTGTGGGTGTCTTTACCGCTGGCGCTTTATGCGTTGACCTTGAGCACATTGATCGCCTTTCCGGCCGGGATTTGGGCCGCGTCCCGAAGGGGAACTGCGGTGGATGCATCCGTTATGGGCGTGACACAGCTTGGTGTGGCCATCCCAAATTTCTGGTTCGCCATGCTGATGGTGCTGGTTTTTGCCATCAATCTGCGCTGGTTTTCCGCCGGTGGGTTTCCGGGGTGGGATGCTGGGTTTTTCGCTGGCATGAAGGCACTCACCTTGCCCGCAATTGCCTTGGCCCTGCCGCAAGCCAGCATTTTGACACGCGTGATGCGTTCCAGCCTACTCGATACCCTCGGTGAAGATTTTATTCGGACGGCCAGGGCCAAAGGCCTCACCAAAGGTCAGGCGTTGTGGCGCCATGCGGTACGCAATGCACTGATCCCGGTTTTGACCATCCTTGGTCTGCAGTTTTCCTTCCTGCTCGCTGGCGCGATCATCATCGAAAATGTCTTCTTCTTACCAGGCCTTGGCCGGCTGGTGTTCCAATCGATCAGCGCCCGCGATCTCATTGTCGTTGAAAGCGTGGTTATGCTGCTGGTGTTTGCGGTCATCATCGTCAACTTCGCGGTCGACATGGCATATGCCTGGGTCGACCCGCGCCTTAGGAGACGGCGCTGATGGGCATCTTTCTGCACAGCCGGACGCTTCTCCCCGGCCTCCTCCTAACCGTTTTGTTTGTGAGTGCGGCGCTCATAAGTCTCGTATGGGTGCCTTACGATACAACCGTTCTGAACATCGCCAACCGGATGAAACTGCCGAGCTGGACACATCTCCTCGGCACCGACCAGTTCGGCCGCGATATCTTGAGCATGATCATGGTCGGTGCGCGCACCTCCATTGCCGTTGCCCTGGTCGCCGTGGGCATTGGTATGATTATCGGCGTGCCGTTCGGATTGGCTGCCGCCGCCCGCAAGGGGGGCTGGCTGGATGAAGTCATCATGCGCGCCAATGACCTGGTGTTCGCTTTCCCGAGTCTTTTGATTGCGGTCATGATCACCGCCGTCTTCGGCGCGTCCGCACTGAATGCCATCATCGCGATCGGCATCTTCAACATTCCGGTGTTTGCCCGTCTGACCCGCGGCGCGGCACTGTCCCTCTGGAACCGGGATTACATTCTGGCGGCGCGTGTAGCGGGCAAAGGCCCGGCGCGAATCTCCCTGGAACATATTTTGCCGAATGTTGCGAACTTGCTGATCGTTCAGGGCACGATCCAGTTCTCTCTTGGTATCCTTGCGGAAGCGGGATTGAGCTACGTTGGTTTGGGCGCTCAGCCGCCGACGGCCAGCTGGGGCCGCATGTTGGCTGACAGCCAGACGATGATTTCGCTCGCCCCGCATCTGGCATTGTTCCCTGGCCTGGCGATCCTCTTGACCGTGCTCGGCCTCAATCTGATGGGCGACGGTCTGCGCGATCTTCTCGATCCGAAACTCAGGAGGGCGCGCACATGAGCCTTCTGACGATCGAAAATCTGTCGCTGGAAATTCACGGTCAGCCGGTCCTTAAAAGCGTGTCGATGAAGGTCGCCCCGGGCCGGATCCTGGGTGTGATCGGCGAGAGCGGCTCGGGCAAATCCATGTCAGCCTTCAGCGTCATGCAGCTCCTGCCGAATGGGACCACCAGTTCAGGCAAGATTACCCTTGCCGGGCGGGACATTCTGGCGTTGAACGAAGCAGAACTCTGCCGTATTCGGGGGCGGGATGTCGGCATGGTGTTCCAGGAGCCGATGACCGCGCTCAATCCGCTGAAAACCATCGGTGCGCAGGTCGCCGAAACCATTTTGGTGCATGAAAAGGTCTCCAAATCCGAAGCAATGGCGCGGGCAGCCGAGGCTCTGCGCCGGGCCGAACTGCCGCAGGACAAGTTTCCGCTCAGCCGCTATCCTCATGAGCTCTCCGGCGGACAGCGTCAGCGTGTGGTGATCGCAATGGCGATAGCCTTGCGGCCGAAGCTGTTGATCGCCGATGAGCCAACGACCGCACTCGACGTCACCACCCAAGCGCAGATTTTGGAACTTCTAAAAAAGCTGGTGTCCGAAGATGGCATGGGCCTCATGCTGATCAGCCATGATCTGGCTGTGGTCGCCGATCTTGCCGACGATCTGGTGATCATGAAGGACGGTGAAGTGGTGGAAAGCGGTCCAGCAGAAACGCTTTTCCGCACCATGCAGCATCCCTATTCCAAAGCCCTTCTGGAGGCGTCCGGTCATGTGCCGGACCGGGAAGGGTTGGTTCAAGAGACGCCGCTTTTGAAAGTCCAGAACGTGGTCCGCGATTATGTCGGCCACACCCATGGCTGGTGGGGCAAGACTGTTCATTTCCGCGCCGTAAACAACGTCAGTTTTGAAATCAAAAAGGGCGAGAGCCTCGGCCTTGTTGGGGAATCCGGCTGCGGCAAGTCCACGCTGACCCGGGCCATTTTGGGGCTAGAGGACGTCCAGGGCGGTGAGATCTCGTTCGACGGCCAACCGGTCTTCACCGAACACCATGCCAATATCGCAGTCCGCCGCAGGATGCAGGTGGTGTTTCAAGATCCCTACAGCAGTTTCAATCCACGCTGGAAGGTCGAGCGGTTGGTCACCGAGCCGTTTCATTTGCTGGATGCTCCGCCGAAAGGCGCAAAGCGCGAGGCCGCCATTGCCGAGGCGCTGGAAAGCGTTGGGCTCACTGCGGACGACCGCCATAAATACATCCATGAATTCAGTGGCGGCCAGCGCCAGCGGATCGCGATTGCCCGGGCGCTCATCATCAAACCGGATCTGATCATCCTGGATGAGGCGGTGTCCGCGCTTGACGTTTCTGTCCGCGCCCAGGTTTTGGATCTTCTGGCGGATTTGAGTGATCGGTTTGATCTCACCTATCTCTTTATCAGCCATGACCTTTCTGTCGTCCGCTCGATCACCGACCGGGTGATGGTGATGAAATCAGGCGAAATCGTTGAAGAAGGCCCAACAGGCGCCGTCTTCGACGCGCCCAAACACGATTACACCAAACAATTGGTCGCCGCCGCGCCGGTTCTTCCGGCCGATATTAATGCGGCCTGAGGAGGAACGATGCGCAACGAGTTGGATCTCTGGTTTGATCCGGCCAAGTGCCTGATCAACGGTGAATGGACGGCGCCTGCAGGCGGCGGAACGCTGCCGCTGTTCAACCCGTCGACCGGCGCGGAAATCGGTGAGATTGCCCGTGGTACATCTGAAGACATCGACGCCGCCGTTGCGGCCGCCGAAGCCGCTCGGAACGACGTTTGGGGCACGACGACAGCGGTCGAACGTGGACGGATCCTCTTCAAGCTCCGCGAGCTGGTGCTTGAAAAGGTTGAGGATCTGGCCCGGATCGAGGCAATGGATGTCGGCAAGCCGCTCAAACAGGCACGAGCCGATGCAATCGCTCTTGCGCGTTACTTGGAATTTTACGGCGGCGCGGCGGACAAGCTGCACGGCGAAACCATCCCCTATCTCGACGGCTATACGGTCTACACTTTGCGCGAGCCGCATGGCGTTACCGGGCACATTGTGCCGTGGAACTATCCGATGCAGATCATCGGTCGGTCCATCGGCGCAGCGCTTGCGACCGGCAACACTTGTGTTCTGAAGCCGGCCGAAGATGCCTGCCTGACAGCCCTTGCTTTTGCCGATCTTGCTAAGGCAGCCGGTCTGCCGGACGGGGTTTTGAATGTTGTGCCGGGTCTCGGATCGGAGGCGGGCGCTGCGCTTTCGTCCCATCCGGGCATTCATCATGTCAGCTTTACCGGTTCCGTTGCGACCGGAGTGCACATTCAAACGGCAGCTGCCAAAAACGTCATTCCGGTCACCCTAGAGCTTGGGGGAAAATCACCGCAGCTTGTGTTTGATGATGCCGACCTCGATGCGGCCCTGCCGTTCCTGGTGAATGCCGGTATTCAGAATGCGGGCCAGACCTGTTCGGCCTCCTCCCGCATTCTGGTTCAGCGTGGGCTTTATGATCAGGTCGTTGAGCGCATGGCCGGCCGGTACGGCGAACTGAAGGTGGGACCAGCGCTCTCCGATTTTGATGTCGGTCCGCTGATTTCGGCCAAACAAAAGGGCATCGTCTCCACCTTCATTGACCGGGGTGCGGATCTTGAAAAGGCCGCCGAAGGGATTTTGCAGGATGCGCCAAAGGGCGGCAGCTACGTGACGCCAACGCTCTTTGCCGGCGTTAAACCGGACCATGTGCTCGCCCGGGATGAGATTTTTGGACCGGTGCAGGTGATCATTCCATTCGACGATGAAGACGAAGCTGTCGCGATTGCCAACGGCACGGACTACGGCCTTGTTGCCAGCATCTGGAGCCGGGATGGCGCCCGGCAGATGCGGCTGGCGAAGAAAATCCGTTCTGGTCAGGTCTTCATCAACAACTACGGCGCGGGCGGCGGTGTCGAGCTGCCATTCGGCGGCATGGGCAAATCCGGCCACGGCCGGGAAAAGGGCTTTGAAGCACTCTACGGCTTCACATCACTGAAGACCGTCGCCGCCTATCACGGCTGAGTTTCAAAACGATAAATGATTTAAGGGAGTTTGACCCATGAGATTGCAGGGCAAAACAGCGATCGTGACAGGCGGGGCGTCCGGCTTTGGAGCGGGCATCGTGCGCAAGTTCGCAGCGGAAGGCGCCAAGGTCCTAATTGCGGATCTGAATCTGGATTTGGCCGAAGAAGTCGCGGCAGAAGTCGGAGGGTTTGCGGCCAAAGCCGATGTCGCTAGCAACGACAGCGTGGCGGAGCTGGCTGAAATCGCGGCTTCAAAACTCGGCGGCGTCGACATTCTGGTGAACAACGCCGGCATCACCCATCTGCCGAAACCAATGCAAGATGTGACAGAAGATGAGTTCGACCGGGTGATGGCGGTCAACTGCAAATCCGTCTACCTGACCACAAAACACTTCGTTCCGGCGATGATCGGCCGAGGCTCCGGTGCGATTCTCAATGTCGCTTCGACCGCAGGGCTCAGCCCGCGCCCGAAGCTCAATTGGTACAACGCCTCCAAGGGCTGGATGGTGACCGCGACCAAAACCATGGCCGTTGAATTGGCTCCAAATGGTGTGCGCGTTAACGCGCTCTGCCCGGTGGCCGGAGAAACCCCGCTCCTGAAAAGTTTCATGGGTGAAGACACTCCGGAAATGCGGGCAAAGTTTTTGTCCACCATTCCGATCGGGCGATTCTCGACACCCGAAGACCTCGGCAATGCCGCCTGTTACCTTTGTTCCGATGAAGCCGGTATGATCACCGGCGTTGCCATGGAAGTCGACGGCGGCCGCTGCATCTAGCCGTTTACTGTTAGGAGCCGGCGCTCAAATTCTTGGCTTGGGCGCCGGTTCGCGGTCGGCGTCGCCGGAATTAGGCTCGCCTTTTGGCTCAATGAGCAAAACCTTGACCTCTTCGTCCGCGCGTGGCCGGTGCACGACCCCTTTCGGCACGATGAAAAGCTCACCGGCTTTGACCACCTGAGGCTCTTGGCCTTCGATATCCATGATCATTTCGCCGTCGAGAACGAGGAAAAAGTCATCCGTGTTTTCGTGCTGGTGAAACGGAAATTCTCCTTTGAATTTCACCACCATGACATCGTTGGTGTTGTAGTCGCCAACAACATGTGGATCCCAGTGGGTCGCGAATTTGGTCAGTTTGTCAGAAAGATTTATCGGCTGCATAGTTCGATCAGGTTCCTGTCCAATGTGTCTGTCGTGCCCACGCTTGCGCAAAGTGCGGGCGCTTAAAACAGAATTCAGATTGGAACAACCTATCTCAGGTGTTTTCAAGCGTCTTGAACGATTGTGTACACGCGTCTGGCTGAAACCGGCTAAGTGGATTTCTGGTAAAGCCTGTGTTGCGGTGTTTGACGGAAATTAGAGCCGCAGATCTACATCGCCGCCGGAAAAAACGTTCTTCAAATCGTAAATCAGGTGGTTTGCCTTGCCGAAGGCGCGGATTTTTTCAATTCCCAATTCTTTGAACTGCTGGTGCGCGACCGCGACAACGATCGCATCGTAGTCACCAGGCGTGGGGTCACTCACCGGATGAATGCCGTATTCGCTTGCGGCGTCAATGCCATCCACCCACGGGTCATAAACGTCTACATCGACATTATAATCCTTGAGTTCTTCAATGATGCTGACGACACCAGTGTTTCTGAGGTCTGGGCAGTTTTCTTTGAACGCCAATCCCATGACCAGAATTCGTGCGCCGGTCATCGGCAAGCTCTTACGGGTCATGGCTTTGACCAGCTGAGAAACCACGTAAGAACCCATGCCGTCATTAAGCCGACGCCCCGCCAGAATGATCTCCGGGTGATAGCCTGTCGCCTGGGCCTTATGCGTCAGGTAATAAGGATCGACCCCGATGCAGTGGCCACCGACAAGACCTGGCCGGAAGGGTAGGAAATTCCATTTGGTTCCAGCCGCTTCCAACACCGCTTTGGTGTCGATGTCCAGCCGGTTGAAGATGATCGCCAGCTCGTTGATAAGTGCGATGTTGAGATCCCGCTGGGTGTTTTCAATCACTTTGGCCGCTTCCGCGACCCGGATCGACGGCGCTTTGTGGGTCCCGGCTTTGACAATTGAGGCGTAGAGCCGATCCACGAACTCGGCGACCTCTGGTGTCGAGCCGGATGTAACCTTGCAGATATCCGGTAGGCGATGGTTCTTGTCGCCCGGGTTGATCCGCTCGGGACTGTATCCTGCAAAAAAATCCACGTTGAAGGTCAGACCTGAAACCCGTTCCAACACAGGAACACAATCTTCTTCGGTCGCGCCGGGGTAAACGGTGGATTCGTAAATCACCACATCGCCGGTTTTCAGAACCTTGCCGATCGCTTCGCTAGCCCGGAGTAAAGGTCCAAGGTCCGGCTGTTTGTAGCTGTCAATCGGCGTCGGCACAGTAACGATGAAAGTCGTGCAGTCGGCAAGATCTTGCGGGTCGCTCGTAAAAGTCAGGTGCCGGGCAGCAGCGAGCTCGCCTTCAGATACCTCCAGCGTGGTATCGGTGCCGGTTTCTAGCTGAGCGATGCGTTCCGGGTTGATGTCGAAACCGGTGACGGATTGTGTTTTGCCGAATTCGCTCGCCAACGGCAGGCCGACATACCCAAGGCCGATGACGGCAATTTTTGCGGTGTTCGGGGTTTGGCGCAACATAATCTGCCTTAAACCTTGTAGTAGTCGCGGTACCACGCAACAAATCTGGCAACGCCTTCCTGGAACGGGGTTTGCGGCCGGTAACCGGTCAGGTCTTGAAGCAGGGTTGCGTCGGCCCAGGTTGCCGGCACATCACCGGTCTGCATCGGCATCATGTTGCGGATTGCCTTCTTGCCAAGCTCAGCCTCAATTGCCTCGATGAAATCCAAGAGCCGGACCTTGTCCGAGTTACCGATATTGACGACGCGATAGGGCGCGACCGGGCTCAAGTTGTCTTTCTCCGATGTCACATTGCCCGCACCTGGGATCGCATCTATCAGGCCACGGATGCCGCGCACCAGATCTTCTACATAGGTGAAGTCCCGAAACATATCGCCATGATTGTAGATGTCGATCGGGGTTTCTTCCAGAATGCCCTTGGTGAACTTGAAGAGCGCCATATCCGGCCGTCCCCAGGGACCATAAACCGTGAAAAAACGGAACATGGTGATCGGGATTTGATGGATGTGCGCCCAGGCATGGCCCATCGCTTCATTGGCCTTTTTGGTCGCAGCATAGATGGTCAGCGGCGTATCGGTTTTCTGTTGCTCATCAAACGGCATCTGGGTGTTGGCGCCATAGACCGAACTGGTTGAGGCTATCAAGAGATGCTGGACGTCCGCCGCCCTGGCCGCCTCCATAACATTCATGGTGCCGACAACATTGGCATCAACATAGGCGCGCGGATTTTCCAGGCTGTAGCGGACGCCTGCTTGAGCCGCCAAATGGATGATTACATCCGGCTTGAAGTCAGCGATCGCTACAGAGACGCGGTCGTTGTCCTCCAGCCGCGCGATGGTCGACGAAAACGAGCCATGCTGGTGCAGGATCTCGTGGCGGCGTTCTTTCAAACGGACATCATAATAATCCGTCATGCCGTCGAGACCGGCGACCGCCCAGCCCTCCTGCAGCAAAAGCTCGGCAAGGTGAAATCCGATGAAGCCGGCGGACCCGGTGATAAACGCGCGTTTTTTGGGAAGCATGCTGTCTCTTCTGAATTCCAGATCCGGCGGGCGCTTCGCATCTTGGATGCGTTGAAATTAGTTATTCACCGGATGAGGAGATGTCCAGAGCGGACCATGCAAAAACTGCGCTGTTTGTCAGAGCCTTGCTGTCTCAGTTGATTTTACCCAGAGTGTCATCAAGGGCATTCAGGAAGTGATCGCATTCTGCCGTGCCAAATTGCGCCGGCGGTTTGATTTTCAAGACATTGTCAAAGGGGCCTTCGCTCGAGAGAAGAATCGCGTGGTCTTCCTTCAAAACCTGGATGATCTTCGCCAATTCTTTTGCGGCAGGTTCGAGGGTCTTGCGGTCTTTGACCAGCTCAATTCCAATGAAGAGGCCCATCCCGCGGACATCGCCGATCAGCGGGTGTTTTTCGGCGAGCTCGCGGGCGCCGTCCATCAGCCTATGGCCGGTGACAAGGCATTTGTGCTGAAGCCGCTCATCTCTGATGACATCTAAGACAGCAAGCCCGGTTGCTGCCGAGACGGGGTTGCCGCCGAAGGTGTTGAAGTACTCCATGCCATTGGCAAAGGAAGCTGCGATTTCTGGTGTGGTGATCACCGCGGCCATTGGATGACCGTTGCCGATGGGTTTTCCGAGCGTGACAATGTCCGGCACGACATCTTGTGTCTCAAAGGCCCACATGTGTGAGCCGACCCGGCCAAAGCCCACCTGAACCTCATCTGCTAGGCACAGACCGCCTGCGGCCCGAACATGCGCATAAGCTTCCTTCAGATAACCGTCGGGCAGGGTGAGCTGGCCACCCGTGCCCAGGATCCCTTCGCTGAAGAAGAGGGCCGGATTTTTGTTTTCCGCGGCAAGCCCCTCGATCTGCCGGTGCACATCGGCCGCATAGTTCTTTCCAGCATCCATGTCACCGTAACGCCAGCGGCCCCGGTAAAGATCGGGCATCTCAGCAACTTGAACATGCTTGGGTCGGCCAGAGCCGCCATTGCCGGCAAACTTGTATGGACTAACGTCAATCAGGCTGGACAGATGGCCGTGGTAGGCGTGATCGACAGTCAAAAGATCGTGGTTGCCAGTATGAGCACGGGCGATCCGGATGGCCAGGTCATTGGCCTCGCTGCCGGAGTTGACGAAGTAACAAACGTTCAGCGGGTCCGGAAAAAGGCCGACCAACCGATTGGAGTATTCAACCAGATTGTCATGCAGATAGCGGGAATTGGTGTTCAGCTCAGCGATCTGCTGTTGGGCGGCGTTGACCACACGTGGGTGGCAGTGTCCGACATGGCAGACGTTGTTGACCATATCGAGCCAGCGTTTGCCGGTTTCATCGATGAGATAACAACCGTCCCCGCTGACAATGTTCAGCGGAGCGTCTTGGTAGGCAATGCTCAAGGCGCGGCCAAGCTGAGCGTGACGCTCGTGGATCAGGCTGTCTTTGTCCCTTGCAACCACAGTTGCTGCGGGAACGTTCAAACCTAGAAAGACACTTGGATCCGGGCTGATATCACGCCAGACAGACCATTGCTGGCGGACACCGACGCCATGCATTTGCGCTTCCAGTCCCAGATGATCAGTAACCAGTTGAAAGTGCAAATGTGGCGGCCAGCTTCCGTTTTCCTCACGGCGGCCGATCTCGGCAAAGGCTTGGCCCCGGGATATTTTCTGCCCTGTCTTCAGCTTGGCGAAGCTTTGGCGGGACAAATGACCATATAGGGTCCAGAAGACATCTCCCGTTTTGGTCTTATGCTCAAGGAGCACAGTTGGTCCAAAGCCATTTTCGACAGCATCGTCATAAAGGAATGCACACGTGCCTTTTAGCGGCGCGTAAACTGGTTCGTGCGCCGGTGTAAACAGATCGATGCCCAGGTGAATGGAGCGCCGGGCGGAAGTGTTGGCGGTTTCAAACGCGTCGCTTTTGTAAATTGTCCGGTTTTCACCATAAAGGCCAATGCCAAAGTCGGCTTTGGCCTCAAGGATCTTATCATCGCAATAGGCATCAAATTCGATCCCAGAAAAGGCTGAGATTTGCGATGCATCTGGTGCCGACGTGGTAAAATCGAAAGTGATTGTTTTTGGTTTAGGTGTTTCTGGCCGGATTACAGGCGCAAACGTATGGGCGTTTTCTTCAAGCCAGCGCATAATCTGCCGGGCTTTTGGAATAGGGGGCAACCCGCAAGCTGCACGTAGACGCAAGACAGCCAAGCGATGGTTTTCGGTGTTAACGCGCCGGAGCTCGCGCCACACATCTTCCTGACTGACCAGCAGATAGTGGTTTTCCGGTGCCTCCCGGATCTGTTTGGCTGCCATGCATATAGAGACTGCATATCGTGTCTTGATCAGGTCGACGATCAAGTCGCATTCGTCTTCGGTAATCGGATTGACCTGATGATAAGCTCTTGCCAACCGAGCCGCTGTTCCGATGGGGTCTTCGGTGCCAATCAGTGCATAAGCGCTGGCAACGGCAATCTCGACCACCCGATAGCTTTCCACCATATCGCCGAAGTCGAGCAAGCCGCTAACCCGACCGGTTTTATCCAGCAGGACATTGTAGTCGTTGGCGTCGTTGTGAATGACCTGGCGTGGGCAGTTTTGTAGCCGGGGCAGGACATCTGATACAAATCGGTTGAGAATCTCCTCAACCGTTTTGCGCTTGTCGGCATCATCGATGAATTTGCAATAAGTCAGGTGCTTTGAGGCTTGGGCAATATCCCAGTCATAGCTCCTTTGAGCGCCCGGATGCTGGAAGCTTTCCAGGCTCTTGTCTAGCCGGGCGAGCAGTGCGCCGAGGGTGTCTATAGCCTCGGAGCCGCGGTTCTCTGCTTTTGCCCAAATGTCTCCGGCCAGCCAAGTCAAAAGCCGTACTTTGCGCGGACCCTCAAAGGTGTTTGAACTCATGTTATTGCCGTCAAGGTCTGGAATGGCCCTTGAAACTGGTAAGCCTGGATCAACCTTGTTCAGGTGTTCCAACACGGCAACTTGCATGTCCAGAATGTCATCGTCGTCATCGGCATGAAGTTTTAACAGATAGTCCTTGCCGTCTATTCCGCCGATTTTGAAATTTAGATCGTGTTCGCCGGGAAGCCCGTTGATAGATCCCTGAAGGTCGTAGGTTTCAAACAATATTTTGCGAACGCCGCCAAGCGACGTGTTTGCGTCACCAGCATGGGCAAAGCCGTTCATTATAGTTGTACCTTCACATCGGCAAGAGCATTATAGGATATTGGATCCAAAAAAGGATACTATCCTGCCGACATAAGTGATTTCAAGCCTCTAAATCATCGCATATTTGCAAGAACTGCGTTTTTACACGCAATTCCTACGGCCTTTTCATGGCCTAGTCGCGGCCATGGGGACGATAGGCGTGAACTCACTGACTGATCTTGGCGGTTCGATAAGTCGGCTATTCTATCCGAATTCAATGTTGTTTTCTGGCGCCTGAAGACCCACGAGGGCAGCAACGGTCTCTGCGTCCATCGTGTCATCCAAGCCGTATTCGAAACTCATTGCGGCGGAAGCTGTCAGGGATGGATTGAGGAAATAGGCCGCCCCTTCATTGGTTGCGTTGAGTGTGGTCAGTAGAATATCGATTTCAGCCTGGTTTGAAGAATAGACATGTCCCTGCAAAGCCGGGACATAGAGCCGGAACACCCCTGTGGTGTAACCAAGAGCGGCTTCTTCTCCACGTGTTACAAACCAAACGCCGGATTGCTGTTGGGACCAGCCTTGGTTTTGAATGATCGAAATCTCAGTCGTGTCTGCTGTAAAGAGATATCGGCCGGAGGATTCATTAAACATGCGGACAACGGGGATTGTTCCCGTCTCTTGCGTGGTCGCCGCCTGGAAGGCCGCGCCTTCGTTCAACCAGCTCGGATTGGAGGCTGCAATTGTTGAGCGTTGGGTGTCACCGGTCGCAAAATAGTGCGAGCCCGTGGTCGGATTGAAAAACCGGAAGATGTTCTCGACGGCCGCGAGTGGATCAGAATTGGTGCCATAAACGGCCTGGACGGCGTTAATGTCATCCTGTGTCAGCGTTGTTCCATAATTATCGCCAACGGTGACAGCTTGCATGATGCTGCCAGGAACGTCACTGTGATCAATGCCTAAGCTATGGCCAATTTCATGGATCGAAGTGCTTAGAAATGCTGTTGTCGTCCAGCTTTCAGCTGTGTCGTAAATGACATGTGAAAGTGTATTGGTCCACGTGACACCGCCGTCAACAGAAGTCGCGCGCGTATCCGCAAACCCCAGTGTGTTGCTCACACCATCAATAGCATCCATTGCAAAGCGGATTTGCACACTGCTCGAATCGGTTACTTCTCGGAAAGTGATGTTGGCGACAGCGGCCCAGGTATCAAACGCTTGGCGAATGGCTTGCTGAAAATTGGGGTCGGTTATCGCTGCATCGGAGGTATAGGATGTGCCGTTGTTGGTTCCAGATATCGGAGATGTGGCAAAACTCCAGGTAACCTCGCCACCAGGCGTTCCGGCTACACCGCTGGTTCCCCATTTGAGCAGAGGATTGTAAAGGACGTAATCGCTGACAACATTTCTTGTGAGCGGAATTGTATTAATAACTGCCACAACATCCCCCAATACTAGAACTATTTAATTTTAAAATCTAAACATATGCGGGTTGAGTACACAACTCTGCGACAGGAAAAGTGATTTATTCAGCGGTGCTTGTCTGCGTTGCGGAATGACAATAGACATTAATAACATTTGTCATTCTGCCTCCAGTGGCACTTCCAAGCCAACTTTCTTGCGGCCCATCACAACTGATGTCCGGAATCGACGGACATTGGCGTTCTGGAAGAACAGGCGATGGGTCAGTGCCTCGAACTCCTGCATGTCTTTGGTCATGCATATCAAACAGAAATCCGCATCCCCCGTGACATAATAACATTGCTGCACTTGGGGTTCCTGCCGTGCCCGATTTACAAAGGCATCGATCTGATCCAGCCGTTCCCGTTCCAATTCCACCATGATGATGAAACTCATGGCCAGTCCAAGCTTGGCGCCGTCCAGGATCGCCACTTCGCGCAAGATGAGGCCGGATTCCCGCAAGGCCTTCAAGCGGCGCTGGACCGAGGCGGTCGACACGCCGGTCAGATGAGCCAATTGCTCAAGGCTGGTGCGTGCATTGTCCTGCAACGTATTGAGGATAGTGACGTCAACTTGATCGATTTTCATACGATCTTCCCAAAATATTGAGAAATTTTCTCGAAAAACCTAACTCAGTGAAACATTCTGATCAACGTAATTGTCTAGTCTCGGTTTATGGAAAAGCTATCGTTTAAGCTCGATCACGAGCATACCGCCCAGCTAATGACACTCTGGTCAGATGCCGCTGCGACCCCACTTCTGGAGCGGACATTTGAACCGTGGACCGTTCAGATCAAGGATGAGACCGGGCGCATGGGCCTTGGTGCGTTCAAGGCGCTCGGTGGCATTTATGCCGTAGCCCGCCTGTGTCTTGGCGCTTCGGTCCCGGATACGGTTACCTTGGATATGATCCGAAAAAGGGCAAAGGGAAAAACCTTCGTCTGCGCAAGTGCCGGTAATCACGGCATGGCCGTTGCCAAGGGCGCCCAGATTTTTGGTGCTAATGCCCGGATCCATTTGGCGGATACAGTACCCGAAAGCTTTGTCGCTCGGCTGCAGGCCGTCGGCGCGAAGGTTATCCGCTCTGGTGCCACCTACGAAGACAGTATCCAAGCCGCCATTGAGGATGCAGAAGCCAACGATTTCATTCACTTGGCTGACGGGTCGTGGCCGGGGTACACCGAACCGCCCCGCCTGGTGATGGAAGGGTACACGGTGTTGGCCGAAGAATTGCGGGAAACCTATTCACGCTGCGGCGAATGGCCGAGCCATGTGTTCCTTCAAGCAGGTGTTGGAGGAATGGCCGCCGCAGTCGCCTATATGATCCGCAAAAACTGGTCTGTCCAACCGCAGATCATTGTGGTGGAGCCGGATGCAGCTCCATGTCTTCGGGAGGCCGTCCGGGCCGGCAAGGTCGTTGATGTTCAGGGTCCAACATCGAACATGGGCCGCCTGGATTGTAAAACTGCGTCTTTGTTAGCGTTCGAAATTCTTCGGGACGCAGCGAACACCTTTTTGACCGTGAGCGATGACGAAGCTATGGCGGCCGTAACCGCTCTGAAGGTGCAGGATCTTCCGGCAACAACGCCGTCAGGTGCCGCCGGATTTGCTGCGCTCCAGAAACTCAATCCTCCAGCCTCCGCCCGGCCACTGATCATCGTCAGCGAAGGGGATGTGACGTGATCCGAATTCACAGCCTTTTTCGCTATCCTGGTAGGATGCTATTGATAGTGGCTGCTCCTCCCGGTTCCTAAGCAGTTGATTAGAAAATCTTCAGGCCATGAAGCTGGTAGAATTGGAATGCGGATCTTGCAAACAGCTTGATGTGGGCAAATCCTTTTCGGGCAGCGTGGCCACCTTCATGAACAATACGAATTGCCGGAACGTATGCAATCCGGGTGATCTTTCCGGCACGTAGGGCCAGATCAAAATCTTCAAAATAGAGAAAGAACCGGGGGTCAAATCCACCGAGTTTCCGGTAAACATCGCCGCGGAACATCATAAAACATCCACTTACAATCGGCGGAGCCCAAAAAGTTTCTAAGCCGGTTTCTGCGCTCATTTCATAGCGGGCGAGACGTTTGCTAAATAGTTTTCTCAAAAAATGTGGAGCGAACCCGCGCAAAAGCAAATCGAAGAGCGCTGGATAACGCTTGCACAAAAACTGCCGGGTTCCATCGGGCCAGCAGGCATGAGGAGTCAGCAAGCCGCAGTCATCGTGTTTTTTAAGAAAATCGACCGCTTGAACAAGCGCATCTTCAGCCATTTCAATATCTGGATTGAGCACCAAATGGATCTGACCGGTGTCGGCAAGCACAAGATTGTGGCCCCGGCCAAAACCGATATTGCCGTGTCCTTCCAGGATCTCGAAAGGGATGCCTTGAAAAGCTGTAGCTGCGAGGTCTGGCACAGCTTCTGTCTTGCAATTCTGGATGATAAAGACCTTCGTATCGACCGTGCCAAGTCTTTCTATTGCCGTTGAAAGGCTTTTAAGCGTGGCTTTGAAAACGGCTGGATCAGGCCGGTAAACCACCAGAGAAACCGTCAGAAACGGCTTGGTCTCAGGGGTCTGGGCTGGTTTGTCCGCAGTCATCTACTTGGCGCCCATGCGCCCGCGCAGCCCATCGGCTATGCCGGCGAGCATCATCTGGCCGTGCTTCAATCCCTTTGGGGCGGCCGCGGTGAAAAAGAGAAACTGTCGGAACATGCGCCACACCAACAGGGCGGTCCACACTTTTGGCAACCAGGACTGCCGTATCAACCAGACGGCGTTGCGCAACTGATAATAATGACGCAAAGGGCTGTGGAGCGGCACGCGATGCCCCCGGAACGGGATGTGATCATCACCAAGGGCATGCTCCATATGCGCGCTGAAGACACCATAACTGAAGTATCCCATTGCGCGGGCACGAAGACCCCATTCAATGTCGACATAATCAATGAACAGTTCGTCGACCATGTCGCCGACTTCGTCGAAGACGTCGATCGGTGTGAGGCTGCCGGAGGCGATCAAAAAGTCGGTTTCGACAATAGCATCCGGGGCTGTCATCGGCCGCCGTTTCAGTCTCAACCCATCCCGGTAAACGAAGGATCCGGTCTCGCCTTGGCGCGGGTCGACATAATTGGCACCAACGGCCGCAACTTTCTTGCCGTCCGCCCGGAGGCTGTGTTCTGCGGCGATGAGCTGGTCAACCATATCGGGTGCAGGAAGGCTGTCCTGGTCGAGCAGCAAAACGTGGCTGGCCTTCAGCTCCCGGGCGATTTTTATGCCAACATTTTGAGCCCGAGCGATGCCATAATTCTCACCAAGACATTCCAGCTGTGCATGGAAGGTCTCTTTAAGCGATGTCAGGTCGGTGTCCGATCCATTGTCGACAATCACCAGGCTGTCGACCTGCGGTGCGATCAGCTCAAGCAGGCGTGTGAGCGCAGGAATGTCGGGGTGGAACGTGACCACAACACCGCAGACCCGGGACTGGGCCCCGGGCGCGGAAGGTGTCTCACTCATGAAACTAGACCAAACCGTAAGCTACGAAATCTTGATAGTGACCGACCATCGAAACCACCATACCGTCGTCGTTGACCCAGCTGCGGGCATGAGGGCGGTCGGTCGCATCGTCTACCGCAGATTTGTCGTAGAACACGAGTTCGGTCGTGGATCCGGAATTGAAAAACACGATTTCGACGGTGTCGATGATATGCAAGACGTTTGAAAGGAAGAAATCGGCAGAGCTGTCAAGCGTCTCAATTTCCGCATTGACCGCAGAAACCCTTGGCGCTTCAGGCTCGCTTGGGTCGGCGGTGCCGAGCCCCGGCGCCGGTTCTGCTGGGGCCGGGGCTGCGGGTCCATCGGTTTGCGGGTCACTCAGGCCCGGGAGCAAATCTGAGACGGCCGCAAGATCGCCATCCGTACCGGCATCGTTATCTAGACCATTAGGTTCGCTATCAGATCTCCAAGTCTGTAGGAAACCTGTGAACGTATCAAAATCGTCCTGGTTCATGGTCGTCGAAACAGCGGCAACCCCAACTGTATAGCTGGACCCGGAGCTGAGCTTGTCCAGCGCGGCCGTCGTAACACTGTCAGAGGAAATGTCCGTTTCGGCTGGAGAAGCGGCCGGTTGTGCCGTAGGAGTTGGATCTTGCTGTGTTGGTTCCGCGGAAGCAGTTTCGTTATCGTGGGAAACAGCAGTTGTTTCCTCGCTCACGCCATCGGGCTCAGCCGCATGGCCTGCATTTTCGGCCTCAGTTGTCCGGGCCCGCGGCTCGTCAATTGGAGCCTCCAATGCAGTTAGATCACTCACAGCCGTATCGGCGGCCAAATCTGCAAGATGCAGCTGGAAGTCGACAACATCGGCCACTTCGATCGGGGATGCGCCTTCCAAGCTTTCCAGCACAACAGGTGTGGCATCAAACCCGGTTTGGACTTCGCCCGGGATTTGATCCGCAACGTGCCGGGCCGAGACAGAAACGCTTTCAGCAAGTTCCCGTAGAGCAAATTGGAGGCCGGCAATCGAAAATTCGTTGCCGGATGTCGCGTCGCTATCCTTGCCAGCTTGGGATCCGTAAAACCCATAGCTAAAGGCGATGATGGCAAGGCTGGCGGACACTGCTTGTGCTGCCGGCGAGGCCGTTGCCGCCATGGCGCTGAAACCGGCGACCAACCGGTCAGAGCCCGGTGCTCCACGATCACTGTCTGGGTAGGCCGCGCCCGACGCGGTGTCGGATTGGCTGTTTTGGCCAGCTTTTGTTTCCGGACGGTCGGTGCTATCGCCAAACGGTGCGGAACCAGCGTCCGAAAGCGGGTCGTCGCCCGCTTGATCAAACTTCAGCAGCTGATCGACCGGCAGAATCATGTCTTCCGCCATGTCACCGGCCGCTTCTGTCGCGCTGGCGATGTCGTCGGAGGCCAGATACAGCGTCCAGATGAGCGCGGCAAGCAGAACAGACGGATGCAGATAAACCGTGTTGTCTTTTAGCATCTTCGGCCGGAAGCTGACCACATTGCCAGTGTCTTCCGGCTGACGCAAAGCGGCCAGCTGCTCGACGAACCTGTCGATTAGGGTGGTGAAATCGGGGCCTTCCAGCAGGCCGGAGAGGCCAGGACTGTCCAGCAGATAGCGGCCGTCGGCGCGCGCAAGGTGAACAAACACATCGCCGTCTTCGCGGCAGAACACGAACCACGGGTCGTTTTCGTCCGTGACACCGCGGCCGGTCGACATCTTGATGCCGGCCTGGACCAAAAGCGATTCGACCCGGTAGAGATCCGCCAGCTCCTGGTTGGTCCAGTCGCCCTCTGGAAACGCGGTTGCCGTCTCCGGTGCGCTGACCACAAGTGTGCCGTCAACAGTCGTTCCAACTTGCGGCACAGGGGTCACCTGCGCCTGCGTCAAGTCCACCGTGCCCTCTAAATTGAGCCTGGTTGTATCAATGATCGATGAAGACGACCTGCCCGGAAAGGCAATGATTTCGACCATATGCGTCTCTCTATATATGCGTTCGGCGGCACACTATGGTTTCAAGGTGTTTGCGTCCAGCCAAAATGCAGTCCGCAGGCCCCGGAATCTGCCAACCACGACATAAATATCACATTTGCACTGGATTTTGCACACTATTTCCTGTACAAAAAATGACTGTGGCAGGTTCCCCTCAAGGTGGCGATAAAATATGCAGTTTCAATCCAGTGCGAAAACAAACGATGATAAACGCCAGGATTTACGCCTTCAGGCCGGGAGCTGGCTCAAGGCGGCGCGCGAACAAGCAGGCCTTTCCCAGCGGGACTTGGCCACTAAGATGGGTGCGCTCTATTACACCTTCATTTCCCAGATTGAGAGCGGCAAAGGCCGGTTACCGGCGGACCGCTATGAGATCTATGCCGGCGCCCTTGGTGTCGACAAGCGGGATTTTGCCATCAAGATGCTCGAGTTTTACGAGCCGACAACCTATGAACTAATTTTTAACCAGAAATCTGGCACTGAGTAATCAGCGGAGATTCGAAATTCCATCCGGGGTTGCGAATCTTAAAAATGCCTGTTAGGGATTGACCCGTATTTGTAGCGGAATAAGAAATCACACTGTCATTAAGGTCCTTGAAAAACCTTTCATGTCACTCAAGAAAATGCTAAAATTTTAAGCAGGATGGGATTCTTCTGCGATTGGTATTTTTTACAGCAGAGTTTCAGGTGTGAAGTTTTAAGCAGACGGTGAATTGGGCTTCGGTTCCTGTCTGTGTGAGGCGTTTTTGCGGCATAATTGCCACGCCTACAAAAATAACGCTAAGTCATTCAATTGACTGCTAAAAAACTTCAAAAAAATTTGACTTCTCCTCAAGAAAGTGCTTGTCAGACGCGCGGTACAGTGTTAGCTGTACAGCAATCACTGAACAGCCAGTTTTTAGCTGTCCAGTGAGATATGGTGGTCGGGATTGATCACCCGGCGTACCCGACGTGACGTCACAAGAAATAAGATCTTAGGAGAAATGAGCATGTCTCTTTCATTTGATGCAACTTTTTACCAGACGCATCGCCCGGACGTGTATAACGCGTTCATCGCGACCGCTGGCTCCACTGGCCTGACCTGGGCTGAGTTCGCGCAGCAGCACTACAACACCTTCGGCCGTTTTGAAGGTTCCGATCCGTCTGCGTCCTTCGACACCAGCTTCTATCTGAGCCAGTACCCGGATGTTGCAGCTGCCGGCATCAACCCGTTTGACCACTTCCTGGCCAACGGTTCTCTGGAAATGCGTCTGCCTTTCGCAACCTTCCCGGCATCTACTTTTGTTGCTGCTGACTACGCTGCCGCGAACACGGATCTTGCCGCTGCCGGTATCACAACCGATGCACAGCTGTACCAGCATTGGGTCATTCATGGTCAGTTCGAAGGCCGTTCCGGCGCTCCGACTGTTGAAACCCCGGGTTCTGGCACAGGTGTTGCTACAACACTGACTACTGCACAGGACATCGTGACCGACTCTGGTGGCGACGACACAGTTAGCGGTGTTGCAAGCGGCGCAATCGGTACTTCCACCCTCCAGGTATCTGACTCGATTTCCCTGGGCGCAGGCACCGACACTGTCAACATCACTGACACATCTGGTGGTGCACAGAACCTCGGCGCCGGTACTTTGCCGACCCTGAGCGGTGCTGACATCATCAACATCACCAGTGTTGGCGGCGCTGTGACCACCCTAGACACCACGTTTGCTCCGGATGCGACCCAGTTCTGGTCTGTTAGCCCGGCTGCAGCGGGTGATGGCGTGACCTTCAACAACCTTGCTTGGACTGGTCAGCAAATCGGCATCAACGGTGACCGTGTTGGTACAACTGTGACAGTTAACACTGCATCAGGTGACACTAACGCTGACGACGCTTTGACGGTTAACCTGATCGGTAACACCGGTACTGGCGTTGGAACCATCGACATCAACGGTTCTGCAGCTGCAGCTGGCAATGGCGGTTTCGAGACTGTCAACCTGGTCACCAGCGGTTCTGCAAGCATTGTTGGTAATCTTGACTCCGATGACAGCCTTGGCGCAAACCGCCTCACCAATGTCAACGTTACTGGCGATCAGAACCTGACAATCGGTGGCGGCACTGCGGTCACTCTGCTGTCCGGCGGTACGTTCAACTCTAGCGCTGCTACTGGTGCGATCAACGCGACCATTAACGGTGCAGCTGGCGCACTTACCATCTCTGGTGGTGCAGGTGGCAACACCTTTATCCTGGATGCGATCGCAGCTACTGACACCATCGACGCAGGCTCCGGCACCTCCGATACTATCGGTATCAATGGTAACACTGCTGTTGCTTCCGGCGGTCTGGGCGGTACAACAAACGCTGAGAACTTTGCGCTTGCTGGTACAAGTACCGCAACGCAGGATGTCGACAACATCGGCTCGTTCGCGTCATACATCATCAGCTCGACCGGTGCCGCTGCTAGCTTCATTGATCTCGCTGATGGTGCAAACACCTCCATCACAAGCAACGCTACCGGCGCAACTGTGCTTGAGCTGAAGACCAATGGTGTCGCCGATACTTTGAACCTGTCTCTGGACAATGGTGCAGCAGGCACGGCTCAAACGATCGCCAACCTGGCAATCGACGCAAACGGTACCGGTACTGTTGAAACCCTGAACGTTGCTCTGGGCTCTACCGGTGGTGTGACCCTGACAGCTAACGCTCTGACAGCACGTGACATCGTTGTAACTGGTGGTGATGCGTTCACCCTTGGTACAGCTCTTGAAGCCGTGACCACTAACTTCAATGCTTCGGCTGCGACTGGTGTGATCACTGTTTCTGCTAACGCTGCATCCACCACTGCTTCGAGCATCCGCACCGGTACTGGCAACGATGCTGTTACTTTGCAAGGTGGTGCAGGCGGTGATGTAACCGTTGATGCAGGTGCAGGTAACGACAACGTCAACATCGCTGCTGCTCAAGAGCACGTTGTTACGCTCGGCGACGGTTCGGACAATCTGAACGTCAACGACCTTGCAACAGCTGGTGCAGGTGCTGTCAGCACTTTGACAGAACAGGTAACAGTCCAAGACTTTGCGACCGGTTCTGACAAAATCAACCTCTCGAAAGCTCAGTTCGCTGGTGCTGGTCTGCCTGCAGCAGGCAACGCACTTGATGCGGCTCACTACTTCGAAGGTACCCTGGCATCAACAGCCGGCACGACTGTACAGCTTGAAGCACTTGCTTCTGCTGCCGGTATTGCTGCTGGTCAGGCATACATCGCATCTATCGAAATTGCTGGAAGCACATATGTCTTCTACGATAGCGATGGTCATGCTGCAGCTGGTAACGTTTCCAACGTTGCAATCCTGAACGGCACCGATCTGACCGGCATCGCGCTTGGCGACTTCGCAATGATCGTATAACAAGTTTCAGTAAGTCTGAGACTGAGAGGGCCCTTCGGGGCCCTCTTTTTTGTGGTGGTTTTGTATGCTCTTTGACGATTTTCTAATATGAAAATTGGCTAAGAAGTAATTTTCGGCGAAGACTGATTCCAGTGTTGCAATATAGCTTGAATCGACTACTTGTAACCGACTGTCAAAAAGTAGGCCTGAACGGCCTGCGGCATGACATTTGAAATTCAATTAACGGGAGTTTCGTAATCCTCATGACTGAAGCCGACGGTAAAATCACTATTGATGGCCGCGAATATGCGATTTCTGACCTGTCGCAGGACGCGCTGAATCAGCTGTCCTCCATGACCACAGTCGACCGCAAGATCGCAGAATTGCAGCAGCAGATTGCGATTTACCAGACCGCGCGCAACGCCTATGCCCAGGCCCTCGCCGCGGCCTTGCCGAAAGACTGATTTAAGAGCGTGTCGCGTTTTCCCTGAAGAATAAGCATTGCTTTTGGCGTTGAAAGCTTAGATTTCAGACAGAGAAAAGCGGTTCTGAATAAACGCGAATTGCTCTAACAAGTCTTTCAAAAGTGACGAAAGAGCCCCTTCCTATGCGGAGGGGTTTTTTGTTTTTGGGTGGCAGAACCTGCAATCTCCGGTCATCCCACCTGTCCCCGACGGGATCGGGGAGCGACCCACTCGTTTGCAGAGCTTTGATGATGAGCCCTCATAATTTGCTGCGGGCGGACCGGCGAGTAGGTGCCGGGGATGGCGGCAGAAGGTGTGGCGAGACCGAGGCACACGAACGGCTGAGCGAACGGAAGAGAAACGGTATGGATCCCCGCTCAGGGGCGGGGATGACGACCTATTATTGCGGGCAAGGTTTCTCGTCCCACGACGTCATCCTCGGGCTTGACCCGAGGATCCATTCCGTTGCGTCTCCAAACAGCACGGCCCTGTTTGCGGCTCCCTCACGGCATGGATTACCCGGTCAAGCCGGGCAATGACGACGGTACGTGTGGCAGAGGCTTGCCATCCCCATAGCCGTCATCAAAGCAGTGAGTTGATGACACCTGAGTGTGCTGCGCCGCCTCTTGTTGATGCGAACCATCTTTGCCGGAGCTGCCGGACCGAAAAACCTACCGCCGTTTGTCGACGATCCTGAGGGTACTGTGGCGGTCTGAGTGGCAAGACGATACGGTCTGTTCCGACGTGAATTCATCCTCCAGGCGGGAGCCGCCAAGGATTTGATAGCGGGCTTTGACAGACGTTTCCGGTGCGGACAGGCCTGTCAAAGAAACAGTTTTTTGCCAATCCGCTCCAGCGCCAATGCTCAGCGGGTCCATATTGTCAAAAATCCAAGCGATTCCATCAGAATTGAGCCAGCGGATATCCAGGAGCTTGATCTCATTTGACGAGCGATTGGTAATCATCACCCGGTGCGGCGGACAGGTGATACCCGCTGCCGCATTGAGAAACTGAGGTCCAAGAAGCGCCGTGCCTGCCAGAAATCCGCAAAACCCGGCCAGCGCTGTTATCATAATGGCTCTGATTTGCATCAAATTCTACGCCCGCTTCAGATGTATTTGCCAATGCCTATTATGCATTTGAGAGCATGAACCTAAACTGAGCAGATCCCAAGCATCGTCTGAGCCCCGCTTTTGATGGACCCCTTCCGTGAGGTCGGTTTAGACTGTCCGTCATCAGACCGCAGCCGAATACTTTTCTAGGGCTGGCGGTCATGCGTGAACTTGGGGGGCTTTCATGCAGGAGTTTGTCGTTGTTTCCACCATCCCAACGAATGCCTATGTTGCCGGGCTGATCACCGAACCGGCCAATCCAAATCCGGTCCGTTGGGCGGCGACCGCTCCTCTAAAAGTCTATTTCGACGATACCGGCGAGCGGGCCTGGTCGGCGGCGGAAAAGGCCGCCGCGCTAGCCGCTTTTGCCGAATGGGAAACGGTCGCCAATGTGTCGTTTGAGGAAACGACGGTCCGCTCAGATGCCAACATCCTGCAAACGCTGACCAATTCGGAATTTGTATTGGGCCAAACCACGGCTCCGGCGGATGGTGTCAACCCGCCGACTATTGAATACAGCATCTTCAACAATGCGCTGACCTATTTCAATCCGGGGGGCGACACCTATCAGACCATGGTGCATGAGATCGGCCATGTCATTGGGCTCTATCACCCCCACAGTGGCACCACGTTTCCAGGCGTGACGCTGAATGATGATCAGGACACGGGCGACAACGCGCTCAACCAGCAGATCTGGACAACCATGTCCTATGCTGTTGGCTGGACTGGTGAGCCGCGCACAACGCTGGACTACGGCACCAACATCGGGCCTATGGTGTTTGATATTGCTGCCGTGCAATACCTCTATGGTGCCAAGGCAGCGCAAACCGGCGACAACACCTACACATTGGCAACAGCCAATCAGATCGGCACAGGCTGGGATGCCATCTGGGACACCGGCGGAACGGACACCATCTCGGGAGCCGGCGCTACCACCAGCCTCACCATCAATCTGACGGCCGCGCCGCTGACCGGCGCCAATGCGGGAGGTTATGTTTCCTGGGTGTCCGGCATTCAGGGTGGATTTACCATTGCCAATGGGGTTGTGATCGAAAACGCCATCGGCGGCAGCGGCGCCGATACGATTACCGGCAATTCGGCGAACAACACGATTGATGGCGGTGGTGGCAGTGATACGGTGATTTTCACCGGCGCGCGGTCGGATTATGCGGTCTTTACCGGGTCGCAAGGTCAAACCGTCGTCGCGGACACGTCCGCCAGCCGCGATGGCAAGGATTTTTTGACCAATGTCGAGAACCTGACTTTCAATGGAACCACCATCACCAATGAACAAGCGGTCGTGGAGCCAACGGACGCCGATGGCAGCGCCTATCAGGTCTACCGGTTTTACAACACTGGAACCGGCTCACATTTTTTCACGACCAGCTTGACCGAGCGCAACACCGTGATCGAAACGCTCGATGGCCTCAGCTATGAAGGCAATGCGTTTGATTCAAACGTAACGGAAGCCAACGGCACAGCGGTGTTCCGCTTTTTCAACACGTCAAACAGCGTTCATTTTTATACGGCCAATGCGGCCGAGGCAGCTGACATCCGGCAGAATCAGAGCAACTTTCAGGACGAAGGCATTGCCTATTATGCCTCGGCTGATGCCAGCAATGGCGGCACCGCGCTCTTCCGGTTTTTCAATACACAGAACGGCAGCCATTTTTTCACCGTTTCGGAGGCCGAACGGGACAACATCATCAACACGCTCGGGCATTATAATTATGAAGGTGTCGCCTTTTACGTCGACTTGGCGTGACGAGGTTCTGGGACCAAATACAAAAACGGCGGCCACTGGCCGCCGTTTGTCGAATGAGATTTGTTCGCCGGTTGCAAAGGAAAATCAATCCTCGCGCATACTCTTCCAGACCGCATCGGTGAGCGGTGAAATGATGTAATCGACCACCGTGCGCTCTCCGCTGGTGATCAGGACATCCGCCGGCATGCCAGCACTCAAGCGCCCGCGCACATCTTCCGGGAGTTCGTCCTTGCTGACTTGAACCCGCGCGAGATAATAAGGTGTTTCACGGGTGTCTTCCGGGGTGATGGTACCCTTGGAGACCGTCTGCACTTTGTCGGTAATGATCGGCATGAACCGGGACGGGAAAGAAGTAAATTTGACTTCCGCTTCCAGACCCTCCGTCACGCTGTCGATGTCGAGCGGTTGAACCCTTGCATTGATGATCATCTCATCGGTATCTGGAACAATCTCCAGAAGCGTCTGGCCACGCTGGATGACATAGCCGGTCAGCTTGATGTTCTGGGCCACTCCGTCGATCGGTGCGCGGATTTTTGTCCGGTCGAGAACATCCTGGGCGACTTTCTGCTGCTCGCGGAATTCCTGGATCTGACCATAGATTTCCTTGTATTCAGTCGAAGCGCGCTCGCGGAATTCCTGACGGGTCTGCAGCATCTGGAACTTGGTCTCGCCAATCGATTTTTCGACCTTGGCTTCCTCAGTGTCCATACGCGCGACATGTGCTTTGATTTCGACGTACTCGTCTTCGTACGTCGCATAAAGGTTTTTCTGGATCGATCCGCTTTCCAGCCCCTCTTTCAGGCGGTCAAGCCGTCCGAGCAGGATCTCTGCACGGCGAACGAAAGCTTCTTTTTGCTCGCCAAGTCCGACCTTTTCGCGTTTCAGCTGTTCAATGCGGTTGGTAAGGATATCAGCCTGAGACTTCAGGATTGACGTCCGGTCATTGAAGATGCGTTCCTGATCGGCCACCGCATCGACCACTTCCGGTGTTTTGTCGGCGAGCAAGGATGCAGAGAACTCGATCTTCTCGTCGAGGTTCCGTTCGGCCTTCAAGCGGGCTTCGACGGCTTCTGCGATCCGAAGGCGAATGGTGACCACCTGCACATTGGCCCGGGCCTGGACGTCATTCAATTCAATCAGAACATCGCCGGCCTTGACGACTTGGCCTTCCTTGATGTCCTTTTTCTTGATGATGCCGCCTTCCAAATGCTGGACTTCGCGGCGGTTGGCTTCGACCTCAACCATACCCGGCGCAATGACGGCCTTGTCCAGTTTGGCAATGGCCGCCCAGGCGCCAACTACACCAAAGGTCAGCAGGATCGTCGCATAGCCGGCGATGATGAACGGCCGCGGATTTGCGCTGGCTTTCCGTTTCGATTTCATGGTCATCACTCTTAAGCAGGCTGCTGATTTGGAACTTTGACTTGACCGACCGGCACGGTTGCGGGCGCTGCTGCCGGGGCAGGCGCTGCTGCTGCGGCCGGTTTAAAGAGTTCTTGAGGTGTCGTGTAGGCCTGCATCATGCCCTCACGCATCACCAGGACGCGGTCACATATGGCAAGCAAATTGGTCTTATGTGTGACGAGCACAACTGTGACTTTTTCTTCTTTCATCGTTTTGATGGCTTCAAGAAGAGCGTTTTCACCGTCGCTGTCCAAGTTAGAATTCGGCTCATCAAGGATCATGATGCGTGGCATGCCGTACATAGCGCGGGCGAGACCAACCCGTTGGCGCTGACCGCCAGAGAGTTGCTGGCCGTTGTCACCCACCTGGGTTTCATACCCGTCAGGCAGCCGCAGGATCATGTCGTGAACACCAGCCAACTGCGCCGCCTTGACCACGGCCTCAGATTCTCCACCGGTGAAGCGGGAGATATTCTCCGCGATCGTCCCGGCGAACAACCGGACTTCCTGTGGCAGATACCCAAGGTGCTGGCCAAGCTGGTCCGCATTCCAATGAGCAATGTCTGCGCCGTCAATCCGAACCGTTCCGACAGCTGCGGGCCAAACGCCTACCAGATGTCGGATCAGGCTCGATTTACCAGAACCAGACGGTCCAATAACGGCAACGGTTTCACCGGAATTGACCTGGAAGTTGAGATTCTTCAAAAACGCAGTCCGTGTCCCTGGAAGAACGGAAGACAGGTTCTCAACAGTGATAACCCCTTCCGGATCCGGCAGTTCAGTGCGCTGTTCGTCACCCGGTACGCTGTCGAAGAGACCTTTCAAGCGGGCGTGTGCCTGACGGGCAGCAACGAAGGTTTTCCATTGCGCAACGCCTTGCTCCAACGGCTGCAGTGCGCGGCCCATCATGATTGAAGCGGCGATCATGATGCCTGGCGAAATTTGTTGATGGATCGCGAGATACGCACCAAGACCGAGGATCGCCGACTGTAGGGTCATCCGGAAAAATTTCTGGAAGGTCAAAATGGCGCCGGCTTTGTCACTGGCCGCTGCTTGTGCGCCCAAAACCGTGCCGTGGCGGTCCCGCCAGCGGTCGCCCAGAGCCTTTTCCATACCCATAGACCGGATGACTTCCGCGTTTTGCAGAACGGCACCGGCAAACTGGTTTGCGTGCTGGGACGCGGTATTGGCTTCTTTCAGCGGCTTCCGGGTCGCAAATTCATTGATAAGCGCAAGCGAGAAAATGATCACACTGCCGCCCAAAGCCAAGAAACCAAGCCATGGGTGGAATAAAAAACACACCACAATAAAGACCGGTGTCCAAGGTGCGTCGAAGAACGCGAGGATACCAGTGCCGGTCAGAAACTCGCGGATCTTGTCACCGTCGGCGAGAATAAATTCTGCGCCAGCTTTGGGATTAGACAGGCGAAGTTTGACGGCCCGGCTGAACAAGGATTCCGACAAAACATCGTCAAACTGCTGGCCTGCGCGCACAAGCATCCTGGATCGGATGAACTCCAAGAAGCCGTAAATAATTAGCAAAAACAAAATGATGAGGGAGATCATCAACAATGTTGTTTCGTTGCGGCTGCCAAGCACACGGTCATAGATCTGCAGCATGTAGATCGGCGAGGCGAACAACAGCATGTTGATTGAAAAGCTGAATACGAAGGTCGTGAAAATAATGGCTCGAAACTTGCCGTACGCGGCTTGGAGCGGTGTTTTCGATACCATCTGATTTCCCATGTTTTCTTCGGTGAGGAAACGTAACATATTCGGCGCGCAATTGCCGAACTCAATTTGCCGCCGTTCTTATAAGATAAAATGTGGCAATGCAATGAACGTGCGAACTGTATTGTGCACGCAAATTCCCTTATTGAACGACATTAATTGGTTAATCTGCGTTATGAAATGAAGTCAACATTGTAGGCAAGGCCTTCATACTGAAACTGCGGCAGGTTGACTATGGTTGAATCCCGTTCTGCCGCGCTGGCCGTATAGAAATGTATCCCCGTATCTGCATTGAAGAACCGATACAGTTCCTGCGTGTTCGCAGTGCCTTGTTCAAAGCCGTAATACGCCACCCCCTCATACGCATAAACGGCGGATGTATGGATCAGGGAATCCCGCTCTGCTTCACTGGCCGTGAAAAAATGCGCACCATTTGTTGTGTTGAGAAAGCGGTAGATTTCGAGCTCGCCAGACTTGGAAGTTGGCGTGCTCGTTGCACCAAACGCAGTCCCTTCGAATGTGAAATGGGCAAGCTCGGAAACGATCTGGTTTCTTTCCGCCGCACTGGCGGTGAAAAAGTGCCCGTTGGTCTGGTGATTATAAAGCCGGTAAACAACATTGTCCTGGCTTTGATCGACGGCAATACTTGCCAGCGTCCGGACATCTTCGGTGCCTGTATTGAAGTTCAGAAACGCGATTTGTTCCACGTCAAGCAGGTAGTCCCTGCCATCGGCGGCCGACACGGTGTCATTTCCCGTAACTGAGACGGTGTAGAGACCGTTCTCCAAGGTTATAGAGTAATTGCCTGCTGATCCGTAATACCGGACCTGATCGGTACCGGCATTGCCATATATGATGTCATTTCCTGCCATCCCGGCGATAACATCATTGCCGGTCGAACCGGTTATGAGATCGCTGGAATGCGTTCCGGAGACCGTTTGGCCGTCGCCAGTGATGTGAGCGAGCGAGATGTTCACCCGGTCGGCGCAGGCTGTGTAATAGGCGGCAACGGCGGCTTCGGTGCTTGCTGCCGTACCGTAATAGTAATCCAGCGCCTGGATATCGAGAGACCGGGGCGATGACCAGTAGCCTGTTCCGAAGGTATAGGACATCAGGGAGTTATCCTGGTTGTCCAGAAGCGTGGTCAGGATGTTGAGGCCTTCGAATGTATGGTCCAATCCAAGGGCGTGGCCGATTTCATGGGCGATGATGAATTTCTCATAGTCCTGCGGACTACCGTTGACGCCAATATTGGCTGAATTGAAATAAACATCTCCAGCAAGCTCCAGCGGAGTGAAGGAAGGCGCGAACTCAGGATAGTAGGCGTATCCTTGGGTGGATGAGAGTGCCGTTCCGGAAAAGTCATAGGCACCCAAGCGCAATTGAACGCTGTCGCTGTCGGTAACCTCAACGAAATCCAGACCAGAGGCACTGTCAAAGGACTGGATGATTTCACGTGTCGCTGCCCGGAAGTTCTCGGAAATTGGCGTGAGTTCAGTCAGATTGGCCAAGCCCGAATAACCGACATAGCCGCTGTAAGACGGCAGTGTATCCATAAAGCTATAGGTGATTACGACTGGTTGCCCGGTAGCCGTAAAGGCGTTCCAGCGGGAGCCATCCTGGTTCAGCAATGCAGTGTAATCGGAAACGGTGGCCATTGGATCTCCGTGAACTTTACCAATTAGATCAATCTCCTATAGGCAGTGATTCCTGATCAAAGCGTAAAAGAATTGAGTAAAGTCAGGGTACAACTTTGCCGAAAAACCCTTGGCATAGGGTCCTGAGAATCTTGGTTAAGTGCTTGAGCCGATCTGCCGAGTTCTTTAAAGTTCCCTTGCGACGCTGCGTCATCTGCCGCCCTGCCAGTGGTATGGATTGGTGTGTTGATGGTCTGAAGCGCGCAGCCCAAATTCCGGCCGGGCTCAAAATCTTTTTATGGCTGCATTTCCGTCAAACTGGAGTGCAGTCTTATCGGCGATTTTTAAGTGGGCGATCACACGCGGAGCATACCCATGGCAACGAATTATTACTTGAATACGACCGAAGACACCATCGATGGCGATGAGCTGACGCTTTACAATTTGATTATGGATTATCGGGCGAGCCTTGGCCTCAGCACTATTCCCTTGTCGGCCGGACTGACCGCCACCGCCGGCCGCCATGTACTGGATACAGTCTACAACACGGGCGCTTATGAAGGTCATTCCTGGAGCGATGCTCCCTATGACAGCGCTGATTCCAGTACATACCCGAATATGTGGAATGCGCCGACGCGCATCGGAACCAGCTACACCGACAATGGCTACGAAATCAGCACCGGCTATAGCGGTTCTTCGGTGACGATCTTCACGATGACGCCGCAACAAGCGCTGGATAACTGGAAATCGTCAGCACCACACAACGATGTCATCACCAACCAATCGCCTTGGACACAGGATTGGCAGGCGATTGGTGTGGCCATCCATAAAGGTATTTCGCATGTGTGGTTTGGCCACTCTACGGATCCGGGCGGAACACCGACAATCGACACATCGGTGGCCGATTCCGGTTCGGAAACCTTTGTCACATTGCCGGTCGATACGCCGGACGCCGACAACAGCCCATTCCAGATTTACCGCTTCTTCAACACGCTCACTGGGTCTCATTTCTTCACGACCAGCATTGATGAGCGGAACTCGGTGATCACCAACATTCCGACCATGACCTATGAGGGTAATGCGTTTGACTCCAATGCCACGGAAGCGGGGGGCGGCGCGGCGGTTTTCCGGTTTTACAATTCCGCCAGCGGGGTTCACTTTTATACTGCGAGCGCTGATGAGGCCTCGAACATCCGCACAAACCTGCCGCAATTTGTCGATGAGGGTGTTGTCTATTACGCCAGTCTGACGGCCGACAGCGGCGGCACGGCGCTTTACCGTTTCCTGAACACGCAGAACGGCACGCATTTTTATACGACCTCGGAAACCGAACGCGACAACACCATCGCGACCCTTGGGCACTACACCTATGAAGGGGTCGCCTATTACGTCGATCTCGCTTAGCCCTTCACTGGAGCAACGAGAGCTTACCGCCAGTGCCGGGACAAGATCTTTATCGTGAATCCCGTCCCGGCCTGCCGGAAACCGCGAAATTCATTGACCTCCCCCCGGTATCATCGTATGCGATGGCCGCAAAAGTTGGCGTGCATCCACGGCCAGTCTGTCCGTGTGGTCCTTCCTAGGAGCCGCTGGCCTTTGGAGCACTTTGTCTCAACGGCAATCTGATTTTCTAATTCAGGTGAGCGACTTCACATATGAGCGGCACAGTAATTTTAGTTCATCCGCGTCGATTTGGTGATGACCGTGGCTGGTTTACCGAATGCTACAACAAACAGAAGTTTGAGCCGCTCGGAATTGACTGCGAGTTCGTTCAGGACAATCACTCGCTTTCTGTGCCGGCCGGCACGTTGCGCGGCCTGCATTTCCAGACGCCGCCGTTTGCGCAGGACAAGCTGGTGCGCTGTATCCGCGGCAAGATCTTTGATGTCGCGGTCGATATCCGTAAAGGCTCGCCGACCTATGGCGAATGGGTTGGCGTGGAACTGTCTGCCGAGAATGGCGATCAGCTGCTGGTCCCGGCGGGTTACGCTCATGGTTTTGTCACTTTGGAAGACAACACCGAAGTCACCTACAAGGTCTCCAACTACTACGCCCCGGACAATGACGCCGGTCTGATGTGGAACGATAAAGACATCGGGATTGACTGGCCGCTGGCAGAGGGGTCTGAGCCCGTTTTGAGCGGCAAGGACACCAAGCATCCGGCGCTTGCAGAGTTTGACTCGCCTTTTGCCTATGACGGCACTCCGATGAAGCTGGTCGAGATCGAGCCGTAAGCCATGACCAGAGTTCTCATCACAGGTGGGTCGGGCCAGGTCGGCAGTGCTTTGGCAGGTCTGAAGTGGCCGGACGGCACCGAGCTCGTTGTCCCTCCGCGCACAGACCTTGATCTCAGCAATGCAGATCAGA
This sequence comes from Roseibium sp., assembly GCF_965216085.1. Lineage (GTDB taxonomy): Bacteria > Pseudomonadota > Alphaproteobacteria > Rhizobiales > Stappiaceae > Roseibium. The sequence continues at coordinate 5,542,705 of NZ_OZ244138.1, read as the reverse complement.
TCGGTACTTACGTCCGCTCTGGCGGGTTCGATGCCATCATCAGCTCCGGTGCCTATACGGCGGTCGACAAGGCCGAAGACGATCTGCTGACCGCGTTCAAGGTGAATGGCCTTGCTCCAGCTGCCTTTGCAGAGGCCGCCAAAGAGCTTGATATTCCGCTGGTGCACATCTCGACCGATTATGTGTTCGACGGTTCCAAAACGGGACCCTATGTGGAAACCGATCCGATTGATCCGCAAGGCGTTTATGGCGCCTCCAAAGCGGCCGGCGAGCTCGCCATTCAAACATCAGGCTGCCGTCATGTGATCTTGCGCACCGCCTGGGTGTTCTCGGCAACCGGCGGCAACTTTGTCAAGACCATGATCCGCCTCGCAGATCGGCCAGAACTCAAAGTGGTTGACGATCAGACCGGCTGCCCGACGGCTGCCCTGGATATTGCCAAGGCCTGTCAGACAGTCGTTTTGCGCATGCTGGACAACAAAGCCGCACCCAGTGGGGTCTATCACTTTTGCGGTGATGAGGCCGTCACCTGGTTCGGCTTTGCCTCGGAGATCTTTGAGCTTCTAAAAGCATGCGGACTTGCAGTTCCAAATGTGCTGCCGATCCCGACGAAGGACTATCCGACCCCGGCCAGCCGTCCGGCCAATTCGGCATTGGATACAGACAAGTTAAGCCAAGATTTTGGTATCGAGCCCTGTCAATGGCGCGCCGCACTGGCCAGCACCGTTGATGTTTTGCTGGGCGAACAGGAAAAAGGCGTATCGTGATGAAGGGTATCATTCTGGCAGGCGGGTCCGGCACCCGGCTTCACCCGGCCACTCTGGCCGTCAACAAGCAGCTGATGACCATCTACGACAAGCCGATGATCTATTATCCGCTGTCGGTGCTGATGCTGGCAAAAATCCGCGAGATCCTGATCATCTCTTCACCGGAGTTCATCGACAGCTACAAGCGCCTGTTTGGCGATGGCAGCCAGCTCGGCCTGGAGATCTCTTACAAGGTTCAGCCGAGCCCGGATGGCCTTGCTCAGGCGTTCACACTGGGTGAAGAGTTCATTGGCGACGACAATGTCGCACTGATCCTCGGTGACAACATCTATTACGGTGCCGGCCTGACCAATCTTCTGGAGCGCGCGAACAGCCGCACAGAGGGCGCAACTGTCTTTGCCTACGAAGTGGACGATCCGGAGCGCTACGGCGTGGCGGAACTCGATTCAGAAGGCCGGGCGATCTCGCTGGAAGAAAAGCCGGCCAATCCGAAGTCCCGCCTCGCAGTCACTGGTCTATATTTCTACGACAACAAGGTCGTTGAGTACGCCAAGAACCTGAAGCCGTCCGCACGCGGGGAATATGAGATCACCGATCTCAACCGGATTTACATGGAAGCCGGCAATCTCTTTGTCGAGCGCATGTCCCGCGGCTACGCCTGGCTCGACACCGGCACCCATGACAGCCTTCTGGAAGCGGGTGAATTTGTCCGCACGATCCAGCACCGCCAGGGCATGAATGTCGCCTGTATCGAAGAGATCTCCTACCTCAACGGATGGCTGTCGAAGGACGAGCTTCTGAAGTTTGCCGAGATGTTCAAAAAGACCGCCTATGGCCGCTACCTGAGGAAGGTCGCGGATGACGGAACGAGCGCCCTTTGAGGCCGAGACACAAGTTGAAAGCAGTCAGGTAACAACATGACCCGTGTAATTGTCACCGGCGGTGCCGGCTTCATCGGATCGGCTTTGGTCCGCCATCTTGTCCGCAACGTTGGCGCAGATGTTCTGACCATCGACAAACTGACCTATGCCGGTAATCTGGAATCTTTGAAGGAAGTCGACAACGCGCCCAATCACCGCTTCTTAAAGGAAGACATCTGCGCCGGGCCGGAGATGATCAAGGCGGTGGCCGAGTTCCAGCCGGACTACATCATGCATCTGGCGGCCGAAAGCCATGTCGACCGCTCGATTACCGGGGCTGCTGAATTCGTTCAGACCAATGTGGTCGGCACCATGGCGATGCTGGAAGCGGCGCGCGCCTACTGGACCAGCCTGGACGGCGAGAAAAAAGACACCTTCCGCTTCCTCCATGTCTCAACCGACGAAGTCTACGGCTCGCTCGGCGATGAGGGCCTCTTCAAGGAAACCACCCCTTACGACCCGTCCTCGCCCTATTCGGCGTCAAAAGCGGCCAGCGATCACCTGGCGATTGCCTGGTACCGCACCTACGGCCTGCCGGTGGTTCTGTCCAATTGTTCCAACAACTATGGGCCGTACCACTTCCCGGAAAAGCTCATTCCGCTGATGATCCTGAATGCGCTCGACGGTCAGCCGCTGCCGATCTATGGCACGGGTATGAACGTGCGCGACTGGCTCTATGTCGATGATCACGCCAAGGCGCTTTACACCATCGTCTCCAAGGGCCGCCTCGGCGAGAAATACAATGTCGGCGGCCGCAATGAGCGGACCAACCTCGACGTCGTCAAGACAATCTGTTCGATCCTCGACCGGCACAGCCCGAAGACCGGCCCGCACGAGCGTCTGATCACCTATGTGGAAGATCGGCCGGGCCATGATGCCCGCTACGCGATTGATGCGACCAAGCTGGAAACCGAACTCGGCTGGCGCGCGGAAGAAAACTTCGACACCGGCATCGAAAAAACCATCAAGTGGTACCTGGAAAACGACTGGTGGTGGGGCCCGCTCCGCAACAAAGTCTACTCAGGTAAACGCCTCGGTCTGGTGAAGTAAGCCTGAGGTTAAAATCAACATAATCAGAGTGGCGGAAGCATCATGCTTCCGCCATTTTGCAACTCTAAAGGCGCTTGCACTTCAGTTTCATAGAACAGGCCGGTGCAACACGCTTGAGATCGGCCCTTGGATAACGTATTCCGCGCGGAACATGAGAAAAGAAAACCGTCTGAAATGAAGCAGTATGATCGCACTTCAGGAACTGGTGAATGACCTTGGCTGATCGGAGCACACCAGCGAGCAAATTTGGGCAGTATATGAACATAGCTGCACCCTTGTTCCGCCGGGATATGCTGGCCCGTTACCGTGGCTCCATCATGGGGCTGGCGTGGACGTTCTTCGTTCCGCTTTTGATGCTGGCGATCTTTACTTTCATGTTCGGCACGGTGTTTCAGATGCGATGGGCCGCCAAGGGAGCCGCGCCGGCAACAAACGGCAGCCTTGGGTTTGCGCTGACGCTGTTTATCGGGTTGATCACGCACAGCTTCATTTCCGAAGTCATCACCCGCGCGCCAAGTATCATTGTTTCCAACGCCAATATGGTGAAGCGGCTGGTGTTCCCGCTGGAGATCTTTCCGGTGATGGTCGTCTCGACCGCCCTGCTCCAGTATTTCGTTGGCCTCTTTATCTTCCTGGGATTTCAGCTGTTTGTGACCGGATCGATTTCCATTGGAACGCTTTGGCTTCCGGTGATCATTCTGCCGTTCACCATTCTGCTGTGCGGCATTTCCTGGTTGATAGCGGGTGCGTCTGTCTACTTGCGCGACATCGGCCAGTTGATGGGGTTGGCGGCGACCGTGCTGTTGTTCATGTCGCCAGTGTTTTATCCGATCTCGATGCTTCCGGACCATCTGTGGCCGATCTTCATGTTCAATCCACTGACTTTCATCATCGAGCAATCCCGCGTTGTCGTGTTCACTACAGACCCGCCGGATTGGACCGGGTTGCTGATCTATTATGTGATTGCGCTTGGGGTCGCTGGTGCTGGTTTTGCTGCGTTCCAGCGGATGAGAAGAGGATTTTCCGATGTCCTCTGATGCTCAAAACACAAACGTCATCGAAGTCTCCGGTCTGACGAAGAAATTCAGGCTGTTCAACCGCCAGATCCATCGCCTGGCTGAATTGGTGAGTTTTGGCACGCGCCAATATCATCAGCCGTTCACGGCGCTCGATCACGTGTCGTTTAATGTCGTCAAAGGCGAAGCTGTCGGCATCATCGGCAGAAACGGCTCGGGGAAATCGACACTTCTTCAGTTGATCTGCGGCACGCTCACGCCAACCGAAGGCACCGTCACAACCCATGGCCGGGTGGCTGCTCTTTTGGAACTCGGTGCCGGTTTCAATCCGGATTTCACTGGCCGGGAGAATGTCTATCTCAACGCGGCGCTTTATGGCCTGAGCAAAGCGGAGGTCGACGAGCGGTTCGACGATATCGTTGCGTTTGCTGATATCGGCCAGTTTATCGATCAGCCGGTGAAGACCTATTCGAGCGGCATGTTTGTCCGTCTCGCATTTGCTGTGATCGCCCATGTGGACGCCGACATTCTGGTGATCGACGAAGCACTTGCTGTGGGTGATGTCGCTTTCGGTCAAAAGTGTATGCGGTATTTGAGAAAATTCCGCGAAAACGGCACCATCCTCTTCGTCAGCCATGACACAGCAGCGGTGATCGGCCTGTGTGACCGGGCGATCTGGCTGGATGGCGGTGAACTCAAGGCCGAAGGCAGCGCCAAGGCGGTGTGTGAACTCTATTTCGGCGAGATGTTCCAGGATGACGTGAAACCGTCCGACGCCGAAGACGCCGATGAAGCAGGTGAAGAAGATACGGACGTCTCCGGCGGGGATGACCGCATTATTGTTCCGCCGGAAGACTGGATTGATGGCCGGCGTGAGTGGGTGAACGGAAGCAATCTGCGCAACGATCTTGAGGTCTTTGCCTTTAAAGAAAACAATGGTGGTGACTTTGGTGCAGGTGGAGCCCGCATCAAAAATGTCCGGTTCACCGATCCAGATGGCAAGCCTTACCGTTGGATTGTCGGCGGTGAGGAGACAATCCTGTCCTGCGATATCAAGGCCGAACAGGATCTGGATCAGCCCATCGTCGGTTTCTACATCAAAGACCGGCTCGGCCAGGCGCTGTTTGGTGACAACACCTACCTAACCACGGCGCAGGACGATGGTACGTCCAAGGTCAGCTTCAAGGCCGGTACGACATTTACCGCAAAGTTCCGTTTCCCGATGCCGGCGCTGCCGAAGGGCTCTTATGTGATTGCCGTTGCAGTGGCCGATGGAACGCAAGAAGAACACGTGCAGCATCATTGGATGCATGATGCGCTGATCTTCAAATCGCACTCAAGCCAGACTGTCAGTGGCCTGATGGGGATTCCTATGCTGGATATTTCTTTGGCCTCTGCCAATGGCAATCCCGGCGATTAGTCTTTAAAAGCGCATAAGATCTCAAGCTGTGCTGTGGTTTGCACGGATTTTCAGAGCGCATGGAATTTGAGCATAGAATGACAAAACCAGCCGGACCGATCTCCGAAGACAGCACAACCCTCTGGCAGGCGATTTGCGCCAGCAAACGCGGATTGGAACCGGCACTGTCGATCCCGGACCGCCTGGTGCATCCAGATTCCTGGGCCGGGCATTTGCCGTTCGCCGCCTGGATCATGGCTGTTTCCGAGCCGCGCCGGTTTGTTGAGCTTGGTGTTCACACTGGCAATTCCTACTGCACCTTCGCGCAGGCTGTTGCCAAGTATCAGCTCAACACAGAGTGTTTCGGCATTGATCATTGGTTTGGAGACGAGCAAGCCGGTCTTTATGGCGAAGATGTTTATGCGGACCTGAAATCCTGGCACGATACGCGTTTTGGCCATTTCTCCCGCCTGATGCGCATGAGTTTTGCCGATGGCCGTCAGCAGATCGAAGATGGCAGCGTTGATCTTTTGCACATCGATGGCCTTCACACCTATGAAGCAGTGCGCGAGGATTTCGAGACCTACCTGCCGAAGATGAGCGACCGCTGCATCGTGCTCTTCCACGACACCAATGTGTACCGGGAAGACTTTGGTGTTTGGCAGTACTTCCAGGAAATCAAAGCAAAGTATCCAACGTTTGAATTCATGCATTCGAACGGCCTGGGTGTCGCTTACACCGGCAGTGCTCCGATCGAAAACCTCGATCCGCTGCTGGCGCTTCTTTTCAGCAGTGCCAAGGGAGACGACACGGTCGCAACTGTGCGCGGTTACTTTTCGCTTTTGGGCGACGCGCACATGCGTGCGGTCCAACTCGGCGATAAACAACGCTGGGGCGAAGATATCTTAAATCGGCTGCACGAGGTCAATCTGGAGCTCGGTGCAGTCACTCGGGACCGGGATGCAATCTCATCTCAGCGTGATGCCTTTTTGGACGAACGCGAAAGCCTGATGCCAAAAGCCCTGAAATGGGACCGCCTCGCTGTAAACACCGGCGGTGCCGTCAGTCTTGACCTCGAAGAGATCAACGAAGCTCTGAATGTGCTTTACAACAGCGGCAATCCGCAGGCACTTCAGGATCGGGCAACGCTCAAGCGGCAGTTCGCGAGTCTTATACAAACCGGCACAATGGCTGTCGGATATGACGAACTTGCCACCCGGGCGGGCAAACGCGTCAAGGCGAAACTGTCCCGGATGTTGAAAGGCACGCCGGAGGTCGAAACGGATCCGGCCGTTGAGGCAATTCGGGCGAGCGGGTTGTTTGACGAAAACGCTTATGCGTTGACGGATCAGGCACGCGCGGCCAATCAGGATCCGCTTGAGCATTATCTCCAGACCGGCGAAGCGCAGCGCCAGGCGCCGTCCGCCGGATTTGACCCGGATTATTATGCCCGCCGCAATCCGGACGTGGACACGTCTGGTTTCGGTCTTCTGCGCCATTTCATTCTGTTCGGCCAGGCTGAAGACCGGCCCTGCGTGACGCCAGCCAAACGGATGAGCATGCCGGTTCTGGCTGATACGGACCAAGCCAGAGTTTTGCTCTTGGTGGAGCCAGATCTGACTGCCATGGAAATGTCGTTCACGTTGAACGTGATAAAGCAGTTGCAGGCGTCCAAAGACGTAATCGTCCTGCTCCAACCAGGCGACGCCCAGGCTGAGGTGTTTACCAGCCGGGATGCGGCCATCGTGGAATTTCCGGATGAAAACGACATGGAGGCGATTGACCGCAATGAAGTTCTTGCGCGCATTGTTGCCGAACTTCATCCCGAGTTTGCAATCTCTTTGTCACTCAAGAGCCGGATCAATATCCGCGGCCTAGCCGCAGCTGGTCTTGGCATCGTTCAGCTGGTTGATGAGTTTTCTTCCGCGGTTCGTCCGTTCGGCAGCGCTTACGAATTTCTGCCGTGGGCGCATAGGTTGGTCTTCCCATCCCAGACAGTGGCCGCCTCTTTCGAGGCCGAGCATACTTATCTGTCCCGCCGGCAGAAGGACATCATCGCACCCCCGGCTTATGGGGATGTCGACGGGCAAGAGCCAATCGCAGATGCGGCGCTTCGTAACCGGATCCGGCCGGAAAGAGATGCAGATGCTTTTGTTGTAGCCGGTGCTGGAGACCTGGGGCCGCAATCTGGCATCGAGACATTCCTGGCACTCGCCGTAAAAGCCGGTGCTGCGACGAAATCGGGTCGGCCGCTGAAGTTTGTTTGGCTTACCAACGACGTGCACAGCGGGGATGGAAACGCTTATTACCGCCTGATCGTTGAACAGATCCGGAGAGCCGGAATTGAGGGCCGCTTCCAGATCGTAAGTGCAAATAACGCGACTGAAACAGGCATCGGGCTGGCCGATGCTTTTGCTCTGACCGCGCCGCTCGATGCCATGTCCCGGTTTGCGGTATCTGCTGCGGGGGCCGGAAAACCGGTATTCTGCTTTGAAAACGGCAGCAGCGTTGCCGACGTTCTGGCTGTTGACGCTACTTTGAAGACCCTGGTTTCACCTTACCTGGATCTGGAACCTATGGTGGCGTCGGTTCATGCACTTGCCGATGACAAAGACGCGTATGCAGCGCGCTCCAAAGCAAGCGCGGACTTGGTGAGCAGCCACCTGGACCTTGCAGCCTATGTCGAAAATCTGATCCGCATTGGGGCACAAGCAAAACAGGATGCTGAGTTGATCGGCAATGATTATCAGCTGATCCGGTCCACAGAACCCCCTGCGTTCAACGAGAATGTGTTTGGCGGAAGCAACTCAGCCGACAAATACCCGCAGGACTTCCTGCACACTTATCTCTTGAGGTCCCGTGTTTCCCGCACCACCGGATCGAAGCTGATACCAACCGATCTACGCCGTCCGCTCGCAGGCTTCAATCCCTTGATCTATTTCGAAGACCTCATGACACCGGACAGTCCTCGGGATCCTTTGGCAGATTGGCTGGAAAACGGTAAGAAGGTTGGCCGCTGGACCCATGACGTCATCGCTTTGTCCGGCAGGAAATCCGATGCTGTTGAGATCAAGGCTCTGCTGCACGGGCATTTTTTCTATGTCGACCTAATTGATGAGTTTTTGGAAAAACTCCAGTCGAACGCCAGCACCATTGATGTGATCATCACCGTACCAGATGATCAAAGGGCCGATTACGCCATGCAGGCCCTGTCCAGGGTGGTGCTGCCAGGCACGGTCAAAGTCGAAGTGGTCCGCAACTTCGGGCGGGACATTGGTCCGTTCCTAAGCGGCCTTGACCCGGATCTGCTGCAACACTATGACGTCATTGGCCATGTGCATGGCAAAAAATCGCCACATGTGGAAGCGGTGATGGGCGACACTTGGCGCACGTTCCTTTGGGAGCATCTGATCGGCGGCCAGAATGCAGCAGCAGATGCTTGCCTCGCGGCCTTCAAAGCGGATCCGGAGCTGGGCCTTGTCTTCCCGGAAGATCCGCATCTGATCGGCTGGGATGCAAATCTTGAAGTTGCAGAAAAACTGGCGACAAAAATGGGCCGGACGACACCGCTGCCGAACGCCTTTGATTGGCCGGTTGGCACCATGTTCTGGGCCCGCCGGGAAGCCTTGAAGCCTATGTTCGATCTCGGTCTCGATTGGGCCGATTATCCGGCTGAACCTTTGCCGGAAGACGGCACGCTTCTCCATGCGCTGGAGCGGGTGATGCCGTTTGCCGCAGAACAAGCAGGCTTTGGCTATGCAACAACCCATTTGCCTGAGGTGCAGCGATGAGTGCTCATCTTGTTCTCGGTGGATGTGGATTTATTGGCCGCCATGTCGCCTTAGCACTTCACCGGCGCGGCGATACAGTGGTTCTGGCTGATGTGGTGGAACCAAACAGCGCCATAAAGGAGATGCTGCCGGTCGAATTTCGCAAAGTCGATAGCGGATCTGTCGATTGGGCTGCGTTGGTCGATGGCATTGATGTGATCCATCACTATGCGTGGACGACCGTCCCAGCTTCTGCGGATGCCAACCCGGTGGCCGATATCGATGCAAATTTGCGCGAAATGGTGTCTTTGCTGGAAGTACTCCGTGCCCGTAAGGCAGCTGGAACACCAGCACAAGTGATCTTCTCCTCATCTGGCGGCACAGTCTATGGTCCAATCACCCGGACACCCGTGGATGAAGACCATCCGTTCAATCCGACCAATGCCTATGGCGCCTCCAAGGCATCGGCTGAGATTTACCTGAGCTACTACCGCAAGTCTCACGGCATCGATTGCCGCATTGCCCGCATTTCCAATCCCTATGGCGCCGGTCAAAATCCGGCCAAGCGCCAAGGTGCGGCCAGCACGTTCATTTTTCAGGCGCTGGAAGGAACTCCGATATCCATCTGGGGGGATGGCAGTGTCGTTCGGGACTACATCCACATAGCCGATTTGACTGCTGCGCTTGTGGCGCTGACAGATGCGCCTGAAGAAGAGATTTCGGCGTTAGCCAAGCCAGTATTCAACATCGGCAGCGGCGCGGGAGTATCCCTGAATGAGATCCTGGATGTTTTGCGCAACGAGCTGGATCTCAATCCGGCCGTCACCTATCAGGACGGCCGCAGCTTCGATATCCCGGTCAGTGTTCTGGACATCTCCAAGGCACAGGCTGTTTTGAAATGGCAGCCTAGCCTCACTTTCTCCCAAGGGTATGCGCGCATGCTGTCTGACTTGTGCCAGTCCTCCACCTTGTTTTCAACTCTGCTGGACCCAGCCGATCAATGACGAATTCCACTTCCGCCACTCCTTTGGTCTCGGTTGTCATGCCGGTCTATAACCATGCGCGTTATGTGGCGGATGCTCTGTTGTCGATTGCCAAACAGGATTGGCGTCCTCTTGAAATCATCGTCATTGATGATGGCTCCAAGGACGACAGCCTGGAAGTCCTGAAACGCACGGTCGCGGAGCTGCCGCAGGAAGACGGCCTGACCATCCATGTCAGCGGCCGTGAGAATAAAGGCGCTCACAACACCATCAATGAGGGTCTTGAAAAGGCCACTGGCGAATACCTAGCGATCCTCAATTCAGACGACTATTTCCTGCCTGGACGAATCCGCCGCTGCGTGGAGACTGCGATGGCGCGCAAGGCGCGTTTCGTCTGCACCTATGTCGATCCAATTGACGATGATGGCAACCCGTTGCCGGCCGATCACCGCTGGCGGCATTGGTACTCGGATTTGAAGATGCAAGAGCTCGATCTCGCGCCGAACATCTCGTCCCTGCTCCTGCGCTACAATATCGGTGTTTCGACCGGTAATTTCCTGTTTCACCGCTCCCTGATTGAGGAGATAGGCACATTCGAAGACTACCGCTATGCGCATGATCTTGATTTCATGCTGCGGGCGAGTGCACTGGAAGAGCCGGTTCTGATCCGCGACAAACTTTATGCCTATCGGGTCCACGCCACCAACACGATTGGCGAGAGCGACGACCGCATCACCGATGAAGTTGCCGGGATTGTCGCGAAATACCTTAAAAACGCGGCAGAAAATCCTCCAGTGAATCCGATTGCTCCAGCCATAGACCGCGATTGTTATTCGCTCGCCAGCACGCCATGGCCGCCGCATCTGGAAAAGGCAACGGCGAGCCTGATGTACGACAAGGACATTGTTGAAGCGCAGAAGGCCAATGCGGACAAGAGTTTATCTACGCCAGCGCTGGCGCTGTCTCCCGAAGGGGATAAGAAGCAATCCGCAGTCACCTTGATCAGTCATGAACTCAGCCGCACCGGCGCGCCCGTACTTCTGCGTGACGTAGCCTCGGCGCTTCATGGCATGGGTGTTGCGACCCGGGTGATCAGCCTAGGCGCGGGGCCTTTGGTCGATGATTACACCAAGATGCACAGCCCTGTTGTCACCGAAGGCCGGGTATCGCGTCTTTTGGGCCGGGCAGGCAATTTTCTGACCCGCCTTGCCGGCGATCCCCGGATCCCCGGCTTCATGAAGCCGCTGTTCTCATTTGCCGCGAAAGGATCTGCCGGTGTCGGCTCCCGGCTGCGTCTCTGGCACTACCGGTCCAAGACCTTGGGCAAGGGACCGCTTTTGATCAATTCCTTCGCCAGCTGGCCTTTGGCGCTGCCGCTTTTGGAAAAATGGTCCGGACCGGCCTTCTGGTACATCCACGAGACCTATGAACCGTCCCTCGTTATGCGCTCCGGCAAGATGCTGGCGCGATTGGAAGCCCGGGCTAAGGCCGGCAATCTCACCTTCCTGTTCGGCTCCGATGCGACCCGGCAGAAATGGGCTGAGGAAGGTTATGATGGCGAGGTCTTTTATTGGAGCGGCTTTGACAAATCCTGCGGCCGTCCCGCGGGATCTGAAGAGGTCAGGGCGGCCGGCGGCAAGCCGGTGATCCTGTCGGTTCAGTCGACCGGCCCGCGCAAAGGCACGCGCAGTCTGATCGAAGCCTTTGCCCTCGGCCGCGCAAAAGGCTGGATCCCGATGGAGGCGGAGCTGCATATCATCGGCGCCCATCCGCCGGCGATGAACGCGCTCAGCCGTGATCTTCTGGTCCGCATCCTGAAGGACGATCTGCGCGGGTCTGTTCAGCTGATCCCGAACCTGTCACCGGATGAGTTGGCCGCCCATTATGCATCTGCGTCTGTTTATGTGCAGTCCTCGACCATGGAATGCCTACCGCTGGCGCTGTTGAACGCCATGGCATTCGGCATGCCGATCGTATCCACCGATGCGGACGGCTGCCGGGAAGCCATTCTGGACGGTAAGACCGGCCGCCTCGTACCGCCGCGCCAGCCGGAACTCCTGGCCGAGGCCTTGGGACAGCTTCTGACCGATCCGGCTCTTGCCAGCGACTATGGCCGTTCTGCTCGCACGCTGTTTGAAGAAAAATTTGCGTTGGAAGTCACGGCATCGAAACTGATGCAACGGCTGACGAACTCTGCCGGTTAACGGCCAAGTTCTCTGATGGAAACGATCAAAAAACTCTCCCGGCGAACGGTCTATGAAAACAGATGGATGAAGGTCCATGAGGACCAGGTTCAGTTTCCCGATGGTTCCAACGGCATCTATGGGATTGTCGATAAAGAAGATTTTGCGCTGATCATTCCGCGTCACGCAGACGGCAGTTTTCAACTCGTGCAGCAGTACCGGTATCCGGTTGGCGCGCGGTATTGGGAGTTTCCGCAAGGATCCTGGGAAACGAAACCGGGAACGAACCCGGAAAAGGTCGCTCTAGGAGAGCTTGAAGAAGAAACCGGCTATCGGGCTAAGTCCCTGACCAAACTTGGCAACCTGTTTGAAGCCTATGGTTATTCAAACCAAGGTATGCATGTCTTTTTGGCGACTGAGCTTGAGGTTGGCCAGGTGAACCGGGACCCAGGCGAGCAAGGCATGCTCACCGCCGCCTTCAGCCGGGAAGAGATCACCAGAATGATCCAGTCTGGCGAGATCAAGGACGCTGCAACCGTCGCGGCGCTTGGGTTGCTTGCGATGTCGGAGCAGGAATAGCGGAACCGGTTTTCGGCTAGGCCGACGGGACACACTCGACCGCGGTTAGCTCAATACTAAGCCTGTTTCTTCTCAAGCTTTTCGTTGGTCAGTGTCGGCACGATTTCCGACAGATGGGCAATGCTGAGCGGAACGTTCCCGGATGCCGTTGAAGTTTGCAGGTCCGTGACGAGATGGCCAATCCGTTCCAGTTCCATCAGGTTCGCGGTGGCCACGATCACTCCGTCGGCGCCTGAGGGCAGGTTTTCCTCATCGCTTTCAAACAGTTCTTCGAACATTTTCTCGCCGGGGCGCAACCCGGTGAAAGACAGTTCGATGTCTTTTTCCGGCCGGAGGCCAGCAAGCGAAATCAGGATCTTGGCAAGGTCCGTGATTTTCACCGGCTCGCCCATGTCCAAAACATAAATCCGTCCGCGCTGATTGGAATTGTCGACACTGAAGGCGGCCGCTTGCAAAACCAGTTCGGAAGCCTCCGGAATGGTCATGAAATAACGGCGCATATCCGGGTGCGTAATGGTCACCGGGCCGCCGGCCTCAATCTGCTGGCGGAACAGCGGGATCACAGAGCCATTGGACCCCAATACATTGCCGAACCGTACGGTGATGAACCGGGTATCCGTGCCCGAAACATCGAGCGCCTGGCAGTAAGCTTCGGCCGCCCGTTTGGTCGCGCCCATGATGGAAGTAGGTTTGACCGCCTTGTCGCTGGAAATCAGCACAAACCCTTCCGCCCCAGCGGCAACGGCCGCATCCGCCACATTGCGGGTGCCGATGAGGTTCGTTTGAATGGCTTCGAGCGGATTGTCTTCAACCAGCGGAACGTGTTTGAGCGCGGCCGCATGAAAGATGATCGCCGGTTGCTCGAACTGAACCACCTCATGGATTCGGGCCCGATCGCGGACATCGGCGATCACGGCACGGCGGTGCAATCCCGGTGCCCGCCGCTCAACTTCCTGGTCGATCTTATAAAGCGCAAACTCGGAGTTTTCGATAAGCACCAGACGGGACGGATTATATTTCAGGATCTGGCGTACGACTTCCGATCCGATGCTGCCGCCCGCTCCGGTTACCAAAATAGTGCGGCCATTGATGAGGTCACTCATCCGGCTGGTATCGAGTTTGACCGGCGGACGGCCGAGAAGGTCGTCAATCGTGAGTTCGGAGAAATCCGGTTCGCTCAAGTCCAAAGGCCGGGGCGTCGCCCGTTTCACCGGGATGCCCAATTCGGCCGCGGATTGAGTGAGCGATTTCGTAAAATCCGCAGGCGGCCGGGGTGTGACCGACAAAATGGCTTCAACAGCTGCACCGGACCGTTCCAGCCTTTTTGCCAGGTCTGCGAGTTCGTTAACATTGCCGAGGATCGGGATCCCGCGGATGCTGTGCCCGCTCTTGGACGCATTCGGGCACACCAATGCATGCACCTTGTAAAGGCCGGATCGTTCCAAGTGGTGCGTTCGAATGGCCTGTTCGGCGTCGCGCACTTGGCCAGCCAGCAGCACGTGTTTGATGCCTTCCGCCGGTTTTCCTATGCCGCCAAGCCGCCCCAGACCTCCGTCCTTATGGGCCCGGTAGGCCAGGCGCGGGGCGCCGATCAAGACCACCATGATGAACCAGGTGATCACCGGAACGGATCTCGGCAAAGCTTCCAGCCGGGTCACCAAAAACAGGCAGAGGACAAAAACGACAATGCTGGCCAGTGACGCGATGACAATCGCGCGCAAATCCGCCAGGGACGCGAACCGCCAGAGGCCGCGGCCAAGGCCCATGAACTTGAAGACAATCGCGGAGATAACAATGAAAATGGCGATCCAGGCCGCGATCGTTTGGGACGGCGGCAGATAGTCAATTCCATAGCGGGCGACGATCGCCATGAACAATGCCAAGCCGGACATGAAAGCGTCATGAATGATTGCGATCAGTCTTTTGTTCAGAAACTTCATACCGCCTGCGCGCGATTGACTGGTGAATGGATATGCGTCGGCTAACACCATACGGCAAAGAATGCAATTTGCCTTGGTGTAATCGGCTTATTTTGCTAATCAAGAGTGGCTTTCCGGTTGGCCGGATTATTAGGCGCGATCGGGCCGCAGGCCCTGATACTATTTTGAAACCGGATATATGAATTTCGACAGATATTTAGTCCAAAACAGTGTTGCCGCGTTAATCATGGCGACCCCGTTCTTGATGGTCTTGTCACGGAATATTGCCTCGCCTGTATTTGTTGCAGTCACAGTGTTGCTGGTTGCTTGTGCCTGGAAAGACAAAGGTTGGGACATACTTTGGCGAACATTGGTCAGAATTGCCGCGAGCAAGGCAGCCGTGATCTGTCTTTTGCTGGTCCTATGTATGGCTGCGAGCATTCTTTGGACCACGTCGGTTCAAAGGGGCATTGATTCAACGCTCCATTTATCTGGAAACTTGCTGCTGTTTGCACTTTCATTGTCGGCATTTGCGGTCCTGGAACCATCCCGCCGTCTCAATAGAGTGGTTTTGCCCGCTATCTTGATTGCGACAGCAGTTTTTGTTGTGTCAGAAATCTATTTCCAGGCGCCTATCAGAGGTCTTTTGGGCGGAGCCAGCGAAGCCTTCCGGATGAACCGGGCCGCGGTTGCAATCGTGTTATTCTTGCCGTTGGCGCTAGTTTGCCTGAAATCCGGCCAGGCCGCTGTGATGCGCGCTGCTTCGGTTTTGGTGGTCGGAGTTGCTGCCTTTTCCTCTGAAAGTGAATCCGCGCAGCTGGCGTTTATGGTGACGCTGGTCTCGTTTCCGGTCTTCTTGCTGTTGAGCCGCAATGGCACGTGGGTTCTGGGCAGCCTGGTCCTTGCAAGCTTCGTTTTCATGCCGCTTATGGTGCCGCATGTGATGTCCTTGGTTCCAGATGCCATCGAACAACATCTGCCGTATGGGTCTGTCGGTATCCGGGCCGATATTTGGACAGCCCACGCGAGTTTGTTGCACAACGCTCCCATTTTAGGGCACGGCGTCGACGCCAGTTTGATGGCGGCAGAGGATTACAAACACTCAGACATACCCGAGCTCTTTCTCCGCTGGGGCCATCCGCATAATTTTGCGATGCAGGTCTGGTACGAGCTTGGCGCGCTTGGTGTGGCGCTCATCGCAGCGCTGACCTTCCTGTTTTTCCGCGGCTTAAAAACGGTTCCAGTCAGAGTGTTGCCGGCGTTGCTCAGCACCGTGACCGCGGTTTGGACTGTGGCGGTGGTCAGTCATGGCGCTTGGCAAGCCTGGTGGTGGTGCCTGCTCGGTCTGTTGAGTCTGCTTTGGCTGATTGAGCTAAAAAGCAGGCAGGAAACCGTAGAGCCTTAAGGCAAAAGCTGATAGTCAGCAGCTGGTTTTGAGATTGAACGCCGTGCCTGAAACCTTCGGTAAAGTGCAAACGGCTGGAAAGGCAGTGGTTTGAAACTTGTCCTCACTGGGGCGTCCGGATTTGTCGGGCGTCAGCTTATTAAGCGGTTGACGGAAGCTGGTCACCAGGTGCTGGCCATCGGCCGTAAGGCTCCGGCCCGTGGTTCTGAAAACACAAAGGTGCAGTGGGCCACTTATGAGGATCTTCCAGCTAGTGCCGGTGGTTATGATCGGGTTTTGCACTTGGCGGCGGTGAACACGACTTCGGATGAGAGCAGAGAAACCTTTTTCAAGGTCAATGCGGAGCTGCCGGTGAAACTGGCTGAAGAGGCCAAGGCGGCGGGTGTTCCCCTGTTTGTCAATTTTTCCAGCTTTCATGGGCTGGAAGGGGGACCGGATACGGCCTACGCGGCGAGCAAACGGGCCGGGGCCGAGGCGCTGGCGGCTCGAGACGGGATCAAGGTCTGCAATCTTTATCTGCCAGCCGTTTATGGAGATGCCTATGCCGGCAAGCTGGCGGTTTTAAACCGGGTGCCTGCGTTTTTAGGGCCGCTTTTTTTCAAAGTTCTGTCCGCTTTGGCGCCGACCGTTCACATCGGCCGGATTGCGGATTTTGTCGCACAGGACGTGCAGAACCTGCCAGTTGACGAGCCGGTCTTGCTGGCCGATGACCAGGATAAGAACGGCCTTTACCGCTTTGGCCGCAAGCTGATCGATGTTGGCTTTGCGCTTGCGGTGATCCTGGTTTTCTGGTGGCTGCTGTTGATTGTCTGGGTGCTGGTTAAAACCGGGTCGGACGGTCCCGGGATCTTTGCGCAAGAGCGGGTCGGCAAGGGCGGAAAGGTCTTCACGTGTTACAAATTCCGCACCATGGGCAAGGACACGCGCCAGGCCGGAACCCACGAGATTTCCGAAAGCGCGGTGACGCCGATCGGCGCATTTTTGCGCAAAACCAAGATCGATGAACTGCCCCAGGTTTGGAACATCTTGAAAGGCGAACTCAGCCTGGTTGGCCCGCGTCCGTGCCTGCCAGTTCAGGAAGAGCTGGTGGAGGAGCGCAAAAAACGCGGTGTTCTGGATGTTCTTCCGGGGATCACCGGCTTTGCACAGATCCAGGGCATCGACATGAGCCATCCGGTGCGCCTGGCCCGCAAGGATGCCGAATACATCGCCCGCCGCGGGCTGCTGTTTGATCTGAAAATCATCCTGGGTACCTTCATCGGCAAAGGCCAGGGCGACCGGACCGCAAAGTAAGCAGGGCGGCGGAGTGGTCGAGAGAGCCTGCTGGGAGAATGATCAAAAGGTATCCCGCTTAGGCCTACCGCTAAACGTAGTTTTTCAAAAACCGGCAGGCCCGGCCTACGGTAGGCAGGCCGTTCTGTTTTACCCAGTCTAGGATTGGTTGGATGTTGTCTTCAAGGCGCCAGGCGACATCGATCGCCGCCAAAGGCTTTTCCTTGAAGTATTTGATCTTGGCGCGTTTCAGATCGTCAAAGAGTGGATCCGAAACATAGATGCCATTGGTTTCAAAGAGACCGCCGCACCAAACATGATGTCCAGATATCGCCTGAGCACTGAGGATTTCCTTGTCCCAATGATCTACGCGCGGAAAAGGATCATACGGTTCGACTAGCCGTTGGCTCCAACTGACCTCTGAATGCGAAACCAGCACCGCATCGACACAAACCGTGCAATTGAAGAAGTAATAGTTGATCGGCACTCGGTCGCCCGCTTTGTCGAACAATTCAACTGGAATAAACTGGTGAACCCCCGGTTCGTATGACTCGACAATCTCCTTGAACCGTTCGCTGACCGCATTGACGCCCGGCAGAGGAAAGACATCGTGGATCTTCTTCTTTTTTGCTGCTGTGCGACCGTTGCAAAACGATCAGCATCCACCGGATAGCCAAGGCTCAGGCCGATGAGCGCCATATTCTCCGGTTCTGTAGCGAACTCGAACATGGGCGTGGAATAGTCTTGGTACTCAAGCGATAGATGAACCGGCATGCGGGAATCCAAAAAAAATTTGTCATTCGTCCCATAAACGCCAGAGGTTGTGGAAGTGTGAATTGCGTGAGCGCTCCATTGATTCGGTGCACCTCAGAGTTTCGGTTTGTGAAAAACCTGGATGCGATTTGAGCACTCTCAATTGTCGTCCCAGCACCGGCCTTCGCGGGCATAAACTCCGGCTGGGACCTAATATTCCGTGTCGTTAGCGATTGGGAAAAACACTATTTTCTGAGGTTACTAGGCCCCAGCCTGGGCTGGGGCGGCAAAAACAGAGAGAGGCGTTCCGCGTATCCTTCCGTTATGTTGCGTTGCGAGATATTTTAAATATAAAATTTCATACTTGAAATATCTGAAAAACAGGCGCAGGATCATCCTCAGACGTTTTGGAAAAGATCAGATCCGGGGAGGATATCGTGCGCATCGTATGTCTTGGAGGCGGGCCAGCCGGTCTTTACTTCGCCATTTCGATGAAGCTGCGGGACAGCTCTCACGAGATCACAGTGATCGAACGCAACAAGGCGGACGACACCTTTGGCTGGGGTGTCGTGCTGTCTGATGAAACCCTAGATAATCTCGCGGACAACGATCCGGTCAGCGCGGAGAAAATTCGCGCGCATTTTGCTTATTGGGACGATATTGCGCTGCATGTCGGCAGTGACAAGCAGCTCTCCAGCGGACACGGGTTCTGCGGCATTGGCCGCAAGCAGTTGCTTCTGCTGCTCCAGGAGCGCGCCCGCGAGCTCGATATTGAGCTGAAGTTTGAAACCGAAGTCGGCAGCGCCGAGGAATACCGCAAGGATTATGATCTGGTTGTTGCTGCTGATGGCCTCAATTCCAAGACCCGCACGCTTTTCGCTGACACCTTCAAGCCGGACATTGATGTGCGCAGGTGCCACTTCGTCTGGCTCGGCACCCATCAAACCTTCTCCGACGCCTTCACCTTCATTTTTGAGAAGACCGAACACGGCTGGGTCTGGGCCCACGCCTATCAGTTCGATGATGATACGGCGACATTCATTGTTGAATGCATGCCGGACACCTTTGAGGCGTTCGGTTTTGGTGAGATGAACCAGCAGGAAAGCATCAAGACCTGCGAGGAGATTTTCAAGGATCATCTGGGTGGCCATAGCCTGATGACCAATGCCAACCACGTGCGCGGATCTGCCTGGATCCAGTTCCCGCGTGTGCTCTGTGAGAAGTGGAGCCACGAAAATGTCGTGTTGATGGGCGACGCGGCGGCGACAGCCCATTTTTCCATCGGCTCAGGTTCGAAATTGGCGATGGAATCGGCGATTTCACTGGCGGATCTCGTTGAAAACGAAGCAGACCTGGCCTCGGCCTTCGAAAAATACGAAGACCAGCGCCGCTTGGAAGTGCTGCGTTTGCAATCGGCGGCACGCAATTCGCTCGAGTGGTTCGAAAATGTCGAACGTTATCTCCATCTCGACCCGGTTCAACTGAATTACTCCCTGCTCACCCGCTCCCAGCGGATCAGTCACGAAAACCTGCGCGAGCGCGATCCGAAATGGCTGGAAGCCGCGGAAAGCTGGTTCATGGACCAGGCGCGCAAAGGTGCGAACCTGCCGGTGGCGAACAATGAAAACACACCGCCGCGTGCGCCAATGTTTGCCCCTTTCAAGCTGCGCGGCATGGAGCTGAAAAGCCGGATCGTGGTCTCGCCGATGGCGCAATATAAAGCCGTCGACGGCTGTCCGACCGACTGGCATTTTTCTCACTACGGGGAGCGCGCCAAGGGTGGCGCTGGTCTGGTTTATGTCGAAATGACCTGCGTCAGCCCGGAAGGCCGGATCACGCCAGGCTGTCCAGGGCTCTATGCGCCGGAGCATGAGGCCGCCTGGCGGCGATTGACCAATTTTGTCCATGAGCACACGGACGCCAAGATCGCCTGCCAAATCGGCCATTCGGGCCGCAAGGGATCGACCAATCTCGGCTGGGAAGGCATGGACCTGCCGCTGGAGAGCGGTAACTGGGATCTTGTGTCCGCCTCCGCGATCCCCTGGTCATCATGCAACGCGACCCCGCGCGAAATCACCCGCGCCGAAATGGATGAGATTCGCGATCAATTCGTGGCGTCGGCTCAAATGGCAGACCGAGCCGGTTTCGACATGATCGAACTGCACGCAGCCCACGGCTATTTGTTGTCATCCTTCATTTCGCCGGTCTCGAATGTCCGGACCGATGACTACGGCGGCAGCCTGGAAAACCGCATGCGTTACCCGCTGGAAGTCTTGAAAGCGATGCGCGCCGTTTGGCCCGACGATAAACCGATGTCGGTGCGCATTTCCGCCAACGACTGGGTTGGTGACGATGGGGTGACACCGGACGAAGCCATCGAGATCGCCCGTATGTTCTCGGACGCTGGAGCTGATCTGATCGATGTGTCCGCAGGTCAAACAACCGTTGATGCCAAGCCGGTCTATGGCCGCATGTTCCAGACGCCATTCTCCGACCGCATCCGAAACGAAGCCGGTCTGACCACCATGGCTGTCGGCAACATCTTTGAAGCTGATCACGCCAATTCGATTCTGATGGCGGGCCGGGCCGATTTGGTGGCTGTTGGGCGTCCGCACCTCACCAATCCCTATTGGACGCTTCATGAAGGCGCCAAGATTGGTGACCGGGCCGCGCCGGATTGGCCGTTGCCTTATCTCGCGGGCCGCGATCAGCTTTGGCGGTTGGCCGACAAGAACGCCGAGACGGTGGGTAAAGTATGAGCTTGCGGGCCAAACATGTTGTTGTGACCGGCGGTGGCTCTGGGGCTGGCGCCGAGATCGCGCATGGTTTCGCCAAGGCCGGGACGAAAGTCACCGTCATGGGCCGGAATGCGGAAAAGCTCGAAGCGCAAAATTTGCCCTATCAGGTCTGTGATGTGTCGGACCCTGCAGCCATCTTCGCGGCCTTTGACGCGGCCCGCCAAGAACAAGGCCCGATCTCGGTTGTCATTGCCAATGCGGGCGCAACGGAAAGCGTACCGTTTTCCAAGATGACGCCGAAAGCGTTCAACGCAAACTTGGCCGTCAATCTGACTGGCGTTGCCTTTTCCTTTCAGGCGGCTTTGAACGATATGAAATCTGCCGGCTGGGGCCGAATGATCGCGATTGCCTCAACGGCGGGCCTCAAAGGGTATCCCTATGTCACCGGTTATTGCGCCGCCAAACATGGTGTTGTCGGTCTGACAAAGTCCCTGTCTGTGGAGCTGGCCCGCACCGGCATCACGGTCAATGCAATCTGCCCAGGATTTCTGGAAACGCCGATGCTGGACCGCTCCATAGAAAACATCATGGCAAAGACGGGTATGGACCAGGAGACGGCCGCAGGGAAACTGCGGGAAATCAATCCGCAGAACCGCTTTGTTCAACCTCGCGAAGTTGCTGAGACTGCTCTCTGGCTTTGTTCGGATGGGGCAGTCAGCATTAACGGCCATGCGCTCAGCCTATCAGGGGGAGAAGTCTGATGGTTGAGACAGAAACTTCCCTGGAACCAATCTCCAAAACCCGGCTGCGGCTTTGGCTCCGTCTGCTCAAGGCAA
This sequence comes from Roseibium sp., assembly GCF_965216085.1. GTDB lineage: Bacteria > Pseudomonadota > Alphaproteobacteria > Rhizobiales > Stappiaceae > Roseibium. Next base: position 5,521,115 of record NZ_OZ244138.1, on the reverse strand, counting down.
CCTCAGGGATCGAAGCGGAAATCCGCCGCCGCCTGCGCGATGAATGTGACACGACCTTGCCGCGCTTCGACGTTCTATCGGCGTTGTCGCGCTATCCGGATGGGCTGAAGATGAGCGAGATTTCGGTCCTACTCAAGGTCTCGAATGGCAACGTAACCGGTATTGTTGAGCGCCTGGTGGATGATGGTCATGCCGAGCGGTTGGCCGTTCCCGGCGACAAACGCGCCAACCGGGTCAAGCTGACTTCTGAGGGGCACGCGATGTTTGCCGATTTGGCAGCCAAACACGAAAGCTGGATCGACGAGTTGATGAGCGGCCTCGACCGGCCGGCGATTGACGCTTGCAACGGCATTTTTGAGCAATTTGGCTCGTCTGTGGAAGCGGATACAAACTCTAGCAAGGCAATGAGTAAATGACCAACGCCCCGAAACATTTCAATCTGACCGTCGAAGGCGGCATTGCCCGGGTGTCCTTGAACAGGCCAGAGCGGAAAAATCCGCTCACGTTCGACAGCTACGCTGAGCTGCGTGACTGGTTCCGGGACCTTGTCTACAACGACGAAATTCATGCTGTGGTGTTCCTGCCCAACGGTGGTAATTTCTCCTCCGGCGGCGATGTTCATGACATCATTGGCCCGCTCACCAAGATGTCGATGAAAGAGCTGCTCGCCTTTACCCGGATGACGGGCGACCTGGTGAAAGCCATCATCAATTGCGGCAAACCGGTGATCGCAGCGATTGACGGTGTCTGTGTCGGTGCCGGGGCAATCATTGCCATGGCGTCGGATCTGCGTATCGGTACGCCCGAAGCCAAGACCGCATTTCTATTCACCCGCGTTGGCCTTGCCGGTTGCGACATGGGCGCTTGCGCGATCCTGCCCAGGATCATCGGTCAGGGCCGGGCTGCGGAACTGCTTTATACTGGCCGCTCCATGAGCGCGGACGAAGGCGAGCGCTGGGGCTTCTTCAACCGTCTTGTAGCTGCCGATGCTTTGGAAACAGAAGCTGTGATCTTTGCAGAGCGTATCGTGGCTGGGCCGAATTTTGCGCACATGATGACCAAGACCATGCTGGCGCAGGAATGGTCCATGTCCATCGAACAAGCGATCGAAGCGGAAGCCCAGGCGCAGGCGATCTGTATGCAGACCGGTGATTTCGAACGGGCCTACAACGCCTTCGTCAACAAGGAAAAACCGGTGTTTGAGGGCAATTGATGGCAGACAAAAGCTTTCTTTCCTGGCCGTTCCTCGAAGACCGGCACCGCCAGATGGCAGAGGAGCTTGAGGCCTTTGCGGCCGATCTCCATGTTGATCATTCCGACACCGATGAGGCCTGCCGGTCACTGGTAAAGGAATTAGGTGCTGCCGGATGGCTGCAGCCGACGGCATCTGAGGACGGCGCACCGCTGGACGTCCGGACCCTGTGCCTGACGCGCGAGATTCTGGCGCGTCATGACGGGCTGGCCGACTTCGCCTTTGCCATGCAGGGGCTCGGCACGGGTGCCTTGTCCTTGTTCGGCAAACCGGAACAGAAATTGGCATGGCTGCCGAAGACAAGGTCCGGAGAGGCGATTTCCGCCTTTGCTTTGACCGAACCGCAATCAGGCTCAGATGTCGCCAACTCGACGATGACGGCGACAGATGATGGTGACAATTACATTCTGAATGGCGAAAAGACCTGGATTTCCAACGGTGGCATTGCCGATATCTATACGCTGTTCGCCCGCACGGGCGAGGCGCCGGGCGCCAAGGGCCTATCCGCTTTTGTCGTTACACCTGACCTTCCTGGTTTTGAGGTCGCTGAACGGCTTGACACCATTGCTCCGCATCCGCTCGCGACTCTGCGCTTCACTGATTGCCGGGTGAAAAAATCAGACCTTATCGGCAAGCCCGGCGAAGGCTTCAAGATCGCCATGTCCGTGCTTGACATCTTCCGTTCGACGGTTGCAGCCGCAGCGTTGGGCTTCGCGCGGCGGGCGCTGGATGAGGCGCTTGAGCGGGTCACCACGCGCCAGATCCAAGGCGCACCGCTGGCCGATCTTCAGATGGTGCAGGGACATTTGGCCGATATGGCCCTGGATGTGGATGCTGCCGCCCTGCTGATTTACCGCGCGGCTTGGGCCAAGGACAGCGGCGCCCCGCGGGTTACCCGCGAAGCGGCCATGGCCAAGCTTTTTGCCACCGAACAGGCACAGCAGGTGATCGACAAGGCGGTGCAGTTGCACGGCGGCGACGGCGTGCGCTCAGGCGAGGCTGTTGAAAAGCTCTACCGCGAGATCCGCGCGCTACGCATTTATGAGGGCGCCACGGACGTCCAGAAAATCGTCATCGCGCGTCAGACGCTTGGTGCCTTTGCTGCCGCTGGCGCGAACCAGGGAATTTCATAAGCAAATTCAACAGGGAGGGATGAGCATGTCTAAAGAACTGGAAGGTGGCATCACGCCAAACGGTGAAGGGTTTGACGGTGTTAAGCTGAACATCCTCGGACAAACCTATTATCCGAAAGCCTGGTGCGAAACGACGTTTGCTTTTGAGACGAATTCCGAGCCCGGCCAATTTGTTCCGGTGCACATCCATCCGACACAGGACGAGTTCATTCTGGTGCAAGAAGGTGAGTTGGACCTGAAACTTGATGGCAATTGGGTGAAGGCAAAGGCTGGCGACCTCGTCCGTATGCCCAAGGGCATTCCGCATGGATATTTCAACAAGTCGGACAAACCCTGCCGGGCGCTTTTTTGGGTGTCCCCAGCTGGCAAACTCAAGGAACTTTTTGACGAATTGCATGACATGACCGACGTCGAAGCCGTGGTTCGTGTTTCTGCAGAACATGATGTGGACTTCCTGCCGCCGGAAGCCAACGACTAAGGCGCTTCGCGCCGGATAAGGAGACCGACCATGGCTAGCGGACTATCGCCCTCGGCCCATGTCGATACATTTGCCCGCGACAATCTTCCACCAGAAGACCAATGGCCGGATTTTCTGCTGGAGGGGTTCGACTATCCCGAGCATATCAACGTCGGCGTGGAACTCACCGACAAGATGGTTGAGAAAGGTTTTGGCGACCATACGGCCCTAATTGGTAATGGCCGCCGCCGGACCTACAAGGAACTCTCCGACTGGACCAACCGCCTGGCGCATGCGCTGGTCGAAGACTTGGGCGTCAAACCGGGCAATCGGGTGCTGATCCGGTCGGCCAACAATCCGGCAATGGTCGCCTGCTGGTTGGCGGCGACCAAGGCCGGTGCTGTGGTGGTCAACACCATGCCCATGTTGCGGGCCGGTGAACTTGGCAAGATCGTCGATAAGGCGGAAATCGAATTCGCGCTGTGCGACACCCGGTTGATGGATGAGATGGTCGCCTGTGCCAAGACCTCATCGTACCTGAAGAAGGTTATTGGCTTTGATGGCACGTCCAATCACGATGCTGAACTGGACCGTCTCGCGCTGACCAAGTCCGTATTGTTTGAGTCCGTCCAAACGGGCCGGGACGATGTTGCCCTGCTTGGTTTCACCTCTGGCTCCACCGGTTCGCCCAAGGCGACCATGCACTTTCACCGGGATATTCTGATTATCGCCGATGGTTATGCCAAGGAAGTGCTGGGCGTGACGCCAGACGATGTTTTTGTTGGCTCGCCGCCCCTTGCCTTTACCTTTGGGCTTGGTGGATTGGCAGTGTTCCCGCTGCGGTTTGGTGCGGCGGCGACCTTGCTGGAAAACGCGTCGCCGCCCAATATGATTGAGATCATTCAGACCTATAAGGCGACGGTTTGCTTCACAGCGCCAACCGCCTATCGGGTGATGTTGCAGGCGATGGAAGAAGGGGCGGATCTGTCTTCCTTGCGGGCTGCTGTCTCAGCCGGTGAAACCTTGCCGTCGCCTGTTTATGATGCCTGGATTGAAAAAACCGGCAAACCGATGCTCGACGGCATTGGTGCTACCGAGATGCTGCATATCTTCGTTTCTAACCGGTTTGATGACCACAAACCGGCCTGTACCGGCAAACCGGTCTCGGGCTATGAGGTCAAGATCGTTGGTCAGGACGGAAAACCGGTTGCGCCGGGAGATGTTGGACGTCTGGCCGTGCGTGGCCCGACCGGATGCCGGTATCTCGCAGACGAACGGCAAAAGGACTATGTCGTCGATGGCTGGAACATCACGGGCGACAGTTTTTCCATGAGCGAAGACGGCCATCTGCATTTTGCCGCGCGCAACGACGATATGATCATTTCCTCCGGTTACAACATCGCCGGTCCGGAGGTGGAAGCGGCCCTTCTGTCCCACGAGAGTGTTCTGGAATGCGCCGTCATCGGTGTGCCGAATCCCGAGCGTGGATCGATCGTTCAAGCGCATATCGTGTTGGTTGAAGGCACTGAGCCGTCGGACTTGCTGGTCAAGGTCTTGCAGGATCACGTGAAGGCAGTGATCGCGCCGTTCAAATATCCACGCTCGATCATTTTCACGGAAACCTTGCCAAAAACCGCGACAGGCAAAGTGCAGCGGTTCCGGCTTCGGGACGATCTCAACTAACCAGATAAATACTTCTGCAAGTGGGCCCTGCAGAAGACGGACAAGCATGGCCCATCGGTTATAGGCGGAAAAACAAGGCGCCATACCCGGACGGAATTGGGAACAGCAGGTCAGTAGTTTAGGAGGACCGATATGAAACAGATTTTGCTCGCGGCAGTTGCCGCGCTGGCACTTGGCGCAGCGCCGCTCGCAGCCGAACCGGTAAAAGTCGGCATGATCACTACTTTGTCCGGCGGCGGTGCCGGCCTTGGCATTGATGTGCGTGACGGCTTCATGCTGGCGGTCAAACAGTCTGGCAACGATAATCTGGAAGTGGTCATCGAGGATGATCAGCGTAAACCGGACATCGCCGTTCAGCTTGCCGACAAACTGGTGCAGTCCGAAAAGGTTGATGTCCTGACCGGCATCATCTGGTCGAACCTTGCCATGGCTGTCATCCCATCTGTAACAGCTCAGGGTAAGTTCTACCTGTCGCCGAACGCTGGCCCATCCATATTGGCCGGAAAGGGCTGTCATCCGAACTATTTCAACGTCGCCTGGCAGAATGACAACCTGCATGAAGCAGCCGGTGCCTTTGCCAATGTTGAAGGCTACAAGAACAGTTTCATCCTCGCACCGAACTATCCGGCCGGGAAAGACGCGCTCACTGGTTACAAGCGCCTCTATAAAGGGGACCTAGCTGGCGAGATCTACACCAAGCTTGGCCAGACGGATTATGCAGCTGAGTTGGCACAAATCCGGGCTTCCGGCGCAGACAGTGTCTATTTCTTTCTGCCTGGCGGCATGGGAATTTCCTTCCTGAAGCAATATGCAGGCAGCGGCGTTGATCTGCCGGTTGTCGGTCCGGCTTTCTCATTTGACCAAGGCATTCTGCAGGCGGTTGGCGACGCGGCGCTTGGCGTGCGGAATACCAGCCAGTGGTCCAAGGACATCAACACACCGGTCAACAATGCCTTTGTTGAGAGCTTCCAGGCAGAATACGGCCGTTTACCGTCGCTCTATGCCTCGCAAGGCTTCGACACGGCAAACCTGCTCTTGTCCGCCATAGCAAAAGCCGATGTGAACGATGCGGACGCGTTCCGGTCAGCGCTTCAGGAAGCCGATTTCAAAAGCACGCGTGGTGAATTCAAATTCGGCCCCAACAACCATCCGATTCAGGATATCTACGTGCGGGAAGTCATCAAAGAGGGTGATGTCTTCACCAACAAGATCATCGGCAAGGCTCTGAACAGCCATTCAGACGCTTATTGGTCCGACTGTAATATGTAAGGTGTTGTTTGGCCTCGGTTCCAGAACCGGGGCCAGCTTTCGGGTGGGATTGCATGTCTTTTATTTTGCTCATCGAGCAGATTTTGAACGGCCTTCAATTTGGGATCATGTTGTTCCTGATGGCCGCGGGTCTGACGCTGATATTCGGGGTGATGGGGCTGATCAACTTGGCCCATGGGTCGCTCTATATGGTTGGAGCGTTCTGCGCAGCCGCTGTTGCGGGCGCGACCGGATCGTTCTTCTTTGGATTGATCGCAGCCTTGGCCGGTGCGGCTCTTGCCGGCGCCTTGGTCGAACTTGTTGTTATCCGGCGGCTGTATGCAAAGGATCACTTGGATCAAGTGCTGGCGACATTTGCGCTGATCCTGATCTTTTCCGAAGGCACAAGATGGGTGTTCGGATCCTTCCCGCTCTTTCTGGACATTCCGCCAGCGCTGGCCGGGCCGGTGACCTTGCCAGGCGGCATTGAATACCCGCTCTACCGTTTGGCCTTGATCATTGTCGGACTTCTGGTGGCTGCGGGCCTGTTCCTGCTGATTTCCCGCACTCGGCTGGGTATCCAAATCCGCGCCGGGGAAAACGACCGTGAAATGATCGCGGCGCTCGGTGTCGACATTGCCAAACTCTACACCATTGTCTTTGCACTTGGCGCGGCCTTGGCCGGTTTGGCTGGGGCGCTTGTTGGGGCAATCCAGTCAGTTCAGGTCGGCATGGGCGAACCAGTTCTAATCCTTGCCTTCGTTGTCATCGTCATTGGCGGTATCGGTTCGATCAAAGGAGCGCTCATTGGCGCAATCCTGGTTGGCCTCACCGACACCCTTGGCGGCATCTTCCTGCCGGAACTCATGAAACTCTTCGTCAGCCCAGCCGCCGCGACGTCGATCGGATCTTCAATTGCGTCCATGGCTATTTACATCCTTATGGCCGCAGTCCTTGTGCTGCGCCCGACGGGCCTGTTCGGAGCGCGCACATGACCCGGGAAACAATCTTCAATTCCGTGACGCTCGCCGCTCTGGCAATTGTGCCGCTCTGGGCGCATTTCTCCGGCGAACCGTTCACCGTAACCCTGGCAACCCGTGCCGTCATCCTGGCGCTGGCGGCCGTCGGGCTCAACATCGCGCTTGGTTTTGGCGGTCTTGTCAGTCTTGGCCATGCGGTGTTCTTCGGCATCGGCGGTTACGCCATGGGCATCCTCGCGCATCATGCGCAAACCTATACGCCGGTGATGGAATGGCCGTTTGTCATTGAGGGCACAAAGTCCATGCCGGTGATTTGGCTGGTGGCGGTGGTGCTCTCGTCAATCGCTGCGTTTTTCATCGGCTTGTTGTCGCTCAGAACGTCCGGTGTGTATTTCATCATGATCACGCTGGCTTTTGGGCAGATGTTTTTCTTCTTTGCCATCAGCTGGAGTGCATATGGCGGCGAGGATGGCCTGTCGATCTATGTTCGCAACGGCTTTCCGGGTTTGAATACGCTGGTGCCGATCCAGTTCTATGGGCTCTGTTTTGTGATCCTCGCTGCTGTTCTGTTCTTTTCTGCCAAACTGCAGCGCTCGCCCTTTGGCTTGGCGCTCAACGCGGCGCGGCAAGTGCCGGACCGGGTCGAAACCGTAGGGCTCAATCCGATGCGTTTGCGGCTGGTGGCCTTTGTGCTCTCCGGCGCAATCACAGGACTGGCGGGAGCGCTCTTTGCCGACCTCAACCGCTTTGTCAGCCCAACGATGTTCTCATGGCAGATGTCTGGCGAGATCATCATCTTCATCATTCTTGGAGGCGTTGCCCGGCTCTATGGCCCGGTCGTCGGTGCGGTGATCTTTGTGGCTCTGGAGCATATCCTCGGCGATCTCTCCGACTTCTGGCACATCTATCTCGGAATCCTTTTGTTGCTGGTGGTGCTGTTCGCTCGCGGCGGCATCATCGGCATGCTCGTTGGCCGGGAGGTGGCTCATGACTGAGGCAATTCTCGCGACACACGGTATCTCCAAGAGCTTTGGTGCTCTGAAAGCCAGCGATGATGTGTCCATTGATTTGAGAGCGGGAGAAATCCACGCAATCATCGGCCCGAACGGCGCTGGCAAATCAACGTTGATCAAACAGATTTGTGGCGGCTTGCGCCCGGATACCGGAACCGTCAAGCTGCTTGGCAAGGATGTTACCGATCTACCGACCGAACTGCGGGCGCAAGCCGGTCTTGGACGGACCTTCCAGATCTCCGCACTCGCAATGGAAGATACAGTTCTTCAAAACGCTGTCCTCGGGGCACTGGGCGGACAGGGAAATCCGTGGCGGTTCTTCAAGCCGGTCCTGAAGGACAAGGATCTGCTTGATACGGCGATGGAAGCGCTGGAGCGCGTTGGCCTTGAAAAACAGGCCAAAACGCGCACCGCCGAACTCAGTCATGGCCAGCGCCGCCAGCTGGAAGTCGCCGTGGCGCTGACGCTGAAACCAAAGGCCTTTGTTATGGATGAGCCTATGGCTGGTCTGGGGACAGAAGGTTCCAAACGGCTAACGGAGTTCCTGGACGGATTGCGCCAGCAAGCACCGATCTTGCTGGTGGAACACGATATGGATGCCGTATTTGCCCTTGCCGACCGGATCTCCGTGCTGGTCTACGGAAAGGTGATTGCGACCGGCACAGTCGACGAAATCCGCACCAACAATGATGTGCGTGATGCTTATTTGGGAGACGAGGCATGAGTGCGCTTTTGGCTCTCAAAAATGTCACCGCCAGTTATGGTCCGAGCCAGGCCTTGTTCGATGTTTCACTGTCGATTGGTGAAGGCGAAGTCGTAGCACTGATGGGCCGCAATGGCATGGGCAAGTCAACGACGGTGAAAACCATCTGCGGCATGCTGCCATCAGGTGGTGAAATCCAGTTCAAGGACAAGGTGATCGGCGGGATGCCGAGCCACAAAGTCGCCCGCCTCGGAGTTGGCCTCGTGCCTGAAGGCCGCCGGTGTTTTTCCGACCTGACAGTCGAAGAGAACCTAATGGCTGCAGCCCGGTCCGGCGCCTGGGACTTTGCCAAGGTGGCGGAGCTGTTTCCGCGTCTTGCAGAACGGAGAAATCAGAAGGCGGCATCACTGTCGGGCGGAGAGCAGCAGATGCTGGCCATTGGCCGGGCTTTGATGACCAACCCGATCCTGATGATCCTGGATGAGGCAACCGAGGGCCTTGCGCCGATCATCCGCCAGGAAATCTGGGCGGCTATCAGTCATTTGAAAAACAGCAGCGGTTTGTCGATCCTTCTTGTCGACAAGTCCTTGAAAGAACTGCAGCAGGTCGCCGATCAGGGCGTCATATTGGAACGTGGCCGGACTGTTTGGTCGGGCCGAATGGCCGATCTTGATGCTGAGACCGGAGAAAAATATCTCGGGATCTAAAGACCTTACTTTGCTTCCGGGACAAAAAAGAAAGACGCACCATGAGCCACAAAATTATTCATCCCGAAGGTTGGGCCCCGGCAAAGGGTTATGCCAATGGCGTATTGAGCCGCAAAGGCGTTTTGCATATCGGCGGTCAGATCGGTTGGAACAAAGATCAGGTTTTTGAGACCCATGACTTCATCGGCCAGATGGAACAGGCGCTGACAAACGTGCTTGGCGTTGTTGAGGCTGCCGGTGGGTCAGCGGAAGATATTGTCCGCCTGACCTGGTTTGTTACCGACAAGAAAGAATACCTGGCGCGTCAGCGCGAGATCGGTGAGACCTACCGCAAAGTCCTGGGCCGCCACTTCCCGGCAATGTCCATGGTTGTGGTCGCCGGGCTCATTGAAGACGAAGCACTGGTTGAAATCGAGGCCACTGCCGAGATCGGCTGATGGGTCTCAGTTTTCCGGCAGGAACCAGTCCCGGGCGTTATCATAACAAATGCGGCGGATGAGGCCGTCGCTGAGCTCCGGATGGGCCGGAATAGCGCCATCCTCCACCCATTGACCGATCATGCGGCAGACAAGACGCCGGTAGTACTCATGGCGCGGGAAAGACAGGAACGATCGGGAATCGGTCAGCATGCCAATGAAGCGGGACAAAAGCCCCATCTGCGCCACTTGATTCAATTGCCGTTCCATACCGTCGAGCTGATCGTTGAACCACCAGCCCGGACCAGCCTGGATTTTCCCGGGATCAGACCCGTCCTGGAAGTTGCCGGCAATGGTCACCAGCATCTCGTTGTGGATAGGGTTCAGGGCATAAAGAATGGTTCGTGGCAGCCCTTTACGGGAATTGATCTGATCTAGGATCGCATTGAGCGACGCGCCAATGGCAACATCTGACATGCAGTCGCCGCCTACATCAGGCCCCAGTGCCCGGAATAAGCGGCTGTTTTGATTGCGCAGAGCTCCGACGTGATACTGCATAACTATGCCGCGTTCGGCATAGGCTTCGCCGAGTTCGATCAGGACGGCAGCTTTGAAATCGGCAACGTCTTGCGGTGACATCGGCCAGCCGTTCTGCCCGCTGCGCAAGATCATGTCCAATTCCCGGGGGGGGCGTTTTTCGAACGCCGGCAGATCGTTCAATCCGTGGTCGGCGGCCTTGCAGCCGAGGGACACAAAAAAGTCCAGCCGGTTTATTAGGGCAGCAATCAGGGTCTCATAGCTGTCGATAGCAATGCCGCTGGCTTCACCAAGTTGACGGCAGTAGGCGGCAAACCCCGGCGTTGTGGGAACCAAAGCCTTATCGGGCCGGAAACTAGGGGCCATGCGGATCGGGCAGTCTGGATCCGCATGGACAGCGGAATGAAACTCCAATGTGTCGGTTGGATCATCTGTTGTGCCGACATATTGGACATTCATTCTGGTCAAGAGCCCACGCGCACTGTGGCTTGGCTGCGTGAGTTTTGCGTTGGCGAGTTCCCAGACTTCATCGGCCGTGTCCGGGCAAAAAATGCCGTCCCAGCCAAAATAACGTTGCAGTTCCAGATGGGTCCAATGGTAGAGCGGGTTGCCAAGACAATGTGGGACTGTTTCGGCAAAAGCTTTGAACTTCAGATGATAGTCCGCTTCGCCGGTCACCAGATTTTCGGAAATGCCGTTCCAGCGCATCGCGCGCCATTTATAGTGATCGCCCTCGAGCCAGATTTCACCAATAGACTCCCAAGACCGGTTCTCGGCAATGGCTGCTGGATCCAGGTGATTATGAAAGTCGACGATCGGCAGATCTTTGGCGACCTCATGGTACAGCCGACGGCCAGTCGGAGTATCAAGCAGAAAGTCCGGGCCGAGGAAGGGAGCGGTCATTGGAAAAGATCCTTAGAGGCAAGCGGCCAGGGCTTTGTTCACGCCGTCAGTCTTCAGGGTTTCGTAGGCACCGGTCACCAAACCGACAAAGGAGGGGTTGGCCGGCAGGTCAGACCCGAAAATGCCTGCCAGAAGCATCATGTTCAAGACATAGCCGTCATCATCGGATCCAGATGCGAGCTCAGCGATACGGTCTGCATGCGGGTCATTGACCGGAAGTTTTGTGCCAGCTTCGGAGACACCACGGCAATAGTGCATCCATCCGGCGATCGCGAGCGCGGCAAGCGGCCAGGGCTTGCCAGCATCCAGATGGCTCCTAACTGGAGCCAGGATGCGCTGCGGCAGTTTCTGACTGCCATCCGCTGCGATCTGCGTGGTTTTGTGATGAAGGGCGCGGTTGGAGTATCGGTCAATCAGCATTCCAGCGTAATCTTCAATGTCGAACCCTGCCGGGATCGTCAGGGATGGTGCCTGCTCGCTCATCATCAGTTTGTGGGCCGCACTCTTGAAAACAGGATCCGCCATGCAATCTGCTATCGTCTCCTTGCCGGCCAGCGCGCCAAGATAGGCGAGAAACGAGTGGCTGCCGTTCAACATCCGGAGTTTGATGTCTTCAAACGGCTCAACATCGTCGACAAAGCTCGCACCCGCCAAATCCCAATGCGGTTTTGCGCCTGCAAAATTGTCTTCGATCACCCACTGGCGGAAAGGTTCACACAGGATGCCGTTAGGGTCAGGCGCGCCCAAAGTCACTTCAAGTTTTTTGAAGGAGTCTTCGGTCATGGCCGGTGTGATCCGGTCGACCATGGAGCAGGGAAACCTGCAAGTGTCTGCGATCCAAGTCTTCAGATCTGGATCGCGATGACCGGCAAACTCCAAAACCGCAGTCCGGCAGAGCTTGCCGTTCGACGGAAGATTGTCGCAAGACAGGACCGTCAATCCCGGCAAGCCAGCTTCTTTGCGCCGATACAACCCTTCGACCAGCAATCCGATCGCTGATTTTGGAGCAGAGGGATTCTCCAAATCTGCCGCGATGCCCGGGTTTTCAAGGTCCAACACCTCCCGGGCCAGGCAATAGCCCTTTTCGGTAATCGTCAGGGTAATCACTTGAAGGTCCGGATCAGCGATCTGCGCAATCAGGGCTTCTATGCCGTCCCGGTTCGGGTGAAGTGTCTTGATAACTGCCCCAACCTGACGAAGATCCAAATCGCCGTCCGACATTTCTCCAACGGCAAAGAGATGATCGGCCTCATCGAGGGCTGTCAGACCGCTTTCTCCGGAATTAAGCCGGGCAACCGCCATGCCCCAGTCACTATCGGTCTGGCGCAGCATCTCATCATGAAAAACCGAGGTGTGCGCTTTTGCGAAAGCGCCAAAGCCGATATGAAACAATCGGACCTTCAAGGTAGTACGGTCATAGGGCGGACGAGAAATGTTTGCGGTCATGACAAATGCTCAAACGAATGAAAGTGGTGTTTCTGTTTCGGCGGGAGACCCATTGACAATGAGCTGGTCAGAACCGGCCAGCCAGAGGTCAATTTGGTCGAAAGCAGGACGGTAAGAACCAGCCTTCTTCCAATCCAGCATAACCGAGTCGCCGGAATGCGACAGGGTCATGCGGGTCAGACAATGGTCGATGTCCAAAGCGCTCGAGGAGGCACCGTCATCGTCATAGGCAAGGCGTTCTCTTGAAGCAGTGCCGGCTGCCTGAGGGTAGATGCGCCAGCAGCGGTAGGTGTCAGATGAGGCTGAACTGCGTGCATTGGGAGCTGCCATCGGTAGTACTGTGGCGCCGCGGACAAACAACGGAATGCTCTCTTGCGTGACGGGAACTTCGATTTCTTGACCGCCCGGATACCAGGATTTTCCGTCAAAGTCCCACCACCCTTCCGGGCATGCGGGCAAGGGCACAGTTCTTGTTGTCGCGCCTTTCTCGATCACGGAAGCGATGAGCAGATCTTTCCCAAGCAGAAATTCGAACTCGGATGTTTGCGCCAAAGGATCTTCTGGAAAGTCCAACCACAGAGGCCGGAGCATTGGTTCACCGTCGGTGACCGCCTGGTACAGCAAGGTGTAGAGATAGGGGATTAACTGCGCGCGGAATTTCAAAGCCTGACGGATCAGCGGTGTTATTTCAGGATACATCCAGGCTTCGTTGGCCGTGCCATCATCATTCCAGGAATGGATGGTGAAGCGGGGATGGAAAATCCCGTTCTGAACCCAGCGCAGGAAGAGTTCCGGTTCCGGCCGCGGACCGGCAAAGCCGCCAACGTCATGGCCGATGTTGTAAAAGCCGGAAAGGCTGAGTCCGAGGCCCATCGGAATGTTCCAGCGCAGAGTTTCCCAGCTGGTGTAGTTGTCCCCGGTCCAGGTCTGCGCATAGCGCTGGGTGCCCGGAGCCGCACAACGGGAAATGAGATATGGCCGCTTGTCGGGTTGATCCTGAACCTGCGCATCATAGGAGGCACGGGTCATCAACTGGCTGTGCAAGGGGCGGATCAATCCGACCGGGATCTCCTTGCCGAAGCCGGCGCAAACCGCTTCGTCGTCCCAAACTTCATATTCGTTGTTGTCGTTCCAGGTGTTGGCAATGCCTTTGTCGAACAGTTTCTCTTTGAGGTTCGCCTTCCACCAGGAGACCGTTGCCGGATTGGTGAAATCGAGATGCGATCCGCTGCCGTCCCAAAAAGGCGATTGTTCCGGAGCGCCCGTTTCGCTGTCTTTGATGAACAGGCCAGACGTCTCTGCGTCTTGATAAAGCGGGTGATCGTCCAGAAGCACCGGCTTGATGTTGGCGATCAGATGAATGTCCGCGTCTTGATACGCCTTGGTGAAAGCTGGGATGTTGGGAAAGCGGTCGGTGTTCCAATGGAACACGTAGCGTTTGCCTTTGATCGCCGTATAGCCCGACGACATCTGAAAACTGTCGCAGGGCATGTCTTCGTCGGAGAGTTTTTGTAAAAACTCTTCGAGCCGCTCCTGTGCGTTTTCTGAATCCGTATAGGCCATGGTCGAGCCGGAGTAACCAAACCCCCAGCGTGGCATGAAGGCGGTGCCGCCGGTCAAAGAGTGGTGGCGTTTGACAACGTCGAGGACTGACGGAGCCCAGAAGAAATAATAGTCCAGTTCGCCGTCGGAGGCCCGGAACGAGCGGAAGGCCGGGTGATAATTGTCCTTTTCATTGCCGAGATCGAACCAGCAATGGGCGAGCGTATCGTAATACAGGCCATAGGCGCCGAGTGCGCCGCGGTCGGTGATCGTGAACGGCACGTGTTTATAAAGCGGGTCCGTGGTACGGGCATCGTAGCCCATGGCATCGAGATTGCGCATTTCATAGCGCCGTCCGGACCGTTCCAAAGACCCGGACTTTTCGCCGAGACCAAAATAGCGCTCGCCATCAAACCGGCGCATGAAGTGGGATTTGCGGTGATCCCGCCGGCCGAGCATATAGGCATCCTGCGGCCGGTCGCGGGCAATTTCCTGCCATGCGGCGTCTGGAGCTTCCCGGCATTCCCAAACAAGTGCCAGCGGCGTTTCAACGGTTAGGCGGAGCGTATCTGTCCAGAGTTGCAGCCGGTTTTCTTGCTGATCTAAGGAAAACTCAGGACAGGAAAAGCCGCTGAGATCACCCCGGGAGCGCCCTTCCCACGGAGCGTCGCCGTCAGGGGCGACAGCCCACGTCCGGTCGAGCCGGTGGGCTCCATCTTTGAGAAGCGAAACACGGACAAGCGCGTCCTCCAGGACACGGATGACCAATTTATGCTTATCGTCGACCAGAAGAACGACACCGGTCGGTGTCTGGTCAGTCAGCGCCCAGGTTTTCAGAGCTTTCATATCTGTATTGGGCTCCTAATAACCGAGCAGCAGTTGGGGCAGGAACAGGCTGATTTCCGGTACGTAGGTAACCACCAGCAACAACCCGACCAGGACGGCATAAAAGGGAAGCATCGGCTTGATGACATCGCCGATTTTGACCCCACCGACCGAGCAGCCGACAAAGAGCGCCGATCCTACAGGCGGCGTACAGATGCCGATACACAGGTTGAAGGTCATCATCACTCCGAAGTGCACCGGATCCATGCCAAGATCCGTAACGACTGGCAGGAAGATCGGCGTAAAGATCAGCAGCGCCGGGGTCATGTCCATAAAGGTGCCGACGATCAGGAGCGCGATGTTGATGATCAGCAAAAGCACTAGGGGGTTGTCTGACAGGCCGAGCAAAATATCTGAAATCGCATACGGAATATCGGCAAAGGCCATGGCCTTAGACATGGCGATAGAGCAGCCGATCATCAAAAGCACGATAGATGTGGTCACCGCGCTCTCCAGGATGATACTTGGCAGTTGGCGCCACGTGATTTCCCGGTACCAGATCACCGCCAAAAACAGGGTATAAACCACCGCCACGGCAGAGGCTTCGGTTGCGGTAAAGATACCGCCGATAATCCCACCCATAACGATGACGATCAGACCAAGCGGCAGCACCGCACCGAGAGTTTTGTCGAGAACTTCCTTCGTGCTCGGCCGAGGAGCGATTGGATAACCCCGTTTCTTCGCAATGATGCCGGCCACGACCATCAGGCAGAGGCCCATCAAGATACCGGGCACATATCCAGCCACGAACAGGGCTGCGATCGAGGTGCCGTTGGTGATCAGGGAATAGACAATGAAGGTCGCGCTGGGCGGGATCAAAAGTCCGGTCGGGCAGGAGGCGATGTTGACCGCAGCGCTATAGGCCGGATCGTAACCTTCTTTCTTCTGCAGCGGAGACATGACACCGCCAACAGCTGCGGCTGAGGCCACAGCCGACCCGGAAATCGAGCCGAACATCATATTTGCGAGCACATTACAGTGAGCGAGTGCACCGGGAAGGCGGCCACCGAGAACCTTGGCAAATTCAATCAGGCGGAGCGCGATGCCGCCCCGGTTCATGATGTTGCCGGCTAGAATGAAGAAGGGAATCGCCAGAAGTGTGAAACTGTCCAGCCCGGACGCCACTTGCTGGGCGACGATATAGACCGATTGGTCGAAGGACATGAACAATAAGAAGGTGGCGAAGGCGGACAGGCCAATGGAAAAGGCGATTGGAACGCCAAGAACCATGAGCAACACAAAGGTCCCGAACAGGACCGCAACAGCTTGGATATCCATGAAAAGCTCCTAGCTTAACGGTCCGCCAGGGGACGGCGTCTCGGCTTGATCATTGGGGCCGCGTCCTTCCCGCAGAAGGTCGGCAAGGAAGGTCAGGCAGTAATAGAGGATGCAAATCCCGGAAAAGGGGATCGCGATATAAATGAAGCCCATCGGGATGCGCAGGGCAGGAGACACCTGGCCGGTTTCCAGCGTGCGGCTGACCAATCCGGTGCCGCCGTAAATCATGATGAGGGTCGCGAACAGGGCGATCGCGGCGATAATGCCCGCATTCACGGCAACCCGGGTGGCGCCTTTGGTGACAACGGGCAGAAGGTCGATGGCCAAATGCCGTCGCTGGCCGAGCGTATAGGCTCCGCCCAACAGAGCGACCCAGATAAACAGGAACCGGGCCATTTCGTCGGTTACGGTGCTCGGGCTTTCCAAAACGTAGCGGGAGAACACCTGCCAAACGACACACACCACCAGAATGGCAAAGGCGGTTGTTATGACGAGGCGCAGGACAAGATCCACTCCCCGGGTTAATGCGGTCACGATTATCCTCCCTGCCCATTGGCGCCTGTGCGGCTAAGTCTTTCACCGCTACTTCGGCACGCTAACATTTGCGGCATGAAATTAAATTGGTCAACCAATTTTATAAAAAAGGTTGACTGATTTGCAAAATTGGACGAACAATTCGGCCTCAACGGCGCATCCAGCCGTGACACTCAGGGCCGTGGGCCTTCCAATTGGAAGCGAATAACCCCCGGTCGGACTGCATCTGGGAGGAATTCATGTCGAAGTTCATCAAGGTCGCGGCTCTTTTGGCCGTAGGTGCCGTTGCGCTGGGCTCAGCTGCCCACGCGAAAACATTGCGCCTCAATCACAACAATCCGGAAGATCATCCGCTGCACAAGTCCATGGAGTTCATGGCTGAGCGCCTGGAAGAAATGACCGGCGGTGATTTGAAGATCCGCATCTATGCCAATGCGCAGCTGGGCACACAGCGTGAGTCCATGGAACTCATGCAAAATGGTGCGCTCGATATGGCGCGCTCCAATGCGTCGGAATTGGAAGCTTTTGAAGAATCTTATGGCGCGCTGAACCTGCCGTATATCTTCGTCAACGACGATCACTATTACGATGTTCTGAGCGGCGATATCGGTGCTGACATTCTCTCGGCATCCGAAGACAAGGGCTTCATCGGTGTTGCCTACTACGTTGAAGGTGCCCGGTCTTTCTACGCCAACAAGGAAATCAACTCCCCGGCCGATCTGCAGGGCATGAAAATCCGCGTGCAGCCGAGCCCGTCCGCGATCCGCATGGTTGAACTGCTCGGCGGTAACCCGACCCCGATCGCCTGGGGTGAACTCTACAGCGCCCTGCAGCAAGGTGTTGTTGATGGCGCTGAAAACAACCCATTGGCTCTGACGTCCGCCCGTCACGGCGAAGTCAGCAAGGTCTATTCTAACGACGGCCACACAATGATCCCGTCTGTTGTGATGATTTCGACCAAGTCTTGGGGCGAGTTGAGCGATGAGCATAAGGGCGCTTTGACCAAGGCGGCCAAAGAATCCATGGATTTCCACCGCAAGCAGTGGGATGCAATGGTTGCTGAAGGCATCGAAACGGCCAAGAGCGAACTCGGCGTAAAATTCGTCGAAGTGGAAAAAGGCCCGTTCATCGAAGCGGTTCTGCCGATGCACGAGGAAGCTGCAAAGAAATCTGAAAAGGTGGCTGACCTCATCAAGCGCATCAAAGAAATCGCACCGAAGTAATCCACGAACGGGAAAAACCGATGCTCGAACGCTCTGAACTGGCCGACAATGCGCTTCAAGCGCTCCATGACGAAGACTATGACGTTCCCTTTAACACACAGTCTTTGAACCATGACGGCTTGATATTTATGGGTGGCCGGGCATCGGAGAGCCTGAATGGAGAGTGGACCTTCTGCGTCGACCTCCTCGACACCGGTCTCCGGCAGAAATGGTTCGCCATGCTGCCGGAAGAACCAGAGAACCGCACCGAACCCTGGGACTATGACCCCTATATGGGTGAAACCGTCCCGGTGCCTTCCAACTGGGCCATGCTGAAAGAGAAGTGGTATTTCTTTGAAGGCAGTACCTGGTACACCCGACCGCTTGACGTCGATGAAATCGACGAAACAAAGCGCACGTTTCTTCGTTTCGGCGCAGCGGCCTATGACTGCAAGATTTTCCTAAACGGGGAATTTGTTGGCAACCACTACGGTGCCTCAACGCCCTTCTGCGTCGAACTGACTGGGAAGCTGAAACCGGGGCGCAATTGGATCATGGCGTGCGTCAACAACATCCGGACCCGAAACCGGGTCCCCATGCGCAACACCGACTGGTTCAATTACGGTGGTCTTTATCGGGAAGTCTCTATCTTTCAGACGCCCAAAAGCCTGATCAAGGATTTTTTCCTCTTTTTGGTGCCCGATGGCACATATTCGAAACTGTGTGCCGAAGTGACGATAGACGGTCCTCTGACTGAGGAAGCTGTTGAACTAAACATCCCGTCACTCGATATCGACATTGCTGTTCCGCTTGATGAAACCGGTAAGGGCAAGATCGAATTTGCTGCTGCGCCTGACTTGTGGCGCCCGGAAACACCGGTGCTTTACGATGTCACTGTCACCTATGGAGAAGATCAGGTCAGCGACCGGGTTGGCTTCCGCCAGATAGAGAGACGCGGTACCGATATTGTCCTCAACGGCGAACCGCTCTTTCTGCGTGGAATTTCAGTTCACGAAGACGATGCTGAACTGGGCAAAGTCACCAGCGAAGCGGATTTGCGCTGCCGGTTTGACCATGCCCGTGAGCTTGGCTGCAATTACCTGCGCCTGGCCCACTATCCGCACCATGAATTGGCGGCCCAGCTCGCCGATGAACTCGGATTTCTGCTTTGGGAAGAAATCCCTGTCTACTGGGCCATCGACTTTGAAAACCCGGCCACGTACCGGGACGCTGAAAATCAGCTCTGTGAGCTGATCAAACGCGACCGGAACCGGGCAAGTGTGGTGATCTGGTCCGTCGGCAATGAAAACCCGGACACGGACGCACGTCTGGAGTTTATGAAGGGCCTGGCCGATACGGCAAAAAGGCTCGACCCGACCCGCCTAACCTCGGCCGCTTGCCTGGTCAATCATGCGCAGAACCGGATCGAAGACCGGCTTGCCACGCACATCGATGTTATCGGCCTCAATGAGTATTACGGCTGGTATGAAGAAGATTTTGAAGACCTGGCCGCGATTGGCGAAAACTCGGATCCGGACCGGCCAGTGGTAATTTCCGAAACCGGGGCTGATGGCGTGATCGGTGAAAAGGGGCCAACCAAAGGGCTCTTCAGCGAAGACTATATGGCGGAAGTCTACACCAAGCAGATTGCCACCTTGCGGCAGCTTGCGTATGTGAAAGGTATGTCGCCGTGGATTTTGTACGATTTCCGCGTCGAACGCCGGCAAAACATTTTTCAAAACGGCTACAATCACAAGGGGCTTATCGCCGCCGATAAAAAGACCAAGAAAAAAGCGTTCCACATCCTGGCCGACTATTACCGCCAAATCGCGGCGGGTCAGGGGAACACAAGGAAGGCCTCATGACCAGCGACGCGCCAAAACGCCGGTATCAGGAAATCGCCCAGATCCTCGTTCAGCGGATTGCAGACCAAGGTTATAAACCGGGCGACAAATTTCCAACCGAGAGGCAGATTTCCCTGGAACTCGGTATCAGCCGGTCGTTGGTGCGCGAAGCATTCATCATGCTGGAGATCGAAGGATATCTGGATGTACGTAAGGGCTCCGGCAGTTATGTGGCTGCCGGTGAAAAAATCTCCCTAAACAATCCGAAGCCGGACTTCGGACCGTTTGAACTCCTTCAGGCGCGTCAGCTTCTGGAAAGTTCAATTGCCGGATTTGCGGCTGAGACCATTACGAAGAGCGATATTATCAACTTGCGCGAAACACTGGAGTTGGAACGCAAGGCCATCAACAATGGCGAAGAAGATTATGCCGCGGACCGCCAATTTCACCTCCAAATCGCGGAAGCCACGCAAAACAGTGCCCTGGTGGCGCAGGTCGAAGAACTTTGGACCAAGCGGGAAACCAGTCCCATGTGGGCGCGTTTGCATGACCGCATATTTGATTTGAGCTATCGGGAAAAATGGCTCGACGACCACGCGGAAATCCTGGAAGCGCTACGGCACCGCAATTCGGAAGCGGCCCGTAAGGCGATGTGGCAGCACCTTGAAAATGTGCGCCAAACGCTCCTGGAGCTCTCCGATGTGGGCGACCCGGAATTCGATGGATATTTGTACAAGCCTGCTGTGGCATCGAGTTAAAACAACCCAGTGCTGACTGGCCCAGAAGAAAAAGAAAGACAGGTGCGATGATCGAATGTTGGCGCTGGTTCGGCCCAGATGACCCGGTTTCTTTGCGCGATGTAAGGCAGACTGGCGCCACGGGTATCGTAACGGCGTTGCATCAGATCCCCAATGGCACCTACTGGCCGGAAGAAGAAATCGCTCTGCGCCGCCAGATGATTGAGGCGGAAGGGCTGACCTGGCAGGTCTGCGAGAGCATCCCGGTCCATGAAGACATAAAGACGGGTGCTCCCGGATGGGAGCGCTGGGCAGAAAATTGGGCCGAAACCGTTCGTGCGCTGGCGCGCGAAAATGTCCGGACCATCTGTTACAACTTCATGCCGGTGCTCGACTGGACCCGGACGGATCTCCACTATGAACTGCCCTGTGGCGCGACGGCGCTAAGGTTTGAGTTTACAGCCTATGCTGCGTTCGATCTCTTTATCTTAAAACGCGACGGGGCGGAGAAAGACTACAGCCAAGCAGATATTGGTGCGGCTGAGGTTTGGCTTTCGGAGCGGTCTGAGGAAGAGAAAGAAAGATTGGTCCGCAACATTATTGCAGGCCTTCCGGGATCAGAAGAAAGCTATACGCTCGACACATTCCGGGACCAGCTTGCCGCTTACAAAGATGTTGGTCAGGAACAGCTCTTTCAAAACCTGGCGAATTTCCTAGAAATTGTCGTGCCGGCGGCTGAAGAAGCCGGTGCCCGTCTTGCAATCCATCCGGACGATCCGCCGAGATCGCTCTTTGGGTTGCCGCGCATTGTCGGAACACAAAAGGACCTGACCCGGATCGCAGATCTCAATCCGTCGCCGGCAAATGGGTTTACGGTCTGTACGGGGTCGCTCGGCGTTCATCCGGACAATGATTTACCGGCAATTATCGAAGCCGTCAGCGATCGGATTCATTTTGTGCATTTGCGGGCGACTAAGCGGGAAGCCGATCCACGCAGCTTTTATGAAGATGCGCACCTGGACGGCAACATTGATATGGTGGCGATCATCCGCGCCTTGCGCCGGCTGGAGCGCAACGCAGAGATTTCGATCCCAATGCGCCCCGATCATGGACACCGCATGTTGAGCGATTTGAAAGAAGATTCGACGCCCGGCTATCCGGCGATCGGCCGGCTGCGGGGGCTGGCAGAACTGCGCGGTGTCACCCGCGCGATTGATGCGCTCGATCGGCCTCAATAGATCGCCGCACGGCGGTTTAATCAGAAAATCTCGGCTTGACCGGAGTGGTATCAACGCGCCATGCCTGTGTGACGTCAAATCGCAAAGGCCAAGATATCATGGGCGCAGCCACTTCATCCAACCAAAAGACCGTCGAAGACAGTCAGGACAAGATCCGGATTGAAGGGCTGAACATTCCGGCCGAAATTGGCGTGTTGGACAGCGAGAAGGGGCGGACCCAATCTTTGCGGTTTGATGTCGAAATCCAAACCGTGCCAGGCTACCGGGACATCGTCGCCAAGACGGGGTCTTATGTGTCTTATGCCGATACGGTTTTTTTCATAAAAGAGAAGGCCGCGACGGGCGGGCATATAGACCTGGTTGAAGAATGGGCCGAGGCCGTCGCCACTTTCGTCCTTGAGAACCCGCTTGCGGAACAGGTGATTGTGAAAGTCACCAAACCAGATATTTTTGAAGATGCTGCCGGTGTTGGGATCCAAATTGCCCGGCGCCGTTCGTGATGAGCCTTGCCCGGAAGGCACGCTGATCTATGTGCGCCCAAATGCGCCAGATTGGTCCAGGATTTTTAGGAGACAGTTTTAGATGATTTCTGCAGACCGCGTTCTTCCCCTTTGGCTGAAATACAGAGAGGCGCTGGAGACGCCGGTCCGCAGTTTCGAGTTTCCGAAATTCGGGAAATGCTTTGAAGACCGAACCTACCAGATGGGCGTCTTGAACCTGTCTCCGGACAGCACCTACCGGGAAACCGTCTGCCACACCTTGGAGGCTGCGCTTTATCGCGGGCGGCGGATGACACTTGAGGGCGCTGCGATTGTGGACATTGGGGCAGAGTCCACCGGAGAAACCGCGGATATTGTCTCCATTGAGCGGCAAATCGATAGAATGCGGCCTGCTGTGAAGGCTCTTTCGGAAGAAAACATCCTGGTTTCGGTGGAAACCTATCACCCCGAAGTTGGCATTGCGCTTCTGGAAGCAGGCGCGGGCGTCGTCAATCTGACCGGACGGGTGGACGATACAGGTTTTTATCAAGCGATTGCAAAACACGAGGCTGGCCTGGTCTTGTGTTACACGCCCGGAGAAAACGCTCGTTCCAGCGATCATCTGCCGCCGGTCGATCAGGTCTTTGATCATCAGCTGGAATTCTTCAAGGACAGGGTGGCTATTGCAACGGGCGCTGGTATCGAGCGGCTGTGGGTGGATCCCGGATTTGGCTTTGCCCTCAATCTGCCAGACGGCCCGGACCGGATCCGCTATCAGACCGACAGCATCCTGCAGTCCTTCCGCTTGCGCGAACTCGGCTGGCCGGTAACCGTGCAGCTGACAGGCCATGTTTATTTGTTCCGCGATGAAGTGCGTGTTGCCCAGACCAGCGCGGCGACGCTGGCGGTTTTGTCCAAAGCCAATTTGGTGCGCAGCCACGAAGTGCCCCGTGTCCAGCCGGTTTTGAACTTGCAGGACTATTGCTAAGATTGAATGGGTCCTAGGAGGCGTAGACTATGACGGATCAGAAAGTCGCCCTTGTTACCGGTGCCGGTAAACGGCTTGGCAAGGCAATTGCCGAAGGTCTTAGCGAGGACGGTTTTGCGGTCGGCCTGCATTACAACGCTTCTATCGGAGGTGCTGAAGATCTTTATAAAAAGATCATCGGCCAAGGCGGCATGGCCATTCTCCTGCAAAAGGATCTGAGCCAGCCGGAAACAGCAGGGACATTGATATCGGAGACAGCGGCCGCGTTTGGCGGACCGGTATCCGTCCTTGTCAATTCCGCATCTGCGTTCAACACGGACAAACTGTCGGATCTAACTTTGGAAAGCTGGCAATTTCTGATGAACGTGAATGCGGCCGCGCCCGTCTTTCTGATGCAGGCCTTTGCCAAT
>NZ_OZ244138.1:0-285000 GCF_965216085.1 Roseibium sp. | reverse complement strand
GTTCAACAGGCCTATCGACAGGTCCGCACCTTCATTATGAAGTGCTGGTCAATGGCCGCTATATGGATCCGATGCGGATCAAGCTGCCGAAGGGACGGACGTTAGACGGTGAACTGCGCACCGCATTTGAAGGCGAACGTTACCGGATCGATACCTTGCTTGATAAGGCCCGCAAACCGTCACGGCTCGCATCGATCAATTGAGCCCGTTCCAGATAAAAAAAGCCCGCAAATCTTGGATCTGCGGGCTTTTTTTTGCGCTGGAGCATCCTGCATCCAAGTGAACGCAGGATACTCTATCTACCTAAGATCGATCAGCTTTGGCTGCTCAAGCGGTTCTACTTAAACAGCCGCTGATCAAACTTATGTGGCTTTAGGCTGCTTGACTTCCCGCGCCTGCGACCTGGAAGATCAGCCGGTCGGTTCCAGCCGATACATCCACCGTCTGACCATCCAAGACGTCTCCGGCGAGGAGTTTTTCGGCAAGCGGATCCTGAACGTCCTTCTGGATGACCCGTTTTAACGGGCGTGCGCCATAGGCCGGGTCGTATCCCTTTTGGGCGAGCCAACCGAGCGCGCCGTCGTCCAGATTGAGCGTGATTTTGCGGTCGGTCAGCAGACCGCGGAGACGTTCCAGCTGGATTTCGACAATCGCGGACATCTGCGAACGTTGCAGCCTGTGGAACAGAACAATCTCGTCCAGACGGTTCAAGAACTCCGGCCGGAAATGGCCACGGACCACCGACATGACTTCATTGCGAACAGCATCGCTGTCCTCGCCTTCCGGCTGATTGACCAGATACTCCGACCCAAGATTCGACGTCATGATGATCAAAGTATTGCGGAAATCCACGGTCCGTCCCTGCCCATCTGTCAAGCGGCCATCATCAAGTACCTGCAAAAGCACATTGAAGACATCGCTATGCGCCTTCTCGATCTCATCGAAAAGAATCACCTGATACGGACGCCGGCGCACGGCTTCGGTCAAAGCACCGCCTTCCTCATAGCCAACATAGCCGGGAGGCGCGCCGATCAGCCGGGCGACGGAGTGTTTCTCCATATATTCCGACATGTCGATGCGGACCATTGCACTGTCGTCATCGAAGAGGAAGCTGGCGAGCGCCTTGGTGAGTTCGGTTTTGCCAACACCGGTCGGTCCAAGGAACATGAACGAGCCAATCGGCCGGTTCGGGTCTTGAAGACCAGCACGCGCCCGGCGTACGGCTGTTGAAACAGCATGGATCGCCTCACTCTGACCGATAACACGGCCGGCCAGGACATCTTCCATGCGCAGCAGTTTTTCCCGTTCGCCTTCCAGCATCTTATCGACTGGAATTCCGGTCCACTTCGAGACAACCTGGGCTATATGCGACGGGGTGACCGCCTCATCCACCATGGCATCCTTGTCTTCAGAGGCTTCAGCTTCGGCCAGCTGACGCTCCAGATCTGGAACCACGCCATAGGCCAGTTCCCCGGCTTTTGCCAGGTCTCCTTGCCGCTGCGCGATTTCCAGATCGATCCGGGCCTGTTCCAGCTGCTCCTTGATCTTCTGCTCAAGGTTCAGCTTTTCTTTTTCACCAAGCCAGCGGTTACTGAGGGTCTGCGACTGTTCTTCCAAATCGGTAAGTTCTTTTTCAAGCTTGCCCAGCCGATCTTTGGCCGCCTCGTCACTTTCGGTCTTTAAGGCTTCGCGCTCGATCTTCAGCTGAATGATGCGCCGATCCAACTCATCCAGTTCTTCCGGTTTGGAATCCACCTGCATCCGCAACCGGCTTGCAGCCTCATCGACAAGGTCGATGGCTTTATCCGGCAGGAACCTGTCAGTGATATAACGGTTGGACAAGGACGCGGCCGAGACAATGGCAGAATCGGTGATGCGCACGCCGTGGTGAAGTTCGTACTTGTCCTTGATACCGCGCAGGATTGAGACCGTGTCCTCGACGGTCGGTTCCGTCACAAACACCGGCTGGAATCGGCGGGCGAGCGCGGCGTCTTTTTCCACGTGCTTGCGATATTCATCGAGTGTCGTCGCCCCAACACAGTGCAACTCACCGCGGGCCAATGCCGGCTTTAAAAGGTTCGACGCATCCATCGCGCCATCTGCTTTGCCAGCGCCGACCAATGTGTGCATCTCATCGATGAACAAGATGATACCACCGGCCGCTGCTTCGACCTCGGAAAGCACCGATTTCAATCGCTCTTCAAACTCACCGCGGTATTTCGCACCAGCGATTAACGCGCCCATGTCCAGCGCTAGGAGCTGTTTGTCTTTCAAAGATTCAGGTACATCACCATTGATGATGCGAAGTGCCAGACCTTCTGCAATGGCGGTTTTACCAACGCCTGGTTCACCGATCAAAACCGGATTGTTTTTCGTCCGGCGAGAGAGCACCTGGATCGTACGGCGGATTTCCTCGTCACGGCCAATCACCGGATCAAGTTTACCGTCCCGGGCTACTTCTGTCAGATCCCGGGCATATTTCTTCAAGGCTTCATACTGGTTTTCGGCCGTTACACTGTCAGCGGTGCGCCCCTGACGTAACTGGTTGATGGCTTCGTTCAAAGCATTCGGCGTAATGCCATGCCGCTTAAAAAGTTTACCGGCCTCGCTGTCGGCATCCATTGCCAGTGCCAGCAAAAGACGTTCTACGGTGACAAAACTATCTCCCGCCTTATCTGCAATCGATTCTGCCTGTTCAAACAAGCGTGCGGTTGCCTGGTGCATATAGAGCTGACCGGAACCACCAGACACTTTCGGCATCTTGTCCAAGATACCCTCTAAATCACCTTTGAGCGCCTTCGCGCCGCCGCCGGCACGGTCGATCAAACCACTTGCCAAGCCTTCCGGGTCATCCAGAAGAACTTTCAAAATGTGTTCCGGTGTAAACTGCTGATGGCCCCGTCCCAGCGCAAAGGTCTGGGCGGATTGAATAAAACCGCGGGCTCGTTCGGTGTACTTTTCGACGTTCATATATGACCTCCTACCCGTCCGCACCACCCGAAGCGTGGGGAACGTTTTGAGATTCAGACCCCGTTTGCGGGCATCTGCGCAGCCTCATCAAGCACTGCTCTTCAAATATAGTGTTGCATATTCACAACAAAACCCCCCTGTCAGCGATTTCTGCTGCAAAACAAAAAACGGCGCCCGAAGGCGCCGTTTTGCATCTTAAACCTTGTCTCGCACTGACCTTACTCGCTGGCAGGTACAGCTTCCGCAGGAGTTTCCTCGGCTGCTTTGGTTCGCCGTGGACGCGTGGTCCGCCGGCGTGGTTTTGGCACCTCTTCGGCAGCCTCGGCAGCCGGAGCACCGTCCGCTGCAGCATCCGTGTCAGTGGATGTTTCTACAGCGGCTTTCTTCGGTGCGCGGGCCCGCGGGGTTCTAGTCCGCCGGCGCGGTTTTTCTTCCGCCTCAGCCGTCTCACCATCCGATGCTTTCGCAGCTCCGTTCACCTGACCTTCCTGGTCGATTACCGGCATGTTGTCGATAAATGGCTGCGGAGCATCACCATCAACTACAGCGGCATCAGCAGGAGTCTGAGTTGCCTGCTCGGCACCATTGGCAGCAGCCGGGGTACTTGCAGCAACTTGCTCCTGATTATCATCCGCTTCGTTGCGTGCAGCTGGTTGAGCTGACTGTTGTTGCTGCGGCTGTGCAGCAGCGACGATCCGAAGATAATGTTCTGCGTGCTGATTATAATTTTCAGACATCACCCGATCGCCCGATGCCTGAGCATCCCGGGCAAGCTGCTGATACTTCTCCGCAATATGCATCGCTGTGCCGCGGATTTTCACATCAGGACCGTTGGATTCATATGTCCGGGTTAGCGGATTAGGTCCTTTGCGGCCCCGTCCGCGCATACGCTTATTGCTTTGATTTCCTGGTCTCATCCTGCCGTTTTCTCTTAAGGAACGGCGGTCAGCGCAATGCTGACCAAACATCGGAATTGCCTAAACCGATTACGAAATTCACACCGAAACCCATGCGTGATGGCATGCGGCCGCCAATGAAACAAAAGACACCGTGCGTCCGGCCAATGACCAGCGCCCTCGTCTCTTTCTTAGACAGTCCAAAAACCGGTTCGCCCGATTCGCAACAACGTCAACAGTGCAAGTCTGCCTATTTCGTGAAGTTGCCGGATGCGTATGCCCCGCTTAACGCTTATCACATCTCCGGTCTCGGCAAGCTGAACCTACCCGTTTCCGTTGCGATTTCCAAGTGCTTTTTCGCAGCAAGATTAAATCAAAAGTATTAAACCCTGCGAGCTGTTGCAACACGGTCACGCCCGCCAAGATCTTGAATGATATCAATCGCCTCAAAGCCATGATGACGCAGCTGGTTTTTCAACTCACCCGCCTGATCATAGCCGATCTCGAGTGCGATACGCCCTCCAGGTACAAGAATCACTGCAGCGCGCGCAACGATACGCCGATAAGCGTCCAGCCCGTCCGCGCCACCATCGAGCGCCAGATTCGGATCATGTTTTGTAACCTCAGCCGAGAGCTCATCGAGGACTTGTGTGCGAATGTAAGGCGGGTTGCTGACGACCCAGTCGAAGCCTTCCTGAAGAGGATCTGCATAATCTGCGCGCACCGGCAAGAACCGGTCACCAACACCATTGCTCTTGGCATTTGCCGCAGCACATTCGAGCGCGTCGGCGGAGATATCGACGGCGACCATCTGCGCCTTCGGCAGTTCATCCAGGAGGGTCACAGCGATGGCGCCTGTCCCGGTGCCGATATCGCACATCTTAAGAGGTTGATCAGGGTCGCACTGACGCAAAACGGCATCGATCAACGTTTCGGTATCCGGCCGTGGCTCTAAAGTCGCGTGATTGAGTTTGAAAGAGAGGCCATAAAACTCGCGCTCACCAAGTATGCGGCCGACGGGCATGCCACCAAGCCGTTCCTTGGAATACTCCAGTGCCCTTTGTGCGCTGGCCTCAGGAGCCTCATCCAGTTCCATCAAGAGAAGATTGGACACAGTTGTCCCAAGAGCCGCACTCACCAGGAGCTTTGCATCCAGATCCGGTGTCTCCAAGTCGGCAGACCGAAATTGATCGCGGACCTGCC
The DNA here is from genome assembly GCF_965216085.1 of Roseibium sp. Lineage (GTDB taxonomy): Bacteria > Pseudomonadota > Alphaproteobacteria > Rhizobiales > Stappiaceae > Roseibium. Next base: position 279,931 of record NZ_OZ244138.1, on the reverse strand, counting down.
GGTAGAGCATTCCAACCTTCATTGGCCAGCTTTCTTTGATTAGCTGTCTTCTGATGCCAAAAGATTCGCCTGATAATCGAGGATCAAGGCTTCAATCACCTCACCAAGACCTTCGCCTGCAATGATCTGATCAAGCTTATAAAGGGTCAACCCGATACGATGGTCAGTTACGCGGCCTTGAGGGAAATTGTAAGTTCGAATTCGCTCTGACCGGTCCCCGGACCCGACCTGAAGCCGGCGCGCTTCTGTCCGCTCGCTTGCGGCCCGCTCGCGTTCCTCATCATAGATCCGCGCCCGCAAAAGCTGCATGGCCCGCGCCTTGTTCTTATGCTGCGAGCGCTCATCTTGAACCGCCACGACAATTCCAGTTGGAAGGTGCGTAATCCTAACGGCAGAATCGGTTGTGTTGACGTGCTGGCCGCCAGCACCGGACGCCCGGAACGTATCAATCCGCAGATCACTGTCTTGAACATCAACATCGACGTCTTCAGCCTGCGGGAGAACAGCAACCGTCGCCGCAGAGGTATGGATTCGACCACCGGTTTCGGTGGCCGGCACACGCTGCACACGGTGAACACCGGATTCAAATTTCATCCGGGCAAACACGTTTTCACCTGTAACCGAGGCAATAATTTCCTTAAACCCGCCGACTTCCCCTTCGCTGGCTGACAGGATTTCAACTTTCCAACCCTGCAATTCGGCGTACCGCTGATACATCCGGAAGAGATCACCAGCAAATAGAGCAGCTTCATCGCCGCCCGTTCCAGCCCGCACTTCCAGGATCGCATCGTTGGTGTCGGCTTCATCTTTCGGCAATAGACCAATGCGCACGTCTTGTGTCAGCTGCTCGACGCTTTCCGACAATTCATCACGTTCCAGCTCAGCCAGCTCGCGCATTTCGGCGTCAGTCTCCGGATCGTCAATCAAATCAGAAGCGCCTTTGAGGTCTTCTTCCGCCTTGACCAAGGCACGGATTTTCATCACCAGCGGCTCAAGCCCGGCATATTCCCGTGAGAGTTTGACATAGGCAGTTGGATCGGGATTTGCCGACATCATATGTTCAAGTTCGGCAAACCGGTCCAGCAAATTATCGAGTTTATGACGCGCCAGCATACGCGCAGGTTCTCCTGAATTCCCAACTATTGGGGTGGCAAAAGCAGAGTGCCGCTAAAGAGCGACGTCCATTTCTTCAGCATACCGGGTCAAAAAGGCCCTGATATTGCTGTCGCGATGTTCCGGCTCCATACGCGGCAACAACCGCGCCCTTAGCCGGCTGGCATCAAGTGTGCGCAACATGGCTTTGACAGGACCAAGAGACGCCGGCGACATTGAGAGGTTTCTATATCCCAAACCAATCAAGGCCATGGCCGATAGCGAATTGCCCGCCATCTCGCCACAAAGTGTAACCGGGACATGTGCTTTATCTGCCGCATCAACGATCATTTTCAAGGCCCTGAGGAAAGGAGGGCTTAAAGGATCAAAACGGCCAGCTACACGAGTGTTGCCCCGGTCGACTGCGCAAAAGAATTGGAACAGATCGTTGGAGCCCACGGAAATGAAATCCACGTGGCCCAGAAGTTCATCCAGTTGAAACAGCAGGGATGGCACTTCAACCATCACACCAAGGCGCACTGTTTCAGGCACCGGGTGGCCATGGCGGCGCAAATGCTTGAGTTCCTTCTCAACGAGCGCACGCGCATCGAGGAACTCGGCCACTTCAACCACCATCGGGAACATGAGTTTCAGATCCCGGCCCGCAGCGGCATGTAAGAGCGCCCGGATTTGCGTCCGTAAAAGCCCCGGACGGTCCAGCCCAAGGCGCAGCGCCCGCCAGCCCATGGCTGGGTTTTCTTCCAGGATTGACCTCAAGTAAGGCAGCACCTTGTCGCCGCCAATATCGAGAGACCGGAAGGTTACTGGCTTACCGCCGGTCGCATCCAAAACTTGTGAATATTGAGCTTCCTGCTCACGCATGCGAGGGAAAGACGAGGCAACCATGAACTGGAGCTCTGTGCGGAACAGGCCGATCCCGGCGGCACCCGATTCTTCCAGATGCGGCAGGTCGACCAGCAGTCCCGCATTCATCTGCAAAGCAATCTCAACGCCATCTTTGGTGACGGAGGGTTTACTGCGCAGCCGGCGGTACTGAGCCTGGCGTCTTGCGCGGAAGCGGACTTTTTCGGCGTAAGCGTTTTCAAGATCGGCAGCCGGACGCAGATGCACTTCGCCGCTGTCGCCATCCACAATGATGGCATCGCCGCCATCCGCGAGGCTGACGATGTCTTCCACCAGTCCAACAGTCGGAATCCCGAGCGCTCGCGCAACGATGGTCACGTGGCTGGTCGGTCCGCCTTCTTCCAAAACAAGCCCGCGGATCCGGTCACGGCCATAATCCAGCAGCTCGGCCGCACCCATGTTGCGGCCAACGATGATCGCATCTTGTGGAAGTTCTTCGAGACCTGGTCCGTGCTCACGGCCCATAAGTTCGCGGATCAAACGGTGCGCCAGATCATCCAAATCGTGCAACCGTTCGCGCAAATACGGATCTGTCTGGCGCAGCATCCGGGCGCGTGTATCGCTTTGAACTTTTTCAACGGCCGCTTCCGCGGTCAGGCCGTTTCGGATCGCTTCTTCAATCTTGCGAATCCAGCCCCGGTCATAAGCGAACATCCGATAGGCTTCCAGCACTTCACGGTGTTCACCCGTCGCCGCGATTTCACCGCTGGCCAGAAGATCATCGATGGAAAGACGCAGCCGGTTGATTGCGCCGTCCAACCGCCGTTTTTCCTTGTCGGCATCCTCGGCAATCAGATTGGTAACGACAACGCGTGGCTCGTGCAGAACCACATGGCCAAGCCCGACGCCCTCTGCCAGACAAATGCCGGATGCGGTTATCGGGCGTGACAGATCGAGACCGGTATCTTTCTGGGCAATCGCCTCGAGTTCCCCAGCTGCCACCATTTCCGCAATAATCATTGCGGTGGTCTGCAGCGCCTCAACTTCATCTTCTAGGTAGGTCCGGTGGGATTTGTTCTGAACAACCAAAACGCCGAGCGTGCGCCCGGCCCTGAGGATCGGAACACCGAGGAAAGAATTGTAAGCTTCTTCGCCGGTCTCTGGCAGATAGGCAAAGCCTGGATGCGCGCTGGCATTCGGCAAGTTGAGCGGACGGGCTTCGGCAGCGATCAGGCCCACAAGGCCTTCGCCAACCCGGAGCGACGCATTGTGAACTGCTTCGCGCTTCAAACCTTCTGTTGCATAGAGCTCCAGAACGCCATCAGCCCGCAGAATGTAAACAGAACAGACTTCGGCGACGACATTCGACGCGATCAGGACAACGATCTTGTCGAGCCGTTCCTGCGCCTTGATCGGCTCCGCCATGACTTCCCGGAGCCGGCGGAGCAATAGGCGTGGTCCTGCAAGGTTGTTTCGCATTCCCCCCCCGATTGATCCCGCTCATTGGTTTGGCTGGTTCTGAATCGGTCGGAACCAGTCTTACGGATTCTTATCCGTCCAATCCGTATAGCGAATGGAGAGTCCGCACCGCAAGTTCTGCGTAGGCGGAATCGATCAGAACGGAGATCTTGATCTCGGAAGTGGTGATCGCGCGGATGTTGATACCTTTGCTCGCCAAACCGCTGAAACACTGAGCAGCCACACCGGCATGGGAACGCATACCGATCCCAATAACCGACACTTTGACGACATCGGTTGCGCCTTCAATGTTCTGAAAACCGATTTCTTCCCGATTGTCATTCAGGACTTTCTGCGCGCGGTCGTAGTCAGCTTCCGGCACGGTGAACGTGATATCGGTTGTCTTGCCGTCCGGCGAAATGTTCTGGACGATCATATCAACATTGATATTGGCATCGGCCAGCGGTCCAAAGACCGACTGCGCCACCCCCGGCTTGTCCGCAACATCACGGATCGAGATCTGGGCTTCGTCCTTGGCATATGCAATGCCGGTGACAACTTGCTGTTCCACGAGTTCGTCCTCGTCGCAAATAAGAGTTCCTGGGGGAAGATTGCCTTCGCCGGTCTGCGGTGCTTCCGGGTCATCAAAGCTGGAACGTACAAACGTACGCACGCCATGGACCATGGCCATTTCGACCGACCGGACTTGAAGGACCTTGGCGCCAAGCGAGGCCATTTCGAGCATTTCTTCAAATGAAACGCGGGCCAGCCGTTGAGCTTGAGGTACAATGCGCGGGTCCGTCGTATAGACACCATCTACATCGGTGTAGATATCGCAGCGGTCCGCCTTAATGGCTGCCGCGATTGCAACCGCGCTGGTGTCAGATCCGCCCCGGCCGAGTGTCGAAATCCGGTTATCAGGCGCGACACCCTGGAATCCGGCAAGCACGGCGACCTGGCCTTGTCCAAGGCGTTCGCACAAAAACTCACTGTCGATTTCCCGGATCCGGGCAGCGCCGTGATTTTCATCGGTTTTGATCGGCACCTGCCATCCTTGCCAAGATCGGGCGTTGACACCCATATCTTGCAAAACGATGGCCAAAAGGCCTGACGTCACCTGTTCGCCTGAAGCAACGACCGCGTCATACTCGCGGGCATCGTGCAGTGGTGAAGCTTCGCGGCAGAACTGTACCAGCTTGTTGGTCTGTCCGGACATCGCCGAAACAACAACCGCAACCTGGTGGCCGGCATCCACTTCCCGTTTGACATGGCGGGCGACATTCCGGATGCGATCAAGGTCGGCAACCGATGTTCCGCCAAATTTTAAAACCAGTCGGGCCATTCCACTCGTATTCTAGTTATGACTTCCCGAGGCGCCGAACGCGCCGGTTGGATCGGCGGACATGCATACAGGCTGCGTCGCCATGCTGCAACCGGGTGCCTTGACAAATAGGCTGCGACCTTGGAACGACAGGTAAGACAAACTAGATGGGTGGAGTTGCGGCCAGCTGCACTCCCTTTGAGGATCAACAAATGACAGGTACGGCAAAAATGACCAGCGGCACCATCGACAGCGACGAGGTTGCCCGTTTTTCCGCAATGGCCGACGAATGGTGGGATCCGACCGGCAAGTTCAAGCCGCTGCACAAATTCAATCCGGTCCGCCTTGCCTATATCAAACAGGAAGTCTGCCGGAAATTTGACCGGGACCCGAATGCGCCTGACGCTTTCAAAGGACTACGTTTCCTGGACATCGGCTGTGGCGGTGGCCTGCTGAGTGAACCAATGGCCCGCCTCGGCGCCGAAGTCGTAGGGGCAGATCCTTCCGAAACAAACATCGAAATCGCCCGTCTTCACATGAAGAGTTCCGGGCTTGAAATAGACTACCGCGCAGAAACGGCCGAAGGGCTGGCCGATGCAGGCGAAACCTTCGATGTTGTATTGAATATGGAAGTTGTCGAACATGTTGCCGATGTGCCGTTGTTCCTGACTGCCACCAGCCGCATGGTACGCCCGGGCGGCTTGATGTTCGTTGCAACGATCAACCGGACCTTAAAAGCCTATGCTCTAGCGATTGTTGGCGCCGAGTACGTCCTGCGCTGGCTGCCAAAAGGCACGCATTCTTATGAAAAGCTTGTCCGGCCGTCGGAAATCGAAGCGCCTCTAAATGCCGCGGGGCTAAAAATCATTGACCGGTCCGGTGTCAGCTTTAATCCTCTGACGGACACCTGGAGCCGTTCGCGCGACATGGATGTCAATTACATGCTGCTTTCCGAGCGGTCCGAGGCATCCTGATGGGTGATCCAATCGTTTTTGTGCCAGGGTTGTTGTGCACCGAGGCCTTGTTTGCCCCGCAGATTGTTGCCTTCGCGGACCGTCCAATCATGGTCGCCAATCACCGTGAGCATGACAGTATCGAAAAAATCGCTGCCAGCATCTTAGAAAATGCGCCAGAGCGCTTCACCCTCGCCGGCCTGTCCATGGGCGGGTACATCGCCATGGAAATTCTGCGGGAAGCCCCACACCGGGTCGGCAAGGTGGCTCTCCTGGATACAAATGCGCGGCCGGACAGCGCCGATCAAACGGAACGCCGGAAATTCATGATCAAGATGACCCGGGAACGGGGCTTTCAAAAGGTTCCACATCTACTTTATCCGGGGTTTGTTCATGAAAGCCGGGAAGAGGATGCTGACCTGAAGGCCATCGTGGTCGATATGGCCAACGACACCGGACCTGAAGGCTTTATCCACCAGCAGACCGCTTTGATTAACCGGCCGGATGCCCGGTCACGTCTTCCGGAAATTACCTGCCCAGCGCTGGTTCTGGTCGGTGAGGGCGACAGATTAACACCACTCGAGATTTCCGAGGAAATTCATTCCCTTATCCCAAACAGCGAGCTGGCTGTTATTGAGGGCAGCGGCCATCTATCGACGTTGGAAGAACCGGAGAAAGTGACCAACACATTGCGCGATTTCCTAAACAGGCCGTAGTTTGCCAACGCAAGTGAAAGACTGCGACAATTCCGCCACGCTTGCTTTTGATCTAGGTCAACGATTAGAGTTCCGTCTTACGTAGAGTTAGATAAACTCTGACGTTGTGCGCTTGTCAGCGCGCATAGACCGGAAACAACGCCGGCACAAAATATCACCCCGCCGGCGTTCGCTTGACTGCCACTCAAAAGCGGAGGTTTCAAATGCCGACAAAACGTAATACCGGCGGATTCGATTTCATAGGCAAGGTACCTGACTGGCCGATCCCGGCTTTTTCAAATTGGGCATTTGCTGAAAGAGAAGACCGGATGGAAGCCAAGGCTGTCGCCAGTTTCCAAAAAATCGGTGAAACAATGTGGTCTCATGCTGGTAAGGCGTTTGAAGATCACATGGACTTTGTCAGCCACCGGCTTCACGAAGATTTTGAATGCGCAAAATCCTTAAGCCAATGCAGTGCTCCCGAGGAAACCTTTTCAACGCTTCAGGCCTTCTACGCCAAGATGTCCAGCGAGTATCAGGCACACTTCGAAAAACAAGCTGCACTGCTTCGCGAAAGCTACAGTGAAAATGCGGCGGCAGTTGAAGAGCTCAATGATACGGCGATGGAAACCGTGAGCGAATTCAGCAAAGCTGCGGAAGAAAGCATCAAGGAAGTTCAAAAACCAAAATCACGCCGCAAAACCGCTGCAGCTGGCTAGGTGTTAAACTACCCATTGGCCAGACATTGTTGTGGCCATTGTATATCGGTAGGGCAGCCAATTCTGGCTGCCCTATTATTTTGTCTAATTCTTATCGTCTGGGAGGTCAGGCAGCGGCAGGACCGAAATTCCTTCGTCCAGAAGGTCCATGGCTTCTTTCGGTGAGGTTTCACCGTAGATATTGCGTTCTTCGGCTTCGCCGTAGTGGATCTTGCGCGCCTCGGAGGCAAAAGAAGATCCAACATTTTCAGAATTTTCGGTCATTTTGGCGCGCACAAGCCGCAACGCCTCTACAATCTCCTTCTGACGCACATCATTGGGCATCAGCGCAGAAGCTTGCGGTTTAACGTCGCTGGCAGGAGCCGGAACCTGTGGGGTGGTTTCTGGCGCAACGGCAGGAGGAGCCGGGGCCGGTTCACTGACATCAGGAACCACCATGGCGTCTTTCTTCCGCGATGTGGACACTGCCGGTGCCATCAAACCCTTTTTAACGTCAGTGCTGTTGCACACCGGGCACATAACCAATCCGCGGGCGCACTGCGCATCAAAGTCGTCCGAGTTCCGGAACCAGCCTTCAAACGTGTGCGGCGCATCGCAAATGAGCGTGTATTTGATCACGCCGGTATCTCCTTCAGGCCATCAGCAAGCCTGCAAGCAAAACCCCGCTCGTTGGCAATAGCGGGAATGCGTGCCCGTGCCTTGGCAACATTCTCTGTATCGACGGCGGCAAGTACATAACCGGGCGCATCATGGTCCAGTTCGGCGATCACCTGCCCCCAGGGATCGACTATGAGGCTGTGCCCGTAGGTTTCCCGTCCGTCCTCATGCAACCCGCCTTGAGCGGCAGAAATCACATAGGCGCCATTTTCGATGGCGCGGGCGCGCTGTAGCACATGCCAATGGGCTTCACCAGTCTGCCGCGTAAAAGCCGCAGGTACGGTTAACACCTCAGCTCCGCGTTTTGCCTGCTCTCGGAAGATCGCCGGGAAGCGCACATCATAGCACACAGCCATACCAAAGCGGCCGAATGGCAGATCCACCAAAGTACTGTCATGTCCCGGGTCATAGGTCGCCGACTCCCGCCAGCTTTCGCCATTCGGAAGATCCACATCGAACATATGGATCTTATCGTAGGATGCCTGGACGCTTCCGTTCGGACCGATGAGAAAAGCGCGGTTCGCGGCGTTTCCACCTTCCTTCAAAATGGCTAATGAACCAAGATGGAGGTGGATCGAGAGCTCCGCAGCAACCCGGCGGGCCATCGCAAGAAATGGATCCGTTTCCTCCGGCCCGATCCGGTCCATCAATTCATCACGGCTGCGCACCAGGATGTTGGACATTTCCGGTGTTTGGACATAGGCAGCCCCGTCACCCGCAGCTTGCCGGATCAGCTGTTCAGCGGCTACAGCGTTCTCGGCAACAGTTTTTCCGCTCCGAAGCTGAATGCACGCAGCCGTAAAAGTAGCCATCGCCTGGTCCTTACCCATCAAGTATCAATGATACAGCTGCCCATGACATCGTCAGGCAAGCAATTGATCCAGTTTGCCTGCCCGCTCCAAATCATGCAAATCGTCGCAACCACCGACATGTTTTGAGCCGATAAAGATCTGCGGGAATGTTGACCGGCCATTCGATCGCTGCATCATTTCTTGACGCAGTTCAGGATCAAACGTGGCATCGTGTTCTTTAAAGGAAACACCTTTTTTGTCCAAAAGCCGCTTTGCAGCGGTACAGAAGCCACACAACTGGCGGGTATAAATCGTCACATCAGGCATTCAGTTCATTCCTTCTCGCGCGCCAGGATCAAATCCCCACGCCTATAGCAGTATTTGCAGCGGATATATGCGATAGAGGGATGAAAACTCAAGAACGGCTGAAAGTGCCTACCAATCAGAATATCCCACGTCTTCGTGATTGGTGAGGTCTGCAACCGCAAAAGTCAGGACATCGACTGATCTTGCCCCGGCAGCTTTGAGAACTTTTGTACAGGCACTTACCGTAGACCCAGTGGTATACACATCATCGATAAGAACCACGTGCCGGCCAACAATGGCCGGCTGCGCATTTTCCGGCACTTTAAAAGCCCTCCGCACATTCCGTTTCCGTTCCTTAGCGGGCAAACCGACTTGCTGGCGTGTCCGCTGGGTGCGGGTTAGATAAGCTGGGGCATATTCTGCGCCGGCAATGCTCGAAATCGCTCGTGCAAGTTCGGCTGCCTGATTGAAACGTCTTTGCCAAATGCGGGTCCAATGCAGGGGAACTGGAACAAGCAGGCTGTCCGGCAACACCTCACTACCGGCACGTGCCATCCATCGCCCCATTGGCTGAGCCAAGTCCCGCCGCCTGCCAAACTTCAGTCCCAAAACAAGATCTCGCGCAGGGCCGGAATAAAAGGAAACAGCTCTCAACCTGTCAAAATCTGGCGGTGACGTCAGGGCTCGAGGACTGAGCGCATCCTCGCCAACATCGTGCGAAAAAGGGGTTCCCAGCCTTTGACACCATGGTTTTTCCAGAAACCGCATTTTCCGCCAGCATGATCCGCATAATCCACTTTCGTGAGCAATTGTTTGTTCACAGCAGACGCAGCGCCGCGGCAACAGTGCATCCAGAAGCAGCTCCATAGCTGCGCCCGGAAAATCGAAAAGAGGTTTTAAGATCATAAACGTTCCCCAAGTGGAAAACGATACCACAACCCAAAATGCAGACGAACAGCAGAGACGGCTTTCTTCCGGTCAGCAGCCGTTTTGACCCCAGGCTGATTATGGCATATGTCAGCCTCAAATTGGCACCAAGGAAAGTCTTGTCTGTGACCACGCAGCCTGAATTGTTCGATCGCACACTTCTGCGGCACCGGCGCAAGGTCGCTCTGAAAAACGCGAAAACTGGCTCGGATTTTCTGCTTGCTGCAGTTGCCCAAGACCTCGGTGAACGGCTGTCGACAATCACCCGGATGTTCGATATTGCAATCGACCTCGGGGGCCATGGCGGGCATGTCACGGAAATGCTGAAAGCGTCTGCCAAAACACAGACTATTTGCCGGGTAGACCTTTGGTCGGGAGATCCCAACCTTGCTCCGCCTACCCTGGTTGCTGATGATGCCGTGCTCCCATTCAAAAATCAGTCCGTCGACCTGATCGTCTCAGCACTCAACCTGCAATTCATCAACGACTTGCCCGGAACACTCGTTCAGATTCGGCGGGCACTGCGCCCTGACGGGCTATTTCTGGCTACGCTTGCCGGCGCCGGAACGCTGACTGAATTGAGAGATTGCCTCACACGGGCAGAACTGGAGATAACCGGAGGTGCAGCAGCGCGAGTTCTACCGTTTGCCGATACCCGCGACCTTGGGGGCCTTATGCAGCGGGCAGGCTTTGCCTTGCCGGTCACCGATATGGATCCGCTGACCGTGCGCTACGACACGATGTTCGATCTGATGGCCGACCTGAAAGCGATGGGGGCAACTTCAATTCTGAGAGACCGCAGCCGGACACCGGTCAGCCACCAGATCTTCTTGCGCGCTGCGGAGCTATATGCCCAAGATTACTCAGACCCAGACGGGCGCATCCGGGCAAGTTTTAATCTGGTAACTCTGCTTGGCTGGGCTCCACATGAAAGCCAGCAAAAGCCGATGAAGCCCGGCTCGGCTAAAACCCGGTTGGCGGATGCGCTGAAGACGCAAGAAGTGAAACTGACCGAAAAACCGTAAATTAAGGCGCTTGAAGCGTTTTATGGAGAGGCTTGGGAAGACCCGGATTGCATCGCATCAGAGATTGCGGTGAAGATATCATCGCGCATCGTCTCTCCAATACTGACGAATGTGATCAGAATCGCAACGCTGATAAATGCAACCATGAGTCCGTATTCGACCATGGTCGCGCCGCTGCGGTCGGCAAGAAACCGGGTCAATTCACGATTTAAAAAATTGCCAATCTTAAAAAACATTCAATCAGCCCTGCCAATCCTCAGCCCGAAACAGCGTCCATAATGTGCGGTATCAGCGGCTCATCTGCCGCTGGCATCGGATAATCCCGCAACCTTACTGCGCGCACCCATTTCAGAGCTTGATTTTCCCGCCCTTGAGGAAAACCGTCCCACCGTCGGCAGATAAAAAGTGGCATAAGAAGATGAAAGTCTTGATAAGTATGGCTGGCGAAGGTCAAGGGCGCCAGGCACGCTTCATTAACCTCAATCCCGAGCTCTTCATACAATTCGCGGATTAAAGTTTCTTCCGGCCGCTCACCATCTTCGACCTTTCCACCCGGAAATTCCCACAAACCTGCCATTGATTTGCCTTCTGGCCGTTGCGCCAGCAGGATTCGCCCATCCACATCGACGAGCGCACATGCGGCCACAAGGACTATTTTTGTCATGTCATGAGTGTCCGATTTTGAAACAACTGCGAAAAACTACGGGAATTTCCGAAGTGACGTCCTAAAAACTTCTGACAGTGTCATTAGCTCCGGTAATCACCATTGATTGCGACGTACTCTTTGGTCAGATCGCAGGTCCAAACCGTCGCTGAACCATTCCCAAGTCCAAGGTCAGTACGGATTACAATCTCATCTTCCTTCATGACAGCCGAGGCTGCGTCTTCGCTGTAGTCGGGATCCCGCTCACCTTCAACCGCGACCCGAACATCGCCAAACCAGATCGCGAGGCGATCCCGGTCCGCCGGTTCACCGGCCTTACCAACAGCCATGACCACACGGCCCCAATTGGCATCTTCTCCAGCAACCGCCGTCTTCACCAGAGGTGAGTTCGCAATTGCCAGAGCGATTGTTTTAGCGGACTGGTCGCTTTCTGCACTCTCGACCCGTACTTCCACGAACTTCCGGGCCCCTTCCCCATCCCGAACGATTTGATGTGCCAGGTCTGTCATGACATCGGACAACGCTTCACGCAGGACAGAAATGCGCGGATCGTCTATAGTAACAACCGGCTCAACACCTTCGTTTTCGGCAGCACCGGTGGCGAAAAACAAAACCGTATCCGAAGTCGACGTATCGCTGTCCACCGTGACCGCATTGAAGGAGGTTTCGGTTTTTTCGCTCAAGAGCGCCTGCAATACCGCTGGGGAGATAGCGGCGTCGGTGAAGATGAACGACAGCATCGTCGCCATATCAGGCGCAATCATGCCCGCGCCCTTGGCAATCCCGTTAATGGTGATGGCCTTGCCGTCCAGCTCAACACTTGCAGTTGCCACCTTGGGATAGGTGTCGGTGGTCATAATCGCCTCAGCCGCTTCCAGCCAGCTCGCACTACCTTGAGAAGCAACCAATTGCGCGGCCACATCTTCAAACTTTTCCGCAGGCAGCGGTTCACCAATGACACCAGTCGAGGCAAGGTAGATGCTGTTCAGCGGACAGGACATTGCCTTGGAGATGATAGCGGCGGACAGCTCAACCGAAGCCTTGCCCTTCTTTCCGGTAAAGGCGTTGGCGTTGCCCGAATTGACCAAGAGTGCCTGAGCTTTGCCGCCAGACAAAATATCCTTGCACCAATCGACCGGCGCAGACGAACATTTGGACTTTGTGAATACACCCGCAACCGTCGTTCCCTCGGAAAGTGATGCGAGCAACACATCTGTACGGCCAGAATACTTGATCCCGGCTTCAGCCGTCGCAAATGTCACCCCAGCAATGTCCGGCATATCGGGGTAGGATTTTGGGGCAAGCGGAGAAACATTGGTCGACATGGGATCGGTTCCAAACTGTCATAATGAAGCTGGAAATGTCCCTAGCCACCAGCTGTCCAGTCCGCAAGTCTTTTCGCGAAAATCCAAGCATCGCTCCGGAAAAACAAAAATGCCCGGCAGGCGCGTGCCACCGGGCATTTCTCGGATCGAACTAAATGTAGTTATTCAGATGCCGGTGCTTCGTTTCCAGCATTTGCCAGTTTCTCGTCTAGAATCTCGACCGCGTATTCGTCTTTCAACTCGGTCATGCGGGCGTCATACCGCTCCCGCATCAGCTGCTGGCGCAGGTTCGCTTCTACCGAATCCAGAGCCGGCTTTTCCTGGCGGCGCTTGTCTTCCAGTTTGATGACATGCCAGCCGAATTGGGTCTCAACCGGTTCCTTGGTGTAAGACCCTGGCTCCAAAGCAAAAACAGCTTCTTCGAACGGCGGCACCATTTGGCCTTTGCCGAAGTAGCCGAGATCTCCGCCACCCGGGCCGGACGGGCCAGTGGATTTTTCTTTCGCCAGCTCGACGAAGTCCGCACCGCCATCCAGTTCTTTGATAATGGCTTCAGCTTCCGCCTTTTCCTTCACCAGAATGTGACGAGCATTGATCTCTTCAGGACCTTCGAAATCCGCAAACTCTTTCTCGTATGCGGCTTTGACGTCGTCATCGGTGATGGCACTGTTAATCTTCTGGCCGAGATAAGCGTTGCGAAGCGCCCGCAGCTCAAGAAATTCAAGCTGTTTCTGGAACTCAGGATCCTGGTCAAGTCCATCTTTTCTGGCAGCCAAGGCCAGCAATTCCATATCGATCATTACATCCAGCAGCAATTGGCGCCATTGTGCCGGTGGAAACCGCTGAAGCTCCTGGCCCAAGTCCTGGGCGGCAAATGCAATATCGGCTTCGGTGATGACTGCACCACCAACTTTTGCAACAACATCGTCCGGTTCGGCCGCGGACAGAGAAGCCGATCCGAGCGTCAGGGCCAGAAAGGAAACAGCAAGCGCTTTGACTGGCCTGCGCAAGGAATTTCGGAGCATAAGAAAACCTTTACCTATGGGAACATGTCTCTTTTTACCCTCCTAGAACGAGGGCTTGGGTACATTGCCTATTCCAGCAGCGTTGACAAGCATACAGCCCCCTCTTATCTGTCGGGCGGCCCTGCTGCGAGGTTGGGATGGCATCTTTTCGGCCGCGTTCACCGGCCAACGCGCTGTGTATCATGCACAACGTGTACAGCAAATTGAGACGATTTCATGGGCAGGCGTCAGATTGCCAGTGACGCAGCCGGTAAGGGAAGGACCGCCACATGGCTGGCCTTGGCGCATTAGCACGTAAGTTGTTCGGGTCTGCAAACGACCGGATAATAAAATCATTCCGGGCAAAGGTTGAGCAGATCAATGCTCTGGAGCCTGAAATACAGGCTTTGTCGGATGAAGACCTGCGCGGACAGACTGAGAAATTCCGCGAACAACTCAAAAATGGCGCGACCCTCGACGACATTCTTGTTCCAGCATTCGCAACAGTTCGCGAAGCGGCCAAACGTGCGCTCGGCCAACGTCACTACGACGTTCAGCTGATTGGCGGCATGGTTCTGAATTCTGGCCAGATCGCAGAAATGCGGACTGGTGAAGGTAAAACCCTCGTTGCGACCGCTCCGGTTTACCTCAACGCTTTGTCAGGCGATGGTGTCCATGTGGTCACCGTCAACGACTACCTGGCGCAGCGCGACAGCGAATGGATGGGCCAAGTCTATAAGTTCCTCGGCTTGACGGTTGGCTGCATCACCCACGGCCTGTCCGATGAAGAACGCCGCGCAGCTTATGAAGCCGACGTTACTTACGGCACCAACAACGAATTCGGGTTCGATTATCTGCGCGACAACATGAAACACGACCGCCCGTCGATGGTTCAGCGCAGTCATGCCTTTGCAATCGTCGATGAAGTTGATTCGATCCTGATCGATGAAGCGCGGACACCGCTCATTATTTCCGGTCCGCTGGAAGACCGCTCAGAATTCTACAACACGGTTGATGCGTTCATTCCGAACCTGACCGAAGAAGACTATGAGCTTGATGAGAAGGCGCGTTCGGCGACTTTTACAGAAGCGGGTAATGAAAAACTCGAAGGCCTTTTGGCCGAAGCTGAATTGCTGAAGGGCGAGTCGCTCTACGATGTCGAGAACGTCTCCATCGTTCACCACCTGCAGCAAGCTCTGAAGGCGCACAAACTGTTCCAGCGGGACAAGGATTACATCGTCCGCAATGATGAAGTCGTCATCATTGACGAGTTTACTGGCCGCATGATGCCGGGGCGCCGCTTCTCTGAAGGCCTTCACCAAGCCCTGGAAGCGCGTGAGAAAGTCCGCATCCAGCCGGAAAACCAGACACTGGCTTCGATCACGTTCCAGAACTATTTCCGCATGTACGGCAAGCTTGCCGGCATGACAGGCACCGCGTCCACGGAAGCCGACGAATTTGCCGACATCTATAAGTTGGAAGTCGTTGAAATTCCGACCAATGTCGCTGTCAAACGGGTTGATGACGACGATGAGGTTTACCGGACGTTCCAGGAGAAATTCAATGCGATCGTCGAGCTGATTGACGACTGTAAGGAACGCCGCCAGCCGATCCTGGTCGGCACCACATCGATCGAGAAATCCGAGTATCTGGCCGACCTTCTGAAGAAACACGGCTATAAGCAGACCGATCTGAGCGATCCGGCTGCATTCGCAGCAGCTCAGAAGAAGGACGACGGCAAATCCAAAGTCTTTGCCGTTCTGAACGCGCGTTACCACGAACAGGAAGCCTTCATTGTCGCCCAGGCAGGTTTGCCGGGCGCGGTGACGATCGCAACCAACATGGCCGGCCGCGGCACAGATATTCAGCTCGGCGGCAATGCCGACATGCAGATCGAGATGGTCCTTGGCGACATGCCAGAAGGCGAAGAACGGTCTGCAAAAGAAGCTGCGATCCGCTCTGAAGTCGAAGACCTGAAGCAAGAAGCTCTCACCGCTGGCGGCCTTTATGTGATTGGCACCGAACGCCACGAGAGTCGGCGGATCGACAACCAGCTGCGCGGCCGCTCCGGCCGTCAGGGTGATCCCGGCCATTCGAAATTCTTCTTGTCGCTGCAAGACGATCTGATGCGGATCTTCGGCTCTGAGCGCATGGACTCCATGCTGCAAAAGCTCGGCCTCGAAGAAGGCGAAGCTATTATCCACCCGTGGATCAATAAGGCTTTGGAAAAGGCTCAGCAGAAGGTTGAGGCGCGCAACTTCGACATTCGTAAGAATCTCCTGAAATTCGATGACGTCATGAACGACCAGCGCAAGGTCGTTTTTGATCAGCGCATCGAACTGATGGACAGCGAAGCCATTCAGGACGCCGTCTCGGATATGCGTCACGACGTCATCGACGATTTGGTGGCACGCCATATTCCGGAAAAGGCATATCCGGAACAATGGGACACCGAAGGCCTTGAAGAAGAGGTGCGCAAGTACCTCAATCTGGACCTGCCGATCAAAGATTGGGCGGCAGAAGAAGGAATTGCAGACGAAGAGGTCAAGGACCGGCTCACCCGCACGGCGGATGAAGCCATGGCTCAAAAAGTCGCCAAATATACACCGGACATCATGCGTCAGGTGGAAAAGGCAATCCTTCTGCAAACCCTCGACAACTTATGGCGTGAACATCTAGCCAACCTCGACCACTTGAGGTCTGTCGTTGGTTTCCGTGGGTATGCCCAGCGCGATCCTTTGCAGGAGTACAAGACCGAGTCCTTTACGCTGTTTGAGACCATGCTGGTCCAGCTGCGTCAGATCACCACCGGACAGCTTCTGCGGGTAGAACTGGTGACAGAGCAGCCGCCGGAAATGCCGCAAGCTCCGGAAATGCACGCCCAGCACATCAATCCGCTGACCGGCGAGGATGAAGTGGCGCTTGCAAATGCACCGATGCAACCGGCCGGACAGAGGGATCCGAACAATCCGGAGACCTGGGGCAAGGTCGGGCGAAATGAAGCTTGCCCATGTGGGTCTGGCAAAAAGTACAAGCACTGCCATGGCGCTTTGGTCTGATCATCAGACGATTTTCGAAAACGACAAACCGGCGCCCAATAATTTGGCGCCGGTTTTTCTTTTCAACACAACATCTTGCAAAAAATCTTTCCAATCGCGTATTCGATTGGAAGATAGCGGATTGCTTTGCTGCCTTGTTCTTACAAAAGACCTGACTTACGCTGCAGAAATATTGATGGGGGTGAGGTTCTCCTTACGGCGAACAAAATAAAAAACAGTGCCACTCATGTGAGAGCTGCACCGCGACATAATCCTGCGGAGGTCGCGCTGTATGGGTACGTTTCATATCGAAATCATCAAACCGTCGCACTACGACGATGACGGATATGTTTTGCAATGGTGGAAAGCCTGGATCCCTTCAAATTCCATGGCCTGCCTTTATGCCATTGCCCAAGATTGCGCTGCCAAAAAGGTTCTGGGCGCAGATACGGACATCTCGGTCAACGCTTACGATGAAATGACGATGCGAGTGCCTCTCGCCGAGATTATCCAGAAAACTCAAGGAAACAACGGCGTCGTTTGCCTGGTTGGCGTTCAGTCCAACCAATACCCGCGGGCCCTGGAAATCGCCAAACAACTGCGCAAGGAAAACGTCACCGTGCTGCTCGGCGGCTTCCATGTTTCCGGCTGTCTATCGATGCTGAAAGACGTGCCCCCTGACCTTCAAGAAGCCCTGGACCTTGGCATCACGTTGTTTGCAGGTGAAGCAGAAGAACATTTCGCCAATCTCTTGAAAGATGCCGCCAACGGAGATCTGCAGCCGATCTACAACGTCATGCATGATCTTCCAGGCCTGCAAAACCAGGTCCCGCCACTACTGCCGGAAAGCATTGTCCGCAAATACGATGGGAACTTATCTTCGTTCGATGCGGGCCGGGGTTGCCCGTTCCAGTGCTCGTTTTGCACGATCATCAACGTGCAAGGGCGGAAATCCCGCTGGCGGGATGCTGATGACATTGAGAACCTGATCCGGGCCAACCATGCACAAGGCATCACCGCGTTTTTCATCACCGATGACAACTTTGCCCGCAACAAGAACTGGGAAGCGATATTCGACCGGATCATCCAGCTGAAGGAACAGGATGATATCTGCATCCATTTCCTGATTCAGATCGACACGCTCGCGCACCGTTTGCCCAATTTCATCGAAAAAGCGGCCAAGGCCGGCTGCACCCATGTCTT
This sequence comes from Roseibium sp., assembly GCF_965216085.1. GTDB lineage: Bacteria > Pseudomonadota > Alphaproteobacteria > Rhizobiales > Stappiaceae > Roseibium. The sequence goes on along the minus strand of NZ_OZ244138.1, from coordinate 261,889 downwards.
CATCGGATTGGAAAGCATCAATCCGGAAAATCTGAAGCATATGAAGAAGGGCCAGAACCGGATTACCGAATACCGCAAGATGTTCCAATTGTGGAAGGAAGCCGGCATCATGACCTATGCCGGGTTCATCATGGGCCTGTCAAGCGACACGCCGGAGAGCATCAAGCGCGACATTGAGATCATCCAGCGGGAATTGCCCGTCGACATGCTCGAGTTCACCATGCTTACTCCGCTGCCGGGCTCTGAGGACCATAAAGTGCTCTATGAAAAGGGTACTTGGCTCGATCCGGACCTCAACCGTTACGATCTGGAGCACACGACCTGCGAACACCCCCTCATGAGCCCGGAAGTTTGGCAACAAACGTATTGGGATATCTGGGAGTGGTACTACACCAAAGAGCACATTGAGACGCTGATGAAGCGCAATGTCGCCTATGGCATCAAACCGGTTCGCGTCTGGCGGCTTTGCTTACAGATCTATGGCGCGATGAAATTCGAGGGCGTTCACCCTCAGCAATGCGGTTATTTCCGCCTGAAAGACCCACTTCAGCGCCGTCCTGGCTTCCGCCGCTGGCCTGCTTTCATTCATTACCCACGCTTTGCTCTGGAAAGCCTGATCAAATACGCCCGCTTCGGCCTTTACGGCTTGAAACTTCATCGGATGCGCAAGCGGATCCAGAAGGATCCGGCCAGCAAGACCTACACGGACTTTGCCATTCAACCGGTGGAGGATGCCGAGGAAGAAAACCTCGAAATCTTCAACCTGAACGAAGCCTCGCGCGAAGCGGTGGCCAAGGCCAAGCGCCAAAAGGAAATCGTCGAAAAGACGCGCCAGGACAACGATCAGCCAATGGAACCGGCACAATAGGTCAAAGTCACTGCCGTCCCGGCCTCTGAGCCGGGACCTTTTTTGTCTTTCACAGACACATCGGTTTCCAACTCATCAGAACACCGAATTAATCCTATATCTCAGCGTTGCTTGGTCCGGGATGGCAGTGCGATGAAGCTATTGCCCAGCCGCATCCATAAGGGCTGGCCTTTTTGTGTCTTTTCCGGCAGGTTGCCGCAAAGATTCCAACAACACCCGTGTCCATGCAGCCCACACCCGCCGCCCAAATCTACGTCTCCAGACGGAAACAAATTCGCCCAGACCGGCCGCTTCTGAGCGTCATTGTCCCGGTCTACAACGAGGAAGACGTCATCCGGCACTTTCTCGAGGCGACCCGTCCCGTTTTGGAAGAAACGGGTTTTCCGTTCGAATACGTCTTTATCGACGATGGCAGCCGGGACGGCACAGCCGACATTCTCACAGAAGAACTGGCCAACGGATTGCCCGGGCGGCTGCTTGGTCTGTCGCGGAACTTCGGCAAGGAAGCCGCCCTTTCGGCCGGCCTGGAAGCTGCAAAAGGCGGCATTGCCGTCATAATCGACGCAGACCTCCAGGATCCGCCGGAACTGATCCATCAGATGATCGATGGCTGGCGCGCCGGTTATGATGTGGTCTATGGGCTGCGTGTCGACCGGACCTCCGACACCCTGATGAAACGCTCAACGGCGGGGATGTTCTATCAGGTCTTTAACAAGCTCTCGAACATCGACATGCCTGCCAATGCAGGCGATTTCCGGCTGATCGACCGGACTGTGATCGACGCTTTGCTGCGTCTTCCAGAACGCAACCGCTTCATGAAAGGCCTGTTTGCCTGGGTCGGGTTTCCATCCATGGCGGTTCCTTACGAACGCCCGCAGCGCAAAGCAGGCACTGGGAAATTCAATTATTGGAAACTTTGGAATTTTGCGCTGGATGGCATTGCCGGGTTCACGACGATGCCACTCAGGATCTGGTTCTATGGTGGCGCTCTGGTTTCACTGATCGCCTTCACCTACGCTCTGTACCTGACCCTTCGGGTCTTGTTCTTCGGCATTGATGTGCCTGGTTATACATCCCTGATGGTCGCCGTGTTGTTCTTCTCAGGTGTCCAGCTGCTGTCGATCGGCATGATCGGCGAATACATCTCGCGGCTCTTCAACGAAACCAAACAGCGGCCGGTTTATCTGCTTCAAGACGTCATCGAAGGCGGTCCCGCCAAAGACGGGAAACCGGATGTCAACTGACCGAAGCCGGCAATCTCTCAAAACCGAAGCCGGTGCTGCAGGGAAATTCGCGATTGTTGGCATTGCTGCCACGCTGACCCACGCTGGTGTCTCGGGTGTTCTTCTGGAAACCGGCTGGCTACCGGCCATGCTGGCGAATTTAGCCGGGTTTGTGATTGCCTTTGGGGTTTCGTTTTCCGGGCACTATTACTGGAGTTTTTCACATTTGCGCCAGCACAACGCAGCGCTCAAGGCGATGCTGCGGTTCTTTCTAATCGCCGTTTCCGGGTTTGCGCTCAATTCAAGTGTGCTTGCATTGTGGCTCAGTTTCACGCCCTGGCCGGATTTGCTGGGATTGATGATCGCGATCGCCATCGTCCCGGCGCTCACTTTTGTTGCGGCTCGCATGTGGGCCTTCTCGCACACAGCAGAAAACCCTTAAGAGTGTTCTGGAGCTTCCACCTATGACCGCTGCCCGTGCTGCGATCCTCTATTCCGGCCTCTTGTGCCTCTGTTATGCGCTGCTGCCCAGCCTGACGTTTCCCAATCCACCGCTGGACGTCGTGGAAGGCTTTGCCTGGGGCCGGGAACTGCAGCTGGGCTACACCAAACACCCGCCGATGCAGGCCTGGTTGCTAGAGGCCAGTTACCTCCTAACAGGCGGTCACAGTTTTGGCGCCTATTGGCTCAGCGCCCTTTGCGCCGCCCTCGGCTACTGGTTTATCTGGTTGATCGCCAAGGAGCTGGGTCTCAGCGGCTGGCAGGGTTTTTGGGCGATTGTTCTGACGAGCGTCACTTTCTATTTTACCCTGCCCTTACCAGAATTTAATCCGAACATCCTGCAGATCCCGGTTTGGGCCGGCATGATGTTTTTCTTCTTAAGAGCAACCTCAAAGGGCGCACTTCTGGACTGGGTGCTTCTCGGCGCTCTGGCGGCCTTCGGCTTCTATACGAAATACTTCGTTGTGCTGCTGATCGGCACCATCGGTCTTTATGTTCTGCTCTATGCTGATGCCAGAAAGCACCTTACCAAGCCGGGTCCCTGGATCTGCGCAGTAGTCTTTCTGCTGCTCGCAGGCCCACACCTTTATTGGCTCTATGAAACGGAATTTCTAACTTTCCGGTACGCATTGGGACGCAGCAACCCGGCAGGGTCGCTGTTCGATCACGTCTATAATCCGGTGAACTTTTTCCTGGCGCAGGTCGCCAATCATGCCGGGCTGTTCATTGTCATCGCCCTAGGTCTCAGCTGGCAGACGATAAGAACCTTTAAAGCCACACTGACATCACAAGTTGGACCCGAACCAGCGGCAAATGCAGACAGGTTCCTTCTGTGGTTTGCGTTTCTGCCCCTTGCCGTGGTCCTCCTGATCTCGGCCGTCACCGGCAGCGAATTCAAGCATATGTGGGGAACACCACTCTTTGTCCTGTCAGGCCTGGTAGCCGTTCGTTTCCTGCATTTGCCGGTCCTTTGGTCAGCCCCGAAACGGTCATTGGCTGGCGCTGTCGTCATTCAACTGATTTTTCTCGGAGTTCTGTTCGGCCAAGCAGTCCTGGAACCCCTTTGGAAAACCAAACACTCGCGCATTCACTATCCAGGTCAAAGTACCGCCGATGTGCTGGTGGACATCTGGAAAGAAAAAGTGGGGACGGATCTCGCTTATGTGGCAGGCGACATGTGGACCACAGCGAATGTGACCCTGCACGCCCCCTCACGGCCGTCCATGTTCCTCGAGCATGATCCCTTGCTGAGCCCCTGGATAGATCTTGAAGATGTTCAGGATAAGGGTGTGATGATCATCTGGCGCGGCGACAGTGCCCAGCCGGACGGGCATATCCAAACCCTTTATCCGGATGCAGTGCGCAGCGGCACCAAAACACTTCCGTTTCACACCTATGGCACTTTCCGCGATCTAAAGATCAATTGGTTAATCATTCCGCCCGGCAAAGTTGCCATGACAGGGGATGAATAGACCGCAATTTGACACCATCTCTGGTGTCAGCTGTGAAAGGTATTTAACGTTCCCACATGATCGACATGATGGACATTGACGCGGTTGAAGACTGGCTAATCGGGGAAGCGCTCGGCGACCCGGATATGACTCAGCTCTTTGCCGAACTGTGTGAACGTTTGCGCCAATGCAATGTCCCGGTTGATCGGGCGATGCTTGTCTGGTCGACGCTCCATCCAATGATCGAAGCGGAAATCGCCTTTTGGGAAAGAGGCGGAACTGTCTACCACGAACAGATTGAGCACTCTGACGAAGACACGGACGATTGGCTTCAAAGCCCGGTCAGGGCTGTTCTGGTTAGTCAGGAGCCGATGCTCCGGCGGCGCCTGAGCAACGCCAACGCGCCGATAGAGTTTCCATTGTTGGTCCGGTTGCAATCTGAGGGCTACACCGACTACATGGTGATCCCGACAGCATTTGAAATCCCTGCAATCCGCGGGGAATATCCGAACACGGGGATCATCCTCAGCTGGGCAACCCGGGAACCGGGTGGATTTTCCGAAGAAGCGCTCACCGCGATCCGATACATTCAAAAACGGCTTGCGATTGCAGCGCGCGCAGTGCTGCAAGGCGACATTACCCGGATCATTGCCAAAACATATCTGGGATCGTTTGCCGGCACCAAGGTTCTAAACGGACAAATCCGCCACGGCGATGGCGAAACCATTGATGCGGTGATCTATTACAGCGACATGCGCAATTCGACGGCCATCGCTGAAGCGCTCGGTCCGGAAGCCTATCTCGCTTGGCTCAACACCTATTTTCAAGCAACGGCCGGGGCAGTTCTGGAACACGGTGGTGAAGTTCTCGATTTCATTGGCGATGCCGTTTTAGCCGTCTTTCCGACCGAAAAGGATTCTTTGGCAAAAGCCGTCGAAAAAGCGATCGCAGCAGCCGATGAAACCCGGCTGCGGTTGGCGGACGCAAACAAACACACAAACGGTGGCCCGGAAATGAAGGCAGGGATCGCGCTGTCCACCGGTTCAGTCATGTTCGGCAATATCGGTGTTGCGAACCGGCTAACTTTTTCAGTTGTTGGCCAGACAGTACATGCAGCAGCGCGCATTGAAAGCCTGACCAAACGGGTCAAATCCGACGTCCTTATGACTGGAGAAGTCGCCGCATTCGCAGGGAATCGCGCCCGAAATGCAGGCGCTTACGAACTGGATGGGTTCACCACCCGGCAACCGCTTTTTGCTCTGGACCAATCCGGCCTTCTCCAAACGACAACAAACAACCCATCAGAACAAACTGGACCTACATGACCGATCTTCGCCCCAACCCACGCCCACATTTGCCTTTCCGTGAACAAGCTGCTGAAAACGGGGAAGACGGCGCACCAATCATTTTATTGCATGGGTTCGGTGGTGACCGGCAAACCTGGCAAAACATTCAGACGGCCCTTGCCCCTAAGAAACGATCCTTGGCCTTTGACCTTCCCGGACACGGCGAGGCGCTTGACTGGCCCAAGGTCGGGCATGCGGGCATCTCAGCCAAAGCCGTCAGCCAGTCGATGGAAGCGCTCGATCTTAAGCGGGTCCATCTGGTCGGCCATTCCATGGGCGGCGCTGTCGCCGCATTGGTCGCCTTGCGCGCGCCAGAGCTGGTCGCCAGCCTAACACTGCTGGCACCGGGCGGATTTGGCCCGGAGATCAATCACCGGCTGCTCCGCCGGTATGCGGTCGCCTCGGAAGCAGCAGAAATGGAAGTCTTGCTCGAACAGTTTTTTGGCTGGGAATTCAAACTTCCGAAATTCTTGGCGAAAACCGCCGCCGAAAGCCGGGCCCGGCCAGGCGGCGCGGCCACGCTAGAAGCCATTGCAGATGAGATCATCGACGGATCCGTGCAAAAGACTTTGCCACGGGACGATATGGCCGCCCTACCGATGCCCATCAAAGTTCTTTGGGGAACACAGGACCGCGTACTGCCGACCCGGCAGGCTCACAAGCTCCCCGGGATCGTTGCAACGCATATCTTTGAGCGCGTCGGCCATATGGTTCATTTGGAAATTCCGAATGAAACCACAAGGCTCATTTTGCAGAACACGGCTGCCGACTAGGGACAGGGCTAACCGGTTTTAGGCGTCGGGCAACAGATCATCCCGCCAGGGTTCTCCGATGACCCGGCGGGCCATCATATGTGACCGGGGCGAATTGATGCTGTCGACCGCGATGAGAGTGCCGTCTTTGAGGTAAGCAACGTAGAATTTATTCGCTGCCGGCTCTCCAACGACAACCGTGTCGTCGTACCCCTCTGATAGCCCGGCAATCTGCAACTTGATGTCATATTGGTCCGACCAGAACCACGGCAGCGGATCATAGTCCACTTCCCCGCCCAGCAACGCCTGCGCTGCGGCTTTGGCTTGATCGATCGCGTTTTGAACGCTCTCCATCCGCACTGAGCGGGCATACCGGCCGGAATAAAAGCGGGTGCAGTCACCGACCGCATAAATGTTGGCATCGCTGGTCTGAGCTGCCCCATCAACAAGAATGCCATTGTCGGTATCAAGTCCGGAATCCGCAGCCAGCTTGTCATTTGGTTCAGCCCCAACAGCGACAAGAACCAGATCTGCCGGTAGGCTATCACCTGTGCTCAACCGCACGGCTTCGACCTTCTCCCCACCTTCAATCGCTTCGATGCCTGTTTCCAGAAGCAGCTTAACGCCCTCATCTGCATGAAGTTTTGCAAAATAGTCCGATACGGTTTTGCTGACGACACGTTTCATTGGCCGGTCTTGGGCTTCGACAACTGAAACGTCTTTGCCCATTCCTTGTGCGACCGCAGCCACTTCAAGGCCAATGTAACCAGCTCCAATGATAACAAGGTGTTTGGCCTTGGAGAGCCGTTCACGAATTGCATCAACGTCAGCGATGGAGCGCAGAGTAACCACACCAGCCTTGTTTGCGCCGGTCAGCGGCAACAGCCGTGCATTGGTCCCCGTGGCCAGCACAAGCTTTCCATAAGACAGAGTATCGCCGTTCTCGAGCACCAGCCGCTTGGCCATGCGATCAATACCCGTTACAAGGGTGCTTGGAATGTGATCGATGTTGTTGATGGAATAAAATGCCGGAGGGCGCAGCCATAGCCCCTCAGATCCAACTTCACCCGCAAGGAATTTCTTTGAAAGTGGCGGCCGTTGGTAAGGCGGGTGTGGCTCGTCTCCGATCAGCCGCAACGGACCTTCAAATCCACCCTGGCGAAGGGATTGAGTGACCTGCGCACCGGCTTGGCCAGCACCGACAATAACGATTTCTTCCTGCATTCCGTTCCGCCTTCCTCAAGACCACCGGAACGTCCCTAGCACGAAGAAAAGCTGCCCGCCAGCCAGGTTAAGCGACCTGGCGGACGGACAGCCAAAAGCGGTCTTTGTAGCGGTGCCTTACGCGCTGCGCACACCTTGCAAGAAGGTCGCGATTTCCTGCCGGATCAACCCGCCCTGCTGCGACAGAGATTGCGCCAGCTGGTCGACCTCTGCACCATTGGTGCGGGCAAGTTCGGCAGCTGATCCAACAGTCGTCATGCGGTCTGCCGCTTCATCCGAACGCTGCGACGCGCTGGTGACGTTGTCGGAAATCATCCGCACCGCCTGGTCCTGTTGTTGCACTGCGTCTGCCACGGAAGATGCCAGGTTTTCCATATCGGAGATGATGGTGCTGACATCCTCGATCGCCTGAACGGCTTGGCCGGAAGACCCCTGGATCGCTTCGATCTGAACCGCGATTTCTTCCGTTGCTTTGGATGTTTGATCCGCCAGCTGTTTGACCTCCGCCGCAACAACAGCAAAGCCCTTGCCTGCTTCTCCGGCCCGGGCTGCCTCAATGGTGGCATTCAAGGCCAAGAGGTTGGTTTGATTGGCGATATCCCGGATCAGGTTCATTACCTCGCCAATCCGCTCTGCAGCGCTGGACAGCTCCTGCATCGTTGAGACCGTCGAGGAAGCACTCAAGACAGCTTGCTGCGCAACCTCTGTCGACTTGGTTGCCTGACCGGAGATTTCTGCGATCGAGGCAGCCAGTTCGTCAGCAGATTGAGCCGCAGACGTTACATTTTCAGCGGCGGTTCGAACAGCGTCTGCCGCACCTCCCGACTGACCAGCAACATCATCGGCCGCCTGTTCCATAGACTTGGATGTCTGGCGCAATTCACCATTTGCATTGTCAAGGCTTCCAAGCGCCTCAGTGACCGTCCCTTCAAACCGGCCAATAATGTTTTCGAGGCGGGCCACCCGTTCTTCGCGCGCTCTGTTTTCCTGCTCTTGTGCCGCTGCCAATTCGGCGCGCTCAACCGCATTGTCGCGAAAGACTTGAACTGTCCGGCTGATCGCCGCGAGCTCGGTTTTGCCCTCAGCTTCAGGCAAAGCGATGTCGGTTTGGCCACCTGCAAGGGCTTCCATCGCTTTCTGCAAATGCGCCAGCGGTCGGGCCACAGACTGGCCAACGACAAAAGCGATCGCGGGAAGTAACAGCAGCAAACCCAAAATTGTTCCGCCGATAGCAAAGGTCGCAATCGACCGTGCAGTATCAAGCTGTGCGGCGGCTTGGGCTTGCAGTTCCTTAGCGGCTGAGTTCAGAGATTCGATGTGCGGCGGGACGAGTTGAAACAAGTCTTCCAACAGCGAGACACTCTTGGTTTCCTCTGCATTCGCCGCTGTGTACAGTGTGAAGGTCTCCCGGTAAGCGGCCATATTGTCCGCCAATTCCTTCTTGATCGTGTCGGAGATGTACACCTTCTTCAAAAGCTTTTCGAAAGCAGCGAACTGCTCATCGAACCCGCCGATCGCTTCCGGCGTACTGTTGAGAGTGAACTCCTTCTCGGCCAGCTGAACCGCCAGGATCGCGCGAGCGAGTTTTTCAAAGTCTGGCCCACCACCAAACTTCATCTCTTCAAACAGGCGATCTTTAACAGCTTTGGTCAGGGAGTTGAGTTTTGCCAGATAGCCATCATCTTTCGTATAGCCAATTTGCTGGCGGACCGTATTCAGCGTGGCAAACGCACCGCCGGTACTTTCAAGTGTGTCTTTGACATCACCGACTTCCGCTGAATAAGCTGTCGCTGCCGGATTGGCTTCCAAACTGGCTACATTCTCCATGGCATTGGCCATCTCTGCGGAGAAACTCTCAAATACCGTAGCCGATGGAGTCGCCAGGTAGCGGTTCTGAATAACCTCCAGAGATCCAGCTGTTTTGGACAATGCAGCGACATCCTCAGCCAATCCGGAACTCTGGCTCATGCGTGTAAACGCGGTATTGAGTTCACCTTGGCTCCAGAAATAGACACCGCCAATCACAAGAAGGCCCACCACCGTGATCAGACTAAGTGCCATAACCCGCACTTTGACAGAGAGTTTGGACAAGAGTCCAAAAGTTGATTGCGCTCGATTTCCCACTGGCTTATTTCCTTTTAGAGGCGCTTGATTGCCGTAGGGTTAGCTAAAATTGCCAATTTCCAGTTAACCAAACTGCCAATTCCTCACCAATTTTCGCTACCGCACATAGCGAAATTTTACATGCACAATCTTCTGGAGAATATATGGCGTATTTGGCCAAGTTTGCGCCCGCGATCTTTGTCCTCTTGTGGTCGACCGGGTTTATCGGCTCCAAACTTGGGGCGCCCTATATCGACCCAATGGTTTTTCTCACCGTGCGATTCGCGGCAGTGCTCCCGGTCCTACTTCTCCTTGGCTTCTTTCTTGTAAAAGCGTGGCCCGATACGGGCCGCGCAATTGGACACTGCATCGTTACAGGCGCTCTTGTTCACGGCATCTATCTTGGCGGGGTTTTTTGGGCGATCAAGCAAGGCATGCCGGCGGGCGCATCTGCCATCATTGTTGGACTACAGCCGGTCCTAACGGCGATCTTTGCTGTTGGAATGCTCGGTGAAGTTATCACTCGCAAACACTGGATCAGCATGGCAATCGGATTGGCTGGCCTTGGCCTCGTATTAGGCCCCAAATTCGATCTCGACGGGTCAGGAATTACACTGGTCACCGTAACAGTACTGTTTTGCGCCGTAATCGCGATCAGCCTCGGCACCGTCTACCAAAAGCGCTTTGTCCAGGACACCGACCTCATGGCCGCCACGCTCTGGCAATATGTCGGTGCCTTGTTAATCACTTTACCACTCAGCTTTTTTGAGAGTTGGACAATCATCTGGTCGGGTGAACTCATCTTCGCACTCGCCTGGCTGGTGCTGGTGCTGTCAATTGGTGCAATCTTGCTATTGATGCTGCTGATCCGGCAGGGCGCGGTCTCTCAGGTGGCCAGCCTGTTTTATCTGGTCCCGGTTGCCACGGCGATTGAGAGCTACTTTCTCTTCGGCGAAACCTTGTCGCTGGTCCAGGTTGCCGGGATGGCCCTCGTTGTTGGCGCGGTTCTAATGATCCGCAATGCACCCAAAAAGACTTAGGCTGTCATATGCCGTTGCTTCTGGCGCTCCCAATAGGAGCGCTGGCGGGCGATGGCCGCATTCAGCTCAGCGCCCAGAATGAAAAACAGCGCGCAGATATAAAGAAAGATCAGGGCCGTCATAATCCCGGCCAGGCCGCCGTAGGTGGAAACATAATTGGCAAAGCGGGCCAAATAGGCGCCAAAGGCACTGCCGGAAATGATCCACAACACCAGCGTGGCGACCACACCAGGCCAGATGTCCCCGAACGACCGCTTGCCGGATGGCAACAGCCAATGAGTCATGAACAAGCCGAGGATCAAAAGCGAACCGGCCAGCGTGTAGCGGGCAATGTTGATCGAAAACAGAAAAGCTTCCACTTTCGGCACGACTTGTTTCAAGGCTTCCAGACCAAGCGGCGCCAACACCACTAAAAACGTATAAGCCAGCAAAATGGCCGCTCCGAGAAGGACGAGCGCCAGCGATTGCAGGCGCAAAAGCAGAAAAGACCGGTTTTCCATTTGCCGGTAAGCCCTGTTGAGCGCCGTTCTGAGCGCTTCAACACCATTGGATGCAAACCAAAGCGCAGCCACCGCACCAAAGGTCAAAAGATCGCTACGGCGGACGGTCAGGACATTTTCGATTTCCCTGACCACAGGTGCGGCAACCGTTTCCGGCCAGGCCTCAAATACCAATTCAGAGACTGTATCGGCTGCCCCCTCCATTCCAAAAAAGGCGGCAAGCGAGGCGATAAAAATCAAGAGCGGAAAAACTGCTAGCAGTCCGGATAAGGCAACATGGCTGGCCATCGCGAATCCATCATCGCGAGAGAAGTGGCCGATGGCATCCTTCAGGACAGAATAGGTGACTTTGATTAGTTGTTGCAATTTCATGTTTTTCATGTCGCCCGGACCGGGGCTGCCGTCAAGTCATCCGCATTTCAACTGCGCCCCCTCCGAAAGGCGAACAATTTCCGGCTCGACAAATGGCGGTGTGCAACGCAACATAGCTTCAAGAAAAAGCGCGCACGCGCAACAAATGAATACGGAGATGCCTATGTCCACCGCCGCCATGACGGCTGCAGAGTCGCAGCCCAACTTTTCTGAACGCACGAGCGCCGTTGTCAGCGAGCTTGACCGCCTGCTTGATCTTGCAGCGCAGCGTGTGCGGGAACAGGTGACAGTGGATGGCCGGATTTCGTCAAGCCGGATGGAAGAAGAGCAAAGAGCAACGCACGGTCTGGCTTGGCTCGCAACCTATGTCGAGGCTCTGCGCCAACTCGATGCCTACGCCCAGCGCCTGAAAGACGAAGGCCGGTATGGCGACCTTGAGGACAAGATTGTCCGGCTCGGATTTGCCGAATACACGGCCCAGATTTTCGGCGGCATCCCGATGAACCAAGGCGAGTTCGTCCGCCTTTCGGATTTGGGCATCTCAAATGAAGAAGCCCAGGCGCATCGCACTGCAGATATGGACGAGCTGATTGCCGCTGGCAACACAACAGAGATCCGTGCAAGCTTGACCGAGCTGATCCGCCATCAGGCCGGCCACTCAACGTTCGGCGACTGCGGCCTGGAAGAAACCTATGAGCAAATCCGCGACGAGATGCGGAAATTCGCTGAAGACAATGTGACGCCCCATGCACATGAGTGGCATTTGAAGAACGACTACATTCCAATGGACGTGGTTGAACAGATGTCTGAACTCGGTGTGTTTGGCCTGACCATTCCCGAAGAGTACGGTGGCTTGGGCCTCGGCAAGGAATCCATGTGCGTGGTCTCCGAAGAGCTTTCGCGCGCCTACATTGGCGTCGGATCTTTGGGCACCCGGTCGGAAATCGCGGCCGAACTCATCTTGTGCGGCGGCACCGATGAACAAAAAGCGCATTGGCTACCCAAAATCGCGTCCGGAGAGATCCTCCCGACCGCTGTCTTTACCGAACCCAATACCGGCTCCGATCTGGCCTCCTTGAAAACCCGCGCGGTCAAGGATGGCGATACCTGGAAGATCTCCGGCAACAAAACCTGGATCACCCATCCGGTGCGCGCAGACATCATGACCTTGCTGGCCCGTACCAACCCGGATGAACCCGGATACAAGGGCCTGTCGATGTTCATCGCCGAAAAGCCGCGTGGCTCCGATGAAGATCCATTCCCGGCAGAGGGCATGAGCGGCGGTGAAATCGAGGTGCTCGGTTACCGAGGCATGAAGGAATACGAGATTGCCTTCGACGGATTTGAGGTCAAATCCGATAACCTGCTTGGCCAGGTCGAGGGGGAAGGCTTCAAGCAGTTGATGCAGACGTTTGAAGGCGCACGTATCCAGACAGCGGCGCGCGCGCTTGGTGTCGCCCAGGCCGCGCTTGATCTGGGTCTGCGTTACGCCGAAGAGCGCATTCAATTTGGCAAAGCCCTGATCAACTTCCCGCGCGTGTCGGACAAGCTGGCCCTCATGACCGCCGAACTGATGATCGCACGTCAGCTCACCTATTTCTCGTCCTGGCAAAAAGACTCCGGTAAACGCTGCGATCTGGAAGCCGGCATGGCCAAACTTCTCGGCGCTCGTGTCGCCTGGGCGGCGGCAGACAACGCGCTGCAGATCCATGGCGGCAACGGCTTTGCACTTGAATACGCCATTTCCCGCGTTCTGTGCGATGCCCGCATTTTGAACATTTTTGAGGGTGCAGCGGAAATTCAGGCCCAGGTTATCGCGCGCCGTCTGCTGGAAACCCGCGGCAACGCCTAAGCGGTCTCACAGAACCGACGAAATCCCGGCCAACAGACAGCTCGATGTTTGAGAGCCGGGATCCTCATACTATCACCAATAACTCCAGCGGCTGAGCAAGACGCTGTTTTTAAAGCACCGAATAGAAAATCGACCGGTTCAAGATTTGAATCGGCTGCCTATGGGCAATCGGGCTGTCGTAGTTGCTGCCTGTGAAGACAACGACCATGTCAAGCTTCGGAAACACAAAAATCTCCTGCCCGCCATTGCCGCTGGCAAAAAAATACGCAACACGCGGATCTTCGAAAGACCGCGGGGTGTAGGTCCACCATTGATAGCCATATCCGGAAGTCGCGGGTTTTTCTGATTGTGTGCCCGGCGGTACCGCATCGACAAGATGCTGAGTTGCCTGGCGGACCCATTCTTTTGAAACGATCTGCCGGCCGTTCCAGGATCCGCCATCCAAAAACAGTTGTCCGATCTTCAGCATGTCCCTCGGCAGCATATAGAAACTGCCCATACCGATGGCATGCCCCTTTGGACTGAGCGTCCAGCAATAGTTGGAAATCCCCAACGGTTCGAACAGATTGGCTTTCGCAAACTCCGGCAGCGGCGGCGACGCGGCCCGCGCCACAGCAACACCAATCAGAAAGGTCGTTGCGGAACTGTAGCGAAACTGCCGACCCGGCTGATCCGCCATCGGAATATCCAGAGAGAAGCGGATCCAATCCTCCGCTGCCCACATGGCGGTCTCACGCCAGGGGCCGGCACCAAAAGCTTCCTCGGCATCGAAACCGGGTGTCATCGTCAGCATATCCGCGAGTGTGATCGCGTCCTTCAGCTCACGGTCGCCGGAAGCCGCCGGCCAATTCTTCTGGAAAAACCGGGATATCGGCACATCGACACCTGATATCAGCTCCTGATCAAGCGCAATCCCTGTCAGCGTTGACGTGATGCTTTTGAACGCGGATCGGGTCTCGTGTTTGGTACTGCGGTCAAACCCGTTGAAATAGCCTTCGAACACCAGCTTCTCATGCCGGGCAATCAGGACCCCATCAACGTTGCGGTAAGTCCCGTTTTGGAGATCCGCAACCATTTCCTTGATAGGTGCAATAGAAAAACCTTCCGCGGCCAAGGTCGACACTGGCAAACCATCATCGAGTTGATCCGGCGGTTCGTCCAATGCATGAATACGGATCGGAACATCATCCGGCCGGTCTTGGGTTGTCCCCTGCGGCTCGCAAAGACGCGGAGCAGGTCCGGCAATAGCTGCATGCCATGTCACCCCTGCCAAGACTATCGCAGACAGGAAGGTCGTCCATACACGAAAGAACGCTGATCTCATTGCGGCCACCACCACCGAAACGAAAAGCAATGATTATCACAACCTGAGATTACATTCCAGCATACATTCGGCTTGCTTGGACTGCGGGCTAAATTCTCAGAAGAAGAATTTCTCACCGCAAATCGAAATACGAGATCTGCTGTACACTCCGTATCCTCTCCCTCCCTTGCGAAGAAGAAGGGTATACAAGGCAGCGCTCGATAGAAATGGCCGGTCCAAATCTCGGCCGGATAGACCTGAGGCAAGCACAGCCATCCAACATACGTTGAAAAACGTGGGTCCTCGGCACTAGGCCGAGGATAACGATTGCGATGTCCACGGTTTGTCAGCAACCTCAGGGCGCCCGAGGCGCCCTGATCAAAAATCCTATTCGACGGTAATCGTGATGCGCTCGGACATCACTGGCGGGTTGTGCGGAATATGGCTCCAATCACCGAGAACCAATTGCAGGGTGTGCTCTCCAGGCGCCAGCTCAACTGTGGTTTCCGTCTGCCCGCCGCCGAAGTGCTTGTGATTGTCATCAGCCGGGATGGCTTCGTTGAGTTCTTCGCCTTCAATCTTTTCATCGATGATCAGATGGTGATGGCCCGTTTTTTCTTTTTCAACGCCGGCCGGCGCAACACCCATACCTTCCAAGCCGAATTGGATAGTGACCGGGCTTTTAACCGCATCGCCGTCCTTCAGATTGATGAAATAGACCTTTGCGCCGTCTGGAGCCGGCGTTTCCCCCGCTATCGCGCCAACGGTCGCTGGTAGCGCTAGTGACAAAGCGAGAGCTGCAACAAAACCGATATTTTTCATAGTCATGTCCCTTTCAAAAATTCATCCCCGAATTCCCAATGACCGAAACATCAGACGTCTCATTCCTGTCTGAAGTGACAAGGATCACACATAGGGCGCTTGGCGTGAAGTTGAAGATCCCTCTAAAATCACCACATATGTTGCTAAGGCATCGTTGAAAGGTATTGATACATGAACTCCTCATCCCCCTTTGAAGACCTGGGCTTTGATCCAGAAATTCTGGGGCCGGAAGAGGACCAGCAGAAAACGGTCCGCCAGAAACTCCTCGGGACGGCCCGACGGGCTGCAAAACAAGTTCCATTTATGGAAGATGTTGTGGCCGGTTATTATTGTGCGCTGGACCCAGCAACACCGGCAAAAGTCCGCGCCACAGTTTTGGCAGCACTTGCCTATTTCGTTCTGCCGATCGATGTCATTCCAGATTTTATATTGGGTGTCGGCTTTGGCGATGATGCAACGATATTGATGGCAACGATCGCAATGATCCGCGCACATATGCGTCCCGACCACTACCAGGCGGCAAAAGAAGCTCTCAAAGAAGACGAGTTATAGACCGCTGTCTGAGTTGGGGTCTGTGTTTTGATGCAGACGCACACCCAGCCAGCGTCCGGCAGTCCGGCCAGCCACACCCCAGTAGACGGCACCGGCAATAAAGCCCGCGGCTAGGGCAACAGGGCTTCCAGGCCTCAATCCTTCTCCGGCTGTTTCATCCAGCGTCCATAGAAGAAACGCGATAAGGCCACCAGCTGCGACGTGAAAAATCACGCTGGATTGACGGCCAAGCTCGGACAGCACAACCGCACAACCAGCCGGGACTAAGGCGACAGCCCCAATGACACTTGCTGTCACCAGGCCTGTGCCGATCATAGCAGCCATGGCCACAGGATCACTGTCTGGGTGACCTGGCCGGAATAGCCCCCAGGACAGGAACACGCCACTGGCCACGACTGCGAGCACAAACCCGCAGACGATTTTCAAGAGTTGCCAGACAAATTGTGTACCGTTCACCCGATTCTCTTTCGCACCGTTCAAACCCAGGACTTACTTGGCGGTATCTAAACCAGATTGCAACAAGCCGGTGAACCTTGGCACCCGGCTAGGCTCCATTGATATCAGCTACTGCCAGATGCCGAAAGGTTGGATGAAATGGCGCAAATACCGCTGTTTTCTGTTGACTTTTTGTACATTTAGCGTGAGCTTATGGGCCGGCGTTCAAGAAAACGCGTAGTGGCCCTTGGTACGAACGTCCCGAGGACTTTTGCGTATGAGCCAACACTTGAGAGCCACTATAGTTTAAATCGCAGAGGAGATTGCGACCATTCGCCGTCCGTTCCGCGCCCCGCCTCCTACAAAGGAAGGCCCGCGCACCAACCAAGAAATTCGCGTACGCGAAGTCCAGTTGATCGACCATGAAGGCGCCAACCGTGGTGTCATAGCGACCGAAGAAGCGATGGATATCGCTATGGATGCCGGTCTGGATCTTGTTGAAATCCAGCCGAATGCCAATCCGCCGGTCTGTAAGATTCTGGATTACGGCCGATACAAGTATCAGGCTCAGAAAAAAGCTGCAGAAGCCCGCAAGAAACAAAAGACCGTCGAGATCAAAGAGATCAAGATGCGTCCGAACATCGACACCCATGACTATGAGGTGAAGATGAAGAACATGCTGCGCTTCTTCAACGACGGCGACAAGGTTAAGGTCACGCTCCGCTTTAGGGGCCGCGAAATGGCGCACCAGGACTTGGGCATGAAACTCTTGCACAAGGTTCGCGATGAAACTGCCGAGATTGCCAAGGTGGAGTCTCATCCGAAATTGGAAGGCCGCCAGATGGTCATGGTTCTCGCTCCGATCAAATAAGCGCAGACCCAAATACGTTTCAAACCCCGCCAACCGGCGGGGTTTTTTGTTCAGAGCCTTTGCCGGGCAAAGTGTTTGCGGAACGCCCCAGGCGACAAACCCGTCAGCCTTGCAAACAGACGCGCAAAGGACGGCGGATCCTGGTAACCAACGACAAAACAAATTTCCGAAATGCTTTTGTCAGTCTCGATCAACAGATCCCGGGCCCGCTCGATCCGGAGCTCTTGCAGATAGGCATTGGGCGTCAATCCTGTCGCCAGCTTAAAGCGCCTTAAAAAGGTGCGGCTTGGCAAACCCGACGCACGCGCGATATCGCTAACGTTTGACGCGTCCGCATATTGGGCTTCGATGAGGTGTTGGGTCTTTAAAATGACAGCATCGCCATGGCGCATTTGTGGAGAAAATCGGCGAAACCGACGCTGATCCCGGCGGCGCATGTCGACAACAAAATACCCGGCAGTGCGCGCAGCAACAGCATATCCCAAAAATCGTTCGATCACCGCCAAACTGAGATCAATCCAGGCCATCAACCCACCTGCCGTGACAAGGTCCCCGTATTCGATCAGAAGCTGATCGGTATCAAACACCACGTCCGGGTACCTGGATGTTAATCTCTGCTCCAAACCCCAGTGAGTTGTTAGCGCACGCCCTTGGGCCAAACCGGCTTCAGCGACGAAAGTCGCACCTGTACAGGCGGAACAAACGAGCGCACCCTCACCATGTTGATGGGCGATAAAACCCGCCAGTTCAGGAACATCTTTCGCTTCCACTTCCGCTGCGGATGGCGGCAAGATCACTGCATCATACGAGTGTTTGCCGATTTCAAACACCGAAACCACGTCCACCGTTACTGTGTTGTCCGAAACAGTGGCGGCATATCCCAGAACATCCTGAAGGCCCAGCACAGCCGATTGAAGACAGCCAGGATAGGCCAGAATTGCAAACTGATACATACGAGAAGCCATCTGGCGTATTTAACACATAATTTGTCATTTGCGCCAATCGCCCAACCATGAGCGCTCCCTTTATTTTGCGGACAAATCCCAAATACACGGAGCACTCATGCACACGCCCACCCCTCAGTCCTCTTCGTTTGCCGTAGGAGACATCACTGTCAAAACGCTATCTGATGGACACCTCGACATCCCGGCCGCCTATTTTTCCAATATCAGCGAGACTGAGCTCCAATTGGTGAGCCCGAGCGCCCGTTTCGGCGCCAATTGCTGGCTGATCGAAACCGGCACCCGGAAGATCCTAGTTGATGCAGGATCCGGAGACTGGCTGAAAGCGCGGTTTCCAGACACCGGCCATGTCACCGACGCCGGCACCGCACTCATCAGCGCGTCCAGCGAAATTACCGATATCATCCTCACCCATATGCATGCCGACCATATTGGCGGTTTGATTTCCAACGGCCAGTGCTTGTTTCCGAACGCCAAATTGCATCTCCAGGAGAGCGAGTGGACGTTCTGGACAGATGAAAACCTGCTCAACTCTGTAGAGGAAGATCAACGGCCTATTGTGGAGCTGATCCAATCACTGGCGCGCCCGATGTCCTCGCAAGTCGAACTGCATACCGGCGACAGTGATCTTGGCGAAGGGATTCAATTGGCCTTCGCGCCGGGTCACACGCCTGGCCATCAAATCGTTCAGGTTGCCAGCCGAGACAAACAGGCGTTTTTATTGGGCGATGCACTTGTGTCCGGAGCCTTGCAGTTCGCCAATCCAGAAGTGCACTATGCCCTGGACAGCGCTCCTGAGACCGCCGCTCAAACGCGCAAAACCCTTTTTGAAAAACTGGCTGCGGATCAGACCCCGTTTGCGGCAACACATCTAGACACCACCAGCTTCGGTGTTTTGCAGGCCCGCGTCGGCGGCGGCTACTCATTTGAGCCGATAACCTAACGCAATCAGTCGACGCTCACCCAGCCACCAGTTTCGGCGGATTTGAACAGAGCATCCAGAATCGCCATGTTCTGGATGGCATCCTCAACCCCATAGGGCAGGCCTTCTTCACCCAGAATGGCCCGCCCGAAAACATCGGCCATTTCGCTGTATTGATTGCAAGGGGCGACAGTTTCAGTTTCTGCTGATTGATCTCCAAGAAGAGATCCATCGTCCAGACGCAGCGACACTTCCCCGCCAAGCGGCGCATTGAACGGTATGACGAGTTCCAGCCGCTTTTTTGTGCCAACCAAATGGAGGCGCTGATAAGCCGTCAATTGGGTCGAGACCGTAAAGTTGAGCTGGCGCCCCTGACCGAAATCCAGCATCGCGCTGGTTATGCGGTCGGTTCCAAATTCCGGATCTCGGTCAATCAGGGAGACAACCCGTTGCGGCTCGGCATCAAAGAAATACCGGCCGGCCAGCATGGTGTAACAGCCGATATCTAGCAGTGCACCACCGCCGATCTCAGCGTTGTTGCGGATATTTCCCGGGTCATCGTTGAAATAGCTGAAGAACGCCTGGATCGCTTTTAATTCCCCCAGCTGCTCAGATCGAACAATCTCACGCGCGCGGATCCACTGCGGATGCGCCCGGACCATGAAAGCTTCGGCAATCAACCGGTCATCAGACCGGGAAAGCAACTGCCTTGCCTCCTCCGCGTTGAGAGCAATCGGTTTTTCGCACAAAACATGTTTCCCGGCTGCAGCGGCCTGCAGCGTCAGCGGTACATGCATGTGATTTGGCAGGGGATTATAAATGGCATCGATGTCCGGATCGGCCAACAGGTCTTCGTAGGACCCATAGGCCTTTCCAATCCCGAGCTGTCCAGCGACCTCCTGTGCCCGTTCCAGCCCGCGTGAGGCAATGGCAGCGACAATGCCGGTCTCGGAGCCTTGAATGCCAGGCAGAACCTTTTCCCGGCCAATCTTCGCAGTCGACAGGACGCCCCACCGGATTTTCTTAGTTGCGTTCATGATTGCCTCCTATCGTTAAATGAAAATCCCGGCCGATGGCCGGGATCTCGTTTTGTGTATGAACACAATCAGTATTTTTCGGGCACGTAAAGATGCTCCGGCAAAACTTTGCGCTCGTAGTCCGGCTTAAACCGCCGCTCGGGCAATGTAATTGGATCGTGCGGGATCTCGTCATAGGGCATCACGGAGAGAAGATGGTTGATGCAGTTCAGCCGCGCCTGCTTCTTGTCATTGCCTTCAACAATAAACCAGGGCGCTTCGGGAATGTTGGTCCGCTCAAAGGTCTCTTCCTTGGCCTTGGTGTAATCCTCCCAACGGACCCGGGATTCCAGATCCATCGGCGACAGCTTCCATTGTTTGAGCGGGTCATGAACCCTCATTAAAAAGCGCAACTGTTGTTCTTCGTCGGTGATGGAGAACCAATATTTGATCAGCCGGATGCCGGAGCGGACCAGCATGCGTTCAAATTCGGGCACGTCATTAAAAAATTGCTCGACCTCGTCGTCTGAAGCAAAGCCCATCACCCGCTCGACGCCAGAACGGTTGTACCAAGAGCGGTCAAAGAGCACGATTTCACCAGCTGCCGGCAGATGCGGCACATAACGCTGGAAATACCACTGGCTCTTTTCGCGGTCGGACGGTGCCGGCAAAGCAACCACACGGCAAACACGCGGATTTAGCCGCTGAGTGATGCGTTTGATCACCCCGCCCTTGCCGGCCGCATCCCGACCTTCAAAGATGACAACGATCTTTTCACCACTGTGCTGCACCCAGTCCTGCAACTTGACCAGTTCTGCCTGGAGCATCAGCAATTCATGAAAGTAAGTCCGCCGGTCGAGCGGGGATTTGTGTTTTTTGTCAGCAATGAATTGAAGATCCTTGGCGATCAGGAAATCATCGATTTCCATCTCCAGCTCTTCATCCATGCTGTCAGCCCACTCATTCTCCACCCAAGTCTTGGCGTCCTTCATCATCCGCTTGTCCTTACTTGCTGATCAATACCCACTCACATGCACTGAGAGCCCAAATTCCATGACAGGAGTTTGACACTAAAGGCAGCAGAATCCGGTCCGCAATGCGCTGGCTCAAAACCTAGGGCTCAAATTTAACTTGTAAATGAATGAACGTTCATTTATTTGACTAAGACAAGAGGAGTTGATGATGGGATTAAATGCCCGCACGCAGCCGCGACAAAAAGGGCTGGAAACAGCCGAAAGGGTTCGAAAAACAGCGCTCCGCCTGTTTGCCGCCTCCGGCTATGCGGCCGTTTCCATGCGTGACATTGCCACCCAAGTCGGTGTTCAACCCGGCGCGCTCTACAATCACTTCCCGACCAAGCAAGACATCCTGAAAGATCTGATGCTGACCCATATGGCCGACCTCATGGCCGCGTGGGAAAACGCCGGCTTTCCGGACGGGATGGATCCGATCGAGCGTTTCGTGCGCTTCCACATTCGCTACCACTTGGAGCGGGCCGACGAGGTTTTCATCGCATACATGGAATTGCGCAGCCTCGACCCGGAAAACTTCGAGGTGATCGAGACCGAGCGGCGGCGCTATGAAGAGATCCTCACCGGCATTTTGACCGAGGGTGCCGCAAACGGCCGCTATCAGGTGGACGACGCCAAGGTCGCAACCCGGGCCATCATTGCCATGCTGACCGGCATACCGGCTTGGTATCGTTCTGGCGGCGGCCTGTCGAAAGACGACATCGAAACGCTTTACTTGAAGATGGTGCACAAGACCATTGCCCCGGAAACCGGGGAGATTTCACCCAACGGAGACCGGATGACATGAGCATCCTCAAATCGAGCTTATCGCCCAAAAGCGCAGACTTCACTGCCAACAAGGCAGCCCATGAAGATGCCATGGCGCAAATCAAGGACGCTGCACAGACCGCCCTGGACGGCGGCGGCGAAACAGCCCGCCAGCGTCATGTCTCCCGCGGCAAAATCCTGCCGCGTGAACGGGTCTCGCGCTTGCTTGATCCGGGCTCTCCTTTTCTTGAAGTCGGCATGCTGGCTGCTCATGACATGTATGACGGTGCGGCCCCGTCTGCCGGGATGATCGCAGGCATTGGCCGTGTCGAAGGGCAGGAAGTCATGATCCTGGCCAATGACGCGACCGTCAAAGGGGGCACCTATTATCCGCTGTCCGTCAAGAAACACCTACGTGCCCAAGAAATCGCCGAGCAGAACAATCTGCCATGCGTCTATCTGGTGGACAGCGGCGGCGCCAACCTGCCGAACCAGGACGAGGTCTTCCCGGACCGCGATCACTTCGGTCGGATCTTCTTCAATCAAGCCAACATGTCCTCCAAGGGCATTGCCCAGATCGCGGTTGTCATGGGGTCATGCACCGCGGGCGGTGCTTATGTCCCAGCGATGTCGGACGAGACGATCATCGTTAAGAACCAGGGAACGATCTTCCTGGCAGGCCCCCCTTTGGTGAAGGCTGCAACGGGTGAAGAAGTTTCTGCAGAAGACCTTGGCGGCGGCGACGTTCATACGCGCCTCTCTGGTGTGGCCGACCATCTGGCTCGCGATGATGCGCATGCGCTGGCCCTCGCCCGCCGGTCGATCGCGAGCCTCAACCGCACCAAAGCCTCTCAACTTGCCCTGCAGACTCCGGAAGATCCACTTTACGACCCGGATGAAATCCTCGGCGTGGTTCCGGCTGATCTGAAGACGCCCTATGACATCCGTGAAGTGATCGCCCGCGTCGTTGACGGCTCCCGCTTCGACGAGTTCAAGGCGCGTTACGGCACGACGCTCGTTTGCGGTTTTGCCCACATCCACGGAATGCCAGTCGGCATCATCGCCAACAACGGTGTGCTGTTCTCTGAAAGCGCGGTCAAAGGCGCACACTTCGTCGAGCTCTGCTCGCAGCGCAAGGTGCCTTTGGTCTTCCTGCAGAACATCACCGGCTTCATGGTCGGCCAGAAGTATGAAAGCGGCGGCATCGCCAAGGACGGCGCCAAGCTGGTCACAGCCGTTGCCACCACAAAAGTTCCGAAAATCACCATGCTGGTTGGCGGTTCGTTTGGCGCTGGCAACTACGGCATGTGCGGCCGCGCCTATTCTCCACGTTTCTTGTGGACCTGGCCGAACTCCCGCATTTCCGTCATGGGCGGCGAACAGGCAGCCGGCGTTCTTGCCACTGTCCGCAGGGACGGCATTGAGCGCAAGGGCGGCAGCTGGTCTTCCGAAGAAGAGTCCAGCTTCAAGCAGCCGATCATCAACCAGTTTGAAGAACAGGGACACCCGCTCTACGCGACGGCCCGGCTTTGGGACGATGGCATCATCGATCCGCGCAAGACCCGCGACATTCTTGGCTTGTCACTCTCGGCATCGCTCAACGCCCCGATCGAAGACACCAAGTTCGGCCTCTTCCGGATGTAATGATGAGCCAGCAGCAACAGACATCTCTGGCGAAGACACCTGATGGACCCGTCGAATATCTTTTGACTGGCAATTCGGCAGGGCCGTCTGTTGTCTTGATCAATGGAGCAGGCGGCCCGCTCAGCGCCTGGGATCCCGTCGTTGAACGCTTGTCAGACGAATTTCAAATTCTTGCCTACAACCGAGCCGGGATCGGAAAGACCGCCAAGGCCTCAAAACCGCAAACAGCGGAATACGGTGCGGTTCAGCTAAAAGAGCTCATCGGCACTATTGGCCTAAAACACCCACTGCATTTGGTTGGCCACTCTTTTGGCGGTTTGATCGCCAACATGTTTGCCCGGAAAAACCCGGGCCAAGTCGCCAGCGTAACTTTTCTGGAAGCTGGAACAGTCGAAGATCTTGAATTCAGCACGGCACAAAAACCAGTACTGTTGCAAAGGGTGCTCGACACCCTTTGGAAACCGGATCCATTGAGCGAACGCGCAACGGCTTTGCAGACCTTGCAGGAATTCAGGGCGATCTCGCCCTTTCCGCAAATTCCGGTCTCTGTCGTGACCGGTGGCAAATCCATCCCCTCATGGCTTGCCGGAAAAGCGGCCCTGGAAATCCGGGCGGAAGGTCAGAAAAAGTTGGTGGAACTGGGGCATCCGGGCAAACAGATCATTGCGCAAAAAAGCGGTCATTTTCCCCAGATGACCGAGCCAGATGTCGTTGCGTCCGCAATTTCGGAACTCGTCGTCCAAGTTTTGCCTCCGGCAGCGAGGGCATCGGCATGACGGCTTTGCTGGACAGATTAAAAAACAAATATCCCGGCGCAGAAACCTTCAAGTTCGGTGATGGACCGGAGCTGAGTGCCCAGCTGATTGCATTGGTCCGAGCGGGGAAAAAGAAAGCGACATGCGGCGCGCTCCGTGACTTCACCGACGGCGGTGAAGCTCTGCCTCAAGAGGGACGGAAGGATATCGTCCTTCATTGGGACGGCACACCCGCACTCGTCATCGAGACGGTTGAAGTGACAACCACCCGTTATTGCGACGTCGACGAAGATTTTGCCCTAGCAGAAGGCGAAAATGAAGACCTCGTGGGCTGGCGGACCGATCACCAGGCATATTTTGAACGCAATGGCGGGTTTGACCCCGAGATGATGCTGGTTTGTGAACGCTTCAAACTGATTGAGGATCTTGAAAAATGACCAGGATCGCAATCCACACCGGGGACATCACCCGTTTTGAAGCAGACGCCATCGTCAACGCAGCAAATTCATCTCTGCTCGGAGGCGGCGGAGTCGATGGTGCAATCCACCGGGCAGCTGGACCGGACCTTTTGGAAGAATGCCGCGGCCTCGGCGGCTGCGAGACAGGCCAATCGAAAATCACCGGGAGCTACCGGCTCCCTTGCAGGTTCATTGTGCACACGGTCGGCCCCATCTGGCGCGGCGGTTCTGCGGGTGAAGCTGATCTCTTGGCAAGCTGCTATGAAACCGCCCTCATGCTCGGCGTTAGCCACAACTGCCGCACCTTTGCCTTTCCGGCCATTTCAACCGGCATCTACGGATATCCCGCCGACAGCGCGGCCAAAATCGCTGTGACCACCATCCGCCGCACCACGGCACAACTCCAGACAATTGAATTGGTCACATTGGTCGCTTTCGATGCGGCCAGTGAACACCATCTTACAGCCGCCCTCGGGGAGGACACCTGAATGTTCAAGAAAATCCTCATTGCCAACCGTGGCGAGATCGCCTGCCGCGTGATGGAAACCGCCAGAAAGCTTGGCGTCAAAACTGTTGCCGTTTATTCGGATGCGGACGCCAACGCCAAACACGTGGCGATGGCAGACGAGGCCTACCGCATTGGCCCGGCGCCGGTTTCCGAGAGTTATCTGCAAGTTGCCAAGATCATTGAGGTCTGCAAACAAAGCGGCGCGGAAGCCGTCCACCCGGGCTATGGTTTTCTCTCGGAAAACCCGGACTTCGTCGATGCGTTGGACGCTGCCGGAATTGCCTTCATCGGACCGAGCGCCGATGCCATCCGGGCGATGGGCCTGAAAGATGCCGCAAAAGCCTTGATGGAAAAGGCGGGTGTTCCGGTCGTTCCCGGCTATCACCGCGAGACTCAGGATCCTGGGTTTCTACAGATCCAGGCCGGCAAGATCGGTTATCCGGTCTTGATCAAGGCGCGCGCCGGCGGCGGTGGCAAAGGCATGCGCAAGGTGGAACGGGCGGAAGATTTCATTTCAGCGCTCAAATCCGCCCAGCGCGAAGGTGAAGCGAGTTTTGGTGACGGTCAGGTTCTCATCGAGAAATACGTCGCCAAGCCACGCCACATCGAGATCCAGGTTTTTGGCGACAACCATGGTAATGCCGTCCATCTGTTCGAACGCGACTGCTCGCTGCAGCGCCGCCACCAGAAGGTGATCGAAGAAGCGCCAGCCCCCGACATGCCCGAAGACATGCGAAAAGCCATGGGCGATGCTGCGGTAAAGGCCGCCAAGGCGATCAACTATTCCGGGGCCGGCACCATCGAGTTCATCGTTGACGTTTCCGAAGGGCTGCGCGCCGACCGGTTCTATTTCATGGAAATGAACACTCGCCTGCAGGTGGAACACCCGGTCACCGAACTCATCACCGGCGAAGATCTCGTCGAATGGCAGCTCCGTGTTGCCTCCGGCGAACCTCTGCCCAAGACGCAGGATCAGCTTTCTTTTGATGGCTGGGCATTTGAGGCCCGCCTCTATGCAGAAGACGCGCCGAAAGGTTTCCTACCCGCCATCGGCACTTTGGAGCACCTGGTACTTCCGGAAACCCAGGCCCGTGTCGATAGCGGCGTCCGGGCTGGAGATGAGATTTCGCCTTTCTATGATCCGATGATCGCCAAGGTCATTGTCCATGGGCCCTCTCGCGACGCCGCGCTCGGCAAGCTGCTGGCAAGTTTGGAGGCAACGGAAGTTGCCGGCTGTGTCACCAATGCGGACTTCCTGGCAGCGCTCTGCCGCCATGACGGGTTTTCCAAGGGCGACGTCGACACCGGCCTCATTGACCGGGATTTGGACGAGTTGATCGCGGAACCGGCGATGCCCGAAGACGCGATTGCGCTTGCAGCTCTGACCGCCCTTGGCCTGACCCGTCCGGTAGACGGATCCGACCCATTCGAATCTCTGGCCGGCTGGCGGATCTGGAGCGCTTCCCGCCAATTTGCCCTTCTGGAGATTGGCGGGGAACGCCAGGATGTTGAAGTTCATGCCCAAGGCAACAACCGCTTTACGGTTCATCTGGAAAGCGGCCCCAAGGACTTCAGCCTGGTCCAGGTGGATGGCAACACACTCACCTACGACAGCAACGGCCACCGGGCATCCGGCGCGGTAGTCGAAGATGGCAAGGGACTGACGGTGTTTATGAATGGCCACACGTTCACCGTCGGCCTGCCGGATACGTTGAGCTCCGATGAAGAAGCTGCGGGTGCAGGCGATCAACTGATCGCGCCAATGCCGGGTCTTGTGAAAGTGCTCACCGCTACGGCCGGGGATGCGGTCACAAAAGATCAGCCGCTGATCATCCTGGAAGCCATGAAAATGGAACACACTTTGAAGGCTCCACGCGACGGCGTCATTGGCGAAGTGTTTGTCAGCGAAGGCGAACAGGTCACCGACGGTACTATCCTCCTCGTGCTGGCGGAGGAAACCGATGCTGCTGCCTGAGGCCACCAGCTATGAGGAGCTGACCAAGAGGTTTTCCTGGCAGATCCCGGAGCGGTTCAACATTGGCGTTGCTGTCTGTGATGCCTGGGCGGACAAAGACCCGCGCCGCGAAGCGTTGATCTATGCGGAGGAAGGCGCCCCGGCAACGTCCTATTCCTATGGCGCCTTGAAACGCCTTTCTAACCAGCTGGCCAATCTTTTGAAAAGCCGCGGTATCCAGCAAGGCGACCGTGTCGGCATCTTGATGCCGCAGCGGCCCGAGACGGCTTTCGCTCATATCGCCGCCTTAAAGCTCGGCGGAATTTCTATTCCACTGTTCACGCTCTTTGGTGAAGAGGCGCTGGAGTACCGGCTTAAAGATTCTGGTGCCAAAGCGGTCATTACCGATGAAAGTGGCGCTGCAAAAATCGAGAAGATCCATGGCAGCTTGCCGGAGCTGACAACTGTCTTTTGCGCAGATGGCGCGCATTGTGGGGCAGACGATCTCTGGTCCTCCATGGAGGCTCACGAAGAGACGTTCGATCCAGTTGATACAGCGCCTGATGATCCGGCGATTATTATCTACACTTCGGGTACTACTGGTCAGCCGAAAGGCGCTCTTCACGGCCACCGTGTGCTGCTTGGTCACTTGCCGGGCGTTGAAATGAGCCATGATTTTCTTGGCCAAGAGGGCGACCGCATCTGGACGCCTGCGGACTGGGCCTGGATCGGCGGCCTTCTGGACGTGTTGATGCCGGCGCTTTTCCTCGGCGTTCCCGTCGTTGCTTGCAGGTTCAAGAAATTTACGGCGGAAGCGGCCTTCCAGCTCCTGCAAGACCAGAAGATCCGCAACGCTTTTATCCCGCCAACGGCGCTCAAAATGATGCGCCAGATCGAAGACCCGGAAAACCGCTGGCAGCTGAACATGCGCACCGTTGCCTCCGGCGGCGAAACGCTTGGCGCGGAACTGATCGCCTGGGGTCAAAAGACGTTTGGCCAGACGATCAATGAGTTTTACGGCCAGACCGAATGCAACATGATCGTATCCAGCTGCTCTGAAATTATGGACGCCCGCCCCGGCATCATGGGCAAGGCTGTTCCCGGACATGAACTGGCAATTGTCTCCGACTCTGGAGAGGTTTTGCCAAATGGGACCTTCGGCAACATCGCTGTGAAACGTCCGGATCCTGTGATGTTCCTGCAGTACTGGAACAATCCAGAAGCTACGCAGAAAAAGTTCGCGGGCGACTGGCTATTGACCGGTGACACCGGCGAAATGGACGACGACGGCTGGATCCGCTTTGTTGGCCGGGATGACGATGTCATCACCTCCTCCGGCTACCGGATTGGTCCCGGCGAAATCGAAGACTGCCTGATCAAACATCCGGCCGTTGCCATGGCTGGGGTGATCGGCAAGCCCGACGCTCAGCGTACGGAAATCGTCAAGGCTTACATCATCCTAAAGCAAGACGTGGAACCGTCCGACGATCTTGCGAAGGAGATTGCCGGCTTCGTCAAGATCCGCCTCGCTGCTCATGAATACCCCCGGGAAATCGAATTCGTCGATGCCCTGCCGATGACCACCACTGGCAAGGTGATCCGCCGCGAACTCCGTGACCGTGCCGTCGACGACGTTTGAAGAAAGACCCCAAAGATATGTCTGACTTTGTTACCATCTTCGAAATGGGCCCGCGCGACGGGCTGCAGAATGAAAAGCGGTTTGTCCCGACCGAAGACAAGATTGCACTTGTCGACCGTTTGTCGGATTGCGGTTTCCGCAAGATTGAAGTCACCAGTTTTGTCAGCCCGAAATGGGTGCCGCAAATGGCCGACGCGCAAGAGGTGATGGAAGGCATCTACCGCCACCCGGCCGTCATTTACTCCGTTCTGACACCCAACGTGAAGGGCTATACGGCCGCGTTAAAAGTCTCCGCCGACGAGGTCGCCATTTTCGGGTCTGCATCGGAAGGTTTTTCGAAAAAGAACATCAATTGTTCTGTTGCTGAAAGCATCGAGCGGTTCAAACCACTGATGGACAAAGCCAGGCAGGATGAAATGCCGGTGCGCGGCTATGTCTCTTGCGTCACCGATTGCCCGTATGATGGTCCGACACCGCCGGAGAAGGTCGCAGAAGTTGCCAAGATCCTGTTTGACCTCGGCTGCTATGAAATCTCCCTCGGTGACACGATTGGGGCCGGAACACCGGAAACCATCGGCCGGATGCTCGACGCAGTTTTGGACGTGGTGCCAGCGGAAAAAGTCGCCGGGCACTATCACGACACCAAGGGCCGGGCACTAGAGAACATCGAAGTCAGTCTGGACAAGGGTCTTCGCACGTTCGACAGCACGATTGCTGGTCTCGGCGGCTGCCCGTATGCGCCGGGCGCAAAGGGCAACGTGGCAACAGAAGCCGTTGCCGGCCTAATGCAGCGCCGGGGATTTGAAACCGGCTTGAAACTGGAAAACCTGGCTGAGCTTGCCGAGTTCGCCAAATCCCTTCGGAGTGACACCGCATGAGCTTTGAAACTATTTCAATTGAAACCGATGCCCGCGGCGTCGCCACACTCACACTGAACCGGCCAGAAAAACACAATTCCCTGTCCGCTAAGATGATCGACGAACTCACCCAAGCGGCCGCACAACTCGGATCAGATGATGCCGTCCGTGTCGTGGTACTGACTGGCGCGGGCGAAAGTTTCTGCGCTGGTGGTGATCTTGCCTGGATGCGCGAACAAATGGCCGCCGACCGGACCACCCGGATGGCCGAAGCCCGAAAACTTGCCATGATGCTTAAAGCGCTCAACGAGTTGCCCAAACCGGTCATCGGTCGGGTTCAGGGCCAGGCTTTTGGTGGCGGCACCGGCATGATGAGTGTCTGCGATACCGTTGTCGCGGTGAACACCGCAAAATTCGGTCTGACCGAAGTCCGCTTGGGTCTCATTCCGGCTACCATCAGCCCCTATGTCCTGGCTCGCATGGGCGAAGGCAAGGCCCGACGTGTCTTTATGTCTGCCCGGATCTTTGGTGCTGAAGAAGCTCGCGATCTCGACCTGGCCGCTAAGGTGGTCAGTGCAGAAGAGCTTGATGCGGCGATTGAAAAAGAAATCAAACCTTATCTGAGCGCAGCTCCGGCAGCTGTCGCCGCCTCTAAAGCGCTTGCCAGATCCCTTGGCCCGGTGATTACGGATGCCGTCATCGATGACACGATCAAACGTCTGGCAGACACCTGGGAAACACCGGAAGCCAATGAAGGCACATCAGCGTTTTTTGAGAAGAGAAAACCGGCCTGGGCCAGCTAAGATTCTAATTTCAATATGAGGCTCTGCGCCAGACCACAATTTACGAGGACGAGTTAGGCGTTGCGCCGGGCATGCTCGATTAGGGCTGCAATCCGCGCAACGTCAAGCTGCTCTGATTTGGGTTCCGGCCGTGGTTCGGCATACATCTTCTCGCGGCGGCGGCGAATCTTTTTGCGCTGCCATTCGCTGATGCCTTCCGGCAGTTCGATCTCCGCACGGTCCATGCCGATCAGAACCCGCTGCAAATCGGGAATGAGCTCGGAGGATATCGTGAAAACTGAACCGTCCTTGCGCCGGAAAACCAGCGTTTTTGTTGTCTGCTCTCCATTCAGCAGAACGGCTTTTTTCCGGCCGCTGGACCCAATCGTCGACTGAAACCAGGCGACAGCGCCCGAAGCATGCCACTGCCGCACGCTGACTTTTTCCAGTTCGTTGTAGGGAACACGAACCCGCAGGCCGAATTGGGTGAATTCAAATCCATTGCCGAAAAACCGCACCCAGGACGTTTCCTGGCGCACAGCCACGGTAAAAAACACCAGCGAGAGGCTGGCCGGAACAAGACACAGAAGTGCAAGAACAGCAAGTACGCCATGCGCAGTCGCCATGCCTATGATGGCTGGCGGAAGGAAGATAAGCCCAAATCCAAACCCGATCATATCCAAAACCAACACCGATGGTTTGGAAACAGGCCGAATAGCACCGGATGCAGGTTGGGGGCTGGGCAGAGCTGCATAAATAGCCGCTGCGGCGATCAAACACATCACACTGCTGAGCACGGTCATGAAAAAGAACCAGCCAGCAATGCCGAGCACTGCCAAGCTCAAAGGTAAGATACGCCTTAGATATTCAAGTCGTGCTGTTTTGCCCACACCGCGCTCCATCGTACCGGGGCGAAATCGCTATAAACTCGCGGAAGTACTGATTCTGCCATTGAATCAACTTGGAGCACGCTAATCAAGGCGCAGGAAAAACTATCCAAAATGAATGTAATCAGAAGGCAATTATTACACAGCTAATTTGAAGAAAATGCTTCGGAGTACGGAGAATAGGAAGGCCGATACTTAAGAGGCCTTCCGCTCCCGGGAAACGAAACTGAACATATCCCGCACTTTACCAAATTTCGGCTTATCGATTTCCAGATACTCATGCATGAGCGTGTCGATATCCGCGGCATTAAAGGGTTTCTTCAAGAACCCGTTTATTCCGATGAACGCAGCCGATCGCTCCAAATAGGTCGTGTCGTTGGTTGACATCATATAGATCGCGATTTTGCTCGAAAGATCCCGTATCGACCCTGCCAGTTCCAACCCGTCCAGGCCGGGCATATGAAAATCAGTCAGGACGATCGCATATTCTCTTCCTGCCAGTTTTTTAAGGGCATTTTCGGCGCTATCGGCTTCAGTAATCTCAAAATTAAACCGGCTGCTTTCTAAAACCTTCCGGGTAATTTTGCGCATTGTCCCTGAATCATCAACGATCAGAATTGGATAGTCATGCACCATCATTCGGTAGGTGCCGACGATTTCAGCCACATCTTCGGGTAAAAAAGGTTTTTGCAGAAAATGGTAGGCACCGAAGCGTTTTAGGACCCCTTCGAGCTTGTCATCAAGACTTCCCGACATTGCCACTGTCAAACATTCGTTCGATTGCGTTTCCTGCATGGCCGACACCACTTCGGGGCCATTCAACCCCGGCATATTTATGTCGATGAATGCAATATCGATTGATTTCTTGCGCAACGTCTCAAGCGCTGCACGGCCATTGTCGACTACGTCAACTTCAATATACCGTTCCTTGCGGTGAGTTTTAACACCTTGCGCAACAACTTCACGCGCAACAGAACTGTCGTCGGCGATAAGTACTCTTATTATTTTATGTAGCACGGCTTCCCCCTCGCCGGACTTGGTCGAACCCTTTTGAGTATTAGGCTCAAACCCTCTGTATTCTCTCCTGATTGTTTATCTTGCCATTGGTATAATTTCGGTTACTAAAAGTTAGCTAGCTCAGCAAAATACATGATTCAACGCCCAACTTTTAAGATTTTTTCAGGTAAAGCGCTTACATCGCCCCAAGTGTTATGCGTTGCGACTTTAGCGAGTAATTGAAATGTCAATTAAAGCGAGGCTTTTTGTTTTTTCGACATGCCTCAATGCTTCCCGCAAAGCATTTTCCACTTCATCTGCCTGCGTTACTTTCGCTGCATAGGCGCGGCTAGCTTTGGCTACCTGCATAAAATCTGGTACAGGCGACAACTGGGTCAGCGGCATTTGGTTGCTCCGCGCGGCGTAGCCATCAGGATAATGATCAAGCACGGATTGGCGCACAGCCCCCCACTCCGCATTGTTCAAAATGACGACCAGAATAGGCAATTCCAAAGCTTCAGCAATTTGATGGCAAACCACTGGATTGGAGAACATATAAGATCCGTCCCCCATCGTGGCGACAACGGTACGCTCCGGATCACCGAGCTTCATGCCCAAAGCTGCCGGAAAGCACCAGCCAAGGCCGCCAGCATGCGGCTCCTGATACCAAGCGGCCGGGTGATTGAGGGTCATCGGCGCCGGCGGGCAACCGAGTTCTGACAATATTGAGGCTTTTCTTCCGTCCAGGGCACGGGACAGACACAAGCTCACCCACTCCTTTGTGATGCCTCCCGCTCCCGCTTTCGCAGCAGCCAATAAAACCGCCCGCCGTTTTTCCGAATTTGCGGCCGCCCACATATCCTGCCGAGATTTTGCGAGCCCCGGAACATCAAACTCATTCAATGCCGCGTTGAGAACAAGAAGTCCAGCTTCCACATCTGACGCAAGAGCGAGATCACATTGGAAATTGCGCACCGGCACCTTACTGAACAAGGGATCCTGCCCGAGATGGATCACCTTGCAGCCAGGTTTCAATGTGTGTTTGTCCGGCGACCAAGGCGCCAGACTGTCAACGACAAGCACCACATCCGCTTGATCCAATACATCCGCCGGATTGTTCCCAGCTGCCATTGGGTGATCGAGATCCATGGCAAGACGTACCGCCCAATATTGGCAGACCGGAATACCCCAGCGTTCCGCAATCTCTGCCAGCGCAGCAAACCCCTTTTCTCCACCGGCGCCCCTTTGCGCAAAGATGACTGGCTGCTCTGCTTCGGCAATCCACTGAGCAGCTTGGTGGAACGCATCACGATCTACACCAGGTTTCGGTGCGCTCATGAGTGCAGGGGATGAAATCTGACCGGCCGGACAGGGTTCGCACAAAACCTCTCGCGGCAAGCTGACATACACCGGGCCGCGCGGCGTGGTTTCGGCCAAAGCTTTCGCCCGGTCCACCGTTTCGATCGCCTGTTCCGGGAACCGGAGTTCGTAATCCCATTTACAGGCTTCGCGCACGAGCGCCGTTTGATCCCGCATCTCTTGCCCCCAGCCGATGGGGACAGTGCGCGAGCCAAACCGTCCTTTTTCCGTTGTTGGCGTGCGCCCGGAAAACAGCATCATCGGAATGTTTTCGATGGACGCGTTGATCGCCCCGATTGCACAATTTGCAAGGCCGACATTGGTGTGCGCCATCACAGCTGCAGTCTTGCCCGTTCCCAGATAGTAGCCGTGAGCCATTGCCATGGCCGCGCTTTCATGCGGAATGACAATCGCTTGCGGCAAGTCGATATCTTTCGCTTCCGCTTCGGCCAGACCTTCGATGACCGGCGGAAAGTCCGTGCCGGAATTGGCGAAAATGTACTCAATGCCCAAAGCCTTCATCCGGCTCAGCAGCGCCCCACCGGACGTTAGAGTGGCTGCGCCGGTCTGGACGCCATCTTCGTTAGTCGGATTTTTAGGGTTTGCTACGGTCGCGTTGGTGTCGCTCATGAGGTCAATTCCAGTTTTTCAATGGCGGATTGCACGGCAAGGCGGAACACCTGCTCTTCCGGGCTCGGTTGGGTATCTGGCCGGGTCATCAGACCGATCGGGCCTTTTGTAATGTCGCTGTCAAACGGCAGCCGCACGAGATTACCGTCCACGGTTTCGTTACGCACAACGCCGGAGGAAATAATCCAGACGGCATCCGACTGGCGCGTGAAGATCCGCCCGAACGCGCCTGACACGGTCTCGATCCGGTTTGGGATTTCACCAACGCCATTGGCAATCAGGTACCGCTCAACCAGCGGTCGGATTGCAGACCCTTCGGGCGGATAAAGTACCGGCCATTCGCCAATCCGCTTGATGTCTGGCGCCTCCAGAAGCGGATGGCCGGCCCGGACAACAAAATCGACCCGTTCGGAATAAAGCTGGGTGAAGGAGACCCCCTCCATCGTCACCGGCCGCCCAAGACGGCCGATCACAAGGTCAATTTCGCCCAGCCGCAGCCGCTCGATGAGGTACCCATGCGGCCCATCCAAGATTTTCAGCATCACGTTCGGCGCCAACTCAGCGAACTCGCGCACGGCGGACGGCAAGAAACTGGCTGAAACACTTGGCAAAGCGCCGACTTTCAGCGTTGCCTTCGCCTCCTCCCCGGCTTGTTCAACCCCGTCCAAACCCTGCTGCAGGCTGGCGAGCGAAATCTGCGCGAAATGCAAAAACATTTTGCCTTGAGCCGTCAGGGAAATGCCCGCCCGGCTGCGCGTCATCAAAACCGCACCGATGATCTCTTCCAGCTCCTTCAGCGTTTTGGAAATCGCGGGCTGGGTGAGGTTTAATTTGTCGGCAGCCAGCTTGAGACTGCGCTCTTGCGCGATCTCAACAAAACACTGGATATGCCGGAACTTTATTCGCCGATCGATCATTTACTTATCCATATCGGAAATCAAATGACCCAATTTGTCATTTTACTTCACCATTTCAGGCAAACAATATGCTCAAAAATCTCGGGAGGTCTAGATGCGTACTCAAGTTGTCATTGTCGGCGGCGGCCCGTCCGGGCTCCTGCTGGGACAACTTCTTCATCTCAAAGGCATTGAAGCGATTGTTCTTGAGCGCAAGACCAGAGACTACGTTCTGGCGCGGATCCGGGCGGGAATATTAGAAACCGGCTTAGTTGATCTGATGCGCGAGGCAGGCGTATCGGAGCGCATGGACAAGGAGTGTTTTGTCCACAGCGGCACCAGCATTTCTTATGAAAACGAGTTGTTTTCGATCGACTTTGAAAAACTGATCGGCCGGAATGTCATCGTTTATGGCCAAACAGAAGTCACCCGCGACCTTTATGACGCCCGGGAGGTTGCCGGTGCAAAGACAATCTTCGAGGCCGACGGCGTTTCAATCCACGATGCGGATACCGATGCGCCCTATGTCACCTATCTCAAGGATGGCAAAGAACACCGGATTGATTGTGACTTCGTTGCTGGTTGCGACGGGTTTCACGGCGTCAGCCGCCAGACAATCCCAGACACTGTCCGCAAGGACTATGAGAAGGTCTTTCCGTTCGGCTGGCTCGGTATCTTGTCTGAAACGCCGCCGGTGCATGATGAACTGATTTATGCCAACTCGACGCGCGGTTTTGCGCTTTGCTCCATGCGCAATGAAAATCTCTCCCGATATTACGTTCAATGTGACCTCAGCGACAAAGCGGAAGACTGGAGCGATGACGCGTTCTGGGACGAGTTGAAACGGCGCTTGCCGGAAGACATTGCCGAAAAACTGGTGACCGGCTCCTCGATTGAAAAATCGATCGCACCTCTGCGGTCATTTGTCAGCGAACCGATGAGATGGGGCCGGCTGTTCTTGTGCGGCGATGCTGCTCATATCGTCCCGCCGACCGGGGCCAAAGGTCTCAACACGGCGGCCTCCGACGTGCAGTATCTCTATCATGCGCTCACCGGCTTCTATTTGGACAAGGACAGCCGCGGCCTGGATACCTATTCTGAAAAAGCGCTGGCACGGGTCTGGAAAGCCGAACGCTTCAGCTGGGCAACAACCAATCTACTGCACCGGTTCCCGGATCAGTCCGAATTTGATTTGAAGATGCAGCGCGCAGAGATCGAATCCCTTCATTTTAACGAGACGGCTCAGAGATGGTTCGCCGAAAATTATGTGGGGCTGCCTTACTGATGCGGATCGCCAGGCTCAAAAACGCAGACATTCACTGGCGCGAAGATGGTGACCCGGATGGTGCACCAATTGTCTTTGCCAATTCCCTCGGAACAGACCTGAGGCTTTGGGACAGCGTTATCAAACGCTTGCCCAAGGACGGCTACCGGTACATCCGTTTCGACAAGCGCGGCCACGGCCTGTCGTCCTGTCCACCGGCTCCGTACTCCATCACCGAACTGGTTGATGATCTAGAAGGCTTGTTGAAGCAAATTGGCGTAACGCGCTTTGCTTTCATCGGTCTCTCCTTTGGCGGCATGATCGGCCAGCTGCTCGCACACCGCCATCCAGATCGTGTGACCTGCATGGTTCTCGCCTGTACAGCGGTCAAAATGGGCACGCCGGAGATGTGGCAGGACCGGATCAAATCCATCCAAACAGGCGGATTGGAGAGCCTCGCGGATGCTGTGATGGACCGCTGGTTTTCCGGCCCATTCCGCCATTCAGACGAATGCCTGGCCTGGATGCATATGCTGACGCGCACGCCCGCAGAGGGCTATATCGGCTGCAGTACGGCCCTTGCCGCAGCCGATCTTTCAGCGACGACTGCGAGCCTGTCCTTGCCAGTACTTGGGATTGCGGGTTCACAAGACCTTGCCAGTCCGCCGGAACAGGTGCGTGCCACCACCGATTTGATCGCCGGCAGCCAGTTCATTGAAATTCCAGATGCCGGTCATCTGCCCTGTGTCGAACAGCCAGATCTGTTTACGGCCCATGTTCAAAAATTTTTTGAGGAGAGCGCTCATGTCTGACCGGTATGAGCAGGGCCTAAAAGTTCGCCGGGCGGTTCTTGGCGATGCCCATGTGGAGCGGGCAGAAGCCAGCAAGACAGATCTCGACGCGCCCTTTCAAACCTTGATCACGGAAGGGGCCTGGGGAACAGTCTGGGCGTCGGACGGCATCAGTGCACGTGAGCGGTCCATGCTGACATTGGCGCTTTTGGCTGCCCTTGGAAATTTTGAAGAAATCGCTATGCACATCCGGGCAACAGCCCGCACCGGCGCCAGCAAGCAAGACGTACTGGAGGCCTTTCAGCATGTCGCGATTTATGCTGGAGTTCCAAGAGCCAATCAGGCGCTCAAGATCGCCAAAGACACCTACGCGGAAATGGAACAGGAGGATACAAAGCGCTGAAGTCCAGCTGCTTTGTATCGAGGGAGACTTTGATGAAACCAGGCCCCTACTTTCAGCGCGACCGGCAATGGCAGCCGCCTGCGCTGACACCGGACTATAAAACCAGCATCTCCCGGTCACCGCAATATTCACTGATCAGTCTGGAAACGACGGTCAGCGAAATCACGGGACCGGTCTTCGGGCACAACGACATCGACCCGATCGACAACGATCTCCTGGTGAACTACGCAAAACCTGGTGAAAGCCCGATCGGTGAACGCATCATATTGCATGGCCGGGTTCTTGATGAAAATGCCAAACCGGTTCCAAACACTCTAGTGGAAATCTGGCAGGCCAATTCCGGCGGACGCTACCGGCACAAAAAAGACACCTATCTGGCGCCGATCGACCCAAACTTTGGTGGCTGCGGCCGTACCCTTACGGATGAAAACGGCTACTACGCCTTCCGGACGGTGAAGCCCGGCGCCTACCCCTGGCGCAATTGGGTCAACAACTGGCGCCCGGCCCACGTGCATATGTCGGTCTTCGGCTCAGCCTACGCTCAGCGGCTGATCACACAGTGTTATTTTGAGGGCGATCCGCTGATCGCCAAATGCCCGATTGTGAACTCCATTCCAGATCCAGATGCCGTGGATCAGCTGGTGGCCGTTCTGGATCTCAATGCGACCGTACCTCTCGACACCATTGCCTACAAATTCGACATCGTTCTGCGCGGTCGACGCTCGACACTGTTTGAAAACCGTCCGGAGGGCAACTGACTATGCGCCAGACACTGGACTATCTTAAAGAAACACCGTCCCAGACCGCAGGACCCTATGTGCATATTGGCCTGGCACCAGGGGCAGCCGGATTTGACATCTACAAACAGGAACTCGGTAAAGACATCGCCGGACCGAATGCCAAGGGCGAGCGCATCCGGATTGAAGGCCGGGTGATCGACGGCATGGGTTCCCCCATCAAGGACGTGATGCTGGAAGCCTGGCAAGCGAATGCGGCCGGTATTTACGCGCATCCGGAACATCCAGGTGCTGTTGAAGATGGATTTCGCGGCTGGGGCCGTATCATCACGGATTTCAACACCGGCGACTGGGGTTTTGACACCATCAAACCGGGCGCCGTGACGGATCAGAATGGCCGCACCATGGCGCCGCACATCAGCCTTTGGATCGTCGCACGCGGCATCAATGTCGGTTTGCAAACCCGGCTTTATTTTTCCGATGAAGAAGCTTCCAATGCAGCGGATCCCGTGCTCAACCTGATAGAGTGGGAACGGCGCCGTCAAACACTGATCGCTGCGCGGACAGAACAAGACGGTAAACCTGTCTACCGGTTCGATATCAAGCTGCAAGGCGAAGACGAGACGGTGTTTTTTGATATTTGAGGCCAAAATGACCAAACCTTGCATTATTTGCGTTGCCATCACCGGCTCAGTA
The DNA here is from genome assembly GCF_965216085.1 of Roseibium sp. Taxonomy (GTDB): domain Bacteria; phylum Pseudomonadota; class Alphaproteobacteria; order Rhizobiales; family Stappiaceae; genus Roseibium. The sequence continues at coordinate 222,740 of NZ_OZ244138.1, read as the reverse complement.
CCGACCCAAAAAGACAATCCGGCTGTGCCGATCACAGTTGCCGAACAGCTGGAAAGCACGCAAGAGGCCTTTGAGGCCGGCGCTTCGATCTGTCATGCCCATGTGCGCAACGACGATCAGACCCCTTCTTCCGATCCGGAAAAGTTCGCCCGGCTGAAAGAAGGGCTGGAGAAATTCTGCCCTGGCATGATCATTCAATTCTCGACTGGCGGCCGCTCCGGAGCAGGGAAAGCCCGTGGCGGCATGCTGCCGCTGGAACCGGATATGGCCTCGCTCTCAGTAGGGTCGAATAATTTTCCGACTCGGGTCTATGAAAACCCGCCCGATCTGGTGGATTGGCTTGCGAGCGAAATGCGCGAGCACCACGTCAAACCGGAAATCGAGGCCTTTGATCTCAGCCATATCCATCAGGCGGCAGCGATGAACAAGGACGGCCGCATTCCCGGCAGGCTCTATGTCCAATTTGTCATGGGCGTGAAGAATGCAATGCCCGTCGATAAGGATGTCTTTGATTATTACATCAAGACGGTAACCCGGCTGGCGCCGGACGCGGATTGGTGTGCCGCCGGCATCGGGCGCAATCAGTTGATGGTCAATGAGTGGTCGATTGCCGCCGGCGGGCACACAAGAACCGGTTTGGAGGACAACATCCGGCTCGACAAGGACACCCTTGCCCCGTCCAATGCAGCGCTGGTGAAGCGGGCTGTCGACCTTTGCGAAAAGTACGAGCGGCCGGTGGCGAACTGGCAGACAGCCCGTGAGATTCTGGACATCCCGTTAAAGGCTGCTTGACGCTCTGGAGCCTTTTTTGTCTGACTGTAGGTGCCATGCCTGTTTCCCTGTTTTCCAGCGTAGTTTTTTGCGACCTTTATTCGGATAAAGAGCTCGCTCCACTGCTCGATGATACCGCCGACATCCGGCGCATGATCCGTTTTGAGCAAGCCTTGGCAAAAGTGCAGGGTCAACTTGGGATCATCCCAACGGATGCGGCGGCCAAGATCGTGACTGCGCTGGAAACTTGCGAAATCGGCCCGGAAGAGTTGACTGCTGGCACGCGATCGGCTGGAATACCTGTTCCCGCTCTGGTCGCTCACTTGAGAAAGATTGCGGGCGAAGACGCCGGAACCTGGCTGCATTGGGGAGCAACCAGCCAGGACGTCATGGACACGGGCTTTATCCTGCAGGCAAAGAGCTGCCTGGATGTTTTGGAAGTGCGCCTCGGGACGCTGATCAGCACGCTGGAAACCGGAAGCCTGCGCCATGCGGACCAGCTTCTGGCCGGACGGACCCGATCTCAGATTTCAACACCCATCACTCTCGGTTACCGGATCGCCCAATGGGCGCATACGCTGATTGATGCGGAAGCACATCTGCCGTCTCTCCGGAAAAAAGTCCTGAAAATCCAATTTGGCGGTGCGTCTGGGGTGAACAGCGCGGTCGCACCGGACGGCCAACGCATTGCCGAAGCGCTCGCCGAGGAGCTGAGCCTGGAAGTCTCACCTTCCTGGCACACCAACCGCTCCGGCATATTGGCACTATCTGCGTGGCTGCAGACAATGTCGGCAGGCCTTGCGAAAATGGCCGGAGATCTGATCCTTCTCGGGCGTTCAGACATTGGCGAAGTCGCATCCGGCACCGGAGGCGGCTCGTCGACCATGCCGCAGAAATCAAATCCTGTTCAGGCCGAAGCCATCCTGACCCTGAACAGCAGTCTATTGGCCGCAGCCAATGGGCTTTCGGCTGCGGCCAGTCCGCTTGAAGAACGGGACGGCGCTCGTTGGCCGCTGGAATGGGCTTTCCTGCCGCAAATGCTGATCGCCTGCGGTGCGGCGCTCCGCCATGCGCAATCTTTGGCCGATAGCTTGCGCCCGAACCCGTACCGGATTGCTGAAAGTTTCAAAAACAATCCGGAAATCATGGCGGAGGCAGCAAGCTTTGCGCTTGCCCGATCTGGTGTTCCGCGCGCTGAAGCCAAAGACATCGTCGCTGCTGCTGCTGCCGCCACAAACGTTTCTTTTGAAGATACTTTGCGCGAAAACGCTCCAGACGGAATCGATTGGGACAGTGTCCTGGACCCCAAGTCGGTGATCCCGGCCTGCAAAGACATGTCCGCTCAGATTTTTGCCAAGCGGACACAATAGCTCGCTTAATTTCAGCTCAAAACTCTTGGCAGCCAGAGCGTCAGTGCCGGAAAACTCACCAGAAGCACAACACGGACGAGCTCGGCCCCGAAGAACGGCGCAACGCCCTTGAATGTCTCGATCATCGGTGTGTCGCGGGCAAGCGAAGATATCACGAAGACATTCATGCCCACCGGCGGCGTGATCAGCCCAAGCTCCACCACAATGAGCGCCAGGATCCCGAACCAAATCTTCAGGTCCTCGGTGCTCATGCCATAGCCGGCACCGTCTGCACCTTGGTAGAGACCGCCGTTGATCTCCACCAGAACCGGCCAGAAGAATGGGATCACCAGCAGGATCATCGACAGGCTGTCCATCAGGCAGCCAAGCACGATCAATGCAATCAACAGCAGAATCAGAACCGTCATCGGCTCCATGCCGGACCCAGCAATCCAGGCGGCGGTTTCCTGTGGCAGGCGGACCCGGGACATGAAGATTTTCAAAAGTTCCGCGCCCAGGATAATCAGGTAGATCATACCTGACGTTGATGCGGTTTCTTTTAGCGCCGCGACAAAGTCCGGTTTCGACAACTTGCGCTGCGCAACGCCGAACACAAGGACCAAAAACACACCTGCAGCCGCAGCAGGGGTGGGATTGAAAAAGCCGAAGTATATCCCGCCGATCACCAGCGCGAAGATAAACAGGACCGGTATCATGCCGGCCGTCGCCTCGATGAACTCCTGCCGGTCAGGCTTGCCGCCTTTGGGGCCGGCTTCCGGTTTGATCGCGACATAGATGGCGATGGTCAAGAGGAACAGGATCACCGCCAGAAAGCCGGGCAAAAACGCAGCCATGAACATCGTGACGATGTTGGCTTCTACAATGATCGCATAGATGATCAGAACGACGGAGGGCGGGATGAGAATGCCCAAAACACCGCCCGCCGCCAAAGTGCCGGTCGCGAGCGCGCCGGAATACTTGTAGCGGCGCAATTCCGGCAGGGCGACCTTGCCCATGGTGGAGGCGGTGGCAAGGGAGGAGCCGCAAACTGCCCCAAAACCCGCGCATCCGGCAATGGCGGCCATGGCCGTACCGCCGCGCAGCCAGCCAAGCCAGGCATTGGCACCGCGGAACAGGGCCTGGCTGAGCCCGGTCTTAGAGGCGATTGCGCCCATCAGCACGAACATCGGCACAACGGACAGGTCGTAAATCGAAAACTGGCCATAAGCCAAAGTCTTCAGCTGACTGAAAACAAGCGCCGGGCCGTTCAGCAGCATGGTGCCGACCCCGCCGACCAGGATCATGGCATAGGCAATCGGAATGCGGATGGCGATCAGGATGACCAGGGCGACGAGCCCGCCCACGCCCAGAAGAACAGCGTCTGCCATTTATTATTATCCTTTCGACAGAGCCGACGTGTCGCGCATCAGGGTGACCAGCGCTGCCAATGCGAGCAAGGCCAGAGAGATAAGGATCGGCACGAACGCCATCCAATGCGGAATTTGCAGGATCGTTGTTGTGTAGCCGTATTCCTTCTGATCGAGCATGCCGTAATACATGCGCCAGATGAGAAGGCAGGCAAAACCAAGGGCAGTCAGCGAGCCGAGCAGCGTGAAAAAGGCAATCAACCGCTTCGAGGCTCCAGCTGTGAAAATATCGGCTGACACATTTGCGCCTGTCAGCTGGCAGTAGGGCAGAAAGGCAAAAACGGCAATCGCAACGCCCATTTCAGTCAATTCAAAATCACCTGGGAACGGTTTTCCAAACATCGCCCCAATGATGGACGCCATGTTCACGGCGACAACGAGCAGCAGAACAAGGCCGCCGGCCAGAGCCCAATAGGTGATGATCTGGATGGCAATCCCGGTAAAGCCGGGACCGCCTTTCATATCATTTGCCGGCATCAGTTGGACGCATTCTTCGCGATCGCGGCCCGTGCCTTGTCGACCAGCACTTCACCATCAATGCCCTTACCGGAAACTTCTTCGACCCAGCGGCCGACAACCGGCTCAAGCGCTGCATTGAATTCGGCAGTTTCTTCTGGGGTCAGCGTGATGTGTTTGTTGCCGGCCTTGACGGCCAAACCAATGCCAAAATCATCGGCCCCGGCCCAGATATCGCCGACCTGCTTGGACCAGGTGGCATCAGACGCATCGCGGAACGCCTTTTGGACATCCGCCGGCAGGCTGTCCCAACGGTCTTTGTTCATGGAGACCTGGAAGACGGTGGTGCCAAAGCGCTCTTTATCCGCACCTTCAATCTGATATTCGGTCTGTTCTTGGATTTTCAACGGAGGGATGATTTCCCACGGGATCAGCGCCCCATCAATCACGCCCTTTTGCAGTGCCGGCGGCAATTCCGGAACCGGCATGGCGACCGGAGACGCGCCCAGCGCCTCAATCACCCAGGCACCCGTACGGGTCGGAATGCGCATCTTCTTGCCTTCAAGATCGGCAACTTTTCTGACTTCCGCATCGCGCATGTGAATGCCCTGACCGGCATGCACATGGAGGAACATCACTTCAACGCCCTTGTAGTCGTCTTTGAGATCGCTCTCAAAAAGCTCTTTCAAAGCAAGGTTGGTCGCTGCCGTGTCGTTCTTGTGCACACCCGGCAGCTCAAAAACTTCGGAGCGCGGGAAGAGGCCCGGCGTATAGCCGTTCACAGTCCAGACAAGATCGACAACACCATCACGGACCTGGTTGATCAGCTCCGGCGGACGGCCGCCAAGTGTCATGGCCGGATAAATTTCAATCGCAATCTTGCCGCCGGAATTTTCCTCGACCTGCTTGGCCCAGGGCGCCAGCATTTTGGAATGTGCCGGAGCTTTCTCACTCAGGAAATGATGCAGTTTGAACTCATAGTCCGCTGCGTTCACCGATGTCGCGCCAACCGCCAGAAGCGCCGCGCCGAGTACCGCCTTAAAGTCCATGATTTTTCCTCCTCCTGGGCCGGCCCATTTGTTTGTGTTCAGGCTCGGCTTGGCCGCGCGGGCCGCCGCGCATTCTTGCTGGACATCAGCTTATCCGGATTGTTGCGCCCTTGGCACGCCTCTCTCAATAAAAAGCTTCATCCAGCCTTGATCCGGAGACACGTCTCCACCGGTTTTCAGTTTTTGCTAATTCAGATGGGAATGTAAAATGACATCACGAGGGAGTTAGTTATCTTTTTTGGAAAGTAATTAATTCCCCAATCCGATAATTTGTCGTCGGCGCGGGCCATATGAAATTGGCAAAGTAAGAGATGAAACTATGAACCAGAACAGCATTTAGGCGCAATGAAGCAAGATAGCCTCTATCTGATTTCAACACCTTCCAAAGGAACGTACCACTCACAAGCGTTTTGCAATCCTTTTTTCTGCCCGCCTGAGAAACGGTTTGGTCGCGGATTACCCCACACTTCTCCATGATATGGGTTATCCGGAATTGGGTCATAGCCAATCCATAAATTCAAAGCCCGAGCAGCGCTGGCTAGAAAAGACACGGATCCTGTAAATACGGGAGTGGTTACATACTCGTGAGGATCAAGGTCATCCGCGATGATTCTCGCCTCGACGTCTACGGACATGCCGCCATTAGGACCCGATGACGGTGAAAACGCCTTCGAGGAAACACGACTGCAGTCGCGATTGTCATCCCTGATTATATGTTGAACGGGATTAATGCGTCGAATAATAGTTTGATCAGGGGAAATATCGTCTTCGTCGTATGGTTCTGCCGACAAATGCCTTAATTCCCCGTCTGTTGTAGATCAATCCGCGCTTGACCCAACACCTCAATCCAATCGGCTAGCTCTGAGAAGTCGCTCTGAATTTCGATCTCTTCATCAATGCCTGATTCGTGATTGCATCGAGTTGCGATGACCAAGTAAGGAGCAAGCACATCTATTTCAATATCGAAACCGTTCATATGCCACTCAAGTTGCAAAGTGCCATCCGCACCGGGAACCAATTGAGGCGCGGGAACGCTATCGATACATAGTCGTTCGATCAAGTTGGCGGCAAATTGAGCACAGTTAAATGTAACAGGTTGTCCGTTATATCCATCCCAGCCAAGAGGAAGGGAAGTCAGTTCATTGAAACGATCTTCTAAGCCTTGAATCCACAAGGAATTCGGATTTTGAATGCGAACAGGCGTAGCCCGAAAAGACAGGCTAGAGACATTGCCATCGCCAGCTTGATAGTTCGCAATTTCATCCTGATAAACAGAGCTCTTCACAACTGCCACATTCATCGAACTACTCCCCATTCTTCATGTGCATTTTCGGTTGTGATCTCGCCAAAACGAGTGACGATTGCTTCGCGTCCGCCCGCAAGAAACCTCATAGCTGATGCTATATCATTCCCTCTCGGCTTTCCCTTATATGTCAGCGTCAACCTAATTGCTTTTTTCTTACCATCTACAGCAAAAACTGATTGAATATCATGCTTTAGTCGAGCGAATGGCCTATTTTCTTTGTCGTTTATTACTTCACTAAAACTAAGAATCAAACCTTCCAAGTTCAACTTTAGGTCATTCCAGAGGCTTAGCCAATTACCAATATCAGCAAAATCATCAACGGGAATAATATTGATGTAGGTCACTTCTGCCTGGTTAACATCGATCACGTATCCAAACTGTTTCGAGAAGTGACTAGCTAGCTTTTGTAGATTGTTTTCGAATGCTCCCGATAGGCCTTCGAATCGAGGGTAGGGTTGAGGATTCGGGTGCCTGCGCCAATTCGAAATCAGCCGATCTGATTGGAATTGCAATAGGTGATTGTCGTCATCGGAGATAAACCATAAACGGCTTCCGATTAATGGCGCGCCTACATGAATTCGAGGACCAGCATCAATATTTGAACCGCCGAATGTTTCGAACTGAGTTTCGATCATCGGCTGTTCGGCAATTCTAGGAAACTCCGGCCGAAACAATTCCCAAACCTTCTCAGAATGCACAGAATTGTAACCTGGAACAGGCGCAAACTGCACACTAATAACCACCTCATCCAAGGGCGGATCGGCGAAGTCGGGAAGATGCTCTGGTCGCTTCATCAAATAACCTCTTGAGATAGAAGTAGCGAAGCAAGATCCATTTTACCAGTTCTATTTACAGAATTTAACAAAAAAAGCTTGACTTTATCCTCAACATGAGTCCATGCGCAATTCATCAAACAAAAGGTTACTACACTACGTTCGAGTGGTGCCGCTGATAGGACTCGAACCTACGACCCCATCATTACGAATGACGTGCTCTACCATCTGAGCTACAGCGGCTTAGGTCTCTTCACAAAAGAGACTACCCTGATGTGCAGCGAATGACAAAACAGCGCTGCCCGAGTGGGCGGTTAATTACCGGAGCTTTCGGCCCGATGCAAGGGCTTTTCAAGGCTCCAAAAGGGATGGCCACAGGTTCGCTTCAAAGGCCCGGGCTGAGGTTCAAAACCTCGGCCAGACCGCACAGCCGCACTAGTTGAAAAAGCGCGGCCGGGCCGGTTTATCTTCACCGTCGCCGTCCTTGTCATCGGTTCCCGGATCATCGGGCATACGGGACAAGGGAAACTCGATGGGCCGGTTCAGATCGTCCGTCGCAGCGGTCTTTTCTTTGCTGGCAGCAGGCTCGGCAGTTTCTTTGGCGGCTGTTGTCTCTTCGGCCTTTTCAGGAGAGGCTGCCGTGGTATCCGGCTTATTCTCCGGTGTTTCCGTGTCTTTCGCCGCTTCTGAAACAACTTGCGTTGCGGGCTCAGAAGTGGCCGTAGGGCTGTCGGGCAGGTCTTTTAAAGCCGGTGCAAACCGGACATCGTCTGTTGTGCCTTCATAGCCTTCCTTGGCAACAGCCGCAGGTTCGGCCGATGCTGGGGCTGCCGTCTGTGTCTGGGCAGCTTTTTCAGCAGGTTGTTCGGTAGATGCAGCCTCAGCCTTGGGCCCAGCTTCCAGCTCAACCACTTTCGGCGCATCTGCTGTGGTTTCTTTCACCGGGGTCACATCCACAGGCGCTTGTTCGGAAGCTTCCGGATTTGCAGCCTCAGAGGGGCCCGGCAAGACCGGCGCCTCAAACAGGCTGTCTTCCAAAAGCATGCCTTCGTCTTCCTGCAGGCCGCTCGGCACCGCCCACTGGAAAGCATCCAGTTTGCCGGTCACCGGAGAAACCGCATGCCATTCGCCCGACACGATGCCGTCGGCAATCCAGGCCTTGTCGAGCGGTGCTTTGACCGCCCGGGCCAGCCAATCGCGCATCCGGCCCTTGTCGCCGGTTTCCGCATCTTCCAATTCCGCCATGAACAGGAACGCGGCCCGGGTCGGCTCGGACTGCAGCACTTTTTTCAGCTGCGCCCGCGCCTCATCAAATTCTCGCGCTTCCATGGCGGCCTTGGCAATGGCCATCGCCCCTTCCGGGGTATTGGCCCGTTGTGAGGAGAGCGTTTTCACCCGTTTCAAGCGGTCGACCGCTGAATCGCCGGTGCGCACATGCGCATAAGCCTCAGCCAATTCGGCATGAGGCGACAAGCGCCAGGTTGCTTCCAACACCTTGGACGCTTTGCGGATATCACCGCGGCGGGTCGCAAGGCGCGCGGTGACAACAGCGGCCGGCACAAGATCAAGCGCCAAACCATGCGCTTCTTTTGCGAGGGAGAACGCCCGGTCCGGATCGCCGCCGTCTTCCAACTTTAGCGCCAATGCTGTCAGGATGACCGCCCGCTGACGGCGGTAGGCCTTTTTATCCAAGAGCTTGGCGGCATAGTTCCGTTCAAGGCTTTTCAGCGCGTCTTCCCAATGGTGGGCAACCGCCTGATATCCAAGCACCGCTTTGCCGGCCCATTCCAGGCTGGGCGAAGCTTTGACAGCTTCTTCCGCGTAGTGACGGGCCGCCACTGGCTCTTTGTGGCGCTCGGCTTCAATAAACAATCCGTGCAGGCCCAGCGGTTTGGTCGCCGGATCATCTAACATCTCTTCAAACCGTTGCCGTGCCTCATCATCGCGGCCTGCCAGCTGTGCGGACTGCGCCAACAGCAGTTTTGTTGCAGGCTCTTCACCGAGGAGCTTGTCGGCTTCCAGGCCATGCTTGCGGGCCTGTTTGGCATTGCCGGTGCCAAGAGCGATCAACCCTTGCGACAACGCGTTGTAGCCTTTGTCCTTGCGGCGCTGTTTGAAAAACCGTCCCGCGATCTGCGGTGATTTCAAAATGACCCGGATCAACCAGACGGCAATCAGAAAGGCAAAGAGTGCAATACCGACGACAAGCGCTACCACCACAGGCGGCTGTTCCCAAACATAACCGTTCCAGCTGACAGCTATCGTTCCAGGAAGATCCGCCATCCAGGCAAACCCAAGGGTGGCCAGGAACAGCAGTGCAAAAAAGATAAGGACGCGGATCATCGGTGTCGCTCCCAAGATGCGCCGGCATATGCCGGCAATAAGGTCTCAAGTCCAAAAGGCCGTTGCCCGGCCTCTGGTTTAACTTTTCCCGGACAAGGCGTTCAGAACTTCCTGAGAGGCCTTTTCCGTCAATGCATCGACTTCTACACGCGCTTGCGCCCGGGCCGTCCAATCAGCCGCAGCTTTCTGTCCGGCATCCGGCAGCTCCTTGGAGGCTGCGATTGCTGCGCTCAGATCGCCTTTGGAAACGGCATTTTCCATCCGGCGCAGAACCGCATCCGGACCGGTTCCATCCGTATTGCCCGGTCCTCGAACAGCAACCAGTGAGCGGGCGCTTGCCAGAAAACTCTCCAGAACATCCCCTGATTCTTCAGGCTCAGAGAATGTCTGATAGACAGAGCGCGCCACATTCGGGAATTGTGCAATCAGAACAGATACCGGCTCGACACCAGTTTTGGCGTGGCTTTCCAGGGCGGAGATATCCATTCCAGCTGGGAGACCCGCTTTGACCGCAGCCAGTTCTGTTTCATACGGGCGGCCGGAATCGACAGCTGATTTCAAAGCAGAAACGGACAGCGCACGGGCTGCGGTTTCCCGGGCCGTCGCATCGCCCATGGTCGATTCCACTTGCGCCAGCCGCTTGGACAAAGCGTCGAGTTCTGCACGGACATCTTCAAGAGCGGCCGTATTCGCGGCCCCAACCGACTGAATGTCTGAGGACAGGCTCGACAAGGTCTCTGTGGCGCGAGCCTGGCTGTCGGCCAGCGTTTTGAGCGAAACATCGGACGTGGACACGGCTGTCTGGGCCGCCTTGGCGGTTGCTTCGGTGTTTTGTAGCCGGGTCTCTAATTCCGTCAATTTGGTTTCAACGGATTTGACGTCACCTTCAAGCGCGGTGACCGATCCTGAAATCTTGCCGGCCTCTGACGCGGCTGCACTGGACCCGCCCTCCAAGTCACTCAAACGGGTCTCAATCGGCCCAAGATCAACCGATGAAGCGGATTTGACTGCTTCTTCAACACTAGCCAGGCGGTCTTGCAACGGCTGCAGTTTGACCGGAGCCCCCTCACCTGACCCAGTGCTGATAGAAGACAGATCGGATTTGAGAGCTTCAACGTCTTTCTTCAAGGCATCGACTGCTGCGGCAGCGTCACTACCGCCCGCGTTGGCCGCTTCAGCAACTTTCGTCTCAAGATCCGCCACTTTGCTTTCAAGCGCTGATACTGCACTGCTGCTGTCCGGACCGGACAATTTGGTGCCAAAGTCGCTAAGTTGGCTTTCCAGCTCAGTGATCTTTTTCTGCGCCGCTGTCAGTGCACGCGTCATCTGCTGATCCGGCTCTGGTGTCAGCTTGATCAAACCGGCCTGATAGAGGCCAAAACCGCCACCGAGCACCAAGACCCCGCCGATGACTGCGGCAATCAAAACACCAAACGCGCCAACGCCATTGCTTTCCTGCGCCGCAGGCGGGTTTGAGAAGCTCGCCGAACCGGAGGTCCGTGACGTGCTGCTGGCAGACGATGGTTTGCTGGTGGAAGTGCTGGACGTTGACCCGCTTTTTCCGCTGGCCGAAGTTTCCGGTTTTGCAGTTTTTGCGGTTGATGTCGAAGAACCTGCTCCAGTGGTGGAACTACCCGTCGTCTTGGACGAGGAGTAGGAGCTGGATGGGCGCGCAGAAGACGACGTGCTTGTTTCACTCGTCTTTGATCCACTAGTTGCAGATGCCCCTGTGGCGCTTTTGGAAGAGCTTGAAGCGGAGGATGAGCTCGCTAGGTCGGCAGATTTGCCCGCAGTAGCGATTTTGTCGCTGACTTTTTCAGGCTTCAAATCAATCGTCACCGGCCGCTTGGACCCAGAGGAAGTCGACCCGGATGTTGTACTTCCCGGTTTCGAAGATGCTCCTGAATCCTTGCCATCGGATGATGTAGGACCGCCGGGAGATTTCTTATCGGTTGCCATCTTTATTCCTCCTGAACCCGGCCGGCCGCAAGATCTTCACTATACACGCCTCCTTGTGAAGCGGTACCGCTGCGGCAATGTGTCTTGCGCTGCAATACAACGACTCCCCCGGTTCTGGTTAACAATTAGCTAAGACCAGATCGATGAGTGCATCTTCCCGGGGAACCTTTGCCGTATATAAGCATCCAAAATCGCCCAAAGAACCCGCAGCCTGCCCAGAAATCGCGTAGACTGGCAAACTGGAGAAAATATGGCCAAGGCCATTATCCTTTAGCAGGGTCGTGAGTGTTTCACCTGTGCGGCGCGAAAAAATTAGCACACCTTGATAGTTTCCATCTGCCAGTGCGGCAGCAATTGTGTCCGGCAGGTCCTGAACCGGTTCCATCCGGTAGACCGGCACCGTCTGGCAGCGAAGACCACCGGTTTCCAACAACTCTCCAAGGTCTCCGGCCCGCTCCTGAGCCGCCGGATAAAGAACCGCACCGCCGCTCGTTTCTTCCTTGGAAGCCAGAATTAGCGACGCAAGCCCTGAAACATCCGATTCGGCAGACCGGACGCTTGCAAAGCCCACGTCCCGGCAGGCTTCTGCGGTCCTGTCTCCAACCGTAAAGACTGGAAGAGTTTTCATTTCCGGAAATTGGGGATGCCCCACCAGAACATCCACGGCCCGGCGGCTGGTAATTGCCAAGGCCGAGACATTGGAAAGATCAAATTTCTCAGGAGGCTGAGGTTTGAAAACCAAAAGCGGCAGTTCATCTGCAATATGCCCCAGGGCGCGCAGCCGGTCTGCCGTTCTTTTGCAGTCCGGTTGCGGCCGTGTGACAAGCAAACGCATCGAATCAGTGGCCTGCCAGAAACCCGGGACCCATCTTTAATTTCAGGGCCTCACCTGCAGCCTTGCCGATCTCGACGGCGTCAGTGACCGGACCAGAGCGGACTTCTTCATGAACCTCTGTTCCATCCGGTTTCAAGACAATGCCTTGAAGCGTCAGCACATCGCCGTCGACGATCGCCAATCCACCAATCGGTGTGCGGCAAGAGCCGTCAAGCACCGCAAGAAACGCCCTTTCCGCATCAAGCCGGACCTGCGTATCCGGGTCGTGGATTGCCTGTAGCATCTTGAGTGTTTTCTCGTCACCTTCCCGGCTTTCAATACAAATGGCACCTTGGCCGACTGCCGGAAGGAAATCCTCGGTTTCCAAAAGGCTGGTCACTTCTCCGTCAAGCCCAAGGCGCCGCAGCCCGGCATAGGCGAGCAGCGTTGCATCAACCACACCTTCAGACAATTTCCGCAAGCGGGTCTGCAAGTTGCCGCGGTACATGACCACATCGATATCCGGCCGCAACCGCTTGATCATGGCCTGGCGGCGCAAAGAGCTCGATCCGACGACAGCGCCATGCGGCAAGTCCATCAAGGTTTTTGCCTTGGGCGATAAAAACGCATCGCGCACATCTTCACGTGGAAGGAAAGCGGTTAGCGCCAATCCATCTGGAAGAACTGTTGGCATGTCTTTGGACGAATGCACCGCAAGATCGATCCGCCCATCCAGCATCGCTTCTTCGATTTCCTTGGTGAACAGGCCCTTGCCGCCCACTTCAGAGAGTGGCCGATCCTGGATCTGGTCGCCGGACGTTTTGATCACCACGATCTCGAAGGCATCTTCCGGCAGGTCGTGTGCTGCCATCAGCCGGGAGCGGGTTTCATGTGCCTGAGCCAGTGCCAGCGCGCTGCCTCTGGTGCCGATGCGCAAAGGATTTGATTGCAAGGTTTACCGTCCAAATGCTACGCCCAGCAGTGAGTGCGCCGGGTCTTAAGTGTCTTCTTGTTGACATGACCTATCACAAACCTTTGCTGCAAGACCAATGACCTTCGTCAATTCAAGCCAAGAAGATATGTGTTTGACGGTCCTGGGGATCGAAACCAGCTGCGACGAAACCGCAGCTGCGGTGGTGCGCGGCCCGAAAGACAAAGATGTTCTGTCCAATGTGATCCGCTCCCAAATTGACGAACACACCGAATTTGGGGGCGTGGTTCCAGAAATCGCGGCCCGTGCTCATATCGAGATTCTTGACCGGATCGTCGCCGAAGCGCTCCAGGACGCAAACTGTTCCTGGGATGATATTGATGCAGTTGCCGCAACCGCGGGCCCCGGTCTGATCGGCGGTGTGATCGTTGGCTTTATGACCGCCAAGGCGATTGCCATGGCGGCCGGAAAACCGCTGGTCGGCGTCAATCATTTGGAAGGCCATGCCCTGACAGCCCGTTTGACAGACGATCTGGAATTTCCGTTTTTGTTGCTGCTCGTTTCCGGTGGTCACAGCCAGTTTCTGCTGGTGCGCGGTGTCGGCGACTACAAACGGCTTGGAACGACCATCGACGATGCCATCGGTGAAGCTTTCGACAAGACAGCCAAACTGCTCGGCCTGCCCTATCCCGGCGGACCGCATGTCGAGAAAATGGCCCTTAAGGGCGATGCGACCCGGTTTAAACTGCCGCGCCCACTGCTCGACCGCCCAGGGCTCGACATGTCTTTTGCAGGACTGAAGACGGCCTTGCGTACGCAAGCCAAAAAGCTGGAACCGGTCGACGACCAGACGATCGCGGACCTTTGCGCAGCGTTCCAGCGCGCGGTCGCCGATGTGCTGGCGGCGCGGACAAAACGCGCTTTGGATCTGTTCCGGGATCGTTATCCGGAGACACCACCGGCCATTGTGGTTGCTGGTGGAGTGGCCGCCAACCAGGAAATCCGCTCCAGCCTGCTGGCCGCGGCTGAGGAAGCAGGCGCGCGTTTCATTGCACCGCCAATGGCACTGTGCACCGACAATGCGGCCATGATTGCCTGGGCAGGCATTGAACGCCTGCAACGAGGTCCCGTGGACGATATGGATCTGCCGCCCCGCCCCCGCTGGCCGCTCGACCAGACAAACGCCGGTGTCTTGGGCGCTGGCAAAAAGGGCGCCAAAGTCTGATTTTTAGAAGAGAATTCTGTCGACGAACCGGTTCGTTATTCCTTTAGAGACCGGATCTGGGCCAAGGCCGCCTGCACCTTCAATTCCAGCATCATCTCACCAATCTCAACGCTCGCAAGCGCCGGATCGCCGATAACTCCGGTTTCCCCGCCTGGAGCTAAGGCCCCTGGAACAACAGTCTCGAGGTCGCGGATCCCTCCCGGCCATAGAGCAAGAACTTCCGACGTATCGCGGATACCGGCATGGGTACCGATTTGCTCCAAGCTAAAGCCATCTAGTTCCAACGCCGCAATCTGCCGGTTTTTTTCCGGAAAATAATAATCGCCGATATGAAAAACGCTCGGAGGGCCGGACCACCACCAACCGCCATTGACCCGGTCAGCCGCTGCCTGCTGCGAAGACTGTGTGCTGCCGCTGTCCCCAATCAGATAGATGTGCGCAAACCCATGCTGGAGCAGGCTTTCAGCGGTACTGACCAAAACGTCTTGATACGTCCTTTCAGAGACCGTCAGGGTCCCGGCAAACCGCATATGCCCCGTCGGAGGATCGATGTTCCCCTCTGGGACATAGGTCACCACTGGCGCAACCAGAGTATCCCCAAGCTCCCGGGCAAGTGCTCCAGACGTGTGGCGCACCACAATATTGTGCTTGCCCAGCACCATATGCGGGCCGTTCTGCTCCGTCCCCCCGGACGGGATGATGACTTGCGTATAGCCGGCCTCAAGCGCCTTCTTCACCTCCGTCCAGGTCAGCTCTTCCAGGTGAAGCGAGGGCGGCGTGTAACTTTCCTTGGCCACGCTGTCTTGCGTCGGTCCGAGCACACAAACAAGGCAGGCGGCAAACACGGATAGAAGCTGTTTCGCCCGGGTGCTGATCCGCGCCCAAGCCCAAACGAATGGCTTCCACAACATCTCATGCGTTGCATGAAACGGATTGGCTTCCTCGCCGTTGATGCCCAGTTTGAACGTCTCTTTTTCTTTCGGGATGTACAGCGTGCCAAACAGCCAATCCCACCAGGAAAAGACCAGCCCCATGTTCTTGTCCCAGTGCCGGACCTCACTGCTGTGATGGATCTGGTGCATGGCCGGGCTCACCAGATGACCGCTGAGCCAGGCCGGATACGACAACCAAATGTGCGAATGTCGTAAGTTGTAGCCCAGCAGATAGAACAGGAAGATGCCGGCATTTATGCCGAAGATCGTCAGGATGTCGGGAGCGGGGCCCACGAACATCAACCAAAGAGCTCTTGCACCGGACTCGCAAAGAATGACGGCGGCCCCAGTGACCAGCAAATCGACCGGAGACATCCGGAAGACGGTGATCGGTGTCAGAACTTCCGCGGAATGATGGACCTTGTGGAACTCCCACAAAATGGGGACCTTATGCTGCAGGTAGTGGGTGAAAAAGATTGCAAAGTCAAAAGCAATCAGAAGCACAAATGAAAAAGCGATCATCGGCCAAAGACCAGCACTTGCCCCGTCTCCTGCTTGCGCCACCGCTGGAGCAACCCACCAATCGTGAATGCCGCTGCCCAGCCAAGCCAAGGGAGCAACAACAAGCACGCCCTTACACAGAGCCAGAAGGAAATAAAACAGATAGTCTTGTTTGGCCGACTTGTGGAACAAGATTTCCTTCGGGAAGCAGTACTTCAAAAAGGCAACAGCCGGCTTCCTGTACCGGTACAGAAGATAGGTGATCGCGAACGCACCCAACGCATATAGGAAAAAAATCCGCTCTGAAGGAACCACGATCGCCGCCAATGCTCTGACGAACGTCGTGACGGCAATCTCAAGAGTATCCATGACCTGAACCGCTGTATATTTCCCTTTGGAAATAGGACTAGGTCAGACGCGTTAATCTTTGGTGTGCTATCCACCCGTTAGCTGCGGAAAACCAACGGTCAATCAAGCATCGCCGACTGGATATATTGCCGCACCCAGGCGCAGCCCGACAATTCAGATCCGCTATGCACCGTTGCTGCGAACCGGATACATCGCAGCAATGAACTGAATGCCGCTTACACCTTTTCGCGCCACATTTCCGCTGCTAGGTAGGGGCACGAAATCTCCTGAACGGATCCCTGCCTTGCAGATTTATCACAAAGCCTATGTCTATCTGACCTGCGGACCGGAGCTGCTGGTGTTTGAAGAAGCGGACAATCCACGCCCGGATCTTCAGGTGCCCGGCGGGACGCTCGATCCAGGTGAAAGCTACCTGCAAGGGGCCCATCGTGAATTTTCCGAGGAAACCGGACTTTCCTTGGATATCGCCTTCGAATCGTTCGCGGACCAGGATCACATCATCAAAAATGTGCCTGGAATTCTCGACGGCCTTCATCGCAGGCGGCATTTTCACGGCACAATCCCTGAAAAACCGGCTGATGAATGGGAACATTTTGAAATGACGCCAAGTGCGGGCGGACCCCCTATTCGGTTCCGCCTGTTCTGGGTCGATTTGTTTTCAGAAGAAGCGCCGTCCGAGACCCGGTTTTTTCAAGGGTTTGGAGCGCAGCTTGAAACATTACGGTCGCGCATGGAAGGGCAGATCAATGGGGGCCATTAAGTCGGTCGGCGTAATCGGCGGCGGTGCCTGGGGAACTGCGCTCGCGCTCACTGCCGCACGCGCAGGGACCACCGTGCGACTTTGGGCCCGGGATCCGGGAACCGTGTCGGAAATCCGCGCTCAACAGCAAAATGCCCGCTATCTGCCGGGCATCACATTTGACGAAGACCTGAATGCCACCTCTTCTTTACAAGAAGCAGCGGACACTGACGCCATCCTTCTGGTAACACCGGCGCAATCAACGCGCACCATGCTGAGCGAATTGAAAGAAACCGGTGTGGTCCGCGGACCGATCGTGTTGTGTGCAAAGGGTATTGAACAGACAACCGGCAAATTGCTGTCCCAAGTCATGAAAGAGGAACTGCCGGGTGTTGAACCGGGGGTGTTGTCCGGCCCAAGTTTTGCCGACGATGTCGCGCGCGGGCTGCCGACCGCCGTCACGGTCGCAGCCAATACGGCCAGAACGGCGCTTCACCTCTGCGAAGCGATGCAATCCGCGTGTTTCCGCCCTTATGCGTCCATCGACGTGCTGGGAACCCAGATCGGTGGCGCTTTGAAAAACGTGCTTGCGATCGCTTGTGGTGCGGTAGCCGGACGCAAACTGGGCGCCAGCGCGCAAGCCGCCCTGACCGCGCGCGGGTTTGCGGAACTAAGCCGTCTCGGCAGCGTCATGGGCGCTCAAGGCGAAACGCTGACCGGCCTTTCCGGTCTTGGCGATCTGGTGCTGACCTGTTCGTCCACCCAATCCCGTAATTTTTCCTTCGGCATGCGTCTTGGCGAAGGCTTCATGGCATCGGAATTGATAGCCGCTGGCGGCAAACTGGCGGAAGGGGCGTTTTCGGCACAAGTCGCCGTCAAACTCGCCCAGAAATATGACATCGAAGTCCCGATTTGCGAGACGGTTGCCCGCATGGTTGGCGAAGACATGACCATTGACGAAGCTTTGAACACTCTGATGGCGCGTCCGCTAAAATCTGAGACTGATTTTCTGTAATTCAGAACTGGCGAGCTAATAGCGAGCAAAGAAAAGGCTGCCCCAGAGGCAGCCTTTGTCGTGGTGGCACTACTCAGCTGTGAGTTTGGTGATTGGCTTGTGCCCTGCCAGCCAATGCCAAAGCGCAGCTCCGCTGTGCAAGACAATAAGAAACAGCAGAATTGCTGCCGCCAAGTGATGAAGGTTTCTTGGCGGGACTTGCGCAAGCTGCGCTGGATCCGGCGCCGTTCCAGCCAAGATTAAGGGCGCTGCTCCAGATACCACCAACATTCCGGCACCGCTGACCAAAAGAACGATTGGCACCAACCGGAGCAATCCATGAACCAGTTTAGAGCCGATTTCGAGGACTGCGGCTTGCTCGGCAAACACTCTGGGCGGAGGACCGGCAACAAACCAGATTGCGAGCCGTACCAGTGCCAAGATACCGCCGAGAAACCCGAAACCCAAGTGCAATCGGAGCAGTGTGATATTGATCTGGTTCGGAAACGTCATGGCATGACCAGTTGCAAAGGCCAGCCCGATGGACGCGGCAATCAGCCAATGGAGTGTTCGGGGATTTATCAGACCAGCAGTATTCATGATCCCGCCTCCTGCTCGACCGGCACATAAAGCGCCGGATAGAAGATGACTCCCCGGAATTTTGTGGCATCAGGGCTCTTGTGGAAGTTGCTTATCGCAGCTTTGAAAGCCGCCGGACTTTCCCATTTCGCAATGTTGATTAGTTGGAATTTCGCCTTGGGCATGATCGCCCGGTGCAGTTTTGTATCGATGTATCCCGGTTGGGTCTGAAGGAAATCCCGCGCCTTTTTCCAGGCCGCGATCGTGGCATCAACATCTTTGGCCCGCACTTCAAAAGCATTGATCAGGGTGACGGCGTCAGAAGTCTGGGCATTTTCAGCCAGGGCGGTTTGAGTGATCGGACCGGCAAGCCCAGCAAAGAGCGCTAAAGCGGTACAAATCGAACGTATCTGTTGCATTTCAAATCTCCTTACATAGCAAGCTATATTTATTTATATAGTATGCTATATATCGTATATGCAAGCCATGACATTCGAAAAAAATTCTTCAGCAGGCTACCTGGCCAATCACATGGCCCGGTTGTTTGCCTCCGGTCTCCAGCGGCGGATCAAACCTTTGGGGCTCGCGACCGGGCAATTTCCGGCGCTTTTGGCGCTTTGGCAGAAAGAAGGCCAGACACAAAAAGATCTGGTTGGCCTGCTCGATATTGAGCAAGCGACCCTGGCGAATACGCTCTCAAGGATGGAGCGCGACGGCCTTATTGTGCGAAAACCTTGCGAAGAAGACGGCCGGGTTCAGCGCATCCATTTGACGGACCAGGCAAGGGCTCTGAAGAACGACGCTGTTGAAGCGGCGATGGCGCAAAACACCATCGCGTTGGCGGGATTATCTGAGAAGGAAACTGAACAGTTCCTGGACTATATGCGCCGGGCAATCTCGGCTATGCAGAACGATATGGCGACCTGAAGAGATTAAAGCCGTTATGCAGGTTGAATGAGATCCCACTTGTTCCCAAACGGATCCTGAAAAACGACAACTTTACCGTAAGGCTCACAGCGCGGGTCTTCCAAAAAGGTTACGCCCTGCGCTGACATAGCCGCAAAATCCCGGTCAAAATCATCTGTTTTCAAAAACAGAAACACCCGGCCGCCGGTCTGGTTGCCAATTGCTTGCTCCTGATCTGAACCATCGGCCTTGGCCAGCAATAATTTGGTCTCAGAACTGCCCTTGGGCGCCACCAGAACCCAGCGTTTTCCTGGGGCGAGCTCGGTGTCTTCGATAAGATCAAACCCAAGCACTCCCACATAAAACGCCAGTCCGTCATCATAGTCTGGAACCAGGAGCGCAACGGCGCTGATAATCTGCTTCATGGAAAGGGCTGCCCTCAAACAATTGATGCTGCATCGCTATCATAGAGGATAGCCCTTTCCAATTTTTCTGTTCGGCCTATCCAAGACAATTGAGACCAATCAGTGCGGCCGTTTATGCCGCTTCGTCCTGGCTATCCGCCCAAATGTCACTGTTGAGAAAGTCATTCACCGCAGTACTCAATGTGATGCTGACATCATGAAGAGAGGCCGTTAGCTCTTCCACTTCACTCGAACTGGAGCGTGTTTCCTGAATACTCTCCTGAAGAGCATTCACATTTTCGGTTGCCCCCCGGCTGCTCTTTGCGGCTTGGGACATGGCAGCACTGATTTCCCCGGTCGCGGCACCCTGTTGATCAACAGCCGTTGCGATGCCAGTGGTGACTTCTTCCACGCTGTCCATTTGCGTGCCTATAGAGCGAATGGCTTCCACGGCCCGGTTTGTTGAGGTTTGAACAGCAGCAACCTGGGAGGAGATCTCGTCCGTTGCCTTGGCTGTTTGTGTCGACAGTTCCTTCACTTCCGCTGCGACAACGGCAAAGCCTTTTCCAGCCTCTCCTGCGCGGGCCGCTTCGATCGTTGCATTCAATGCTAGCAGATTGGTTTGCTCGGCAATATCACGGATCATGTTGATGACATCGCCGATTTTCTCTGCCGTGCCCGCCAAGTCTTTGACATCGTCATCCGTGGACTTCGCGGTTTTTGCTGCTTCACGGGAAATGGTCAGAGCCCGGGACGTATGACCGTTGATTTCCTGAATGGAAACTCTGAGTTGCTCAGCTGCGGACGCCGAGGACTGCACGCTCTCATCGGACATACGGGCCGCTGAAAGAGCTCCCTCCGCCGATTGCGCCGAGGCTTCCGCAATGCTGACCATCTTTTCGGATGTTGCCCCCATGACTTCCGTTTGTGCGGAGAGCTGCGCCTGTATTTCGGAAATCTGGGTTTTGAAGTGATTAACCTGATTGTCCATTTCCGAACGCCGCGCGTCCTCATGGGCCCGGCGCACTTCAGCAGCCTCTTCATTCCGTCTGCACTCCAGTGCATTGTCCCGGAATATCTTCATGGCGCGTTTCATATCTCCGATTTCATCAGCCCGCTCTCCGCCGTTGAGATCGGTATCGAAGTTTCCATCAATGAGATCCCGGATATTCCCGATCAGCTGCCCAAGCGGGCGGGTGAACGTCAGGGCCAACCAGTACCCGCCAACTGCCGCGAAGGCGAAAAGGCTCAGTCCGGCAAAAAACATCCAGGCCCGGAGGTTGGCCAACGACGCCATTGCTTCAGATTCCGCCTGCATGGCCAGAATTGCCCAATTTGTTCCACGGAATTCAAAGGGTTGGCCGACTTGAATAAACGTGCTGGCCCGGTGGTTGTCACCGGCGAAAACCGCCGTATGTCCATTCAACGCAGTTTCCGCCGCTTCGCTTTCAAGCCGGGTGGCCAGAATATCGTTTTCCTCAGTAAACCTGGAATCATTGCGGAACAAACCGTCTTCGCCAACGATCAGTGTTTCACCAGTTTCACCCAACCCAGCAGACCGGCTCATCATGGAATTGATCCGGTCAATCGGCATCTGGAACACAAGAACCCCGGTCTTCTTGCCGTTCTCATTGATGGGCGTCGACATGAAGCTGGCCGGCGCACCGTGGCTTGGACCATAGGGTTTAAAGTCGAAAAAGTGCACAGCGCCGACTTGCCCCTCTTGCGCGGCTCGGAACGCCCGGCCGAGATCGGTATCTGCCCAGGGCCCGCCTACGCGGAAGTTGGTGGCGTAATCTTCTTCCTTAAACACCGTGTAGATCAGGTCACCATTGGTGTTGAACAGGAAAATATCGTAGTACCCGCGCTCCAACAGCAATTCACGGAACCAGGGATGGAACTCCGCATGGGCCGTGTCATAAGCAGATCCAGTGTTTGCAACATCCAGAAGATGCTTCTCACCCAAGGGATGTGGGTTGTCGCGGATATAGGCGGCCTTCAAAACGTCGGTATGGTTACCGTCCACCGCCTGCCAAGCTTTATCAAATGCCGTCAAAGCTGAATGCGCATAGGGCAGCGTGCTGACCAGTTTCAAATCGGTCTCTATGGCATCCAGATAATCTGCCATTTCACTGACCCGGGTGGCGGCTATCGCCTCAAGCCGGTTTTCCGTCAAAGAATGAATTTCTTTGGAAGCAGAAACGTAACTGCTCAGTCCTATTCCGGTACCGACAGCGAGCGCGAAGCCTAAAATAGCGGCCGGAATTTTAATACGAATTGACAATTGATCCCACATGGAACCCTCCTAAATTTCATCCGAGGGTTCATTAGTGCGGTTAATGCACCTTTAAATTTTAAGTTGCATCGCCTGTTTTTTAGGCAGTATCGTAAATTTTTCTGATTACGCTACGTAACTTACCGGCAGTTCCACTGTCAGGAATTGCGATAGCATAAAAATTATCTATACAGATTTTTCGCCCGCCGTACGTGTTTTACCGGACCAAGACGTTTTCCCGACAGGCGATTCCAGTGTCATTACTGCGCGCGATGATAGACGGAAATGTTCTTAAAACTCGCGACATCTACCAAGTGAACCGTTTGAGTCACGGTCAACGTTTGCCCATCATCAGACAGTTCGCGCTCAGCTTTCATGATGGTCAACCCACCCCGCCGGGCTTCAGACACCAGGTTGCGGTTGTTTTCAAAAACCAGCCGCATGGCATCAACGAGGCCGCTTTTTCCAAGCTTCACCTCTGGCCCATCCGGCATTGCCTCAAAGCTGTCGTTGGTGACTTCGCCGTCTGCCGAAACCTGGTTCATGGTGAAGATGGCCATACCAAAATTGTCTTCGATCTTGAGCGTCGCGCTCTTGGGCGGATCCCCCTGTTCAAAATCGCATTCTGCCGCGTCCAGGATCCAGGTGCCGAGAAAGGGTGCGATTTTGTCTTCGGTCATCATCTCATCAGGTCACAAAAAAGAGAAAGCTGCCACCGGGATACCCGGTGACAGCCTTAGGTGCAAACATGGAATTGGCTTAACCGTTCAATGCGTCCAATTCTGCAACGATGGCATCACCCATTTCGGAGGTCGAAACCGTCGCTTCACCGCTAGCTGCAATGTCCTTGGTACGCAGACCTTTCTCCAAAGCGTTCGCGATCGCCTTGTCCAGCATGTCAGCGGCTGCCACTTCCTCAAAGGAATAACGCAAGGCCATGCCAAAGGAGGCAATCATGGCAATCGGATTGGCAGCACCTGTTCCGGCAATGTCCGGAGCGGACCCGTGCACAGGCTCATAGAGCGCCTTGCGCTTGCCGGTCTTGGCATCCGGAGCGCCCAGAGACGCGGACGGCAACATGCCAAGCGAACCGGTCAGCATGGCCGCAACGTCGGACAACATGTCGCCAAAAAGGTTGTCAGTGACAATAACGTCGAACTGCTTCGGCCAGCGCACCAACTGCATGCCGCCAGCATCGGCCAGCATGTGCTCCATCTCAACGTCCTTGTAGCCATCGCCGTGGGTTTGAGTGACCACTTCGTTCCACAGAACACCGGACTTCATCACGTTCCGTTTTTCCATGGACGTGACTTTGTTGTTGCGGGTGCGGGCCAGCTCAAAGGCCACCTTCGAAATCCGCTCGATTTCGTAAGTGTCATAAACTTGTGTGTCGACGCCGCGTTTCTGGCCATTGCCGAGATCGGTGATTTCTTTCGGCTCACCGAAATAAACACCACCGGTCAGCTCACGCACGATCAGGATATCGAGGCCTTCGATGACGTCTTTCTTAAGCGAAGACGCATCAGCAAGCGCCGGATAGCAGATCGCTGGACGCAGGTTGGCAAAGAGCTCCATGTCCTTACGCAAGCGCAGGAGGCCAGCTTCCGGACGGACCTCGTAAGGAACGTCGTCCCATTTGGGACCGCCAACCGCACCGAAGATCACAGCATCAGCTGCCATGGCTTTTGCCATGTCTTCTTCAGAAATCGACTGGCCATGTGCATCATAGGCTGATCCGCCGACAAGACCGTCTTCGGTTTCAAAGGCCATACCACCCTTGGCGTTAAACCAGGAGATGACCTTTTTCACCTCGACCATGATTTCCGGGCCAATGCCGTCGCCCGGCAGAAGCAGAAGTTTTTGAGACCCCATGTGGCGTACCATCCCGCACTTTATTGAAACTGATGGCGCTGGGTTAGCGTGCCAAGGCCAATCTGGCAAGGCAAAGGCTGTTGCGAAGAACTCAAGCGAGACCTGCAGAAAGGTCAAGATCCTATGGGTAGGCCCCTAAAACCGGGTGCCCCCTTTACAATACGGTGGGTGACACCAATTGGCCGAGGGCTGCTTCCGCAATCCCGCTTTCACAGCCCTTGGCTTCTCTTTTCAAGCTTGCGATCTGACGGCCCAGAATGTCCTTTCTGTCGACGCTGAGCCCCACAGGAAGATGCAAGATCGCGGCCGAACAACGCAACAGCGGGAACTTTCGGGCGACGCCGTGCCGGTCCTGGGCTTCAATATAGCCTTTCAGCCGGTCACTCGGATCATAAAGACTTTCCGCTTGATGGCGGAAGGCGTCCTGTAGATCGCCGATCATGTTCTTCATATCAGCAGTTGTCCGCCCACGCGCCCCAATGAAAAAATCATCTCCACCGATATGACCAGCAAAGACATCTTCACTGGTCGCAAGGCGTTTTAGAAGTTCGGAAAATAATAGCAGCGCCCGGTCTCCGACAGTAAACCCATAGGCGTCATTGAACGGTTTGAAATTGTCGAAATCCAAATAGCAAAATGATCGCTCGACCTCTGGGCTTTGCGCATCATTTTGAACATATTGAATGATCGACGCATTGCCCGGCATTTTGGTCAGCGGATTTTGGTTTTCCGCCGCCCGCATCCGCACCTCGTTGGAGATCTTCAAAAGAGAAGTGGTCGTCAGAAACCCGCAATATTTGCCGTTGCGGGTGATGATGATGCCGCCAGCCTCATCATCCTCGTCTGCGACCATTTCAACAAGCTGGTCGAGCGGCGTGTTGAAATTGGCGATCGGGCACCGGTGCGTAAACGCGCCCAGACTGTTGCTCATCACCGGATTGAGCAAAAGATCCCGCCCAAAGGGCATATAGACGAAGGTTTTGATGTCTTTTTCGCGGATAAGCCCCCGCGGTTCGCCACTGGCATTGATTACCGGAATAAACGGATTGGCCCGGCCGGCACGCAACAGATTGAGAACTTCCTCCATCCGGGCGCTGTCTTGCAGCGGGACCAGAGGTTTAATCTCCCGGTTCACAAGTTCCATATCATCACGGGGGGCGAGCACGGGCCGTTTGGCTGCAGAAGAAACAACGGGGTAGCGGGCTTCCGCTTCTTCCAGATCCTGAAACGGCCGGGCAACAAGATAGCCCTGAATCAGGTCACAGCCGATATCCTTGCATGTCGTCAATTCCTGCGCGGTTTCCACTCCTTCAGCGACAACGCGCATGCCCAGGACATGGGCCACGTCCACAACCATTCTAACCATCAATTTCTTGCGGGCATCACTGTTGATAGCTTGAACGAAAAACCGGTCAATCTTGAGGATATCCGGCTCAATGTCATAGAGAGACTTCAGCTGCGCATACCCGCGGCCGTAATCGTCGATCGCAAAACCAAAACCAAGATCCCGTCCGAGTTTGGTGAATTCTGCCAGACGGCCGTTGTCGCCAATTTCACCGGCTTCACAAACCTCCAGGACGATCTGAGACGCAGCCAAGTTGACACCATCGAGCAAAAGGCCGGTTTCTTCAAAAAGATAGCCGTCCGTCTCCAGCAACCGAGCGTCAACGTTCAAAAACAGTTTTGCTTTGCCCCGGTTCGGTAACGACACGAATTTCGTGATCGCCTTCTTCCGAAGAAGACATTCCAGTTCGATGAGAACACCGGCGTCTGCCGCAAAATCAAATACGTCAACCGGCGTTTGAAAGCCCATCTGACCAACATTGCGCAGCAGAGCTTCATAGCCGTAGCTGTCACCCGAATGAGCATCAACAATTGGTTGAAAGGCATAATCCAGGAGAGTTTCAGCACTCTCCAAAAACGCATGCGGGCTTGGAAAGCCTTTGAGGAAAGTCGCAAGTACCGGCTGTGCCGTCATCAGTCTTAGGCCTTGTATTTCAAGGGATTTCTGACCAGACTGTATGTTTGTTGCCGCACAATATTATGTAACTTAGGTGACGAAATTTCTTGATGGTTATCAACGCGTTAAAACAAAAGAAAAGCGTTTTCTTTCAGATATTTACCGCTGTTAAAACCGACATGACTTTGTCATGCGCCCTCACCACAAGGCAATAATGCAGTTTTCCGCCACCTTCTACGTTAATGCTTTCACCTGAGTTAGAAGAATTACAGCTTCACAAAAGTCCGCTTGCCTGCAGAAACAGATTGGCGGCCAGAAGGGTCATCACCAGGCGAAAACCCTTTTTGAAGACATCTTCATTCATACGGCCAAGAAGATGGCTGCCGGTCAATGTGCCGAGAAATCCGCTTGCAATCATTAAGACAATCAGCCCAGCCCAAGGCGCAAAAGCAAAACCAAGAATGCCAAAAGCGGTGATCTTGAAGACATGCATCATCATGGAGGTGATCGCCTGATTGGCGACAAATTGATGCCGGGTCAGGCCTAAGGTCGACAAGACCGACCCACCGATTGGTCCAGCAGCACCAAAAAACATCGACAAAAAAGTCGAAGCGAATCCGGCCACAGCCATGGCCCGCTTGCGCATATGAGCCAGCTTCGGCGCCCGTCCCCAGACGACCCATAGAACAAAGACAGCAATTCCGGCTTTAAGAATGGCCCCCGGCAACTGAACCGCAATTGCCCCGCCAAGACCTGCTCCCAAAGCTGCGCCACACGCAAACCACACAGCGATTAACCAATCCACATGTTTGACTTGGACCAGCGCCCTACCTGCATTGGAGCCAAGTTGGACAACGCCGTGCACCGGTACCAAGGCAGCTGCCGGCATCACCATTGCCATGATCGCGATCAAAGCAATTCCGCCGCCAAGCCCGACAGCTGCCGTCAGGGCGGACGTAAAAAAACTGCAGAAAATCAAGAACAAGCTCCCAATCAAGGGAAGGTCCTGAGGGGCAAAGGCCGAAAGAAAATTCATCAGGTTAAGACCAGCGCGAATTGGCGTAGCTCAGAGCTTCGCGAACATCCAGTTGCCGGGTGGAATTGCCACTGCGCACGTAAAAAATCGAGGACTTGCCCTCTTCCAAATAGACCGCTCTCGGCGCGGGCCGAATGATGATCATGGCAACGTCCTTGGCGTCAACGTCGGCAAATACCGTGTGAATATAGGGGCAAAGATCACCGCCGAGATTCTTGGAAACAATGTCATTGACCGTGCGCTCAAATGCATCGAGGTCCGGGCTGCGCAGGGTCGACAGGTCGTTTTTCAGGCCGAGCGGCTCTCCGTCATCATTGACACCGACCAGCAAGTGCCCGCCATTGGCGTTGAAAAAACCGGCAATGGTCTTGGCGATCACCTTTTCCAAGCCGCGGTTGACCCGGTTTTCCTTCATGTCCCAGCGTAGCGATGACTTGAACTCAACGCGTTCCGTTTCGCCTTGGCCCATCAGCTGCGGAATGAGGGCCGTCTGTTCCTCACGCAAAGAGTTATAGGCTTCGCTGGTGCGCATATAGTTGCGGGTAAAAATTCCGAAAGCCAGGCCAACAACCGCTCCTACCAGTGTATAGGCGATGGCGACATCCACATGTCTTGGCAGCAGAATCAGCCAAAGCCGGGCTCGCAAGAATTCAATGAGCAAGGGCGCCGTTTCAGAAAAACGGGATAACTCCCACCAAATCACCACCAAATTTAAAGGATGAATGACCAGCACACCCACAACTGCGCCGACAAGGACATAAATCGCAATGAGAGGCAGTGTAATTGTAGGAAATGACATAATACCAAGCCTAAAAACGCACCGGAGAGCCCGGTTAGCTTTAGTGCAATTCTATTGAGATGTGGAGAGCTTCAGTCGCAAAGACCTTCGGGTTTGGTTCTTTTGTTCAGACAATCCTGAACTCCAAGATGGCATCACCCGCCGAACCGGTTTCCATCGTCATAACCGCTCGTCAGAAAAAGGCCACGATCGCTTGAAAACGAGAATGGGACTTCCAGAATCCCGGACCATTTTTGTGCAAGCTGCATCAAGAGGTCTGTTTTCTGGAGCGTTTCAAACGCGTCTTTCAAAACCGCAACCTGCTCCTGGTTCGTCCCTTTAGACAAGAGCAGAAAACTTGATGCTTCGCTGATGAGGAAAGTTTCTCGAAGATCGCTCCGTCGAACACCGGATTCTCGCAAGATCTGGGACAACTCCAAATCCGAAGAAATCCAGCCGTCCACCCGTTTGGCCTGGAGCATTCTCAATCCAGCTTCAAGGGAGTCAGTTTCTTCAATAAAGATGCCGTTTTTGGCCAAAAGAGCAGGCCGCCAGCTGCCCCGCAAACCTGCAATTCGCAATTTATGATCTGCAATACTGTCCAGACTGTCGAAGTCTCGTGACTTTTCAGACAGCATGTAGATGCCATGCCGCCGGGTGACCAGTGGCCCGATAAACTCAAACCCAAGTGCAACACGCTCCGGCGTTCGCCCTCCGGTGAAGAGAGCTATGTTCGGCCGCGATTTCGCCAAGAGATACCCGCGAGACCAAGGCATCACTTCAATCTCAGTTTCGATACCGGCAATTTTCTGCAAGGCTCTGACAATATCGGTCGATGTTCCGGTCAGCCGACCTTGTTCGTCCAGGTAATTGGTTGGTGGTTCAACGGTGGTGATAATCCGCAGATCGTCTGCCGCTGCTGCCGGAAGCCCGATGCCAATGATCATCCAAAAGGTATAAATGCAAAAACAAAACCGCCAAACCTGGCGGTCAAAAACATTGCCCCAAATTTTGGACTTTAAGTCCATTTCATTGCCTATTTGAACAGGTAATTTCTCTCAGATACTCAGATATAGAGATTAAAAATATCATTATTAAACGTGTTTGACGGCAGCTTCGATCTACAACCTTCGAAGCACTCAACAAGTTGATTTCTGAAACTTGTTTCAAATCGCGCCGCGTCTTAATGCAAGCATCAGCTGGTGTTAAAATCTTAAGTTCAATCGAATTCCAGACCGTGCCGGCACAACAGTTAGCGGCAACTGTTTGAGATCAAAAGAATCTCATTGCGAAATGCACCATCGGACAAAAAGAAAACGCCGGTGGGAACCGGCGTTTTCCAAAGCGTTACATCAAGCTGCGCGCGGCATTGCTGTCTCTACCAGTTTCACCCAGTAGGAGCATCCCACCGGAATGAGTTCATCATTGAAGTCGTAGGCAGGGTGGTGCAGGCCAGCACTGTCACCATTGCCAGCGAAGATGAAAGCGCCCGGCCGTTCTTCCAGCATGAAAGAAAAGTCTTCACCGCCCATCATCGGGTCGATTGCACGGTTGACCTTGCCTTCACCTGCAATGGTTTCCGCAATCTGCGCAGCAAAGTCAGTTTGCTCATCATGATTGGCCGTGACCGGATAGCCGCGAATGAACTCCAAATCCGCATTGGCATCAAACGCCTCAGCAGTGGCTCGAACGATCTTGGTCATCCGCTCTTCAGCCAGGTCCCGCATTTCCGGGCTCAGCGTGCGCACCGTGCCGCGCAAGGTGACTTCCTGCGGGATCACGTTAAACGCGTTACCGCCGTTGAACACGGTGACCGAAACCACAACAGAATCGAGCGGATTGGCATTACGGCTGGCGATGGTCTGCAGTGCGCTGACCATCTTCGCGCCTGTAACAATCGGGTCAATGGTTTCGTGCGGCTTAGCAGCGTGACCGCCCCGGCCAGTGATCTTGATGCGGAACTCATCCGTTGCCGCCATAATCGGGCCCTTACGGATGGCAAATTCGCCGACCGGCATGCCCGGGAAATTGTGCATGCCATAAACTTCCTCGATGCCCCAGCGGGTCATCAGGCCATCATCGATCATTGCCTTTGCACCAGCACCGCCTTCTTCGGCCGGTTGGAAGATCACCACAACGGTGCCGTCGAAGTTGCGGGTCTCAGCGAGATATTTCGCTGCCCCCAGTAACATCGCCGTATGACCATCATGACCACAGGCGTGCATTTTGCCTGGCACCTTGGAGGCATATTCTTTGCCGGTGATTTCTTCGATCGGCAGCGCATCCATGTCCGCGCGCAGGCCAATCGTTTTGCCGGAACCGCCGTTCTTGCCCTTGATCACACCGACAACACCGGTCTTGCCAATTCCTGTGACAACTTCATCAAGGCCGAAGCTTTCCAGAAGCTCCGACACCTTACCTGCGGTGCGGACCGTCTCGTAGAGAATTTCCGGATTTTCGTGAATATCGCGGCGCCAGGCGGTGATCTCATCAGCCAGATCAGCAAGGCGATTAACGATGGGCATGAAGAACTCCTTGGACACATCTGTTTGGGATAAATCTTCCGCCGCGTCATGACTTTAGACAGATGCGGAAGCGAATTTCGGATGATGGAAAATGTCATAACTGCAGGCGGTTTGGCAAGGATAGCCACGAAGATGCCGTCAATTAGGATGGTTTTTCCGTTATCCTGTACACGCGCGTTGACTTTATTTCATTGTCTTCAAGCTGGCCAACCACACTCACCTGATAGGATGCCAACTCAACCAGCCTGTCATGGGGAAGATAGGAGCGTCCTGGATCACCGACATAGACGTCCAGCCCCTGGGCCAACAACGTGTCAATGAACCTCAAAACACGTTTGGCCATATGCTGGTCGTAAAAGACGTCACCACAAAAAACGACATCAGCATCGGGAGCCGGCAAAGACGTAATGTCGCCTTCCTCGAATGTCAGGGAAACGCCATTCAATTCTGCGTTGAGTTCGGCGGCCGCAATGGCAAACGGATCAACATCCACCTCATGACAAGACCCCGCGCCGGCCATCATGGCGGCGATACCGACAAGGCCTGACCCGCAAGCGAAATCGACCACCCGTTTGCCCTCCACCAGCTCCGGATGATCCAGGATATAGCGGGCTAGCCCCTGGCCTCCGGCCCAGGCAAACGCCCAGAACGGAGGTTCAAGACCGAGTTCGCCGAGTTCTTCCTCGGTCTTTTGCCAAAGGCCCATAGCTTCGTCTGCCACATAGAGAGAAATCTCCTCTGCATGAGGCACCGGGCGGATCCGGGTTTCCGTCTGGATAAATTGGCGCGGGTTTTCTATGCGCGGCATGACGTCTCCGAAAGACACATGTCAGTCAGGATCGCTCAGGCCACCCATCTCACAAACGATCTTCCATTCGTCTGCCGTCACCGGCTGAACGGACAGGCGCATGGACGTCACCAGAGACATTTTTTCTAGGCGCGGTTCTGCTTTGACCTGAGCAAGCGTCACCGGCTTGGGCATGTCGCAGACGGCTTTAAAATCAACACACTCCCAGCGCGGGTCATCGGTTGTGCTGTCTGAGTGTATTTCGCTGCAAACTTCGACCACACCAACCACTTCCTTGCCGATGTTGGAGTGATAGAAAAATGCCCGGTCGCCGATCTCCATTGTCCGCATGTTGTTGCGGGCTTGATAGTTGCGGATGCCGTCCCACTCTTCGCCAGCATCACCCTTGGCTTTCTGCTGTTCCCAGGACCATTTGTCCGGCTCGGATTTGATCAACCAGTACTGCACTTATGCCATCTCCGGGTTCTTCACCACCCAGTTCCACGGGCGGATTTCCACGCTCTCGAACAATCCGGCCTTGGCGTAAGGATCTTCTTCGGAAATCGCAAGCGCTTCATCCCGGTTGGAAGCTTCAATCACCACCAGCGACCCGGTCATGTTGCCATCATCGTCCAAAAACGGACCGGCCGCTTTCAGGCCATCACCCATGGCTTTCAAAAAGGCAATGTGATCGTCCCGATTGTCGAGACGGGTTTGGAGTGCACCTGGCTTGTCGGTGCAGATCAGCGCAAAGAGCATATGTGGGATCCCAATTTGTCAGTCCGGGCTGAACCTAGGGCGCTCCTTGCGCAAACTCAATGGCTGCGAAGCACATCAAGCCAACGAATTTCCGGCAGACAAGATTACCGCTCTCGGAACGCTCGCAGGAAACTGTCTGTGACCGGCTGAAGGAGATAACCGAAGAAGCTGCGGCTGCCTGTTTGGATATACACCTCCGTAAGCATGCCAGGCTGGACGGTGATGCTCTTCCGGTCCGCGGTATCCTTCAGGGAAATCAATACTTCAAAATAGGGTTCGCCCGTCAGTTCATCCAATTTGGAATCCGCAGCCGCATAGGTGACGGCACCCGGCAAGGGATCCACCTGACCACGCTTGAATGCTGTGATGACAACTTCCGTTTCCTGGCCAACCTTAATCGCGCCGATATCTTGCGGCGACACGCGGGCTTCCACCACAACATCACCGGAGACCGGTACGATTTCGCCGAAGGATTTACCACCCTCAATAACACCGCCGACCGTGTTGGCCTCGAATTTGACCAGAATTCCTTTTGCAGGGGCACGGACAACGGTCTGGTTCAGGGCAATCCGCGCCGCATCGATTTCTTTTTGAACAGCTGCCAAATCAGCAAAGACGGCGGACAATTCCTCGGCGTTTTCTGCGTTCTTACGGGCAATTAGCGTGGCCAGGGAATCTTCTGTTTCCGCGATTTGCGCCGTCATAGTCCCAGCACGTGCCTTGAGGGCGGCAAGCTGACTGGTGTCTTCCATGACCCCCGCCCGTTTTTCATTGAATCGGGTTTGGGAAATATACCCTTCCGCGACCAGCGGCTCCATTTTCGCCAAATCACCTTCAAGCAACGCAAGTTTCTGAGTTTTTGCGGCAATCTGATTGTTCAGTCCGGTGAGTTCGTCCGCCTGGCCGGCCCGGCGGTTCCGCAAGGCGGACACTTCACTTTCCGATTGCCGCAAGCTGGCGTCAAAAGCGGCGAGCTGCTCATCCAAAATTGGATAGCGTCCCTCTATGCCAAGCGGGGTCCTCACTTTTGCGGCGAGGTCTATGGAAACGCCGCGCAAGGCCGCAACATCTATCTCCGCTGTTTGATATCCAGTATCGCCGGCAATTCTGAGAGCGGCCAAGCGCTGTTCCTGAGCTTGAAGCAAAGCCTGCCGGGCCTCCAGTTTGGCCAAATGCGCACGGGCCGCAGATGGATCGATGCGCACAATCGGATCACCTTCAAACAGATGATCTCCGTTGGCCGCCAAGATCTCTTCAACAACCCCGCCTGCGGCATGCTGCAAAAGCTGGTTACGGCCTTTGGAGATTAAAGTACCAGGCGCCACGACAGCCGAGCTGAGCGGGAAAAACAGCCCCCAAACGAGAAACACCGCGCCCGCGATCCCCACCCAGCGTGTACCTGAGGCAATGATATCGCGGTCTCCGGTTTTGACACCAGATTGCCAACCAGAACCAACCGCGGATTGTGCCTCCTCTGGAGCAAAAAGCATCCCGCCGAGGGCATGAAATTGCTTGTAGAAACTCACGCCGCCCCTCTTTCCCGCTGTTCAGAAACACTGTCCGGCGAAGCATATTTCCGAGTACCTGGAACCGGACGGCTCTCTCTATCTATAGAACCGGTCGGCTTTATAGGTTTTGTCTGGCGCTGCTCAGCAAATGGTTTGGCAGTTGCCGAGGTATTTTGATCGGCCGCGGGAACAGGTGGCATCTGCCTTTGAACTGGGGCTTGCGGCCTTGGCTGAGTAGCTGGCACCTCAGGCGTCCGGACTGAGGTCGACCCAGTGATGTTGGCTGCGGCCGGCCGGGGATTGTGCGCCTCATTCACATGCATGGCAGCACAGCGGCCGTCTTTCAGCACCATGATCCGGTCCGCCAACTGATTGATGCCGCCGCGTTGACTGATGGCAATGATGGTCACCCCCTCACCCTTCAGCCTTTTTAAAATTCCGATCAACCGCTCTTCCCCTGCCTGATCCAGATGAGCGTTGGGTTCGTCCAGTACCAAAAGGGCCGGCTGGGTGTAGATCGCCCTGGCAAGCGCAATTCGCTGGATCTGTCCACCGGACAACCGGATCTGACCGTCGCCAATCTGGCTTTGATACCCATCCGGCAGGGAGTTGATGAGATCGTGGACACCGGTCAGCTGGGCAGCCTCCACAACCCCGGCCTCATCAGGTGATACGGCCATTCGGGCAATATTCTCTGCGATGGATGCCGGAAAAAGCTGTAAGTCCTGGCTGAGATAGCCGACACTGTCGCCCCATTGGCCATCCGGCCAATTCCTGCGGTCACAGCCATCAAGCAATACCCGGCCGCTTTCCGGAGGCAGTGCCCCGGAAATGATGCGGGCCAGAGTTGACTTACCTGCCCCAGACGGGCCGACAACCCCAAGAAACTCTCCTGGTTTCAATTCAAATGTAATATTCTCCAAAAGAACGAATTCGCCTGCGGTTGCGGTGACCTCTTCAAGGCGAAGGCTACCCTTTGGCGCCGGTTGTTCGATGGGCGCGGCAGTAGAACCGGACTGTTTCAAAAACCCGGCAATGTCTTCGGCAGACCGGACCGCCCGATTGATGTTGTCCCAACCTCCGATCACCTGCTCGATTGGCTGCAAAGCCCGGCCGGAGATCATCGAAGCCGCAAAGATCAAACCGCCGGACATATCGCCGCCGAGCACCAGAAACGCGCCCCAGGCCATGATCAAGATTTGCAGGATCTGGCGGGCCGCCCGGCTTGCCCCATGAAACTTCGCGCTGATTTCGGTCGATTGTTCCTGCGCATTCAAGGACGCCCCGGTCATATGCCCCCAGCGCTCCACCAAAGATGGCATCAAGCCCATGGCCTTGATGTCTTCGCTGCGGGATATGATTGTGCTGGCAAAGTTGACCGATTGCGAATTGGCGCCGGCCGATGTCCGCTGATTGGTATCGTTGACCTTCTTATTAAGAAGCGCAATCGAAACTAGTATGGCTGCTCCTACAAAGGTGATCAGACCAATTTGCGTGTGAATTGCGAAAAGAAGCATGAGAAACAGCGGCGCGAAGGGCAAATCGTAAAGACCAATGTACGCTTTACTGCCGATGAACTGTTTGACCGTGTTGAAATGGCGGAGCATTTCATTCGCACGGGTCTTGTCAGTACAGTTGGCACAGGCTTGAAACAACGGCTCGGCGCGCTCGACGACATAAGCTGCAGCCAGGCGTTGTGCCAAACGATTACGAAGAGCCTCACAAACACCGAACATGGCCAATGCACCGGCTGTAATCAGGGTAATATAGAAAAGCGTACTGAGACTGCCGGAGATCAGAACCCGGTCATATACCTGCATCATGTGCAAGGGAGCGGCCAGCATCAGGAGGTTGGCCAATATAGTAAACGTTAACAGCGGCTTACTAAAAACTGCTACGGGCATATAACTAATTCCTTCGCCTATCCTGCACTCTGACTCGATATTGATAAAATTCCGTATAGGCGAACGCGAAATAATTATGGTCACTAATAATTAGCTTGGCACACGACTTGCAATTTTCCGTTACCAAGAAGGGCACAACGCTGCGTTGTTTCATATTGAGACAATTACCAATGCCGAGTGTCTCAATTTGGATTGGAAACAGGAGATTGTCAGATGCCGGCACAAACCGATGGAACTTGGGGCAATTTGCAAGCATGGCCGATCATTGGAATTCATTCCGTGGTCATGGATGACGGACGGGTTCTGACTTTTGGCACCGACAACAAGGGTATGCAGGGCGGTCAATTCATCTACGACATCTACAACCCGGTGACCGGCGAGCACGAAACACTAACCAACACCACGACAACCGACATTTTCTGTTCGGCGGCCATGATTATTCCGGGAGAAGACAAGATCCTGATCGCTGGCGGCGATGGCCGGCCGGACGGCAAACCCAACACCGGCGTTAACGACGTCAACATCTTGGACATGAAAACCGGCGAATTATATGCCGCTCCGGATGGCGACATGGTCAACCAACGCTGGTATCCGACAATGGTGTCCCTGGACAACGGCCAGATGATCATGCTCGGCGGCAGCGATTCAGCCGGGCGCCATATGGCAACACCGGAAATCTACACCTATGGCGAAGGCTGGAAGCCATTGACCGGTGCAACGGATGCCAATCTGGGTGTTTCCGGGCATTATCCGCGCGCCTTTTTGGATACGGACGGTAAGGTTGTTTACTTCGCCACTGGCGGCGGCGGCAATGGCCAGATCGAAGTCATGTCGCTGGATCCGTCAGGCAACGGTTCGGTCACTCAGATCGGCACCCTCCCCTTTAACGCAGCCTGGGACAATCCTGCCGTCCAATACGATTCCGGCAAGATCCTCATTCAGGACACCGGCAGCGGCCTGTGGAGCATGGATATCTCGGGCGGCGGTGTGTCCTTCGAGAAAGTTGGAGACATGGGGGCCGAGCGGAACTGGTCAAACATGACCACGCTGGCCGACGGCACGGTTCTTATCAACGGCGGGTCCGCACGTGGCAACACAGAGGCGGCTGCAAACCATACGGCCATGATCTGGGATCCGAAAGACAACTCCCT
Source organism: Roseibium sp. (assembly GCF_965216085.1). Classification (GTDB taxonomy): domain Bacteria; phylum Pseudomonadota; class Alphaproteobacteria; order Rhizobiales; family Stappiaceae; genus Roseibium. The sequence continues at coordinate 186,358 of NZ_OZ244138.1, read as the reverse complement.
GACGACAACGGTCGATGAAGCATCTTCCCGCCTCTACCACTCCACGTCTGTTCTTTTGAACGATGGGACTATCCTGTCTGCAGGGGGCGGAGCTGCCGGTTTTGCTGAGAAAAACTACCTCGACGCTCAGGCTTACAAACCGCCTTATCTGTATGACGCCAACGGCAATCTCGCCGACCGTCCGGTCGTTGAAATCGCGCCTTCTGAAGTTCATGCCGGCAGCGCCTACAACATCCGCGTTGATGACGGCGCCGATGTCGCGCGCATCACCATGGTCAAAAACGGCGCGTCGACGCACGCCTTCAACATGGGCACTGGTTTTGTCGAAGTTCCGTTCAAAGCAGGTTCCGGCGACAACATCACCGTTTACACCCCAACAGTGGAACAGGGCCTGTCGTCTGGCAGCTGGATGATGTTTGTCTGGGACAAGAACGGTGTGCCGTCCATTGCGCCCAACATTGACGTTCAGCCATCCAATGTTCCCCTGGCAGAAGACCCAGAAAACATTCTGGTCAACGGCAGCTTCGAAGTCCCGAACCCGACCGACAAGATGACAACGGTCAATCAGATGGAAGGCTGGACCAGCAGCAACGGCCGCTTTGAAATTCATGGCGACAAGAACATAGATGCGAATGCCACACACGGTCATACGGCACTGGGCCTTGATGGCGCATCCGGCGCGGTTTCCCAGACCGTCGATACGGTCCGGGGCCAGACCTATGACCTGTCTTTCACCTATGAAACCGAAGCCATGGGCGCCAACATCTGGAAGATTGGCCTGGAAGTTCTTTGGAACGATGAGATCATTGCCACGCTCAAGCCTGATAATGGGGATGTTGGCTCCTATGACTTCAAAGTCGTCGGAACAGGCGACGATGACAAGCTGACGTTCCAAGCAACTAAAGACACCAATTTGCTGCTCGGCGGTCTGGTGGACAATGTGGTCTTGAAATCCGATGGAACCGATCCGGTTCCAATGCCGGGCCCTGTCGATCCCGATCCAGTCGACCCAGACCCGGTCGATCCGGATCCGGTTGATCCCGACCCGGTCGACCCGGATCCCGTAGATCCTGATCCGGTCGACCCAGATCCAGTAGATCCGGCAAACCTTTTGACCAATGGCAGCTTTGAAACCTCAGAAGAGGTCACAAACTGGGAGACACACAGCTCCCTGACCGGCTGGCAATCGAGCCGCAACAACTTCGAATTGTGGCAGGACGGTTACGAAGGCATTGCGGCCACGGACGGAAAAACCGCTCTTGAGATCGATTCTGAACGCGGCGTGATTTCGCAATCGCTCGCCACACAGGAAAACAAAACCTACGACCTGACCTTCGACTATGAAGTGCGCACCGGCCACGGTGACCGTGCCGGTATGGACATTCTCTGGAATGGATCTGTCGTTCAGACGGTAAAACCGGGCCACTCGGACCCGGGCAGCTACAGCGTCACGGTTGTCGGCACAGGCGGCAATGACGAACTCTCCTTCCGGGCCTCTGACGGAACGCATCCGTCCATCGGCGGGCTTCTGGACAATGTCGTACTGAAGGAGGGCGCTTCTGCGCCAACCGATCCCGACCCAGTAGACCCAGACCCGGTAGATCCAGATCCGGTAGATCCGGACCCGATAGACCCAGATCCGGTAGATCCGGACCCGGTAGACCCAGATCCAGTTGATCCAGACCCGGTAGACCCAGATCCGGTAGACCCAGATCCGGTAGATCCAACAAATCCGGTAAACGAAGTCAACGACATTGCCAATGAAACCCAATGGGTCACTGGCACAGCCGGCAAGGATGTCTTTGTGATCAAAGGACAATCCAAGGACTACGGCTGGGGCCTCACCGAGGACGGCACCGGGACTGTGGTGTGGGGCCCGACCGGCTTCGACATCTTGCAAGATTTCGAAGAAATCCGGTTTGACGATTTTTCCGTCCCGCTGACATCCGAAGACGGCAGCTACCAGGATGTTGCCGGAGTGACCCAGTATCTGACCGGAACCACAGACAATGACCGGTTTGTGATTGACGGCAAAGCCTCTGATTATGGCTGGGGGCCGACCAACGACGGAACTGGCGTTGTTGTCTGGGGTGCATCCGGCTTTGACATTCTCCACGGCTTTGAAAGTCTTGAGTTTTCGGACATGAGCGTGCCGCTGACAACCGGTAGCGGGCAGGTTCAGGATATCGCTGGAGTGACCCAATATCTCACCGGCACCGAAGGCCAGGACAGCTTCAAGATCAACGGCAACGCTGCTGATTACAATTGGGGCGCCACCGAGGACGGCGCAGGTGTCGTCGTATGGTCCGGAAACGACTTCGACATTCTTTATGATTTCGAAGAACTGGCCTTCAACGACCAATCCGTTGCCATTGATCAACTTGCCTAACCACCTCGTTTCCGGGCGGGTATTTAGTCCGCCCGGAACACCCCACTAAATTGTTCATCGGCGTGCGTCTTAAAAGACGGTGAGGACACGCCTCCTTTGTCCCGGCCAATTCAGGCTGTTCCTTGGGATGTTAAAAAATGTCTGATCAAACCCGCCAAATTCTGAAATCTGCGCGTGTGCCGCTGGCTCTCTGCGGTGTCCTCGCCGCCGTCAACATCTACCTGTTCTCCAGCGGGGCTTACGTCGACATTCAAGCGCTCCTGGAGGCGATCTGTTTCCCATCCATGGAGACCCTTCAGCTGCGTGGCGCTTTGGGGTTTTCAGGCGAGGTGATGACCGCCAGCCCGCATCCGGAGCCCGGCTCTTCCAATCATCTGCAAGACATAGTCGCCATGTGGACGCCAGACCTCAGCTGGGCGTCGGCCTATGTGGATCTCATCCGGCTTGCGCATCTGGCCGGTGTTGCGATCGGGCTCGGAACTGTCGTTTCTGCCGCCCTTTCAGTCCGTCAGATGATAACAAAGGGCATGACTCGCCAGCTGTTGGATTTCGTCGATAAGTCGCATCGCCAGATCGCTTGCGCCATTGCCATTCTCTGGATTTCCGGACTTGCTTTGATTGGAGTGCGCACCAATTTCGATCCAAGTGCGTTCTCTCCAAAACTCGTCACCAAGCTGGCCGTCGTCACGATCCTGACGATAGATGCGGTATTGATGCGACAGCTGGTGGCCCCGCTGCTTAAGGAATACGCCGGCCGGCCGCTGGCGGCCTTGGCCTTGCCGCAAAAGTTGCTGATTGCAAATTGTGCCGCGCTGTCCGGCGCCAGCTGGCTCTATGCCCTAATGCTCGGCGCGTCGTCCATACTCAAAACGGCTCAAGCGCCCCTGTTGGCAACCATTGGGCTGGCTGTATATGGTGGCGCTTATCTCATTGCGATCGGGTTTTCCATGGCATTGCACAGATCGAAACCGGTCACCCTATTCGGATATTCAATGCCTTTGCGCTATCACAGCATTTATCAGCGATAGCACTTTGGCTTGAGGTTTGACTTGGTCAACCCAGCTGCACTTGCAAGGCCACTTCAGCTAGCGGTGGCCTTGAACTCAAGAGCTTCAATCCCGACTTAGTGTGAAAAGCCACTCGACAATCTGAAGGATAAAGTGTTTTCTGTTCGTCCCGGCCATCGCCTTCCTGCCGGGCGCTCTAAGATTGGATTTTCATGTCTATCGGATTTGTTCGCTCGGCCATCGTGCTGGGCCTTTTGGCCGTTGTCGGCCCATTCGCTATCGACCTTTATCTTCCGGCCATGCCGCAGATTGTGGCAGACCTGAACACCGACGATGTCGCCGTGCAGCTGACGTTCTCAGTCTATTTTGCCGCCTTCGGCGTCGCACAACTGCTTTATGGACCGCTCGCCGACCGGTTCGGCCGCCGGCCACCGGTGTTTTTGGGTTTGGTCATTTACATTATCGGCTCGCTGATGTGCGCCTGGGCCGGCGATATCTCCGACCTTACTTTAGGCCGGTTTGTCCAAGCCATCGGCGCGGCAGCCCCGATGGTCGTCGTGCGCGCCGTGATCCGGGATCTTCACACTGGCACGGAAGCTACAAGGCTCATGGCCCTTGTCATGCTGGTGTTCAGCATATCGCCGTTGCTCGCTCCGCTTGCCGGTAGCGGCATCATTGCTTTCGGCAGTTGGCGGCTGATTTTCATGATCTTGGGGCTTTTGGCGTTTGCGTCGATGGTTATGGTCTTTTTCCAGCTCCCTGAGACACTGACGCCTGAACGCAGAACACCGATCAATGCCGCAGCCATGCTGCGCAGTGCAATCTATTTGTGCAAAGATTTCAAGTTTATGGGCCTGACCTTGATCAGCGGTTTTTCCCTGGCGAGTTTCTTTGTTTTCATCGCTTCCGCACCGCTGGTCTATATGACCCAATACGCACTCACACCGACCGAGTTCAGCCTCGTGTTTGCCTTTGGCGCGACCGGTTTTTTTGTGTCGTCACAATTCGCCGCTCCACTCGGAGAACGGTTTGGCATGGCGCCTGTCGCATTGACAGGTGTTGCCGGATTTGCAGCGGGAACTTGCACCCTGTTCCTGCTGGTCTGGAATGGCATTGATCATCTGTACGTGTTGATGACGCTGTTGTTCATCGCCAACGCGTTTCTGGGTCAGGTCATCGCCCCGACCATGGTGATGGCGCTGGAGGACCATGGGGAACACGCCGGCATGGCCTCGTCTTTGGGTGGCACACTCCAGATGGTCGCTGGCGGTGTTATGATTTTCATCTGCAGCCCGTTTTTCGACCGCTCGGCCTTGCCGATGGTCGGCGCGATTGCGCTGTGTGCTGTGTTTGCCTTGGTCCTCGCATTGGCAACGCTCCGGCCCACCCGCCGGAGCAAAGCGGCGGCTTAAGTCAGACTTTTTGGAAGCGCAACATCCATAACGCTGCACGTCTGCCCTACCAGGCCGCTCATAGCGATGTTGCGCTTCAAGAAGACAAATGGAGGCTTTGCTCAAGCCGCCAGATTTCGCTTGTCATTCCCTCAAAGACCTGATGACTTGCCTCCTTGAATTGATACGTGCCGCGCATGACTGCTAGCAGCGGCACCAGCAATTCAGCGACCTCAAACCGTTCTTTCTATGATGGTTCAAGTGCTGATTGCGAATCGAAAGGCCAGGAATGTCAGAAGCGGATTTTCCGGAACAGGAATTTGAAGACCGGACTGAGCGCGCCCAGCGCTTGATGCATGCGCAAAAACTTGACGCGCTCCTGTTCACTACAGAGGCCGAAGTCCGTTATTTCACCGGCTTCCGGACACTTTTCTGGCAAAGTCCGGCCCGGCCCTGGTTCTGCGTCCTGCCTAAGTCCGGCAAACCCTTCGCAGTGATCCCGCAAATCGGTGCCCATCTGATGTCCAGCACCTGGCTGGACGACATCCGGACCTTTGCCGCCCCGCATCCAACCGACGAAGGTGTCAGTCTCTTAAGTGATGCGCTCAAGCCGTTTAAAACCATCGGCATGCCGATGGGCCGGGAAAGTTCCCTGCGCATGCCGCTGCTCGACTTTGAGGCCGTAAAGAGGAACCTGCCCGGAACCACATTCCACAATGCCTCGGACCTTGTGCAACAGGTGCGCCACATCAAGTCGGAAGCCGAAATCGCCATCCATCGCGAGATTTGCCAGATCGCCTCGCGAAGCTTCGAAAGTGCCCAGGCACTCTTTCACGAAGGCCAAAGCCTGAAAGAGGCCTTCCGCAAGTTCAAGATCGATTTGCTGGAACGCGGCGCCGATGATGTGCCCTATCTGGTCGGTGGGGCCGGTCAGGGTGGCTATGGCGATGTGATTTCCCCCCCCACAGATACGCCGCTGCGTGAAGGTGATGTCTTGATGCTCGATACCGGCGCAGTCAAAAACGGTTATTTCTGCGACTTCGACCGGAATTTTGCGATTGGCCATGCCAGTGAAGACGTCAAGAACGCCCATCGGAAACTGGTTGGCGCCGTTCAGGCTGCAGCGCGCATTGCCAGGCCGGGAAAAACCTGCGCGGATCTCTTCAAGGCCATGACCGATGTTCTCGGCCAAGCCGATGGCGACGTCGGCCGCATGGGTCATGGGCTGGGCATTCAGCTGACAGAAACCCCGTCGCTCACCAGTTTCGATCAAACGGTTTTGCAGGAAAATATGGCCCTGACCCTGGAACCGGGCATTGACCTTGGCGGCGGCAAGATGATGGTGCATGAAGAAAACATCGTCATCCGGGATGGTACGCCGGAATTCCTGAGCACTCCGGCGGATCCAGAAATTCCTGTCATTCAATAACAAGAGCGCACGACATGGACCTCAAATTCCAAACAGACAACGGCCTAGCGCATAAAGCTGCCCTTGGACTGATTGTTCTGCAAGCCGATGAAACCATCGAAAATGAGTTCCGGCCGTTGTTTAATCAGGATGGCGTGACGCTCAATCACACCCGCATTGAAAGCGATCCGGAAGTCACGCCAGAAACTTTGATGCGTATGAAAGCTCAATTGACGGGAACCGCCGCCCTTTTGCCGGGGGTCCGGGATCTAGACGTTATCGGATACGCTTGCACATCGGCCTCAACCGTCATTGGCTCTGAGGAAGTTGCCAAAGCCGTTCAAAAAGCCCACCCAACCGCCAAAGTAACCAATCCGGCTGCAGCGGTGCTGGCCGCCCTTGAGCACTTAAACGCAAAAAAGATCGGGGTGGTCACACCCTATATCGCGGAGGTTTCCGAAGCGGTTGTTTCTCTGCTTACGGATAATGGCCTTACCGTTGTGAACCTGGGCTCGTTTGGTCAATCAGAAGAAGCCGTCGTGGCCCGAATTTCTCCGACCTCGGTTGAAGAGGCCATTTGCTCGGTCGGCAATGCTCCAGAAATCGATGCAGTATTTGCTTCCTGCACAAACTTGCGCACCTTCCCGGTAATTGAGGCCTGCGAAGCAAAACTTGGAAAACCAGTTATCAGTTCAAACTCTGCGCTCGCTTGGCACATGATGACGCTAGCAGGCCTTCCAGCGAAGGGCCACGGGCCGGGGCGTTTGTTCGATTAACGCAAAATTCGCCGCCTTTGCGCCACAGTGTGAAAACCAATGCGCCGATCAAGGCGCTTTGCATATTGACTTCCGCCAGTTTCCGGGCAAAAACACCGCCGTCTCGAGTTTTGTCGATTGTGAGCACCTAATGACCCGGCTGAAAGCCGACATTCTGGATATGATGTCTGAAGCCCTTGCCAGCGCAACCTTTCTGCGCGGCGGGACGAAGACGGCTGCCACAACCACATTCAAACACACGACAAAGACAACCAAGACCACCGCTTAAGGTGCCGCTCATCCTGCCTCCCCGGGGATGGGAGGCGCCAGGAGCCAGCCATGCCCTGAAAGATCCGGGCAGCTGGTGAAGCGGGGAGACGGACAAGGACAAGTCGAAAAATGGGTTTCAAGATCGCAATCGCTGGAGCGACCGGCAATGTTGGCCGGGAGATGCTCGACATTCTCGCAGAACGGGGTTTTCCGGCAGATGAAGTCGTGCCGCTGGCTTCCCGCCGCTCGCAGGGCACCGATATTTCTTTTGGCGACAAAACGCTGAAGGTCCAGGCGATGGAGAACTACGACTTCTCCGACACCGATATTTGTTTGATGTCCGCCGGTGGCTCCATCTCCAAGGAATGGTCTCCGAGAATCGGCGCAAAAGGTTGTGTTGTCATCGATAACTCTTCTGCATGGCGCTACGACGCGGACGTGCCGCTGATCGTTCCGGAAGTGAATGCCGACGCCATCACCGGCTTTACAAAGAAGAACATCATTGCCAATCCAAACTGCTCAACCGCGCAGCTGGTTGTCGCGCTGAAGCCGCTGCATGAAGCGGCGAAAATCAAGCGTATCGTAGTCTCCACCTACCAGTCGGTATCCGGCGGCGGCAAGGAGGCGATGGAAGAGCTGTTCAACCAGACCCGCGCTGTCTTCGTGAACGATCCGATCGAACCGGAAAAATTCACCAAACGCATCGCGTTCAACGTCATTCCGCACATCGATGTCTTCATGGAAGACGGCTACACCAAGGAAGAATGGAAGGTGCTCGCCGAAACCAAGAAGATGCTGGATCCGGCCATCAAGGTGACCTGTACCGCCGTTCGCGTGCCGGTCTTCATCGGTCACTCGGAAAGCGTCAACATCGAGTTCGAAAACGAGATCACAGCAGAAGAAGCCCGCAACATCTTGCGCGAAGCTCCGGGTTGCCTGGTGATCGACAAGCAAGAAGACGGCGGTTACATCACCCCTTATGAATCGGCCGGTGAAGATGCGACCTACATCTCCCGGATCCGCGAAGATGCGACCATCGAAAACGGCCTCAACATGTGGGTGGTTTCCGACAACCTGCGCAAAGGCGCGGCGCTCAACACGGTTCAGATCGCCGAGGTTCTGGTCAACCGCGGCCTGATCACACCGAAAAAAGCTGCTGCCTAAAGCACTTATGCGGGCGCCATCCGGCGCCCGTTTTTTCTTCTCTTCCCAGATATCATTGAGACAAGGAGCCCGGCGCCATGCCCGAGGCTTTTTCCGGTTCTTTTCAAGACTTCCAAGCCGTAACACCAAATGCTCGCTTCTCCGACTGGCTGGCAGCTAGAGCCGAGCCCCATTGGAGCGAGGCAACCGACCATGCGTTCACCCACGCGATCGGTGACGGTTCCGTGCCGGATGAGGCTTATGTCCGTTACCTGATCGAAGACTACACCTTCATCACAGATCTGGCTTCGATACTCGGATATCTTGTCGCCAAAGCACCGAGCATGAAGTCTAAATCCCGGCTGTCCGGGTTTCTGGCGTTGCTGACATCGGAGGAAAACGACTATTTTCTTCGGTCGTTTGACGCTCTCGGCGTTTCGGCGGCAACTTATGAAACAGCCGCTCAAGGACCGGTTACACGGGCTTTCGCAGATCTGCTGCTGACCTCTTCCGGCAAAGGCACCTACGCCGAAGGCCTTGCCTGCCTGCTTTGTGCAGAATGGTGTTATCTGACCTGGGGTCTGCGGGAAGCCAAGAAACCCCGGCCAGAAAAATTCTACCTGGCTGAATGGATCGATCTGCACGCCGTTGAGGGCTTTGAAAGTTTCGTCAACTGGATCCGCGAGGAAATGGATGCCGTAGGCGCTGCGCTGCCACCGAATGATCAGGAAAATCTCGCAAAGATCTTCTCCAAGATGAGTGCGCTGGAAGTTGCATTTTTTGAGACAGCCTGGACCGGAGAAGCCTGTCTGCCGGAACTGAACCCAGAAAAGGTCTGATCCTCTCATGTTCGTCTACGAGGCAGCGGCCCTTGGAGCTGCAACGCTTTGGGCCCTCACAGGCTTGATTTCTGCGGGGCCCGCTCAACATTTGGGGGCGATTGCCTTCAACTGTACCCGCATGGCGCTTGTCGCGGTGATGCTTGTCATCTGGGTCGCCGTGACAACAGGGTGGAGCTCAATAGCCGGTGAACATGTGATGCCGCTGATCCTCTCCGGTGTGATCGGCATCTTCATGGGAGACACAGCGCTTTTTCTAACGCTGAACCGGATGGGTCCCCGCCGGACCGCAATGCTGTTTTCCCTGAATGCGCCAATGTCTGCTGTGCTCGGCTGGTTGTTTTTGGAAGAACACCTGTCAGGCACGCAGATTATCGGGATCTTAATCACCTTTACGGGTGTCCTGCTCGCTATCCGCTTCGGCAAACGCAAATCCCAGCTGCACAAATGGGAAAGCATCCGGGGGCCGCTCTGGGCCGGTGTTTTGCTTGGCCTGGCCGCAGCTTTGTCTCAATCAGTTGGCTCGCTGATTGCCCGGCCGGTCATGGAAACCGGCGCGGATCCAGTCGCTGCTTCCAGTTTGCGGGTCGGGATGGCGGCCCTCTGTCTTCTTGCCCTGACACGGTTGCCGGTCTCTTGGGTTAAACCGGCCGGCCAGTTCACACCATCCATCGTTGGCATCATTGCCGTTTCCGGCTTTCTCGGCATGGGCCTCGGCATGACGCTGATCTTGTTCGCGCTGTCCGGTGGCGAAGTTGGCATCATCGCAACCCTGTCGGCCACAACACCGGCCGTGATGCTGCCGATGCTCTGGTGGCGCACGAAGGAAGTGCCAGCACTTGGCGCTTGGGCCGGGGCCGCGCTGGTGATTATCGGCAGCGCACTGCTGTTTGCAAGTTAGCCGGAAACATCCTGTTGCAACAAATCCGGCATGAACGGCAAATCTGTTTTGCCGATGTCGATCCCGGCCTGCATGTAGAGCGTCGACAGCTGGCCCCGGTGATGGGTTTGATGGTTAAACATATGGGTCAGGCATAACCAGCGCGGACGCGTCCGGGTCTTGCCGTCGCTGCGGCTGGTCCATTCCAGAGAACCATCCAGCCATTCACAGGTCAGATCATCTGCAAAATCTTCGATGTCGCCGCACATGGCCCGGTGTGCAGCCTTCAGCGCACCATAGTCTTCATAAAGGTCGACGCCGATTTTATCGACAAAATAGTCCCGGCCAGTGAAGTGGCGCATCCATGCCCGATCGCCGAAAAGCAAGTGATTGAGGGTCGAATGCACCGACTTAAAAAAAGCGCCGCAGTCTTCCTTGCGGGCCGTATCGCTCATCTGATCGGCGGCCACATAAGCTTTGTCTGTCATCCAAGTATTATACTTCGCAAGGCGCTGATAGAGCGCCGGATCTATAGACATGAATCGTTCCAATCAAATTATCGAAGGCCAAAGACCATGTGTCTCCAAAACACCAGGCCGTCCGGGATTTTTCCCAGTGAGAGCCAAAAACAGGTCAGAATTGTGAAATTCTTTTGGCAAGCCGTGATTACCGGCCTGCCGTCTAGACACCATGTCCTGCCTTAGAGGACAGATCTGCCTTCAACTGAATTGCTTTTTGGGTCTCAGCTTAGCTATCAGACACCACAGCGTCCGGCGCGGCTGATGCAAACCGTTCCGTCTCTGAATTCATCACCCGAAGTTCACCAGAGCCGATGTCGAACCAGGCACCATGAAGGTTGAGCGCACCGGACTGAACAGCCTCTTCGATAAACGGGAAAGTTACCAGATTTTTTAAAGACTGGCGGATCCCGGCATATTCCATAGCAAGCTGCGGATCGTCCGACTTGTCGACCGGCATACAAGCCATTGAAATGGCCGCAGGCTCCAGAAGCTTGATCCAACGTCCAATGAACTCGCCGGTGGCCATCGGATCATTGGCATTCTCGCGGAAAGCCTTCACACCGCCACACTGGCCATGGCCCATGACGACGATGTGCTTGACCTTTAGGCCCTTCACCGCAAACTCGATGGCCGCGCTGGTGCCATGCTGACCTTCAGTGTCTTCATAAGGCGGCACAAGATTGGCGACGTTTCGCACAACGAACAGTTCGCCAGGCCCAACGTTGAAGATGCCTTCCGGCGTCACCCGGCTGTCGCAACAGGAAATGACCATAACGTCTGGCTTCTGACCATAAACGGCCAGTCGCTCGTGGGTTTCTTTCACACGGACAAAGCCCTTGTTCAAATACCGGCCATACCCATCCAATAAGTGTGAAGGAAACGTCACTGCACTACTCCTGTTGTCGTGGCACTTTTCCGCGCCAGGAATTTGGAGACGTGTCTTACATTTGTTTCTTGAAAAGCACAATTACGCTGAAAGGCCGATTTTCAGCGGTAGTTGTATTTAAAAACGTTCGGCCCTTAACACCTGACAGTCGGTTACACTGACCACACCAATGTGCCTTTCGACCACTTCAAAGGCGCTTTCCAGCAATTCATCAAGGCGTTCCGGGCGGATGATACACGTGATCGCGACCATCCCGCCGGCACGCGAGACTTGCCCCTCCCGGCTCCAGCGGCCGGAACGGCCGCTGCCACCAAGCACCGGCAAAATCGTGTAGCCCGTAACGCCCGCCCGTTCGATGGCATCGGTCAGGCGGCTTTCCATCGGGGCTTCGATAATGATTTCCACCCGTTTCGCTGAGTTCATCTCCATTGGTTTAACCTCCCACGGCCTGTGCAATGCTCAGATAGAACGGAATTCCGAGCGTCAAATTGAATGGGAACGTGATCCCGAGCGACATGGTCAAATAGATAGAGGGATTGGCTTCCGGCAAGGCCACCCGCATGGCCGCCGGAACCGCTATATAAGAGGCTGAGGCACTCAACGTCATCAACAGCACGGTGCCGCCGGTTGAAAGGCCGATCAGGCTTGCCGCCGCAAGCCCCGCCGCCGACCCAAGGACCGGCATCAAAATGCCGAAACTGATGAGCCCCGGACGCATCTGATGGGCGCTGGCCCGCAAACCCCGGCCGGCAACCAGCCCCATATCAAGCAGAAACAGACACAAAACCCCTTTGAACGGGGACACAATAAAGCTCTCGATCTCTTTCAGGCCGTCCTTGCCAGTCAGGAAACCAATCAGAAAGGACCCGACGAGAAGAACGATCGATCCGTTCAACAGGATTTCCCGCCAAAGGCCTTGTGTATCCTTTTCCCGGGCCTTTGCGGACCCGTTGCCAGAATACTTCGCGACAATCCAAAGAGCGGACAGAATCGCCGGCGCTTCCATCACTGCGGCAACGGCGACCAAATATCCCTCACTGGTGATGCCTTGGCTTTCCAGCACGGACGTCGCGGCAACAAACGTGACGATAGATATGGATCCATAGTGGCCGGCAACCGCCGCGGCGTCGACAACACTCAATCGCGTCATGACGCGCAGGAGCGCAAACGCCAAAAAGGGCAATGCAAAAGATAGAATGGTACCGGCAATCAATGAGAGGATTAAGGTTCCATCGATTCCGTGAGCACTAACGCTGACGCCGCCCTTAAACCCGATCGCGAACAACAGATAAATCGACAGTGTTTTGGCCGCTGCTTCGGGGACCGACAAATCCGAGCGGACAAGCGCCGCTGCCAGTCCAAGCGCAAAAAACAAGATGATGGGCGACACAAGATTTTGTGCCGCCAACCCAAGCACCGTCTCAACCACGATATTCTGCCCCTATGCGGTATGCCTCTTCGGCATTATCCGAGTTTATACGTAACAATACGCATTCGGACGCATGTGGGCATTGTCTGGCTCAGGTCAAGAAGAAAGGTGCCGAAAATCAGTTTCACCGGCCTGGAAAAGCTCAGGTCGCCACATTCACTTTATGCGGCGGGCCATCCGCTTCGGGGTGATCCTGATAGGCATGCCGCACATTTTGCGGCGGCACTCTATCAACGGGTCCCGGCAAAGGATGCACCGGCCCGTGGTCAATGCCGGGCTCTAGCACTTCCAAAGCAGCAGCCTGATAGGCCGCCATACCATCTAGAACGTGACTTTCAATGTGATGATCGTCAATGAGTACGGCCGGCGCCTCATCTGGGCTGCCGGTGTTTTGATCTTGGCGCTCTGCGGTACTCTTTTGTCTGCGGCCGTAGCCGGTGCCATCACCGTCCCGGTCGGCTGGATACTCTGTCGCATGCGCCACGACCTGGGCCGGAACCGGCCGTTCAATCGTCGTCGCCATTTGGGCCTCCTGGCCATCAGAGAAGGACCGCCTTCTGGCGGACCTCCTCCGAGTTTCTCAACAAACAGTTAACGAATCTTTACGTTAGGTTAACTGCTTGTTTCGATAGACGCAATTCTACCAATGCCCGTTGATACGGCTCACGCAGCCTGTTCTGCGCGGCTGCCGACGATCTTAACGACATCGGCCATAATATCGGTCAGTTGGAAGTCTTTTGGCGTATAAACCGCCGCGACGCCCATAGCCTTCAGCTGTGCGGCATCTTCATCCGGGATAATGCCACCGACAACAACAGGAATGTCATCGGCACCGGCAGATCTCAAACGCTCCATCACATCGCGCACCAGCGCCAGATGTGATCCGGAGAGGATCGACAGGCCAATGACATGGACATCTTCTTCCACCGCCGCATTGACGATCTGCGCCGGTGTCAGGCGGATGCCTTCATAGACAACTTCCATGCCGCAGTCGCGGGCCCGCACGGCGATCTGTTCGGCCCCATTTGAGTGGCCATCAAGCCCCGGCTTGCCGACAAGGAACTTGAGCCGCCGGCCGAGTTTCTCCGAAGCTGCCTCAACATCTGCCCGGACCGCAGCCAAGTCACCAGCATCATCGCTGACCGATTGCCCAACACCCGTCGGCGCGCGATACTCGCCGAAGACTTCACGCAAGGTCCGGCCCCATTCGCCGGTGGTAACACCGGCCTTTGCCGCAGCAATGGACGGTTCCATGATGTTGCGGCCTTCATTTGCCGCAGACCGCAGGTCAGCAAGCGCGGCATCGACAGCACCTTGATCCCGAGCGTCGCGCCAGGCCTTGACCTTTTCAATTGCCTCGTCTTCGACATGTTCAGGAACAGTCAGGATGCCACCGTCTTCTCCAGCTGCCAGCGGTGACGGTTCGCTTTCGGTCCACTTGTTGACACCAACAACAACCTGATCACCGCTCTCAATGCCAGAGAGGCGCAAAGAGTTTGATTCCACCAGCTTGCGTTTCATGTAGCTGGATTCAACCGCTGCAACCGCGCCGCCCATGGCGTCAATCCGGGCAAGCTCGTCACGCGCTTCTTCTTTGAGCGCTTCCACCTTGCGGGTAATTTCCTCAGACCCATCGAAGATGTCAGCATATTCCAGGAGGTCGGTCTCATAGGCCAGGATCTGCTGCATCCGGAGCGACCATTGCTGGTCGAACGGGCGCGGCAAGCCCAGCGCCTCGTTCCAGGCAGGCAGCTGCACGGCCCGGGCCCGCGCGTTCTTAGACAGAACTACGGCGAGCATTTCCACCAGGATCCGGTAGACGTTGTTTTCCGGCTGCGGCTCTGTAAGCCCCAAGGAGTTCACCTGAACGCCATAACGGAACCGGCGGTAGCGCTCCTCTTCAACACCGTAGCGTTCGCGGCAAATCTCGTCCCAGAGTTCTGTGAATGCGCGCATCTTGCACATCTCAGTGACAAAACGCATGCCAGCGTTCACAAAGAAAGAGATACGGCCAACGGCTTTCGGGAAATCCTCTTCCGGGATCGCGCCGCTGGCCTTCATGCTGTCGAGAATCGCAACGGCGGTTGCCAGGGCAAAGGACAGCTCCTGGACCGGCGTCGCGCCTGCTTCCTGCAAATGGTAGGAGCAGACGTTCATCGGGTTCCATTTCGGCATATTGGAATAGGTCCACGCGATGACATCTGTCGTCAGGTTGAGCGACGGAGCCGGCGGGAACACATACGTGCCGCGCGACAAGTACTCTTTGATGATGTCGTTTTGCGTGGTGCCGGAAAGAAGCTTGCGGTCCGCACCTTGTTCATCGGCTGCCGCAATATAAAGAGACAGCAGCCACGGCGCGGTCGCATTGATCGTCATGGACGTGTTCATGCGCTCCAGCGGAATGTCATTGAACAATGTCCGCATGTCGCCCAAATGCGCGACCGGTACGCCGACCTTGCCAACTTCGCCTTTGGCCAAAAGATCGTCAGGGTCGTAGCCAGTTTGTGTCGGCAAGTCGAACGCCACTGACAGGCCGGTTTGCCCCTTGGCCAGATTACCCCGGTAGAGTTTGTTGGATTCGGCGGCTGTGGAATGCCCCGCATAGGTGCGGAAAATCCACGGTCGGTCCCGCTCTGTCCTACTATCGCCTGCTGCACTCATGCCGCATCTCCTCCTAAGGCCTTATTTTGCCAGTTATCTTTATCCTGTAGCACCGGTTTGCGGGCCAATCTCCCCAGACCGCAGTGTGCCGGAGTTTCCGCGCGCGCGAAACCCTTTCTCTTGCAATGCAAAATACGGCTGGCAAAAAAACGCAAGTTAAGCAATAGTCGTATAGATACGTATGCTTTTTTGAACAATAGTTGCGTGAATTGGGGTTTTGCCCCAACTGAGCCTTTTGCAAGTGCGAAAGAAATTGGCGCCAAAGAGCCCTGGGAGGGGAGAGTGACAGCAGCAGCGCAAGCCAACGATAATCAAACACGGGGAGATGCTCCGTTGAAAGATCTGTACGAGATTGGTGAAATCCCGCCGCTCGGCCATGTGCCTAAAAACATGTATGCCTGGGCCATCCGCCGCGAGCGCCATGGTGCTCCGGAAGATGCCATGAAACTGGAAGTCGTGCCGACTTGGGAACTGGACAGCCACGAGGTGCTGGTTCTCGTGATGGCTGCCGGCGTCAACTACAACGGCATCTGGGCCGGCCTCGGTGAGCCGATCAGCCCGTTCGATGTGCACGGCGACCCATTCCATATCGCCGGCTCTGACGCCTCCGGCATCGTTTGGGCGGTTGGCGACAAGGTCAAACGCTGGAAAGTCGGTGATGAAGTCGTCATCCACTGTAACCAGGACGATGGCGACGACGAAGACTGTAACGGCGGCGACCCGATGTACTCAACGTCCCAGCGGATCTGGGGCTATGAGACCGGTGACGGCTCCTTCTCACAGTTCACCCGTGTTCAGGCTCAGCAGCTGATGCCGCGCCCGAAGCACCTGACCTGGGAAGAAAGTGCGTGTTACACACTGACGCTTGCGACAGCCTACCGCATGTTGTTCGGCCATCACCCGCATGAGCTGAAGCCCGGTCAGAATGTTCTGGTTTGGGGGGCTTCCGGCGGTCTTGGATCTTATGCGATCCAGCTGATCACCGCCGCCGGCGGCAACGCAATTGGCGTGATTTCCGATGAAGACAAACGCGACTTCGTGATGGATCTCGGCGCCAAGGGCGTGCTCAACCGCAAGGACTTCAATTGCTGGGGCCAGCTGCCGACGGTTAACTCACCGGAATATGCAGACTGGTTCAAGGAAGTCCGTAAATTCGGCAAGGCCATCTGGGACATCACCGGCAAGGGCAACAACGTCGACATCGTCTTTGAACACCCGGGCGAAGCCACGTTCCCGGTCTCGACCTTCGTCTGTAAAAAAGGTGGCATGGTTGTAATCTGCGCGGGCACCTCCGGCTTCAACTGCACCTTCGACGTCCGCTACATGTGGATGCATCAGAAGCGTTTGCAGGGGTCGCACTTTGCTCACCTGAAGCAGGCATCGGCTGCCAACAAGCTGATGATCGAACGCCGGATCGACCCGTATATGTCGGAAGTGTTCCCTTGGGATCAAATCCCGCAGGCACACACCAAAATGTGGAAGAACCAGCACGCGCCGGGCAACATGTCCGTTCTCGTCTGCGCTCCAACCACGGGTTTGAGAACCCTGGAAGACGTCATTGAAGCCGGCAAACGGTAACCACATCTCCCCGAAGGCTTAGACTGAGCCTGATGCAGCCTGCCGGCCCGATCACTCGGGCCGGTCTTTTTTATTGTTGCGATGTGCTCTAAACGGCAGCCAGCATCCTGACCTGTTTGGTAAAACGGGAGTGCTTCAAGCCAAAGATGTGATGAAGGATCGTATCAACATCTTGTGGGTAGAAAGGCTTTCGTAAAAACGCCCTGGCCCCCACATGCTCTGCCGCGGTATCAAGTTCGGCGCTCATTTCTGTCGACATCAGCACCACTTCAGAACGCGCCGCATGAGCCGCGATTTTTTGCGCCAGCTCAATTCCGTTCATGTTGGGCATGTTAAAGTCGCTGAAGATAATTTGGTACCGCTTCGCTTTGACCATTTCTAGCGCCGACGTGCCGTCATCCGCCTCATCGATATCCAGGTCAAAAATACTCTTCTTCAAGACCTTTCCCACGATCTTTCGGACAGTCGCTGAATCATCAACAATCAACGCATTGTAGCGAGCGCGGATCGTATCGTATGTCTTTAGGATCTGGTGGACTTGTTTGTTGGTAAAGGGTTTCTCCAGGAAGTCGTAGGCACCGAAAGATTTCAGCTTTTCTTCTGCCGATGCATCCAGCGAGTTCGACATCGAAATTGCGAAGGTTTTGCCCCCCATTACATGGATGGCCGCCATCACTTCGACACCGCTCATTTGCGGCATGTTGATGTCGAGAAAGGCCAAATCGTAAGCCTGTTCGCTGAGCTTTCGAACAGCTTCCTGGCCATCCTGCACCATTGAAATGTCTATCTCACGGCCAGTTTGTAAAAGAGCCCGCTCAATAAACTTGCAAACCGTTGACGAGTCATCGGCGATGATCGCCCGAACCTTCTCCATATTGTCATTTTTCCCAATAACAACTAGAAACTTTTTATCCAAACCCTATAAAAACAACAATATACTTAGATTTTACTAAGGAAACACAATCACTTAGACAAACGAAATCTTATTCATTTCTACGTGGCTATTTTTTACGACCCTATCCTGCCAGTCCCATTTCTGCTTTTTTTTGCCGACACAGTCACTGCGTCGAATCACCAAATCGCTCAAGCAACAGGCCGTTGTCTCAACATGCACGCAACTCTCCGGAAAATTTCCGCTCGTTTCCTTCTGGTTCCTATGGTGCTGGCAGCGGCATTGCTTTCCGCTTGTATGAGCGAAAGACTGCAAACGCCGACGTTTTATCAAGATCTTGCAAAAACAGATGGCCAAGTTGATGCAGCAACCGCGGCCCAGATGATTTCTCAATACCGGATCAATAATGGCCTTCCAGCCGTGACGCCAGACGCGCAATTGAGTTCAATTGCGCAGACACAGGCCAATGCTATGGCGGCAGCCGGCTCAGTGCGGGCATCGCTTGCGCACAATCTAAAACTGGAAACCCGTCTCGCCGCCATTGGGGAACCCAAAACAGCCGCGTCTGAAAATGTCAGCGCTGGCTACCGGACATTTGCCGAAGCTTTCTCCGGTTGGCGGGAATCCCCCAAACACAATCAAGTGCTTCTGGCCCAAAACGCAACACGTCTTGGCATTGCAACGGCTTATTCCGCCAATGCCAAACACAAGGTTTTCTGGTCACTTATTCTTGCGGACCCAAAACCGGGCCAATAGTTTGGTCCAACCGGACGAAAATCAATACCGGCGGTATCCTGGCAAAGGCTGTACGCGCACCGGACCGCGTCCGTAGACCGGATAATTCCCGCGATACCGGGGTACTCCGACGTAAATCCCCGTCCTCGGGATCGGTTGACCGTAATACTGGCCCTGAACGCCGTAACTAAGATATTTGCCGGACACCCAGCCTTTCACCGTCGAAAACGCCGCGTCGCACCACTTGAAATCCGCGGTACATCCAAAAACGGTTACCCCACCGCCCTGCGGCACAGTGGTGATCACAGGATAGTTGGTTCCAGGCCCCGCGCGCATATTCAAGTTTGCTGTCGTATAGGCAATGGCGGGCCCTCCGGTCTGGGCCAATGCCGGTGACAGCATTACGATCGCAGCAGCAAGCGCAAGCGGCAAGCGGTTCAACATCTTTCAAAACTCCAAAAATATGCACCCAGACCCGCGAACATGTGGGTCCACAACATGGCAAAAATATAGCGCTGTTCCGTCTGGCCCCTCCGGCAGCCCCAATAAATTCGGCCTTGATTCTAAACGCCTGAACAGACTTGATAGAAGATCAGGTTCAAGGGGCACTCAAAACATGACTTTCCACATTTCCAAACTGCTCGGCCAGAAATCCAGATCGCTTCTGACCGCTGCAGTCGTAGCTGTTCTGGCGCTTACTATTCAGACACATCCAGTCAGCGCCTTCGATAGTCATGCCGGATACTATTATCCTGAAGCGCAAACGCGCGAACCATATGTTTCGGAAATTGAAGTTGCCCCGGATGCAAGCAAACGGTCGCGGGCGGCTTTTGTTATTGGACTTGCCGCCCAACAGGCCAAACAAGCCTATGCCCCTGGTTATCACCTGTTCGCCAAGGGAGGTGAATTGGAAAAACTGATCATCGTCGCAACGGGCGATGGGCAATACGACACGCTCTTCCGAATGAGAGCCCTTTTGGCCTCCCTGACGTCAATGGCGCGAGGGACGGAACTGTTTGCCCGGACAGATGCACCGCAGGATCTGAACTTTCTGGATTTCTGCAAGCTGATCGGCTTCAAGCAAGTCACAGTCAGCAACGGCAAGGACGTTACGCACCAAATCAAAGTGCAGTAGTCAGCAGCGCGCCCGGGAGAGATCCCGGGCAACAAGCTCTGTGAATGCCACTGATAAGCCGTAGCCTACCGCTTCAAATCGCCGTTCAGCCAATCGCGGAATTGTGACTTTGTGCCGAAGAAGGCATTGCGGTCAACATCCCCCTTGATGCCTGGGATCCGGCCTTCGGCCGTATACTGCCAGAACACCCAGTCGTCGCGCTGGTCATAAATGTTGTTCGGATAGCTTGCGACTGAACGCAGCCAAAAGTGTTCGCCTTTCAAAGCGCCAACGAGACGGTCCCGGTGAAAATCAACGGAAGAATAGATCACCGGCCGTTTGCCGTAGTGCCGTTCCATTTCATCCAGGAAGACTTTCATATCCCGAAGGATTTTGGTCCGGCCAGGCCGTTTTTGACAGGTCTTGGAGTGCGCATTCCACTCCATATCCAGAACCAGTGGCAAAGCCTGCGGGTCTTGAGGAACGATTTCCTTGACCCATGAAATCTGCTCTTCCACCGGCCGGCAGAAGTAATAGAAGTGATAAGCACCGCGCGGGACCCCGGCTTTTCGAGCGTCAATCCAGTTGTCGACAAAACGTGGATCGACGTGATCGCCGCCCTCCGTTGCCTTGATCCAGGCAAAGGCCACTCCAGATTTGCGCGCCTGATGCCAATCGATATCGCCTTGCCATCGGGAGATATCAATACCGTGGACGGCAAAGTCCTCAGGTGTCGGATCGGGGAAATCGTAAGCGGAACAGCCGCTTAAAACCATAAAACCAATCAGCGAACAAAACGTTTTGACCAGTTCCAGCACAGCCACCTCGACAAGGTAAAGAAAAGCTTTCTCTAGCCGTTAAAATGCGAAGAAGTTCCTAACGGAAGATGGACAATTTCAGAATTTCTCCGCAAAAACACGTAATCCACCGGCTGGGCACTCCGGTAACTGCGGAATAAGGCGGTTCAAAGACGAGAAGACCGGAATTGTGGCATTCTCATGTGGATGATTTTTTTTGAGATTGGTGCCGGCGAAACCTGTCCTCCTTTGAGGAGAATTCAGACAGTGATGAAATCGGGTTGACCGCACCCCCGCAATTATTGACGATCCGGCGTCTGCAGGCTAACCCGCTTGTAGAATTTCATCTCGACCTTGCATAAACCTTCAAGGAACCTCATGACAGACCGGCTGAAACTCGTCACCTGGAACATCAACTCCGTGCGCCTGCGCATGCCGATCGTCGAACAGCTGATCGAAGAAATTGCACCGGACGTCATCTGCCTGCAGGAAACCAAATGTCCGGACGCCAATTTTCCGGAAAAAGCCTTCCGGGCAGCAGGTTTTGAGCACATGGCGATCAATGGTCAGAAGGGTTACCACGGCGTTGCAACCCTCTCGAAACTCCCCTTGAGCAACATTGAAAAACGCGATTTCTGCAATGTCGGCGACAGCCGGCACGTGGCCGTCGACGTGGCCTTCAACGGCTCCAGCCTGCGGGTGCATAACTTCTATGTTCCAGCTGGCGGTGACGAGCCGGACCGCGAGAAAAACGACAAGTTCGGCCATAAGCTGGATTTCATGGCCGAGATGAAGGAGTGGCTGCAGGGCGCGGAGACCGCCAAACCGGCCGTCTTGGTCGGCGATCTCAATGTTGCGCCCTATGAACACGATGTCTGGTCGCACAAGAAACTCTTGAAAGTGGTTTCACACACACCGATTGAAACCGAGCTCTTCGAAGACGTGCGCGAGACCGGAGGCTGGCTGGATGCCATGCGCCAGTTCACGCCGCTGGAAGAAAAGCTCTACACATGGTGGAGCTACCGGGCGAAAGACTGGTCGGCTGCGGACAAGGGCCGCCGTCTAGACCATATCTGGGTGTCCGAACCCGCCGCCCCTCATATCAAGAGCACCGAAGTTTTGCGCGCCGCCCGCGGTTGGGAAAAACCTTCCGACCACGCACCGGTGATTGCCGTGTTCGAGGCGTAAGAAGGCCCCACAGTCTACTGTTGATTGACCGATTGCCGGGCACGTTGTCGGTGAGCTTCGACCTTTGCCCGGTTGCCGCAGGTTGCCATATTGCACCAGCGGCGCCCCCGGCCACGCCCCGTGTTCAAGAAGAACCAGGTGCATCGCTCGCATTGACGCAGGCGGTGCAGCTCCGGCGACTGCAGCAAGTCGTGAACCAACAGAGCAAAACTGTCAGTGAAGCAGTTCTTGGCATCCCGTGACGCCGTCCATACGGCCGGAGTTTCTGCCAGATTGAGAGAGGCCCGCTGCAAAGCGGCTTTTAAATACGCCTCCAGCACCTTGTAGGCCGGCTCGGATTTTGCGGTGCTGCCCAGCCGGGCGCACAAGGCCTCATAAGCAGCCTCCCGAAACCGGACCACATCTTGGACATCTTTATCGGTGGGTGACCGATCCACCGGAAACCGGTTTGCCGCACCACATGCCGCAACCCATTCGGCAAGATCGGTCGGTGATTGCAACCGGTTTTCTGTGCGCGATTTGCCCACATCACTGACTGTGTTGAGAAAATCAAGGGCGGGATGCCCTGCAATAAAATTCTCCTCAGCCCACATATGTAACCTCTATTCTATTTTTTAAGGTTACAAAAGGCAGATGATACTGTAACCGTTATTCTGAGATATTCCATTACATCGAGAAAAGCCATGCTGACTTTGTCCGACCGTTATACGCACAATGGAAATGCCGTTGCCTGGGGCCGCCTTGGCAGTGGGCCGCCTCTGGTGCTTGTGCATGGCACCCCGTTTTCCTCCCAGGTCTGGCGCAAGATCGCCCCACTCCTAGCCGAGCGCTGGACCGTCTACTTTTTCGACCTGATCGGATACGGCCAGTCGGAGCAGCGAGAGGGTCAGGACGTGTCGCTGGCTGTCCAGAACGGTCTGCTTGCCGCCCTGTTCAATCATTGGGGACTAGAGCGGCCGGAGTTGCTGTGCCACGATTTTGGCGGCGCAACGGTGCTGCGCGCCTATTACCTCAACAATCTCAGATACAAACGGATGACGATTTTCGATCCGGTCGCCGTCGCGCCCTGGGGATCCCCGTTTGTGGCCCACGTCCGTCAATATGAAGCGGCCTTTGCCGGCCTGCCTGGCTATGCCCATGAGGCGCTCTTGCGCTCCTATCTGCAAAGCGCTGCCCATCGCCAACTGACTGAAGACGCCCTGCAGACCTATATGGCACCCTGGCTTGGTGATGCAGGACAACCGGCATTTTACCGGCAGATCGCGCAGATGGACCAAAAATACACGGACGAAATTGAAAGCCGCTATGCCACCCTTGATTGCCCAGTGACCCTGTTATGGGGTGAAAAGGACGAATGGATCCCGCTGGACCGGGGCGAAAAACTTGCCAGCCTGCTGACAGGCGGGAAAATCAAGGTCATCCCGGACGCAGGCCATCTTGTTCAGGAAGATGCTCCCGAAGCCATCGTTGCGGCCATGTTCCAGCGAGAGTGTTGATCAACGTTAGAACGATTAGCCCGGATACCGGATTTCCGTGCGGTTTTCCGGCCGCGCGGTCCACTCAAAATAGGCTTTGTGGAGTGCAGTGGTTACAGGGCCCGGCGCATCGTTTGAAAAGATCCGGTCATCCACACGGCTGACCGGGGCTACTCCGCCGCCAGAAGTGGTGATGAAGACCTCATCACTTTCCAAAAACTCGCTGAACGGCAAGGGCCGGATCTCAACGGCCAATCCCATTTCTTGGGCGATATCCAAGACAGTCTGACGGCTGATACCTTCCAGAACGCCCGTGTCGGCCGTCACCAGCCTGTTGTCCTTAACCGCAAAAACATTGAAACCAGGCCCTTCCGTGACATTACCGGCGGCATCCAGCAGGATCACGCTCTCCGCCCCGACGTCTTTTGCCTCGAACAAACCCTTGGTGAAATCGCCCCAATGGTAGTTTTTAACCTTCGGATTGACGCTTTCCGGCGGTATCCGGCACACCGTGTTGGCGACATGAAGATGCGCGCCTTTTTCGGCAATTTCCGGCCGGATGACATGGATATAGGGCACACACCAGGCAAAGAAGTGATTGCGGCAATCCCGCGGATCACGGGAGCCAGGCACCATATTGACACCTCTGGACGTCACCATCGCGACATAGGCTTTTTTCAAACCCGTTGCGCCGACCAGTTCATGAAGCACCGCTTCAATGTCCTGATCGCTCAAGCCCGGATCAAGCCGCAGTTCGGCCATCGACTGCCGGAACCGGGCGAGATACAGCGGCAACCGGAAAAACGCTCCATCCAGCACCGGCACCACATCATAGGTGATGTCGGAATGAATCAGCCCCCAATCGGTGACCGGCAGCGCCGCCTCGGAAACCGGCATGAGTTTGCCACTCATCCAGGCAGCACCGGTTGAAAGATCAGGCGCATTCGCTGTTACAGGCGTTTCATTCTGGGAGAGCATTCTATGTGGCTTTCTCAAGTGTCAGCGGCAGGAAATGAAACCACCTGGACATGCGTAGGGTGATCGGGCTCATCTGTGCGAGTTCGTCAGAAAAACGGCAAGAGATTGAAACAAGCGCAGTCTGCCTAAAATTTCAAACGCAAAATCAGTGGTTCAGCAATTCTTTAAGGGAGAAGCGTGACCAGTTCATGGTTTGCAGCGGCCTTAAAGCGGGCAGTGTCATCAGCGGGGCGATTGGCTGCAGCGGCGCGAACGGCTTTAACGGTGTCATGCCCCGCCCTGGTTTCATCGGCCCGCCGGCAGCATCCTCTGAAAACACAACCGCATGACCTGAGCAATCGATGATCCAGCCATTGACCAGGTAACTGACAAGGTTCCCTTTCAACGAATAAACAGCATCGTTCTGGACATAGGCTGCTGGCGCGCCATCCCAATAATGAAGATAGCCGTCCCGGATATATGCGACCGGCTGGCCGTTTTTATCGAATAGATCCATGTCGCCTCGCCAAGGCCTCCTCCAACACTGCCAGAGCATAGGCCTTAATGCGAGGCTGCCAAGCTTATGGCGTCAGGATCACCTTACCAAAGACCTTGCGCGCAGCAATCTCATCCAGAGCAGTGCCGATATCCTCCAGCGGATAAACCGCATGAATGTGTGGCTTCAACTTACCTTCCTGCACCCAGGTCAGCAGCTGCTCCATGTTTTTCTGGTGGCCTGCGGGATCTTTTTTGATCGCCGCCCCCCAGAAAACACCCCGGATATCGCAGCCTTTCAAAAGGGTCAGATTAAGCGGGATTTTCGGGATATCGCCGGAAGCAAAACCAATCACCAGAAAGCGGCCTTCCCAGGCAGTCGCCCGGATTGCTTGCTCAGCGAGATCACCGCCCACCGGGTCATAAACAACATCAACGCCGGCCCCGCCGGTTTTTTCCTTCAACGCATCCTTAAGCGGCGTTTTCGAATAATCAATCAGCTCGTCGGCACCGAGGGATTTGGCAAAGGCCAGCTTGTCTTCCGATGATGCACAGGCGATCACTTTAGCACCCATGACCGAGGCGATCTCAACGGCCGCCTGGCCGACCCCACCGGACGCGCCGAGCACAGCAACGGTTTCGCCGGCCTTCAAGTCCGCCCGGTCGCGGAAAGCATGCAGGGTCGTGCCGTAGGTCACGGTCAGACCCGCTGCAATCTCAAAGGAAATCCCTTCCGGCATTTTGACCAGTGATCCCTGGTCAATCGCGACCTTTTCCCGGGCCGCACCATAAACCATATACCCCATCACCCGGTCGCCAACGGCAAAATCCGTGACACCGTCTCCGACCGAGTCAACAATCCCTGCAAATTCAGCGCTCGGCGAGAACGGTGGTTCTGCCTTGAACTGGTATTTGCCCTGAATGATCAGCGTATCGAAAAAGTTGAGCGCGCAAGCTTTGACCGTAACCACGACCTCACCGGCCGAAGCCACCGGATCAGGCAGGTCTTCAATGACAAGGTTCGACGGCGGTCCATAAGACGGGCAGATACAAGCTTTCACGGGCGCTCTCTCATCGCTGGAACTTAAGCAGTGTTACGTATGCTTAGCAGGGGTTGGGCGCATGCGAAACATGCGCAAAAGTCTGAATTTTTGGCGACGTAACGTCACCCCAAAATGGATCTTACGGTTCACTCCGCTGCTGCATTCGGCTATGAGACGCCGCAACACGCACATGAATGAAGAACGGAATGAAAATGCGCGGATATTTCGCTGTTGGCGCCGAAGGCCTGTCGAAACGGATGAATCTTGGAACCCTGATGCGGTCCGCCCATGCATTTGGCGCCAGTTTTTTCTTCACAGTCGATGCCGAACAAAAAATCCGCAGGGCACCAAAGTCTGACACCTCCAAAAGCCCTGGGCATTTGCCAACTTTCGACTGGGACAGCGTCGACACCATGGATTTGCCGCGCGGTTGCCAGCTGGTTGGCATCGAGCTCACGGACGATGCCATCGACTTGCCGAGCTTCGGCCATCCACTGCAGGCTGCCTATGTCCTTGGTCCGGAACGCGGATCCCTGTCACCGCAGATGCTGGAGCGCTGCGATCATGTCGTGAAAATCCCGACGAAATTCTGCATCAACATCGCCATGGCCGGCGCCATTGTCATGTATGACCGCCACCGCGCGCTTGGCCGCTATGCCGACAGAGCCGTATCTTCTGGCGCTCCGACCGTCGAACGCCCGAAACATGTCAGCGGCGGCCCAATCAGCCGGAAAGGCCGGATCGTCCCAGGCAATGAGCGCTAAAGGTTCAGATCAGTTCACATCCACAGAAGCGTCCGCCTCGATCAACTGACGCAGACGCCCGAAGGCCAGGCGGATGCGCGACTTGACGGTTCCGAGCGGCAATCCAGTCTGTTCTGAAATCTCGCTGTGCGACAGGCCGATGAAAAAGGCCAGGCGAACCACTTCCTTCTGCTCGTCGGGAAGTTCTTTCAAGGCAGCCCGGACCCGTTCTTCGCGCAGGCGGGCATCCATCTCATCGGCAACATCGGGCAGCGGGGTTGGCTGCAAGGCCGGTTCATCTGGATTGAGTTCGGCGGTTTTTTGCCGGCGCAGCCGGTCAATACGCCGGTTCCGAGCAATTCGAAACAGCCATGTGCTTGCGGAAGATTTTTTCGGGTCGAACAGCTCCGCCTTGCGCCAAAGTGTCACCATGACGTCCTGGGTGACTTCTTCGGCAACCGCATCGTCCGCCCCCTGTTTCATCAGATAGCCCTTAAGACGCGGCGCGAAATGATCGAAAAGCTCAACAAATGCCGTTTTGTCCCGGCTTGTCGCGACTTTTACAATCAATTCGGAAAAATACTGTGTCTGCGCCAAAGGTTGATGAACTCCACTGCACCCTTCTTGTTTAGCAGGTTCGGCGTAATTCGGAAGAGGGAACAACAAGATCGCCACACTGTCGCCTAGTTTTCCCGCGACAGCCAAGAAACAATGTTATGCACTCAAAACCGGCCGAAGGGCTTCAACCCTTTCGTAACTCGCTTTAAGTTATCATTAAAGCAACGTTTATATGTGTGTCGGTAATTGAATTAAATTTAACTGGAACCCCAAACCAAACGGTATGGAGATCATGAAAGCAAAAACGCTGGTACTGGCCTTAGCAGGTTTAGCCGTTTCGAGTGCAGCGGCTTTCGCACAGACCCCAACGCTTTTGAAGCAGCACAAGGACTGGGCGTCCTATGCGCTGACCAGCGGCAGCGGTAAAGTCTGTTACGCGCTGACAAAACCGACAACCATGCTGCCTGGCGACAGGAACCATGGCGACGTCTTCTTTTTCGTAACCTCCCGCCCGGCGGAAGGTGTGAGCTCAGAGCCGAGCTTGCTGGTTGGTTATCCGTTCAAGGATAAATCTTCCGTATCGGTTGATGTCGACGGCAAGGCCTTCACGTTGTTCACCAACAACGATGGCGCTTGGGTCGAAAACGCGGCGACCGAAGCTCAACTCGTTGGCGCAATGAAAGCGGGCCGTGAGATGACAGTGAATGGCGAATCCAGCCGCGGCACGCGCACGACCTACAAGTTTTCGCTCTCCGGCGTCACAGCCGCGATCAATACAGCCGCGCAAGCTTGCAAGTAACGGCTCACGCCGTTCCATCTTTTGAAATCGAGCGCATACCAGCGCTGCGCCTGGAAAACTTGATTTTCCGGGCGCTTTGTGGTTTTGGGTGTGACTTAAAGTTTCCCTGACAGGTACAGGCGATCCGGCAAACCAGCCGCTGCGGCGAGCTTGGGTATGTAGTGGCCGGATAAAAAACGGATCACGACATGGCGGTTACGCTTGATATCGCGCGGGACAATCCGAACGCGCAGACAATCGCAGGCATTGCGGACGATACCCAATTGGACGACGGCAAACCGACCTTGATCGGCCTGAACCGGGACGAGCTCGGCGAAGCGCTCGGAACCATTGGTGTACCGCAAAAACAGTGGCGCATGCGCGCCTCCCAGCTGTGGCATTGGCTTTATGTGCGCGGCGTCTCCGATTTTTCCGAGATGACCAACATCGCCAAGGATCTGCGCGCCAAACTCGCGGACGCTTTCACGATCGCCCGGCCGAAAATCGTTTCCGAACAGATTTCCGTCGACGGCACCCGCAAGTGGCTGTTCCAGTTCCCGCCGCGCGGCGCCGGCCGGCCGGTGGAAGTGGAAACCGTCTATATTCCGGAAGAAGGCCGGGGCACACTCTGCGTTTCCTCGCAAGTCGGCTGTACCCTCACCTGCACCTTCTGCCACACCGGCACGCAAAAACTGGTGCGCAACCTGACACCAGAAGAGATTCTGTCGCAAATCCTGATCGCCCGCGACCGGCTCGGAGATTTCCCCGACGCCCAAACACCGCAAGGGGCCATTGTGCCGTCGGAAGGCCGCTTGGTCACCAACATCGTCATGATGGGAATGGGCGAACCGCTCTATAACTTTGAAAACGTCAAAAAAGCACTTTTGATTGCCTCGGACGGCGACGGGCTGTCGTTGTCCAAGCGGCGGATCACCCTTTCGACCTCTGGTGTTGTGCCGGAAATCTTCCGGACAGGCGATGAAATCGGCTGCATGCTGGCGATTTCGCTGCATGCGGTGCGCGATGACGACCGGGATATTCTGGTTCCAATCAACAAGAAGTGGAACATCGAAGCCCTGCTCGATGCTTGCCGCAACTACCCCGGCCTGTCGAACGCCAAACGCATCACCTTTGAATATGTGATGCTGAAGGACATCAACGACAGTAATCAGGATGCACTCGAATTGGTGCGGCTCTTGAAAGGCATTCCGGCGAAAATCAATTTGATCCCATTCAATCCTTGGCCCGGCTCGCAGTATGCCTGTTCAGATTGGGAGCGGATCGAAGAGTTTGCCGATATCGTCAACCGGGCCGGCTATGCCTCGCCGATCCGCACCCCGCGCGGCCGCGATATTTTTGCTGCTTGTGGCCAGCTAAAATCAGCATCCGAACGGATGCGCAAGAAGGACCGGGAAGCTCTGCAGGCGAAAAAGGCAGCTGTCTATTAAGTGGTCAGAGCAAAGGCACTGAAAACAGCAACTGTTTTTGCTCCACGATGAGCCCTCAGTACAGGCCTATGAAAGCGACGTGGGGCTCCATTGGAACCCCACGGTCAACATTTAGCTTTCGACAAAAGCCAACAAATCGGCATTCACCAGGTCCGGATGCGTGGCAAAGAACCCGTGGGACAGACCCGGATAGGTTTTCTGAGTACCGTTTTTCAGAAGCTTGATCGCCTTATCCGCTGAATTGGCGATCGGGACCACTTGGTCGTCATCGCCGTGCAGCACCAAGACCGGGACATCAATAGCCTTCAGATCTTCCGTCTGATCGGTTTCCGAAAACACCGCGATACACTGGTAGTGCGCAGACGCGCTGCCCATCATACCCTGGCGCCACCAGTTCTGGATGAGGCCCTGACTGACGTCCGCGCCCTCCCGGTTGAAGCCATAAAACGGACCAGACGGAACATCTAAAAAGAACTGAGCACGGTTGTTGGCGAGTGCTGCCCGCAGTCCGTCAAACACTTCCAGCGGAATTCCATCCGGATTTTTGTCTGTTTTCACCATCAAGGGCGGAATTGCGCCCAGAAGAGCGGCCTTGGCCACACGGCCTGGTTCCGCACGAGCCACATAGCGGGCCGCTTCTCCACCACCGGTCGAATGGCCGATGTGGACCGCGTTTTTCAGATCCAGTTCCCGAACGAGCTCAGCGACATCGGAAGCATAGGTGTCCATGTCGTGACCTTTGTCTGTCTGCTCCGAGCGGCCATGGCCGCGGCGATCATGGGCAATCACACGGTAGCCTTTAATCAAAAAGAACAGCATCTGATTGTCCCAATCGTCCCCACTGAGCGGCCAGCCATGATGGAAAACAATCGGTTGAGCGTCCTTGGGTCCCCAATCCTTGTAGAAGATTTCAGTCCCATCGGTTGTCGTGAACGTCGCCATTTTCAAGTCTCCTGTTTTATTCGATTGCGCGTGTGCTGCAGTCAGGCCTGGCACAGCAGCCACTGCCAGAAGCGCACCGCCGGTTTGCAGCACATGCCGCCTATTCGGATTTGGTCCCTTGAGATTGTTCATTGTTATTGGCCTCTGTCGTTTCTTGGAGTACGTGGCCTTGTCACGAGAAGCGCGACAATACCTATTGAATACCAATTGTCTACCCTCTTCAAAATTGACCGATTACTTAACGAAAATATGACCAATTATGCTTTTTGGTATTCACATATTCTACGTATCGAGAATACGTGGTTCTATTTTGGTATTCTCAATAAAGCTCTTCGGGTTGCTGTCTTGGCATTGCCTTGCTCCCTAATTGACCGTGTGACTGTTTCGACATGGACAGAGATAGACGCTGAGCGATACGATCAGAATTGGCGTAAATGACATCATTCGAGGCATAAGTGACAAATCAACAAGATCGATGTTTGGCGGAAATTGCCTTGCTGATGTATCCGGAAAGCCAGCTGGCCGCAGTGCACGGCCTTACCGACTTGTTTCGCATTGCCAGCGAGTGGGTCGGCGACGATCCAAAACCCTGGATCCGCGTGACGCACTGGGTTCCGCAAGAAGATGAGACGGAAGCCAGCGTGACATGCATCTGGGACAGCCACCCAGGACCCCAGCATCAATTGGACTATGTGATCGTCCCGCCGAGCATCGCCATGCCGGAAAAGATGCAGTCAATGCCAGAGGCTGGAAAATGGCTGAAAGACCAGCACGGCAGGGGCAGCCGCATCTGTTCGGTTTGCGCAGGTGCATTTGTGCTGGCTGAAAGCGGCCTGATTGATGGCCGTACGGTCACCACCCATTGGGCTTTTGCGCAGGCGCTGTCTTCGAAATTCCCGCAGATCGATGTTGCGGACCAGCACATGGTTTTAGATGACGGCGATATAATCACAGCGGGCGGCATTCTCGCATGGACCGATCTTGGCTTGACCCTGGTTGAGCGCTTGATGGGTCCCAGTGCGATGCTGGCAACGGCCCGCTTTCTCCTGATCGATCCACCGCGCCAGTTACAACGGCCTTTTCGTCAATTCATCCCGAAGTTCCATCATGGCGACGAGTCAGTGCTCCAGGTTCAGCACCACATTCACGCGCACGTCGCCGAACCACACAACCTAACTGATTTGGCTGACCTTGCCGGAATGGGAGGCCGTACATTCCTGCGCCGGTTTTCAAAAGCAACGGGGCTCAAGCCAACGGAATATGTTCAAAACGTCCGGATTTCGAAGGCACGCGAGATATTGGAACTGACCGGAAAAACCGTCGATCAGATCACCTGGGAGGTCGGTTATTCCGATCCGGCCGCATTCCGGAAGGTTTTTCAGCGACTAACCGGGCTCGCACCGAACGCCTACCGGCAGCGGTTCGGGATTGGCGAAAATCAAGTTTGAAACCAGAACTTCGATCAGATTGAAACGTCCTAACCTCAATTCAATTTAAGTTGTTCGCTTTACAGCAGCTTTTCGGCTGACATATTTGTAATTATTTGATAATTGATTTGTTAAATTCCTCAATTTCAGATGTTTGAGAAAGTGACATGAGCGCTACAAAACCCAGGGTCGGTGAACCAATAGACGAAACCAGCTTTGAACTCCTGGATGGATCCAAGGTTTCCATTGGGCAGGCGAAGGACCGCTGGACAATGTTATTTGTCTATCGGGGCCGCCATTGCCCGCGTTGCAAACGCTTTTTGAACAAGTTGAATGCTGTTTTGACCGACTGGACCAAAGTTCTCGACGTGATTGTCGTCTCGGCGGACACTCAGAACAAAGCCAAGGCAGACAAGGAAGAGTTCAATTGGGAATTTGATCTGGCATATGGGATGACCGAACAGCAAATGCGCTCACTCGGTCTCTACGTATCCCAGCCACTTTCAGAGGCCGAAACAACAGACATTTTCGCGGAGCCCGGCACGTTTGCGATCCGCCCGAATGGCACCTTGATGCTAGTCGACATCTCCAACGGCCCAGCGGCCCGCCCCGATCTGACTGAACTTCTTGATGGTATGATTTTTAACATCACCAACGACCGCCCCGTCAGAGGGACAGCTTAATAAACAGCTGTTGGCACAAAAGTGAGGGCCGCCTTTAGGCGGCCCTTTTTGCCTGGATAGTCGATCGCCAGCGCCACATTGAGCCAACCGGCATGATCCGCAAACTGGCGTTAAGCCGCAGTCACTTCCTCAAGGAACGTGGCAACAGCGCTGTTTAAGTCCGCCAACTTGGCACTTGCGTCCAGCGCAGCCTGATCAACAGCGCCAGCAGATTGAGACGTTGTTTCAACAGCGCCACTGACGTTGGCCATATTGTCACTGGCTGCCGATGTACCCGCAGACGCCTCAGCTGCACTTCGGCTGATTTCGCCGGTTGCAGCGTCCTGCTCCTGCACCGCTGCGGCAATTGACGTGGTGTTTTCGTTTGCCTGCACCATGACGCTGGAGATTTCCTCGATCGAAGCCACAGCTTCTTCGGTCGCAGCCTGAATATCGGCTATCTGTGAGGAGATTTCCTCGGTTGCCTTAGATGTCTGCGTCGCCAGTTCCTTGACCTCAGCGGCAACAACCGCAAATCCCTTGCCGGCTTCACCAGCCCGGGCGGCCTCAATCGTCGCATTTAGCGCGAGCAGGTTTGTTTGCTCTGCGATTGCCTGGATCAAGACAATCACCTCACCAATGCGCGCTGACCCGGTGGAGAGTTTCTCCATCTTATCGGTGCTTTCGTGAGTTTGCCGTGTGGCCGTTTCGATCACCTTAGAGGTTTCTTCGACCCGCTCCCCAATTTCGGAGATCGACGACGACAGTTCTTCCGTGGCTGCCGCCACAAGCTGCACATTGCCCGAAGCTTGGGTTGTCTCAGTGGCTGCACTGTTTACTTCCCCAGCAGCGTCAGTAGCGGTGGCCATCATTGAGGTTGCGTTTGCCTTCATCTCTTCCATAGCATGGCCGACGTTTTCCAGCATTTCAGTCGATTGCGACCGGAACCCGGCAATCAATTCGTCAACCCGTTGCTGCCGTTCGATCCTTGAGCGTTCCTCTTCTTTTTGCAGTTCCGCCAACCGCGCTTGCTCAGCCACCCCGTCACGGAACCCGGCAATCGCGGTTGCGATTTCTCCAATTTCATCCGACCGGCTTGCTTCAGCGAAATTCACGCTGACATCACCACCCGCCAGCTTGACTGCACTGGAGACCAGGTTTTTGATCGGCTTGACGACGGAGCGGGCTGCCCACCAGCCGGCCCCAGTCATGACCAAAAAGATACCGAAGCAAATGATTGCGATTTGATTCCGCAAATCGGCAACTGGCTGCAATATCTCGTCATGTCCTTCTGCAGCAACAACAGCCAGATTTGCGCCGTGAAACTGAAGAGGCACAGCCGCTGCAACAAACTCCATGCCGCGGTACTCTTCCAACAAGCCAACGGTTTCCTGGCCGTTCAACGCAGCTTCGACAACAGCGCCATCGAGGCTTGCATTCAGAATGTCGTTTTCGTCCGGCGTCTTCGCCGAATCATTGCGGAACATCTTGTCGGCACCAACGAGGATGGCTTCTCCAGTTTCCCCCATCCCGGCAACATCACTCATGATGGCGTTGATGTTGTCGATTGGCATCTGAAAGACCAGCACACCCAGTTTTTTGCCGTCTTCATAGAGCGGCGTGGAAATGAAACTGGCTGGTGCATCAGCACTCGGGGCATAGGGTTTGAAGTCGAAGAAGTGGATTTCACCAGGGCCGCTGTTTTTTGCCGCACGGAAGGCGTTACCCAAGTCAGTCGACTTATATTCGTCACTGACCAGATTTGTGGCGTAGTCCAGCTCCTTAAAGACGGTGTAGATCAAAGAGCCATCATCAGAGAAAAGGAAAATATCGTAGTAACCCCGTGTCTTCAGCATCTTGCGGAACCACGGATGATACTTCTCGTGGACCTGATCGTAGACAGTATCCCCAGCACTCATCAAAGCGTCTTTTTCGCCGAGTGGATGCGGGTTGTCGTGAATATAGGCAGCTTGCAATACCGAACGCGGATTGCCTTCAACCCCCTTCCAGGCTTCTTCAAATTCGACAACTGCGGACTTAACGAATGGGCTATCCGCGGTTACTTCGAGATCTTGAACGATCGAATCGAGATAACGGGACAAATCGCCAGAACGCGCTTTTGCCAGCGCTGTCAAACGCGTCTCTGCCAAATTCTCAATGTTTGTTGAGCTCACCCAGTAGGCCAAGGCCCCCACGACCATAGCCGCAAAAACGGAACAACCCGCGATAAGCGCCGGCAGCCGGAAACTAAGTTTGGTATTTTTCATGATCATTCGCCTAGACCAAAAACTTTGCTTAACGCTAGGCAGGCAAGAGCTACAACTAAGTTAATTTGTAGAATTAGATCTATTTTCGAGATTTTTTTGCCAGTAAATAAAATCAAGAATATGCATTTGAACTGCAAGACAACCAATATTAACATAAATATTTTTACTATAGGCGCTATATCAATTTAAAAGTGAAAAATAGAAATCAGATCAACCTATTAATTCTTAACAGGACAGCACTGTCATTATTACCTAGAAATGAAACAGCAGCCCGACGGCGGCCTTTTGCAGAGAAACCTTTCTGAAGCCAACAAAACACGTTCACGCCGTCCAGGTCACCAAGGCGCGGCAACTGACACCCCCCTGAACAAAGCCACCAAACTCATTCAAGTGGTGGACCGACCATTTCCATCCCATGTTTGCCGGCTAGGCCTGCGATTGCATCCTGGCTCTGCGTACCATCAGTTAGGATCGCATGAATCGATGGTATGAATTCCTCGAATGTGCCGGCAGGTGACAAGATGTATCTGAGTTTTCCAACGGTGGATCCGACATTTTTGAAAGCATGCACAGTCCCGCGAGGCACAAAACCGACATCACCCGGCTTCATATGATGGCGCTCCCCCGCGATCTCGACATCAAACGCGCCCTCAAGAAAAAAGAAAGTCTCGTCCTGGTCCCGATGGATATGGCGCGCAGGGCCTTGTCCAGGATGAACATCATCTTCGAAAATCGCCAATGTCCCATCCGTCTGTTTGCCAGACAATAGAATTCTAAACGTGATGAAATCTGGTATCTCGAAAGTTTGAATACTCGAGGGAGTAATATGCAAAGGCTTTGGCGCATCCTCGCGCCTTACAGGTTCTGACATGGTTCCATCTCCTGCATCAGCGGCTCAAAGGTCCACAAACACACCGCAAGGTCGTAACGAAAAAGGCCGCCCAAAAGCGGCCTCCTCCATTACTTGGAACCTGGTTGAATTAAATCAAACCAGACCGGCCTTGGTCAGCGGCAAACTGGTGACCCATTCACCTTTCGCCGCCGCAATTGCATTGGCAACAGCCGGACCGATTGGCGGTGTTCCCGGTTCACCGATTCCGGTCGGGGATTCGGTCGAGGCAACGATATGCAGCTCGATTTCGGGCATGTCGGAAATGCGCAGGGACTCGTAGGTGTCAAAGTTTGTCTCTTCGACATACCCGTCCGAGAGCGTCACCTGGTTGCGCAGGATCGCGCCGAGGCCGTAGCCAATACCGCCTTCAACCTGAGCACGGATGTTATCCGGATTGACCGGCACACCGCAGTCGACGGCCGCTGTGACCTTTTCCACCTTGACCGTTCCATCCTCGCGGAAGGAGATCTCGACGACTTCCGCCACATAAGACCCGAAGGACTTGTGAACAGCGACGCCGCGATGACGGCCTTCCGGCAACGGCGCGTCCCAGCCAGCCTTCTCGGCAGCCAGCTTCAGCACGTTCGTCTTGCGCGGATCGTCCTTGAGAAGCTCAAGGCGCAACGCCACAGGATCCTTGCCGGTTTCCTTGGCGATCCGGTCGACAACCGTTTCCATGACATAGGCCGTGTGGGTGTGCCCCACGGACCGCCACCACAGAACCGGCACCGGTGTTTCCTGGAAGGCCTGATCCATGTTCATCATCGGGAACGAATAGGTGGTATCGGATGCCCCTTCGGTCATGTTGTGATCCACACCATTCGGCATCAGCATCGGCTCAAAGGCCGTGCCCTTGATGATGGACTTGGCCGCAATGTTGTATTTCACCGCCGTGACATTGCCATCGCCGTCGAGGCCAACTTTGACTTTGTGCGCCGACATTGGGCGGTAGTAACCACCACCCATATCGTCTTCACGGGTCCAGACAATCTTCACTGGCCGTGGATCCATGCCGGCTTCCCGCATGGCCTTCAACAGGAAGGAAATCTCCGAGACCGGATGCGCATCCCCTTGCGCCCGGCGTCCAAAGGACCCGCCAGCCCACAACGTGTTGATGCTGACCTTCTCGAACGGAATGCCGAGGATGGTGGAGGCAACATTGTGGTCGATGGTCGGGATTTGCGACCCAAACCAGAACTGAGCCGTTTCACCATTGAACTCGCCGACAATGTCCAGCGGCTCCATGGCACCATGGGCAAGGAACGGGAAATCGTAGTCGATTTCCACGACCTTTGCGGATGCTTCCAAAGCGGCATCGACGTCGCCATCTTCGCGCACCTTGAGGCCCGGCTTGGTGGTCATGTCCTTGAGTTCGGTCATCATCGCGTCGGTGGACCGGGTTTCAGCCGCACTGTCGTCCCACTCGATCTCCAGGAGACCGCGCGCCTTGATGGCCGGCCAGGTGCTTTCAGCGACCACGGCAACACCATTCGGGATCTGGATAATATCGACGACACCAGCAACCTTCTTGGCCTCTGTGGCATCGAAGGACTTGACCGTACCACCAAACCGCGGCGAACGG
Organism: Roseibium sp.; assembly: GCF_965216085.1. Lineage (GTDB taxonomy): Bacteria > Pseudomonadota > Alphaproteobacteria > Rhizobiales > Stappiaceae > Roseibium. The sequence goes on along the minus strand of NZ_OZ244138.1, from coordinate 149,206 downwards.
GCAACGGTTGCTGTCAGCATGCCCTCGCGATTGAAGTCGATGGTATAGGTGTTCGGTGCACCGACCGTCTTGTTCTTGACGTCCTTCCGCGGAAACGACCTGCCAATATAGACCCACTGGTCCGGTGTTTTCAGGGCCGGCTCAGCCGGAACATCTTCGTTCGCTGCCAAACCTGCAAGCTCACCGAGCGTTGCAGATTTACCGGAAGAGTGAGAGACAACACCGCCGGAAACGGTGATTTCACCCGCCGGCACGCCCCATTCCTTGGCAGCAGCGGAGACAACCATTGCCTTGGCAGCTGCACCAGCCTGACGGTATTGCATGAACGCATTTGGCATGGCGGTGGAGCCACCTGTGCCCTGAACGCCGAACAGGCTGTTAGCATAAAGCTGCGGGTTGGATGGGGCCAGCTCCAGCACAATTTGCTCGTGCGACGCATCGAGTTCATCGGCAACCAGCGTTGCCAAACCGTTTGCCGTGCCCTGCCCCTTGTCGAGGTGCTTGGACAAGACAACAACCGTATTGTCAGGCCGAATGTGCACAAACGGCTGAACAAATTCACCCGTATCGGCAGCGGCTTTCGCAGCGTTTGGCATCTTGGCTGCGATGATCAGACCACCAACTGCGCCCGCTGCCATTTTCAGGAATGTCCGGCGGCTCGGTTTTGGGGCTTCAAGAGGTTTTTGGAGGAGATGCAACATGGCTTAGGCCTCCATCTTGTCGGCTGCGGCATGGATTGCCTTGCGGATACGGGCGTAGGTCGCGCAGCGGCAGACGTTCCCGTCCATGGCTGCGTCGATGTCTTCGTCGGTCGGTTTTGGAGTGTCGGTCAGAAGCGCCGTGGCTGCCATTATCTGACCGGACTGACAATACCCGCATTGCGGCACGTCCAGCTCGTTCCAGGCTTCCTGAACAGCTTTGGCGGCTTTTCCGTTCACGCCTTCGATTGTGGTGATTTCGGCGCCCTCAAGGTCACCAACCATGGTTTGGCAAGAGCGGATCGGCATACCGTCCCAGTGGACCGTGCAAGCACCGCAGGATGCAATGCCACACCCGAATTTGGTGCCGGTCATTCCGAGCTCGTCGCGCAGAGCCCAAAGCAGAGGGCTCTCGGGATCCGCGTCGAGCGTGCGCGTTTCCCCGTTAATTTTCAAAGTTACAGACATGAGGAGGCGTCTCCCTTGGCTGGCCTGGACTGGCTGAAGGATGTAAACTACACTGTGTAGTGTAGTGATTAGATCTGCATCTGTAAACGCCCTAGTTTACATAGGGCCCAAATTTTGGGATTAAAGAGCGATAAGAAGCGCTGGGTAAACAATGTCGGTATCCGACCAGAAAAAGAAACAAATCGTCGAAGCGGCCATCGCCGAGTTTCAGGAAAAGGGATTTGCGGGCGCCAGCATGGACCGCATTTCCGAGCGCGCCCAGGTTTCCAAACGCACCGTCTACAATCACTTTGAAAGCAAGGAAACACTGTTCAAAGCGATCAACCAGTGCCTCGCGGATCAAATCAATTCCGCGCTTGAAGTGCCGTATGATCCGGACAAGCCAATTCGCGATGCGCTCATAGAGCTCGGCTGGGCCGAAGGTGAATTGATGGTCAATCCCTGTTTCATGAGCCTTGCCCGCATGATCATGAGCGAAACCATCCGCGATCCAGAGTTGGCTGCCGATATGAACGCCCGCATGACCAAGTTGACCGTGTTTGCCGAGTTCATGGAACGGGCGACAGCAGAGGGCCGACTTTCCGTAAACGATCCAAATGTCGCGGCAGAGCAGTTTCTTGGTCTGATCAAGTCCCGCAGTTTCTTTCCCAATATTTATGCAAACCGTGTTGCTGAACGGGACGAAATGGACAAGATCATAAACGAGAGTGTGGATCTGTTCCTGGCGCAATATGGAAAGACCGAACAGGCAACCGGCAACAAAGTCGCCTGAAGGCTCCGCCTTGGCAAAACATGTCGATCCCAAGTTCTTTTAGGATCCAGAGTAATCAGAACAACGTTATTGTTAAACCAAAGCCGCCGTTGACTTCCCTATAGGATTGCCACAAAACTTCCCAAATCAATGTATTTGAACGGCAATTGAGATGAGAGCGTCAACGCAAGAAGTCGTCACCCATCTTTTTCTAATACTTTGTTGTTTCGGCATTTCCATAAACGTGCACGCAGCGGAAGTCGGCTGCGAACGCCCGCTGACTGTGCTTGTCTCGGATCAGTTTCCACCATTCTCTGAAAGAAGCGAAGATGGCAGCTTCAAAGGCCTGGATATCGACATAATCCAGACTGTTATGGAAACAGCCGGATGCGAGTTCAAATTCGTGGTCGTACCCTGGAAACGCGGTATCTTGATGCTGGCCGAGGGAAAGCTCGATTTTGTTGCATTCGCTTCTATCACGCCTGAGCGGCGCGAATTTGCGAATTTCACTGCACCCTACCGGCACGAACGGATACGGCTGATCACGCTAAGCAATCGCGCAAACGCCATTCAAATCGCAGAATTAAAGGACCTCGCCCGCAGCAATTTGGTCATCGGCAACTCCTCAGGCACCTATCGCGGCGAAGAGTTTGCAGCCTTTGAGGTCGCCCATAAATCTTCTGGACATCTGGTAGATATTCCGAGCAGCACACATGGCATACAAATGCTTCTGTCCAGCAGGATAGATGCCCTTGTCGCTGACCAGTCTGTGGCATTTGCTATTGCAGAAGGTCTTGGAGTCAGATCTCAACTTACGGCAAATCCATACAAAGTCTTCGACAATCCAGTTTACCTAATGGCGAGCAGAAAATCGGTTTCTCCGGCAACACTTCAACGGATCAATTCTGCACTTGAGAAAACTGTTGATGCAGACGTTTACAATTGAACGGGTATCAAGGTTCTTGAGGCCAAAGATCCGCACTTTAGGTTTCCAACGCAGAGGCAGAGCACACATTTGAGGGCATGTGTTATGCCCCCAAGCTCTAACTTTTCCCCTTGTCTTCCACAGGCTTATCCAAAAGCTGTCCCCAGCGGGTGCGGTCCGCCATTTGTTGGCGGGTCTTGTCGGAAATCAGCCCGTCGACATTTTCCGGTACCCAGCCGCCGCCGAGCCCCTTATAGACCGCGATCAAATTGGTCAGCACATTGGCTTCTGCCGCAATCAGCCGTTCTTCGGCAACCAACAAATTTTTCTGCGCATCCACCACGCGATTGTAAGACGCCGTGCCGTCTTCATATTGCGCCTCAACTTCGCCAACGGAACTGCGCGCCGCACGAAGGCTTCTGCGCAAATAAACCGCCTGCTGTTTGGACCGCAAAAACGCTATCAGCGCATTCTCCACCTCGGCATAAGCGGACAGAACCGTGTTTTCGTAGTTCAGCAAGGCTTCCTGGAACTTGGCATCTTGCACCCGGACATTGTTTTTGATCCGGCCATAATTCAAAAAATTCCAGGAAAACCCGGGATTGATGAAGCCGGTTGTCGAACCGCCGGAAAACAGATTTGAAAAGTCGTCGGCCCGAACCCCGATCGCCCCGGCGATTGTAAAGGCGGGAAAGAGATCCGCTTTGGCAACGCCGATCTGAGCCGATTGAGCCGCTGCGATGTATTCCGCCTGCCGGATGTCCGGCCGCCGGCGCAGCATGTCTGCCGGCACACCAACCGCAACTTCCGCCGGCACACGCGGGAACCCGGACTTGTTGGACAGGCGCGTCTTCATTTTGCCGGGCGCTTCGCTCAAGAGAACGCTCATCGCATTAAAAGCTTGCGCCAGCTCGGCCTCATAGCCCGGAATGGCCGCCAATGTGTTGTTGTAAAGAACCGTGGCCTCATCCACGTCGAGCTTGGTCGCGGCGCCGTTTTCCAGGCGCAAACGGGTCAGGTTCAAAGATTTCTTTTGTAAGGCCGCATTTTTCCGGCTGGAGCCAATCAGCTGCTGCAATTCGCGAATGGTGACATAGGTGGCTGCGATGTCGCCGGTCAGCGTCACCAAGGCATCGTCGTAAGAAGCCAGATTGGCCCCCAGGTTCGCATTTGCCGATTGAACATCACGCCGGATCTTGCCCCAGACATCGATCTCCCAAACCGCATCGAAACCGACCGACACCCGGGAGATATGACTATCGACCAGCCCAACACGCTCTAAATCCCGAATGAACGGATCACGTGTGCTGAAGCGGATGTTTTCCGAATTTCCCTTGATCTCCTGAACCTGCGGGAAGAGCTCCCCCCGGGCAATTCCGAGCTGCGCGCGGGCCTGATAGACCCGAACTCCCGCTGCCTGCAGTTCCACATTCTGCTGATAGGCTTCTGAAATCAGGCCATTCAGCGTTTCATCCTTAAATACATGCCACCATGGCACGGAGACGGCACTCCGGCTGGTGAAGCCGGTCCGATGATCGACCGGCAGATTGGCACCTTTGCTCCAGCTGTCGAGGACCGGTGCTTCCGGACGCTCGAAATCCGGACCGACCATGCAGCCGGACAGGATCAGCATGCACGCCAACCCGGCAAATCTTCGAAAATGTCGAAACAAGTTCACCAGCATTACCTACACATCGAACGGAATGATGAAATTGACCCAGGCATAAAGGCGCATATTTACCCGGCGCAACACCGACACCCATTCGCCGCCGCCACCCGTATAGATCGCAGCTGCGCCATGCGCTCCTCCTGGGAACCGCTTCAAGGCCGGATCGTCATCCAAGATAATTTCCACCGCGAACCGGCCTTGTGGGCTCATGAAAAGGAAATTCGGCACATTTCCGCTCGGCTTAATCTGGCCTTGCCCTGTGCCTTCCCAGATGGCTTTCACTTTACCGGTGAACACCTGACCGGGATAAATATCCAGCGCGACCTCGACCGGCTGGTCCGGCTCAACGAATTTCAAATGCTCTTGATAGAAAGTCGCCAAGAAATAGGGATCGGCATCGGCGACGAACGCCGCGATCGACCCAATCCGGAAACCACCAACGACGAGACCCGGCCGCGCTTGCTGGCTGATAATCTTGCCATCTTCCGGCGCATAAATGGTCGTCTGGTCCAGATAATACTGCGCCTGATCCACCTGGGCTTGCGCGGCAGCGACTTGTGCGTTGACTCCGTCCACTTGCGCATCAGCCGCCAATTGCGCCTTTTTCACATTGGCGGCCGCCTCCGCGACCTGGGCCTTTGCGGCCGCCAGCTGCGCAGTCCACTTGTCCAATGTTTCCTGTTTGGCACCGCCACGTGGCACGAGGTTAGTATACCGGGTGACTTGCTCCGCCGCATAGCTCTCATTGGCTTCCGCCTCTGCCTGAGCATCCTGGGCCTGCGCAATATCCTCTTGCAGTATTTGTGCGTTTTGCTGCGCGCCAACGAGATTGGCCTCGGCTTCTGCAAGCTGCGCTGCATAAAGCGTCGTCTCGAACTGATAGAGCTTGTCGCCCTTTTTCACCGGCTGGTTCTGGGCAACATAAACTTCCTGGAGCATTGTTGGATGCGGCAAGCGCGGCGCAATCTGAACCGTTTGGCGGATCACATGCCCATCGATGGTGTAAGGGGCAAAAAAGCGCAGGAAAACCACCAGCAAAAACAAGACATGGAAACCGACCCAGAACGTCACCACGCCCCAGACAATGTTAAATTTCAAAAGTTTGTATTTGTAAAAGACGACCCAGCAGACGATCGCATAAACGGCGACAATAAGAAGCGCGATGGTCATGCAGCGCCTCCTGGTTCACCAGCATTTTTTTGAGTTTCTGTCGCTTCAGACACCCCTTCGGCTTGAACAGATGCACTGGCCGCCAGCCCTGTGTCACCGTCAGGTTCCGGCGTGATTTCGGCCCCCTTCGGCAGTTTCCGTATATCGATGGTCAGACTGTCGTGATAGGCCCACATCAGCGCATGGATCCAAGGAAACACAGTGAACAGCCCGATCCAGCCACCCAACTTGACGGAATCCGCATGTGGGTGCTTGCGCTTTTCCGCGAGTTTTCCCGGAAGACCACCGAGCGTGATCATCACATAGAAAAACGCGATGACCGCCAGAACCCCGATAAAAAAAGTCAGGTAATCATAGCTGTCCAGTTTGAAATCAATCAGGCCCATTGCCCCTCCGCGTCGGCACCCGAAACCGATGAATTAACGTTTCAGAACACCCTCAGACGCCAAAGATCCAAAAGCAAGTCTCTTTATCAATTTTGGACAATCTGTTGCCCGATCCTCATCTCATGCCAAAAAGCCGCAAAATTGACCGTTTCGGGGGCTTGCGCGACCCAAAGAACCGGCTAAATTGCCGCAAATTTTCAACGATGCGGCTCTTCCGCTAAAACACACGAACTGGACCTTCCCTAAATGGCGCATGGTGATATCAAGAAAGTCGTGCTGGCCTATTCCGGCGGCCTCGACACGTCCATCATCCTGAAATGGCTGCAGACCGAATTCGGCTGCGAAGTGGTGACTTTTACGGCCGATCTCGGCCAGGGTGAGGAACTGGAACCGGCGCGCAAAAAGGCCGAAATGCTCGGTATCAAGGAAATCTACATTGATGACCTGCGCGAAGAGTTCATCAAGGATTTCGTGTTCCCAATGTTCCGCGCCAATGCGGTCTATGAAGGCGTTTACCTGCTCGGCACGTCTATCGCCCGTCCGCTGATTTCCAAGCGTCTCATCGAAATTGCGGAAGAAACCGGCGCCGACGCCATTGCCCATGGCGCCACCGGCAAAGGCAACGACCAGGTTCGCTTCGAACTGTCGGCCTATGCGCTAAACCCGGACATCAAGGTGATCGCACCTTGGCGTGACTGGTCGTTCAAGTCGCGGACCGACCTTCTGGATTTCGCAGAAAAGAACCAGATCCCGGTTCCAAAAGACAAGCTTGGCGAAGCCCCGTTCTCGGTCGACGCCAACATGCTGCACTCGTCGTCAGAAGGTAAAGTTCTGGAAGACCCGAACGAGGAAGCGCCGGAATATGTCTTCCAGCGCACCGTCGACCCGACCAAGGCCCCGGATGTGGTCACCGAAATCGAAATCGGCTTTGAAAAAGGCGATGCGGTTTCCCTGAACGGCGAAAAATTGTCTCCGGCAACCTTGTTTGCCAAGCTCAACGACTATGGCCGCGACAATGGCATTGGCCGCCTCGACATGGTCGAAAACCGGTTTGTCGGCATGAAGAGCCGCGGTATCTATGAAACACCGGGCGGCACCATCCTTCTTCAGGCGCACCGGGCGATGGAATCGATCACGCTCGACCGTGGCGCCGGCCACCTGAAAGATGAGTTGATGCCGCGCTATGCAGAGCTGATCTACAACGGCTTCTGGTTCTCTCCGGAGCGCGAAATGCTGCAGGCCTTGATCGACAAGAGCCAGGAGCATGTCACCGGCACCGTCACGCTGAAACTCTACAAAGGCAACGTCATCGTTGTTGGCCGCGCTTCGCCGTATTCCCTCTACTCTGAAGAACTGGTCACCTTCGAAGACGACCAGGGGGCTTACGATCAGAAAGATGCCGCCGGCTTCATCAAGCTGAACGCGCTGCGTCTGCGCACGCTCGCCAAGCGCAACCAGCTCGGCTAAATCATGGATCTTCCCGCTGCAACCCGCTTTTCCAAGAAGCTGGTCGCAGCGGGATTTTTGTCCTTTGGCGGCTTCCACCCGGATGAAGACGACCAGGTGCCAGCACCAAAAAATGGAAAACCGGCCCGCACGGTCCTCATGATCGGCAGCGCCGGTCAATCTTTCTGGCAAAGCTACCGCCAGACCTCTGAAGCTACCGACGGAAAATCCGATCCTATGGACCGGTTTACCCGCCGGGTTCTCACCAACCTTGCAGGTGAATTTGGCTTAACGCCGCTCTTTGTTTTCGACGGGCCGCCTTATTATCCCATTCAACGCTGGGCTCTGAAGTGCGGCGGGTTTACACAAAGCCCGTTTGGTCTTTTGGCACACGCGAAATACGGTCCCTGGGCGGGACTGCGGGCTGCGTTTGTTTCGCCAATCCACTTCGAAACTTCTGAAAAATTGGGCTCGCCAGGACCTTGCGGCGCCTGCCAGGAAAAACCTTGCATCAGTGCATGTCCCGTGAATGCCATTTCTTTGAAAGACGGCTACGACGTCCCGCGCTGCCTAGCCTATCTAAGAGATACTCCGGACGCGGCCTGCTGGGCCGGTTGCCTCGCCCGCCACGCTTGTCCAATCGGCAAGGACGTCGCCCAGGCACCGGATCATGCGCGGTTTCATATGGAGAGCTTTGCAAAGCTTGCCTGATCAGAAAACTGTTTCTTGAGTTTTGGCTCTATCAAATCAGAACGTATAACCTACCCGGACACCAGCATTGGTGATGCCGTTGTTGGCTTCGCACATGCCCGCATTTGAGCCGTGCTCGACCATGGCGGACACGTTGATTTGGTCGTTGATCCGAAAGCCTACAGACGCACTCTCGCGGAACATGACATTACAGCCAAGGCTCAGGCGGCTTCTGTCCGCACTGACATGCACACCATTGTGGACCATGCCGCCGAAGCTACCTTCGACGAATATGCGGTCCGTTAGATCTAAAGTTAGGCTGTAGCCGCCGTAAACAAAGCTGGTATGGCCCGCCGTATTCAGGCTGCCGCCGACATGCGGACGAAACGTGGCCCGCCACTGAACAACAGGGACAAAAAGATCGAAGGCAGCAAACCGGCTCAAATACTCGACGTTGAGATCAACGCCAGATTCCCGGTTCATCGTGTCGTGATACATGACCCCGCCACGGACTTCATGGCGCGGACCAGTGTTTCCGGACAGGTCAGCCGCTTGCACGGCGGATGCCATCAGAAGGCCCAGACAGGTTGATCCGACCGCATATATTACACGGATCATCAGTGCCCCCCTGTTCGATCCACGTGGTTTCCATGCCACACTAATCAACCAACCGCGCTAAGCAAGCCTCCAAAAGGCATCTGTTCCAAATTCTTAATAATTATTTACAGCTGTGACCGCTGAGACACAATCAGAGCCTGTGGCATCTAATGCTCCGGCGCGAAAAACAAAGTGGATTTGCATCTACTTGCAGATGCGGTCAGCCATCGATTTTGACAACACCGTCTTGATCAGGACAGGTTTTCAAAGCTTCTGCTGCTGTCACTCCCGCGCCAAGCGGCGCATCCGGCCAGATCTCGGCAAGCGGGATTAAGACAAAGGCCCGTTCACTCATTCGCGGATGCGGAAGTTCCAAATCTGGGTCATTGACGGTCTCCAGCCCGTAAATCAGCACATCAACATCAATGGTACGTGGACCCCAGCGGATCTCCCGGACCCGCCCCAGTTCGGTTTCAATCGACAAACACCGTTTCAGCAGCGCGTGCGGCGACAAAACCGTATCAACCAAAACACAGATATTCCTGAAATCATCTTGCGGAACCGGTCCCCATGGCGGCGTCTGGTAGTCAGACGAGCGCGCGACAACAGTGATCCCATCGCTTGCATTTAAAAGCTCCAGGGCTTTTTCAATTTGCGCAAACGTGTCGCCAATGTTGGATCCAAGTCCCAAGGCACATCGCGTCGGAGTTTTGGCATTAGCGGGAGCTGAAATCATGTCTTCAGATGTCATACTAGGCTGGGTTCCGTTCCAAACGTGTTGCGTCCAGCATACGCACACAATCGGCGTGTGGACGCACATCGTGAACCCGAATGATGCTTGCACCATTTTGGATCGCCGTCATATGCACGGCCATCGAGCCATACAGCCTCTCATCCGTTTCGACACCAAGAACCGCCCCAATCATGCGTTTCCGCGAGGCGCCCGCCAAGATCGGTAGTCCGTGTTTCTTCAAGGTTTCAAGCCGGTTCAGGATGACAAAATTCTGATCGATGGTTTTGCCGAAACCAAAACCCGGATCGAGGATTTGTTTATCCCGCGCAATACCGGCCCGATCGGCCAAAGACATTGAGGTTTCGAAAAACCGGTCGATGTCGGCGAGGATATCTATCTCGGCGTCCGCCTCATCCCGGTTGTGCATCATCACCACAGGAAGACCAAGCTCTGCAACCGTATCGGCCATCGCCGGATCTTTTTGTAAGCCCCAAACGTCGTTGACCAATGCAGCCCCAGCGGATCCAGCCCGCCGGGCAATTTCTGCCTTATACGTATCAATGGATACGGGAATGCCCAAATCGATAACTGGCTCGAGGATTGGCGCAAGGCGCGCCCATTCTTCATCCAGCTCGACCGGTGTCGACCCGGGACGGGTGCTCTCTGCCCCGACATCCAGAAGATCCGCGCCTTCTGCGATCATGGATTTGGCATGCTCAAGCGCAACATCGGCCGCGCTGAATCGGCCACCATCAGAAAAAGAATCCGGCGTGACATTCAAAATACCCATGACATGGGCACGGCGTGTTGGCAGAGCGTAGCTGGCGGCCTTGGCCATTCTCAGTTCCTTGATAACTCAGGACTGCCTGAATGCCCGCTTCAATAGCCAAGGTCAAGCAGCGGCAGCACCAGGCCGGAACTGGAACAATTTGAGGCGCTATTCAGCTGCCGCATGCTGAGAACTTTGGCTTTTGAGCACCAGATAACTCACGACACCGAGAACCGGCATAGCCGGGAGCACCAAGGCAAGCCCCAAGACCGGATCACCTACCAGAGCGATGATCAGGCTCGCGGCCACCCCGCCGCCAAATTGCAGGAATCCAAGCATAGAGGCCGCAGCGCCTGCAATATGCGGAAAGGGCGCCATGGATTCGGTGAAACTGGCTGGCAGCACAAAGGCCAGCGAAAACACAAACAGCGCTACTGGGGCCATCACGGTGGTGATGGAAAGCGGCTGTGTGAGTGTCAGAAAACACATGACGCAGGACGCGACAATCAGCATCACCAGGCCGAAGGGCACCAGCCGATGCGCATCAGTTACCTTCAACAATCGTCCGGTAATCACCGTCCCCAAAATGAACGACCCGGACTGCAAAATCATGGTCAGGCCAAACTCGGACGGCGTCAAACCAACTTTATAAATCAGGACAAACGGTAAGACCGTTGCCAATGCATAAATATTGCCAAGACCGCAGCCAATCAAAAGTGCCGGCGCCAAAAACCGAGGATCTTTAATGAGAGCCAAGTAATTGATCCCGAGCTGCCGCGGATTGAGGTGGTGTTTGCCCGGATACCGGTTGGTTTCCACCTGAAAAACCGTAACAGCTGCCATCAAGGCCAGGCCATAGATCACCATGCACCAGAAAACTTCCCGCCAACCGAAGAGCTCGAGCACAAAACCACCGATGGTTGGCGACAGCGCCGGCCCAAGTGCCAGCATCATGGCAATCGTGTTCATGATCCGCGCCGAATCCTGCCCCGTGAACTGATCGCGGACAAGCGCTCGCGACACGGAAATACCGATCGCCGCACCGACACCCTGAAGCGCGCGGGCAAAAACCATGAATTCCACTGTTGGGCTGAAAGTCGCAAGCACACTCGATACCAGATAGATGCCGAGGAACAGGATGGTTACAGGCTTGCGGCCAAAAGCATCGGTGAGCGGGCCACAAATCAACTGTGTGGCCGCAAAGCCCGCAAAATAGGACGTCAGTGTGAGTTTGACGGCGGCATCGGACGTGCCGAACACCTCCACGAGCGTTGGCATCGCTGGCGTGTAAAGCGCCATCGATATCGGCCCGACAGCCACCAGGCCGGCGCCCAAAAGCGCGGTCCTGCGCGCACTCATCATGGACGCTTGTTCCGTCATTTGCCCTTCCCGTTGGCCGATTGCAGGAACAGGCTGTCTTTCATGTTTTGAAGAAGGTGTTCCAGAGTTGCCCGGTCTTCACCGGTTACACCTTCCAGCGCCTTGGTGCGCACACCTTCCAGGGCGACACTGATGCTCTCCAGAAGCGGGTCAGCCTCTGGCGTCAATTCAATCAACTTCGCGCGTTTGTCTGATGGATCCGGGCAGCGTTTGATCAACCCCGCCTTTTCCAGAGAGTCCAGATAACCGACCAGGGTCATCGGCTCGACATACATGGCATCAGCCAGCACAGCCTGCCGCTGGCCTGGCATCCGCCAGACATAAAACAGCGTCCGTGCTTCTCCGACGGTCAGTCCCGTCTCGACATCCGACAAGGCAGCCTCAAAGCGGCGGCGGAGCATCCGCGCCAAATCAACGATCAACATTGTCACGCCCACATTGGGGGGAGGTAAGGTCATAACCCACCAGATAGCAGCAATTTAATAAGGATACCTTACTAACTAGGGTGCGACCGCACTTCTGTCAATGAGCAGAACTGCCACTGCATTGCACAATTGTCGCACTGCGCGTATATAAGGCGCCAAATTCGGCAAATGAGCCGATCCCGGAAATTATTATCCAGACGTGCTGCGGGCTCCTAACGGGCCCGCTTCATGTCTTTTGGAGCCCAACTCATGAACTTGCGAAATATTGCCATCATCGCACACGTTGACCACGGCAAAACCTCACTCATTGACGTTCTATTGAAGCAATCCGGTGCGTTCCGCGACAACCAGCGCACCGAAGAACGGATGATGGACAGCAACGACATCGAGCGTGAGCGCGGCATTACCATTCTTGCCAAGGTCACCTCGCTAGAGTGGAAAGACACCCGCATCAATATTGTGGACACTCCGGGCCACGCCGATTTCGGCGGTGAGGTCGAGCGTATCCTGCACATGGTTGATGGTGTGATCCTCCTGGTCGATGCTGCCGAAGGCCCGATGCCGCAGACCAAATTCGTGCTTGGCAAGGCGTTGAAACTTGGCCTGAAGCCGATTGTTGCGATCAACAAGATCGACAAGCCGGAACAACGCGCCGATGAAGTGCTGGATGAAGTCTTCGACCTCTTTGCTTCTCTGGATGCCAACGAAGAGCAGCTCGACTTCCCGGTTCTTTACGGGTCCGCCAAACAGGGATGGATGGCTCTGGAGCCAGAAGGTCCTCAGGACAACATGGAGCCGCTCTTTGAGATGGTTCTGGACAAGGTCGAAGCGCCGAAGTCTGAGCCGGGTTCCTTCAAGCTGCTGGCAACCACCATTCAGTCCGACCCGTTCCTCGGCCGTATTCTGACAGGCCGCATTGTCTCCGGCACCGCAACCCCGAACATGGCGGTAAAAGCGCTGTCCCGCGACGGCAAGCAGATCGAAGCCGGACGGATTTCCAAGGTTCTCGCGTTCCGCGGTCTTGAGCGCCAGCCGATCGACCAAGGGGAAGCCGGTGACATCGTCTCCATTGCAGGCCTGACCAAGGCGACCGTTGCCGACACAATTTGTTCGCCGGATGTCGACGACGCCCTGCAGGCCCAGCCGATCGATCCGCCGACGCTCTCCATGACCTTCCGCGTCAACGACAGCCCGCTCGCCGGCACCGAAGGCTCCAAAGTTCAGTCCCGCGTCATCCGCGAGCGCCTGATGAAAGAAGCCGAAGGCAACGTTGCCTTGAAAGTCGAAGAAACCGACGAGCCGGACGCCTTCACGGTCTCTGGCCGCGGCGAACTTCTGCTGGCCATCCTGATTGAAAACATGCGCCGCGAAGGTTTCGAGCTGGGCGTCGGCCGTCCGCAGGTTGTTTTCCAACAGGACGAAAACGGCAACCGGTTGGAGCCGATCGAAGAAGTCATCATCGACGTGGACGAAGAGTTCTCCGGCGCCGTTGTTCAGAAGCTGCAGGAACGTAAAGCGGACCTTCTGGAAATGAAGCCGTCCGGCGGCGGCCGCACCCGCTTGGTGTTCAACGCCCCGACCCGCGGCCTCATTGGCTATCAGGCCGAATTGATGTCCGACACCCGTGGCTCTGCCATCTTCAACCGCCTGTTCCACGGCTATGAAGGTTACAAGGGCCCGATCCAGGGCCGCCACACTGGCGTGCTTTTGTCAAACGGCACCGGCGAAGCCGTTGCTTACGCCCTCTTCAACCTGGAAGACCGCGGCCCGATGATGATCGATCCGGGCACCAAGGTGTATCCGGGCATGATTGTCGGCGAACACACCCGCGGCAATGATCTGGAAGTCAACGTTCTGAAGGGCAAGCAGCTGACCAACATCCGCTCTGCCGGCAAGGACGACGCGGTGAAGCTCACCACACCGATCAAACTGACCCTGGAAGCCGCGCTTTCCTACATCGCCGACGATGAGCTGGTGGAAGTGACCCCGGACAGCATCCGCCTGCGCAAGGCGCTTCTGGACCCGCACGAGCGCAAACGCGCCGAACGCGCCGCCAACAAAGAAAGCGCCTAAGCGTTTTTGAGTTTGTGATTAAAAAGCCCGGGTCGAAAGATCCGGGTTTTTTGTTTTATTGCTCATGCTGTTTACCCTTTCCCGAAACGCAGGAAATCACCCTATCCTAGTGACCGGACGACATACAATTTCGATCTATCGACTTCAGAAAAGGTCAACTAATGATTACTCCTGAAGATTTAAAAGACAAACTCTTCGCACTGATGCGCAACGGCGACTTAATTGACAATACCCACAGAGGCGAAGTCGCCGAACTAATTGTTCTAGAGGCGTTAGGTAATCGGTACGAACACGCTGGTGGTTGGGGTTATGCGGATATAGTCTCGGGACCAGTCACGATACAAGTAAAACAAGCAGCCAAAAGACAAGTTTGGGGACCATCCAAAACTTTGAGTTACAACATAAAAAAACAAAAACAGTATTTTGAGGAAGACAACCTAACCGTCGTCTTGGATACCCCAGAGCGGCTATGCAACGTTTACATATTTGCGATGCACAACAATCCTGAAATCGATGCCAATCATTGGGATGCAAGCCAGTGGGTTTTTTGTGCAGTTCCAACTAATGCGCTGAATGAAAAATTTGGTGACCAAAAAACAGTCTCATTCAACGTTCTTCAGCGATATTTCGAGTGGGTCGATTACGATAATCTGGCTGCAACGGTTACCACTTTGCGAGCATGTTTTTGTTCAGACCCCACGCAACCACCGAAAACCTGCTGATCGAGTGCAAACGGCACCAATGGATCCCCGCATAAAGCGGGGATGACACCGGTCAGACCGGTGAGACTGTGCCTTTCCCTTTGGTGCTGGAAAATGGTTGTCGTCAGGACAAATTCAGGGGCTGATGACTGTGGCTGTGATAAGGCCATCGCCTTCCCCGCAGCGGTCATCCCCGCCTTGTGCGGGGGTCCAATCGCGCTCACAATATCTTATGGCGTTTTATGTCTACCTGTTGGCAAGCCGCAAGAACGGGACGTTTTACACCGGGGTTACCAACAACCTCGCACGCCGCATCCATGAACATCGCGAAAAACAAGCGGACAGCTTCACACGCCGCTATGACGTGACCAGGTTGGTTTATTATGAAACCTATGAAACGCCCGAAGAGGCGATCCGCCGGGAAAAACGGCTAAAACGATGGCCGCGGGCATGGAAAATACGGTCGGTTGAGGCAGACAATCCCGAGTGGCGGGATCTTTATGAGGATCTAAACCGATAGACGCAGGCCATCGGCAAGCAAGATAGATCCCCGCACAAGGCGGGGATGACGTCAGTCGGAGCAGTCAGGCTACGCCTTTTCCTTTTTTGCGCTGGAAATGGGAGACCGCCCGGACAAGTCCAAGGTGACGACCGCGGTTGTAGTCAAGGCCCCGCCTTTCCCACTTTGGTCATCCCCGTCTTGTGCGGGGATCCAATCCACAGCTCACCATCCGCCGTAGGTGATTTGCTGTTCAAACCCGGACTGCCACTCTCCATCCAATCCCAAACATTTCAGGAACCAATAGATCCCCGCACGCAGGCGGGGATGACAACCGAAGTTAGTTGCCCCTCCTGACACCACAATAAATCTTATCCACGCCCCTCCCCACTGCCCGTATACTTCTCCCGTGCCTGTTCACCGGGCTTTCCGGGGGACCGTCCTTTGGAAGGGAACAGGTCGGGCGTGGGCTGGGAGGCACATGTAACGTATGTGTCTTGGCAGGTCCGGTGGTAATGATCCTGGGAACCGTAATCCCGGGTGGAGCGGTGCGGCTCCGGAGGGCGCGTTGCGGGGATGGCGACATTCAAGCGCCTGTCCGGCAGTCGGATCCACCATTGCCATGAGAAACAGCCTGGGCGGAGCGCGGTGCGCTTTTGCCGAAGAATCACTTTGAACAAGTAGCGCAAGGTGAAAGCCTTCCGCGCTCCGCCACTCCTGTGACTTTCAGGAGAGTTTTTTGACCGAACGCCGGAGGGAGACCTTGCGGCGCACTTGGCGCTGGACCGCAGTCCGTTGCCGATCGCCCGTTCATCGCAGTGATACCGGCCCTCACTCCTGCTTTGGATTACCGGATCAAGCTCATTGCTGTCCGGTTTAGCCTGGAGAGCCTTTACTCGAACGGACCTGCATCTTGCGCCTCTCTCCACCTCAAAGACGGAGAAGGGAACAACCGGTGGCGGGAGTTTGATGTCTGAAGAACCAGATATCCGGGAAAAGCATAGAAATTCGTCAAGAAATACAAGATCTACCCGACTTATCCGGACAGGGTTGGGGTGACACCGCCGGAAAGTCCTCTCGGCGGTCATCCCCGCTTTATGCGGGGATCCAGTCGTCCGAACCGACGAAAAACCGACTGGAATCCACATAAAAATCCGTCCGCTGCGCAACTCTTAAAATGCCCCCGCCTGCGAATCCCTCGCCTCATGCTGCACCGCTGAAATTGTTTGACAGCCCTTTCAAAAAAGTATCCATCGGAACGCTGATCAGAAGAGCGGCCGGTCAAAGCAAAAGGACGGGACATGACATTCAACCTCGGGGTCGACACAGGGGGCACCTACACGGACGCGGTCATCCTGCGCGGCGAAGAAGAGGTTGTCGCCTCGGCCAAGGCCCTTACCACCCGGCACGATCTGGCAGACGGCATCAAAGAGGCTGTCCAGTCGGCCTTGGCACAAGCGGAAATCGATCCCGCCTCGGTCGGATTGGCGTCCCTGTCGACGACGCTGGCGACCAATGCGCTGGTTGAAGATCAGGGCGCGCGGGTGGCGCTGATTGCCATCGGGTTTGCGGAAAATGACCTTGAACGCGCCGGATTGAGCAAGGCCTTGAAGAACGATCCGGTGCTGCTGCTTCGTGGCGGTCACAACCACGCCGGCACAGAGGCCGCGCCCCTTGATGCTGAGGCGCTGGATGCCTTTCTGAACACCCTGGACCCCGGCGTGACAGCCATTGCCGTTGCCGCCCGTTTTGCAACAAGAAATCCGGCGCACGAGATCGCTGTGGCAGAAAAGGTGGCGGAGATTGCGGGCCTGCCGGTCACCACGTCACATACGCTGTCGGCCAAGCTCAATGGCCCGAAACGGGCGCTAACCGCCGTGCTCAATGCCCGCCTTGTCGGCATGATCGACCGTCTGATCGGCCGTGCACAAGACGCTCTTTTGGACTTGAGCGTAACGGCCCCTCTGATGGTCGTGCGCGGCGATGGAGCGCTGATGACCGCGAGCGAGGCCCAGCTGCGGCCGATCGAAACCATCTTGAGCGGGCCAGCCGCTTCCGTGGTTGGGGCCCATTGGTTGACAGGCGCCGATACCGCCCTGGTTTCCGACATTGGCGGCACCACCACGGATATTGCCCTTGTTCGCAACGGGCGCCCGGCAATCGACCCGGATGGTGCGCAGGTCGGATCTTTCCGGACAATGGTCGAGGCCGTTGCCATGCGCACCAGCGGTCTCGGCGGAGATAGCCAGGTTCACCTTCTCGACAAGGGGCTGAGCGGCGGTGTGCGCCTTGGGCCAAAGCGTGTGCTGCCCGTCTCGCTGATGGCAAGCCTTGACCCCGACAGTGTCCTGCCGGTTCTGGAACAGCAGGCCCGGTCCGAGACCCCGGGCGATCATGACGGACGGTTTGTCCGCCGTGTTGGCGGCGCAATGGCCGGGCATGGTCTTCAGCCACTGGAAGCGCAACTGATGGAGCGCATTGGCAGCGGTGTCCGCCCGGTTTCGATGGTTGTCCAAAAACGGATGGAAAGCAGTGCGCTGACACGCCTGATCGATCGCGGACTGGTGCAAGTCTCCGGAATAACTCCCTCGGATGCAGCCCATGTTCTCGGGCTGCTCAATGCCTGGGATGGCGCGGCAGCACACCTTGCCCTTACGAGCCTAGCCCGGCGCAGGCGTGGAGATGGCGAAGTTCTAGCGCCCAGCGCAGAAGCCTTGGCGCAGATCATCATTGACCAGCTCACCCGGCAAACCGTGGACACATTGCTCGAAGCAGCTTTTACAGAAGAAGGCGAGCGATTCGAAGAAAGCCCCCATGCGCTGGCGCGTCACGAACTTTTGCAGGCCGGTCTTTCCGGCCACTCCGGTTTCATCGCACTGCAGGCCCGCCTCAATGTCGATGTCGTTGGACTGGGCGCCTCCGCTCCAACTTATTACCCGGCCGTCGGTGAACGCCTGGGATGCCGGATGCTGCTCCCGAAGCATGCCGGTGTTGCCAATGCCATAGGTGCCGTCGTCGGCCGCATCACTTTACGCCGCAGCGGAACAATCACCTCGCCATCCGATGGATATTACCGGGTGCACCTGGAGGCGGGCCCTGAGGATTTCGAAGATGCGGACGCTGCCTTGGACCGGCTTGAAACAGCGCTTTGGGAAGATGCCTTCAATGCTGTGAAAAAAGCCGGGGCAATTGGCATCCAGGTTTCGGCTCACCGCGATGTTCGCACAGCGGAAGTTGAAGGGCGCACCATGTTCATCGAAGCCGAGATCGCGGTCGAGGCAAACGGCAGACCGAGAGTCGCGGTCTAAGGTTTGTTAGGCCATCTCATTCCTTTTTCGGCAGGTCGTCATCGACGTCGATGATCCTGGAAGCATAAAAGAAGTGACTTTGAGAGGTCAGTGCGCCCGGAACGGTACCACCGAAGTTCTTAGCGATCAGCCTTTGTGAAACGACCCGCCAGTCGACAGCATTGGTGTTGTAAAGGACTTCACCGCAGTCGGCGCAAAAGATCTTTTTCATCTTCAGGTCCGGATGCTGAAAAGAGATCAGATTGTCATCGCCCTTGACGACCTCGACCTGATCCGGGTTCCAGGCTGTGACGGAATGATATGGAACATCGAGCAACCTTCGGCAGGCGTTGCAATGACAATGGCCCCGAACCTTTGGCACGCCCTCCAGCGCGATTGTGACGGCCTTGCAATCACAGGAGATCTCGTAGCGGTCCATTACATCGACGTCCTTTGCTCCAGAAACAGTTCCTTTTGAAACACTGTCCTAGAACTAGGACAATTCACAAATTCCGGAACCACAAGACGCTGCTTGGAACAAGCCACACCTGCCGCCACGGCGTTCGCACAAGGTCGTGCTTGCCATTGTGCACCGCAAGAGGCTTTAATCCGGCCAACGCAAATGAATTGGGAGGCATCGGTGAGCAAGACGAACGCGGGCAATTTTTTTGAAGATTTCCAGATCGGCCAGGTGATCAAACACGCGACACCGCGCACGGTCACAGCCGGCGACCAGGCGCTTTATACCGCCCTTTACGGCTCCCGTTTTGCCGTTCAGTCTTCTGATGCCTTTGCCAAGTCTCTTGGGTATGCCCATGCTCCGGCCGATGATCTGCTGACGTTCCATGTGGTGTTCGGCAAGACCGTGCCGGACATTTCTCTGAACGCTGTCGCCAATCTCGGATATGCCGGCGGCCGGTTCCTCGCGCCCGTTTATCCAGGCGACACGCTGTCGACCGTCTCTGAAGTCATCGGCAAAAAAGAAAACTCCAACGGCAAGACCGGCGTCGTTTATGTCCGCTCCACGGGTTATTCGGACGATGGCACCGAAGTGCTCGATTATGTCCGTTGGGTCATGGTGAAGAAACGCGATATCGCCAGCCCGCCGCCGGATGCTCTGGTCCCGGATCTACCGGCGGCGATTGATCCACAGGCGCTTGGCAATGCGGTGCCGCTGCTCGATACAGCCCACTGGGACAATGATCTGTCCGGGTCGCCGTTCCGTTTTGACGATTATGAGATCGGCGAAAAGGTCGACCACGTCGATGGCATGACCGTGGAAGAGGCCGAACATCAGATGGCGACGCGTCTCTATCAGAACACAGCGAAGGTGCATTTTAACCTGCATACGGAATCGGCCAGCCGCTTCGGCAAGCGCTTGATTTACGGCGGCCATGTGATTTCGCTCGCCCGGGCGCTGTCCTTTAATGGCCTCGCCAATGCTTTCCACGTCGCCGGGATCAACGGCGGGCGGCATGTTGCACCGCTCTTTGCCGGTGATACCGTTTATGCCTGGTCTGAAGTGCTGGACAAGGCCGAGATTGACGGCCGCTCTGATGTCGCGGCCCTCCGCTTGCGCCTCGTCGCGACCAAAAACCGGGCTTGCGCCGATTTCCCACTCAAAGATGCTGAGGGCAACTACGAAGACGGTGTCATTCTCGATTTTGACTACTGGGCCTTGATGCCGAAGTAAGCCAGGTTACTCCGTCAGCCGGAGAGGGTTGGCCCGCCGCGCTGCGCCGGGCTATACTCTTCCCGTTGGAGGAGCCATGCTGACGACCCTTTCGTCCCGCGAAACTGCTGTGCTGGTTCAGATCATGCAGGATCTGACCCGGATTGGCGATGGTCCGGAGCTGCGGAGCCGCGTCGGCGAGCGGCTTTTGGATCTGTTAAAGGCCGACTATTTCGCCTCCTATGTCTGGAGTGCGGAGACAGCTTCTGACACCGGGCGCGTTTCGATCAACATGAACTCGGCCAATCTCGCCGCATACGAGAGCTACTACCAGTACCGCGACCCGATTACCCAAAATCTGCGCCGTCGCCGCCGTGCAACTCATGTCAATGAGATCCTCGCCCAGGAAGAGCTCGCCAAAACCGAGTTCTTTAATGACTTTCTCGCCCGCGATGGGCTCTGTCACGGCATGAATTTCCATGCCCATGAGGGGGCCGCACATATCGGCGACATCCGCATCTGGCGCAGCCGGAACCGGGATACTTTTGACCGGCGGGACATCGAAATCCTGGAGGCAATCGGCCAAGCCTATGCCAATGCGCTACGCTCGATCCGCGCTTTCGAACGGCAGTTGAACGCCGCCGATCCCAACCGGCGGATTGAGGATTGGGCCGCTCGATTTGGTCTAACTGCGCGGGAGACCGATGTTGTCCGGCTGGCTGTTTGCGGTCACCGGGATGCCGAGATCGCTGAAAGCCTCGGGATATCGGTAACAACAGTCCGAACGCATCTCGGAAATGTGTTCCAAAAATCCGGCATAGTTGGCCGGGCAACACTTGCTGCCGAGATCAACGGCATTCGGCTGAATTGACCCGCACGGCGAATTCACCGCAGCGCCTCCTCAATCCTGAGGATGTGGCCGCACAATCGCTGCTGTTTCATGAAACTCCCAAAAACAATGACCAAAGGGACCTTCCATGAAACGGTACTTTCAGGCGAGCCTACTCGCTTTTCTACTCTCCGCCGGTCCAGCGCTGTCCGCCTCGGATCTAACCGAGCTCACGGCGTCTGAGGCCGCAAAAGCCATCGCTGACGGCAATATGACATCCCTGGAACTGGTTGAAGCTCTGATAGACCGCACCGGTAATGACGCCGGCAAGGCTTACATCACCTTCGATCCAGACGGCGCACGTGCAGCAGCAAAAGCCGCAGACACCCTCCAAAAAGATGGCGCGGAGCTTGGCCCACTGCATGGTGTCCCGATTGTGGTGAAGGACAACATTGCAGCTGAAGGACTACCCGCGACCGGCGGCACACCTGCGTTAAAAGACTGGGTTCCATCCTCAGACGCCCAAGTTCTGGCCAAACTGAAAGAGGCCGGTGCAATCCTTCTTGGCAAAACAAATCTGCATGAACTGGCCTTCGGAATCACCTCCAACAATGCCGCGTTTGGGGCGGTCGCCAATGCGTACGATTCGAGCCGCTTTGCCGGTGGTTCCAGCGGTGGCACAGGAGCCGCTGTCGGCGGGCACCTAGCACCAGCAGGACTTGGAACCGACACTGGAGGATCGGTGCGCATTCCGGCAGCTCTCAACGGCGTCGCCGGCCTGCGCCCCAGCAGCGGGCGGTATCTGCAGGGGGGAATCATACCGATTTCGAAGACCCGCGACACAGCCGGCCCATTGGCGCGGTCTGTCGAAGACTTGGTCTTGATTGACGGTATTATTACCGGAACCGGCGCAGCGCTAACTGCGGCTGATCTGAAAACCATTCGCATAGGCGTTCCCGCGACCTTCAATGAGAACGTCGACCCAGAAACAGATCGTTTGATGAAGGCGGCATTCGCTGTGATGGAGGCGGAAGGCGTAGCGCTGGTTCCGGTCGATACGACGACAATCGCCGATCTTGCCGGCAAGATTGGGTTTCCAATCGCCCTTTGGGAGGTGAAGCGTGACCTTGCAGAGTTTCTAAAAGACAACAACACTGGCCAGTCCCTTGAAGACGTCGCCGCCCAGGTCGCAAGTCCGGATGTAAAATTTGTGTTCGACAATCTCATTCTTGGAGACCAGGCCATTCCAAACGAGATTTATGAAACATCAATCAACGACCTGCGCCCTCAGCTACAGGCCGCCTATGCAGAACTCTTCGCTGCCAACAAGTTGGACGCGATTGCGTTCCCGACAACGCCACTTCCAGCACAGCCCATTCAAGGCTCCGACATGACTGTGACGTTGAACGGCGAAGAAGTTCCGACTTTTCAAACATTCATCCGGAACACCGATCCTGGTTCGAATGCGGGAATTCCGGGCCTGTCGCTGCCAATCGGACTGACAAAAGACGGCCTGCCGGTGGGACTAGAGCTGGATGGCCCCGCATTTTCAGACCGGCACTTGCTCGCGATTGGATTGGCGCTAGAGCCGGTTTTGCCTGAAACGCCAAGACCACAACGCCAATAACAGCCTCAAACTGTTTCGCGCCACCTCGAGCGTGGCGCGGAACACACTTTCCAATGTCGCAATCGATATAGACAGACACAGCAACACCAGCTCATTATACCGCTAAAACAGCGGAGAGATGAGGCCATGAAAACCGTTTCCTTCACTCAAATGAAAGATGGCACCAAGGCAGACTATGACCTTTTGGCCGAGGCCGAAAAGCCGTTTCATGCGCTGACTGCCGAGCGGATCTTGGCGGAACTGAAGCGCCAGGGTGAGGACACCATGACGGGTTACAAGATCACCCGCATGGAGCATGGCCTGCAATCCGCAACCCGAGCACTCCGGGAAGGTGCGGATATCGACTGGGTGGTTGGTGCTCTGCTCCATGACATTGGTGATGGATTGGCTCCGCAGAACCATGACAGATTCTCTGCCGAGGTTCTCCGGCCCTTTGTCCGAGATGAAGTTGCCTGGGTGGTCGAGCACCATGGCATCTTCCAGATGCTCTACTACGCAAAACACTACAATTGGGATGAAAACGCGCGCGACCAGTTCAAGGATCACATCCACTATCAGGCATGTGCCGACTTTTGTGAGCGCTGGGACCAAGCATCCTTCGACCCCGGCTATCAAAGCGAACCGATCGAAACCTTTGAGCCGATGGTGCGCGAGGTCTTTGCTCGCAAAGCCTATGACCCGGAGGTTCTCCGGGAAGGTATTTCAGTGGGACTACCCAAATTGACCGCCTAGATCAGCGTCTGTTCAGGTGGAATCGCTTGAACAGCCAGAAGCTGATCGATTTTAAAGTGGTAGAGCACTTTGTCTGCGTTCACCTGAACGCAGGATGCTCTAGCCTTATGCGATCACGGCTTGGCCGCGGGAACCACCTCGGTTGAAATCGGACCAACACCAGCTTCCGCGGCTTTTGAGCCAAACGGTATCCAGCGTTTGAAGAACCCGGTTGCTGACCGGCCCGGCGAACTTTCCTTAGCTGCATAGGCCGTTTCGACTGGCTGCTTTTCTGCCGGACTTACCGTTACAGGAGCGGGCGTGGCAGGGGCTGCAGCAGTTTCGGTTGCCGCAGTTTGCGGAGCATCAGCCTCGCCGGTGGAAATGGCATTAGCAAATGTCTTCTGGCGTGCTTCCCAGCGTTTTTTAAGTTCTTCCTTGGCATCCATTCGTGCGGCAAGCTTTTGAAACTTTTCGTCATCCCGGTTCTGCTTAGCCTGAACGGCCATGGCAATACGCGGGTTCACTTCATAGGCTGGACATTTTGAGCTGGCACGGAATGGAACGCCATCGACCAGTGTGGTCGCATCAAAAACATACTTTTTCTCGCAGACAGAAATCTTCGGCGGCGTATTGGTCACCTCAAAGTGGTCGTAACCCGTCTTCAGCATCCGCCAGAAGTCGATGTGCTCATTATTCCGGTGACGCGCCATGTTTTCCGCCGTCATCCGGAACGGAAAGGCCTGAACCTGGAACGTGCGTTGACCACCTTTGAAACTGTCGCGGGCGAGCGCATAAATGTCTGTCACCTGCGCATCGGTCATCGCGTAACAGCCGCGCGAGGAACACGCGCCATGGACCATCAGGTGTGATCCGGTGCGATTGTGTGAGCGGTCGTACTTGTTCGGATAGCCGAGATTAAAAGCAAGGTGATAGCTGGATTTTGGGTTCATCAGGGACGGGGTGATCTCATAAAACCCTTCCGGTGCCTGCCGGTCGCCTTCCTTGAATTTCGGTCCAAGCTTGCCAGACCATTTACAGATCTCGAATTCTTCCAGAAGTTTGAACTTGCCGGTGCGTGTCTTTTTCCAAACTTCCAATTCCGATTCTTCCTTGAAGATCCGGATCATGATCGGCGATGTCGAGGACATGTTGAGATCGGTCATCTTGCGCTTGATCGAAGCGTTGACCGGAGCCTTGTGCCGGTTTGGACCGGAGGCAAATTCATCGGCCTGACACCCCGCCAGGAAACCAGCCGTCATTAAAGCTGCAGCAATACGCAAGGGTGTGCGCTTGGAGCCGGTGGTGTCTGCAATACGCTGGCTGTCCGCCGAAGACGGGAAACGCCCGAAAATCATATGACTGTCCCAAACTGATCGGATCTCTGATCCAACGGCTTCACAGCCATCGGCTCAAAAACGCCCATCTCGCCCCCACGCCAAAGCTAGGCAAGGATGGTTGACGATAAGTTACTGTATTGTCTGAACCGCAGCGAACCACATTCCGGTGATAAGCACAGCAAATCGTAATCCCATCGCAGCAATGCCTGATTGACGGCAAATTCTGGCCACACAATGGCAAAAAGCCGCCTTCCGGCGGCCTTTCGTGAATAGTTTGCTGTTTTCCCGCTTTAAGAGAGCGTGCGGCCGATCGCGATGAATTTTTCGCGACGCTGCTTGCGCAACTGATCTGAGCTGAGGCCGGACAGTTGTTTCAACTCTGCTTCAATCGCGGCCCCTGCAGTGTCGATGACGATTTCGCGAGCGCGGTGCGCACCGCCAACCGGCTCATCGACAATACCATCGATCACGCCGAGCTGTTTCAGATCCTGCGCCGTGATTTTGAGGGCTGTGGCCGCGTCCTGAGCTTTCGCGCTGTCGCGCCACAAGATGGATGCCGCTCCTTCCGGTGAAATCACCGAATAAATCGCGTGTTCCATCATCAGGACCTTATTGGCCGTGGCGATGGCGATCGCGCCGCCGGAGCCGCCTTCACCGATCACAACCGCGACCGAGGGAGTTCCAAGGCCAAGACCGGCATCCGTGGAGCGGGCAATCGCTTCGGACTGACCACGCTCTTCTGCACCCCGTCCCGGATATGCGCCAGACGTGTCGACAAAGCTGATCAACGGCAAACCAAAACGTTCAGCCATTTCCATGACACGAACAGCCTTGCGGTAGCCTTCCGGACGCACCATGCCGAAATTGTGCTTCAATCGCGTTTCGGTGTCGTGGCCCTTTTCCTGGCCGAGCAGCGCAACAGATTGACCACGGAACCGGCCGATACCGGCAATGAGCGCATGGTCTTCGGCGAAATTCCGGTCACCAGCGAGCGGCGTGAAATCTTCAACAAGACCGGTGATATATTCGATCGCATGCGGCCGGTCCGGATGGCGTGCCACCAGCGTTTTCTGCCAAGGCGTCAGCTTGCCGTAAATATCCTGCAGCGTCTGGGCGGATTTCGCTTTCAGCCGGTCAATTTCACTTTCGACATGGACGACTTCCCCATCTTCTGCGGCCAAAGCACGCAGCTCCTGGATCTTGCCTTCAATGTCGGCGACGGGCTTTTCGAATTCCAAATAGCTGTGCATGTACTCGCTAACCTGAAACATGACGGACCCGAGCGTATCATCGGATCCGGAAAGAAGTACCTGGAACAAGTGCGTCCCGGCGGCATATCGGGAAGGGCTGTATCAAGAGACGCGAAGGGGCGCAAGTGTTGCTCTGCTGACCCATCGTGACTTTTGGAGGAATTTGGCGGTCATAACCGGCATGCAAAACGCCAATTCCGATGGCCACGCGTAAACGAGTTCTCTTAAGCCGCCTCGAGCGTTATCGGGCTGCCTGGTCGCTGCCGCTGCCATCGATATTCAGTTTGGAAGCTTCAACCAGCAGGCGTCCGCTTTTGGTCGCAATCGAAATCCGGTAGGGGATCAAAACATTGTTGCGGCCCATCGGCGCGATCCAGACTTCCATTGGGGCCTTCGCCATATATTTTACTGACGCTTTCGACGGCCGGTGACCGGCCACCGGCACCCAGCGGGCCTTACAAACAACCACCGGACCGTCATAGCCACGGCCAGAAACTTCTTTGATGCCCTGATAAGATAGTTTGATATCAAACCGCGTCCAGCCATCGAAGATCGGCAATTTGCGCGAACACGCCTTTGGCCCAAGGCTGTCTTTGGCTCTGCGCACCGGCATCAACGCGGCGCTGAGCGGGTCCATGGCATTGCGGCGATGGCGTTTGGTGACCTTGATCCGTTCCGCATTCGGCTTGAATTTCGGCGCAACTTCCATACGGCGTATGTTGCCGGATCCCTGTTTCAGGTTGACGTAAAAATCCAGGTTCGCGGCATGAGACGCCATGCGGTACCTGGACGGCACGACCTTAGAGCCCACCAGCCAGCCGGACGCTTCCGCACCGCCCTTGCCGGTTGAAAAAAGTGTTCCGATCCCCGCCGGTGCCATGCTGACCTTGGCGGAATAGGCATTGCCCTGCATCACCAAAGAGAGCGTCCCCTTGGCAACCTTGAACCCGGCGATCGAAATGGAATAGACACCGCCCACATGGTTCTTTTTCGCCTCAGCAGGCGAAATTAACAGCGCGCCAGCCAGAAATGGCAGTACAGCAATCCGTCCAATTGACTTTATACCAAACACTTTAAACCTCCGCGCTGCACTCACCGGCAGCGTTCGCGCCCCCGCGCCAAGGATGTTCCGCAGGGTTAATAGTAACATGAAAATCAGCCCCACGAACCGGGACAATTCTTCTAAATCTTGGTAACTCACTGGTTAACGCCAGCGCAAAATCGGAATAAAAGCACTGAATCGTGCCAAAGGCGTGGAGATGTCTTGACGTTGACGCGCACTGCCTTTATAGCGGGGCAACTTTTTCCGAGAATTGCCGGAGACGATGTCGCCGGGCCTCAGGTCCGCGCCGCTTCCGGTTGGTCTTGCTGGGTTCTTGTAACGGCCCAGCCACAAAAACAAAAGGTGATATGATGGCTCGCCGTTGCGAACTCTCCGGTAAAGACGTGATGACCGGCAACAATGTCTCTCACGCAAACAACAAGTCCCGCCGCCGGTTCCTGCCGAACCTGTGCAACGTCTCTTTGATGAGCGACACACTGGGCGAAACTTTCAAGCTGAAAGTCTCCGCACACGCACTGCGCTCCGTCGAGCACCGCGGTGGCCTGGACGCATACCTGCTGAAAGCATCCGACGCTGAACTGTCTGACGGCGCACGCAAGATCAAAGTCAGCATCAAGCGCAAGCAGGCAGAAGCTGCTGCAGCTTAACCCTTAAGGGGTCAAAAATGGAAAATACCCGGAGTTTCTCCGTGGCCGATCTCGCCATCGCGGTCTTCGCGATGGCGATTGTCGTTGTGGCCTCGAACTTTCTCGTCCAGTTTCCGGTCGAGTATGTGCTCGGCGGGATTAATCTGGCCGACCTTTTAACCTGGGGCGCGTTCACCTATCCGATCGCCTTCTTGGTGACCGATTTGACCAACCGGCGCTTTGGACCCTCGGCGGCGCGCAAAGTCGTTTTGACCGGCTTTGTGCTTGCTATTGCGGTTCCGATGGTGTTCTGGACGCTGGATGAAGCCTTTACGACGCCGCGGATTCTGGTTGCCTCCGGCACCGCTTTCCTGGTGGCTCAGCTTCTGGATGTGACGATCTTTGACCGCCTGCGCCAATTGACTTGGTGGAAAGCACCGATTGCGTCTTCGCTGATCGGCTCCATGATCGACACGTTGCTGTTCTTCGGCATCGCCTTTGCGGCGGCCTTTGCCTTCGTCGATTTCAGTTTCGGTATGGACGACGGCTCGCTGGCGTTCCCAGTGCCGTTCCTTGGTGTCGCAGACGCCATTCAGGTTCCACTGTGGATCTCACTCGCAGTTGGTGATTTCCTGGTGAAAATGCTGGTCGCTGTTGCGCTGCTGGCGCCGTACCGGATCGTTCTGAGCCTGTTTCAGCCCCAGCCGAACGGCTCGACTGCGTAAAGGCTCAAATCTCTGAGAAATAATATCAAGGCGCCGCTCCGGCGCCTTTTTTGTTCAAGGATTTAAATCCTTCCGCATTATGGAATTCAACCGTTTCTGCTCTTCAAAGGTCTCAAACGTTTCCCACCCGGCCTTCATGTAAAACCCTTCAGCGTTTGGCGTATAAAGGTAGAGCCGGTTTTCTCCCGCGCTTCGGGCCAGAGCCTCCAGTTCCTCGACGAGACGGGATCCATATCCTTTTCCCCGGAATTCCGGCTCCACATACAATCCGGCCAGCCAAGGATTAAGGTCCGGCCTGTGTTCAACGTCATTCAAACAAAGGGTGACCATCCCAGCAGGCGTTTGCTCTTCCAGCAGCACCAAAACTGTCGGTATGAGATCTTCACTGCTTGCACTTTGAACATCAAAGTCCACAGCGTCCGCGCGTGTGTAGATGCTACCTTGCATAAACGCATTCCATCGCCATTCGGCAGTGATCTGCGCCAGTTCTGGCCTGTCTTTGGTTCTGATGATGCTTGGTTGCATGATAGTGTTACCCCAGGCTGATTAAACCTAAGATAGTATCTCAAGCCCACCAACGCCACTTCGTTGGATATTTTACCTGCTCAAGCGAAAACGCAGAAGCAAGGTCCTCTGCAACAACGATCTGTTGTCGTCCGATAGCAAGGTCAGAATTGTGTCTCCAGCCGCATTCTGATGGACGGCGAGCGCTTCCATGTTGTCGATCTGGTAATTGAAATCAGCATCCAGAAGATACTCACCATCCAGCACTGCGCCCGGTTTTATGGCCGAACCTTCAATGCGGCGCAGGCGCAGGCCGATCAGATCCTTCATGTTGAACCGGCGCTCCATCAAGAGCAGATCACCGTTTGGCAAGAAGGCCGCATCGGTGACGTCGAACCGGTCATGCCGCTTTACGGAAAAACGAGCCGTCTTTTCAGGACCCAAGATAAAACCGGACAGATCATGGGCATCGCTGGGCGAAGTCTCGCTGATGGCAATCAGTTTTCCCTCGAGAGCACTGCCTGACGGGCCGACCGCCAAGGCTTCGATCCCGGTGTTGCGCGGCAGAGATCCCAGATCGCGTGGCACGGCCACTTGCCCCAGCATTTTTGCCTTACCCGACAGCAAGGGCCAAGCGTAGTGATAAATCGCATGATTGCGCTCCGCAGACACATAGAGCCCGGATGGCGCCAAGGTCAGCGCCTCGGTATCATGCCCCCAGCGCGCGCGAAGTGTCTTGCCATCTGCCCCTAGAAGCGGGGCAAAGCGAAGATCGGATAGTCCTTTTGGCGCTCCGGTGTCCGTCTGCTCAACAGTGGCTGCAACCCAATGGCCATTGTCGGTGACCGCCAGCAGCTCATTGCCGCCATTCAGACTGATGACACCAGATAGTCCGCCGGTCTTGCGGTCAGACGCCAGGATTTCAAATCCGCCTAAGAATGTAAGCGCACCAAACTCCCGGTCCGGATGACCGATATGAAATGTCTCGATCGGCCGTGTTCTGACCTTGACCGGCTCTCCATCCGTCAAGAATTCGAGAGCTAAAACCGGTGTAGTTATGAAAAAAACCGTTGCGGCCAAAAATGCTGCAACGGTTCTCAAATGAATAGGCAAACTAGCCATCACGTTCCCGCAGCCAACCTACCGTTGACCGGCCCGGCGCCGGCGCCCCCGGCCATGCTGAGCGGCCTGTTGAACCTCATCATCAAAAAGGTCGGCGAGCTGATCGGTCATCGCACCAGCCAGCTCTTCCGCATCGACGATGGTCACAGCCCGCCGATAATAGCGCGTGACATCATGGCCGATACCGATCGCAATCAGTTCGACCGGTGACCGGGTCTCGATATCTTCGATCACGTAGCGCAGATGCCGCTCCAGGTAATTGCCCGGATTGACAGACAAAGTGGTGTCGTCAACCGGCGCACCATCGGAAATCATCATCAGGATCCGGCGCTGTTCGGGCCGGGCCATCAACCGGTCATGCGCCCACAACAAGGCTTCGCCGTCGATGTTTTCCTTCAAGAGGCCCTCACGCATCATCAGGCCCAGATTGCGGCGGGCACGACGCCAAGGAGCATCTGCAGACTTATAGATAATGTGGCGCAGGTCGTTCAAACGGCCCGGTGTCGGCGGCTTGCCTGCCCCGATCCAGCTTTCCCGCGATTGACCGCCTTTCCAAGCCTTTGTGGTAAAGCCGAGAATTTCGACTTTCACGCCACACCGTTCCAGCGTCCGCGCAAGAATGTCGGCACAGGTGGCCGCCACCGTGATCGGGCGGCCGCGCATGGAGCCGGAGTTGTCCAGAAGAAGCGTGACGACGGTGTCCCGGAAGTTTGTGTCCCGCTCCTGTTTGAAGGCCAGAGGCGCCATCGGATCGGTCACAGCCCGTGTCAGGCGCGCGGTATCCAGAAGACCTTCTTCAAGATCGAAATCCCAGGCCCGGTTCTGCTGGGCCATCAGTTTGCGTTGCAGACGGTTGGCAAGCCGGGCCACGGCCCCTTGCAAATGCGTCAGCTGCTTATCGAGGAAACCCCGCAAACGATCGAGCTCAGCCGTATCGCACAGCTCCTCGGCGGTAATCGTCTCATCGAACTGTGTGGTGAATACCCGGTAATCGGATTCCGGCGGCCTGTTGGAGAACGGATGATCCTGTCGCTCGCTTTCGCCAGCTTCTTCGGAATCTTCGGCCATGTCCTGATCGACCAGCTCGTCGAAATCAGCTTCAGAGGCTTCCGTTTCGCCACTGTCCTGCTCTTCGCCAGACAGTTCCATTTCCTGTGGAGCCGCTTCCTGCTCACCGCTGTCGTCTTCGGTGTCTTCGCCGGTTTCGGCTTCGTCGTTGTTGCCCTGATCCTCGTTCTGCTCGGGATCCATGTCATCGTCGTGATCGCCGAGTTCATCGGCCATATCGAGCGACTTCAACACATCGCGTAAGCGGGAGGCAAAGCTGTTCTGATCTTCCACCTCAGCTTCGAGGCTATCCAGCTCAGCGCCGGCCTTTTCTTCCACCCAGTCCCGCCATTGATCGACAAGCTTGGTCGCGCTGGCCGGTGGTTTTGCACCGGTCAGGCGTTCGCGGACAATCAGCGAGAGCGCGTCTTGAAGCGGCGCTTCTTCCCGGCTGGCAATATCCGGTGCACCGGCCTTGCGGAACTTGTCGTCCAGCATGACGGCCAGATTGTCAGCAACCCCTTGCATACGCCGGGCCCCAACCGCCTCACAGCGCGCCTGCTCTACAGTCTCAAAAATGGCCCGGGCGTCCGGACCCTGCGGCATGTTTTTGGCGTGAACAGCCTTGTCGTGACAGGCAATTTTCAGCGCCATTGCATCCGACAACCCGCGCGTGACCGCCACTTCATGGGCACTCAGTTTACGGGACGGTTCAGGCAAGCGGGCCGACAGGCCGGACAGGCCTGGCCGGTCGCCAGAGAAAATGACCTCCAGCTCCGCTTCCCCGGAAATTGCCCGCATGGTTCCGGCAACGGATTGCTTTAGAGGCTCCGTGGTCGGGGCGGGCTTGTTGCCCGGAAGAGAATTGCTACCTGGCCGTGGCGCCATAGGGTCCTCAGCTCATTACGACGTTGACGGCGGATTCCGGCAGATCTTCACCGAAGCAGCGCTGATAGAACTCAGCCACAAGGGACTGTTCCATATCATCACATTTGTTCAGGAAGGTCAGGCGGAAGGCAAAGCCGACGTCGCCGAAGATTTCCGAGTTTTCAGCCCAGGTGATCACGGTCCGCGGACTCATCACGGTGGAGAGATCTCCGTTGATGAACGCATTCCGGGTCATGTCGGCCAGGCGGACCATCTTGGAAACGGTGTTCCGGCCTTCGTCCGTCTGGAAGTGTTTGGCCTTCGACAAAACAATATCGACTTCATTGTCATGCGGCAGATAGTTCAGCGTGGTGACGATCGACCAGCGGTCCATCTGTGCCTGGTTGATCTGCTGTGTGCCGTGGTAAAGGCCAGACGTATCGCCGAGACCAACTGTGTTGGCCGTCGCAAACAGGCGGAAGGCGGCGTGCGGGCGGATAACCCGGCTCTGATCAAGCAGCGTCAAGCGGCCGGAAGATTCCAGGATCCGCTGGATCACGAACATCACGTCCGGACGGCCAGCATCGTATTCGTCGAACACCAGCGCGACATTGTGCTGGTACGCCCAAGGCAGAATGCCGTCCTTGAACTCGGTGACCTGCTGACCATCCTTCAAAACGATGGCGTCCTTACCGACAAGGTCGATACGGGAGATGTGGCTGTCGAGGTTGACACGGATACACGGCCAATTGAGGCGGGATGCGACCTGCTCAATGTGGGTCGATTTACCGGTACCGTGATAGCCGGTGACCATCACACGGCGATTGTGAGCAAAGCCAGCCAGGATCGCCAGGGTCGTTGCCCGGTCGAACAAATAATCAGGATCCGGCTCAGGCACATGCTCTGACGGCGTAGAAAAGGCCGGTACTTTCAGGTCCGACTTGAAGCCAAATACTTCTTCAACGGAAATTTCAGTGTCCGGCATCGCCATTGCCGCGGTCGTCGTCTCAGTCATCAGTCCTCCGCAATCCCGTTGTCCGGGATGGGTCATTTGGAAAAAGCTTGCAGGGCCCTGTAAGCTTAAAGAAATCCGGCCTTCTTCAGGACATTATAGGCCTGAATGATTTCCCGTAGACGGTCCTCAGAAGAGCGGTCTCCGCCATTGGCATCCGGGTGGTTCAATTTCACGAGCTCTTTATAGCGCGCTTTGATCTCATCGCCACCCGCTGTATACGGCAGATTGAGCACATCAAGCGACCGTTTTTCAAGCGTCAAAAGCTTTCTTTGCCGCGGCCGTCGCACTTGTTCGTTCCGGCGTTGCGCATTGCCGCGCATCGATGCCCTAGCGTCAAACCCGTCCGGCCCCTCAGCGGCCTGCTTGTTGACCCCCATTTTCCAGGTCGGTCGGTGGCCTGTCAGACTGTCCTTCTGGTAGCTGCGGACGTCATCATCCTGCATACCCGTGAAGTAATTGTATGTCTTATTGTATTCGCGCACATGATCGACGCAGAACCGGAAATACTGCCCTTCGCGATCCCGCCCTTTTGGTGCCTTGTGCACACCTGGCCGATTGCAACCCGGATGTTCACACACCGGGTGGCGGTCTTCCTGCATCCGCTCCTTTTTCTCCTTGCCAGGTTTGACGCGGATACTGTCGAAAATTTTTGAATCCAGTTTCATACGGCCGATTATGAGATCTTGAAGCCTGCGGACAAGCCTTAGGCGGTTGTAATTTGGAGAAGTCCAGAACCTTTGTGACGCGAATCTAAGCTCCGGAGATCAAACAGCCAGACACAATATCAGTCCGAACCGTGCGCGCATAGACTTGAACTTTGAATTGCACATCTCCACAGTCCCGGAATGACTATGCAACAGACCATTACAAACAAGCTGACAGCCGCATTTGCCCCTAGTTTTCTGAATGTCATCGACGAATCAGAAAATCACCGTGGCCATGGCGGCTGGCGCGAAGGCGGCGAAACCCACTTTCGTGTGCAAATCGCCGCCGATAAATTGCAGGATTTGAGCCGGGTCAACCAGCACCGGGCGATCAACGAAGTTTTGGCGGACGAGCTTGCCAGCACCGTTCACGCGTTGGCGATTGAAGTCCGAACATAAGTTTGCTCGAAAACCGCATCGGTTCCGACTTCAATCCGTGACTATGTCGCAACTGATTGCATGGCTGCACCGGACGGACGCATTTGCCCGAGCGGCATGATGCGCAGCCGTGTAATCCGGTTTTTCTCCCGGCGCAGCACCGTGAAGCGGAAGCCGTGGAAGGTGAAGATCTGACGTTCTTCGGGGATCATCCGGGCTTCATGGATCACAAGGCCCGCAATCGTCGTTGCCTCATCATCCGGCAGGCTCCAGTCGGCCGCGCGGTTGAGATCGCGGATCGGCACGGAGCCATCGACGATCACGGAACCGTCGGCCTGTGGGCGCAAGCCTTCCAGTTCGACATCGTGTTCATCGGCGATCTCACCGACGATTTCTTCCAAGATATCTTCCAGGGTCACCAAACCCATCACTTCGCCATACTCATCCACGACCAGTGCAAAGTGGGATTTATGGCGCAAGAACGCATTGAGCTGGTCCTGGAGGCTGGTGGTGTCAGGTACGAACCAGGCCGGCGCCGCAATATCCAGAATATTGATCTTAGAAGAATCGCCACGCGCAGAATTAAGCGCGCGAAGCAAATCTTTGGCATGAAGAACCCCGACAAAGTTGTCGCTTTCTCCGCGCCACAACGGCAAGCGCGTATAGGGTGAAGCAAGCGCGGCTTCCACCAGTTTTTCCGGCTCTTCGTCGGCGTTGAGGGCCACCATATTGGTGCGGTGAACCATGACGTCGGAGACTTCCAGATCGGCAAGATCAAGCAGACCGCCGAGGCGGTCGCGCTCACCTTTTTCAAGGCCGCCTTCCATGTGCTGAAGATCAACGGCTCCACGCAGCTCATCATGCGCTGACAGAATCAGGGCACCGTCTCCGATGTTCACGCCGACCAACTTCAGCAAGTGCCGGACAATCCATTCAACACCGGCGACAACCGGGCTGAAAATGGCAACGACAAACCGCACGATCGGGGAAACAGCCAGCGCAAAGCGCTCCGGATTGGAGATCGCCCATGTTTTCGGCAGGACCTCCGCAAAGATAAGCACAAGGGCTGTCATGACCAAGGTGGCGATGGCAACACCGGCTTCGCCAAACAGGCTCAGGAACACACTGGTTGCCAAGGCCGAGGCTAGGATGTTGACCAGATTGTTGCCGAGCAGAAGCGCGCCAATCAGCCGTTCACGCGAGGCGATCAACCGGCTTGCAAGGCGCGCGCGCCAATCGCCGCTTTTTTCAAGCTGGTGCACCCGGGCACGCGAAGCTGCGGTCAGAGCCGTTTCCGATCCGGAAAAAAAGCCCGACAAAAACAGAAGTAGAAAGATCGCGGCGATTGCCAGCCAGAGCGCAGTTTCGGTCATCAGTCCAATTTGTCCTTCAAGAACTCTGACACCAGATAGGGATCAACACCCTTTTCGACAAAGGCTTCACCGATGCCTTTGGTCAAAATAAGGGTCAACGCCCCCCGACTCACCTTCTTGTCCTGGGCAATCAGATCCATAAACACATCGACATTCGGCAATTGGCCCGGAATATCGGTGATCCTGATTGGCAAACCCACATCAGTCAGGTGCTTTTCGACACGCGCAACAGTTTCCGGACCAATCAGTCCGAGTTTTTCGGAAAACTCATGAGCCAGCATCATGCCAATGGAAACCCCTTCGCCATGAACCAGGCGTTCGGTTTCATAGGACACAGCTCCTTCCAGCGCATGTCCGAAGGTATGACCGAGATTGAGCAGAGCCCGGCGGCCACCTTCCAATTCGTCAGCTGCCACAACATCAGCTTTTGCCTGACAAGATCGGGCAACCGCCTCATCCCGCTCCGGCCCGCCATCAAAGATGCCCTGCCAGTTTTCCTCCAGCCAGGCGAAAAACGCCGCATCGCCGAGCAATCCGTATTTGGCGACCTCTGCATAGCCGGCCCGGAAATCGCGCGGAGGCAGTGTATCTAGGATCGCGGTATCAGCCAGAACAAGCGCCGGCTGGTAGAACGCGCCAATCAGGTTCTTGCCATGACGCGAATTGATCCCGGTTTTCCCACCGACCGAGCTGTCCACCTGCGCCAGCAACGAGGTCGGCACTTGAATAAAGGCCATGCCCCGGCGCACGGCGGACGCTGCAAAACCGGTTAGATCACCGATCACACCGCCGCCAAGCGCAACCACCACGTCGTTGCGCTCTAGCCGTGCATTGAGAATTTCATCGCACAAACGTTCGAATTCACGGAAACACTTAGTCGACTCTCCTGGCGGAACCGTAATCGCTGTGCAGTGAACTCCAGCCCGGTCCAGACTGTCTTCAAAAGTCCCAAGGTGCAACTTGGCGACATTTTCGTCCACGACAACCGCGACGCGCGCACCCGGCAAAACTGCAGCAATTTCTTCGCCAGCCTTTTCCAGCACGTTCCGGCCGATGCGGATGTCATAACTGCGCGTTCCAAGATCGACCCGAACGGTTTCTGAAGCTGGTTTTTCGGTGTTTTCCGCAGCATCCAAGCTTGCCATAAATCTCACTTCCACTTTCTTTGGGCTGTCTTCAGGACACGTTGGATTGACCGGGTCCAAACAGATGATCCGCAAGGGTCAAAACAATTTCATCCACGACGGCCTCATGCGGCACATCCTTGGAAGTCACGGTGAGCTTGGCCTTGGCATAAACCGGCTCCCGGTCGGCCATCAGCTTGCGCATGGTGCCTTCTGGATCCGGATTGCGTAACAGCGGCCGGGTTGAGCGCCGGCGCACCCGCGCCATCACCGTCTCGAAATCCACCTTCAGCCAGATCGACAAGCCATTCGCGTTGATCTCATCCCGGGTCGTTTCGCTCATGAAGGCACCGCCACCGGTTGCCAGAACCTGCGGCCCTTCCTGAAGAAGCCGGGCGATCACCCGCTCCTCGCCGCTGCGGAAATAGGGCTCGCCATGTTCAGCGAAAATCTCGGAAACCGTCATATTGGCCGCCCGTTCGATCTCGCTGTCCGCATCGACGAACTCCAGGCCGAGCCTGGAAGCAAGACGCTTGCCTACGGTCGATTTACCGCATCCCATAATGCCGACAAGAACGATCGAGCGTGTCCCGAGGGCCGAGACCAAATGCTCCAGATCGACAGCGTCAGCACTCCCCGCATCAGCGCCTTTTTCCGGCATCTGCATGTTGTCATGTTTCTTCATGGCCGCGTTTTAGCATATTCGTAAAAAAAGGCACGGGGGACGGAGCGGAAACATCAGAATTTCCCGCAAGCTCCTTACTTGCAACACGTCCGCGCTTGGGGAACCATTCCAGGCGTGTGATTCGCCCATTTGGAGACCCTTGTGCCGACAATTACCCGCCTCTTGCTTGCGCTGATAATTTTGGGTGCGATCGGCTATGGCACGCTCTATGCGCTTGCGACCTTTGTGGAGCCGAGGGAGCGGGAAATCACAGTGCGTGTGAAAAAGGATGGGTTCGGCCGCTGATGGCTACCGGGTTCGATCTGGAAAATTTCCTGGAGATGCTGGCCGCCGAACGCGGAGCCGCTGAAAACACACTCGCCGGTTACCGGCGGGATCTTGAAGATTTTTCTGGTTTTCTCGGCCAGACGAAACTTTCAGATGCCAATTCGGATCACATCTCCGGCTACATGAGCGATTTGAACCGGCGCGGTTTTGCAGAAAGCTCCCAAGCGCGGCGGCTATCGGCTCTAAAGCAATTCTATAAGTTTCTATATTCCGAAGGCAGCCGGGAGGACGATCCAACACGAACCCTGTCAGCCCCCAAAAAGCGCGGCAGCTTGCCTAAAGTCCTGTCGATGGAAGATGTCGACCAGTTGATCGAAACCGCGCGCCAGCAAACCGGCAATGCACACACATCAACCGCCGCGCGCTTGCGCGCCCAGCGGATGTACACGCTCATCGAAGTGCTCTACGCCACTGGCCTCCGGGTATCCGAACTGGTGGCCCTGCCGGTCACCGCCGCATTGCGAGATGCCCGCCTGATTGAAATCAAGGGGAAGGGCGGCAAGGAGCGGCTGGTACCTCTATCGCATGCGGCCCAAGCGGCCATGAAAGACTACGTCGGCCTGCGCGCGGCAGAAGGCGCCTATGAGACCAGCCCTTGGCTGTTTCCCTCCCATGGTGGCAGCGGGCATTTGACCCGTCAGCATTTTGCTCGGGAACTCAAGGATCTGGCGATTGCGGCGGGATTGGACGCAGCAAAAGTCTCACCGCACGTGTTGCGTCACGCCTTCGCCTCGCACCTTCTGCAGAACGGTGCCGATCTCCGGGTCGTGCAACAACTGCTTGGGCATGCGGACATTTCCACGACACAGATCTATACCCATGTGCTCGATGAACGCTTGCGGGAATTGGTCGAAAGCGCCCATCCTTTGGCCCGTTAATCAGACTGTTATTCCTCTGTTGCGCCGCAGCAATGCTGCTTCTAAACTCCGCTGCCTAAATTTTTCGCACCGGACCTGACAATCATGCTGCAACCCGCAAGCACCTACGCATCGCTGAAAACCGAGTTTAAGTGGCCACTGCCTGCTACTTACAATATGGCGGCAGTTGCCAGCGATCATTGGGCGGCGGTATCTCCGGACCAATTGGCTATCCGGCACGTTCTCGAAAACGGAACCACGGAAGACTGGAGCCACCAAGCGCTGAACCGCGCGGCCAACCGTTTTGCGAACGCACTTCTAGCAAAGGGGATCAAACGCGGCTATCGTGTGGCGCTGTTGTTACCGCAGGTTCCGCAAACGGCGATCGCCCACCTGGCGGCCTACAAGATCGGCGCCATTGCAGTGCCGCTTGCCGCGCTCTTCGGATTGGAAGCACTGAGCTACCGGCTGTCGGATTCCGGCGCCAAGGCTTTGGTGACCGATACAGCAGGTCTCACCAAACTCAGCCAAATCCGGGACAACGTTCCGAACCTTGATTTGATCGTCTCCGTCGACGGCCCTGAGGCCGACGTCGAAGGTTTTCACAACCTCCTGGAACAGGCATCCGATCAATTCCAGACTTTGGCAACCACCCCGGATGATCCGGCCCTGATGATTTATACGTCCGGCACCACAGGCCAACCCAAGGGCGTGTTGCACGGCCACCGGGTTCTTCTCGGTCACATGCCAGGCATTGAGCTCTCGCAGAATTTTCTCGGCCAGCCAGGCGACCTTCTGTGGACGCCCGCCGATTGGGCCTGGGCGGGAGGTCTTCTGAACGCCCTATTCCCAGCGCTTAAACTTGGTGTCCCGGTCGTCTGTCACGCTACGCGGAAATTCGATCCGGAATTTGCGTTTCGCCTGCTTGAAAAACAGCAGATCCGGAATGCATTCATTCCGCCAACAGCGCTCAGAATGCTGCGTGCCGTCGATCGGCCGGCCAGCCGGTTTGACCTGAAATGGCGCAGTGTCGGTTCCGCTGGAGAATCCCTTGGCAAGGAAACCTACGATTGGTTTTCAGAAGAATTCGGCTTCCAGGTCAACGAATTCTATGGCCAGACCGAATGTAACGCCGTGCTCGGATCCTGCGCCGCGCTTGATGTGTCCCGCTCCGGCGCCATCGGCAAGGCGACACCCGGTCACGAAGTTGCGATTATCGATGAAGCCGGAGAGCCCGTTCCAGCCGAAACCCTCGGCCAGATTGCGATCAAACGGCCGGATCCGGTAATGTTTCTGGAGTATTGGAATAAGCCGGACGCCACCAAAGAAAAATTCATCGGCGACTGGATGATCACTGGCGACCAAGGCGTGATGGACGAGGACGGTTACGTGCATTTTGTCGGCCGGGATGACGACATCATTACTTCGGCCAGTTACCGGATCGGTCCAGGAGAAATCGAAGATTGCCTGATCAAACATCCGGCCGTCGCTCTGGCAGCCGTGGTCGGCAAACCGGACCCTTTACGCACAGAAATCGTCAAGGCCTATGTGGTTTTGAAATCAGAAGAAACGGCAGACGCCGGACTTGAAGACAACATCCGCACCTTTGTGCGCCAGCGCCTGTCCGCCCACGAATATCCTCGTGAGATCGCGTTCGTCGATGCCCTGCCGATGACTACCACCGGCAAGATTATCCGCCGCATTCTGCGCAATCAGGCACGGGACGAGAGCGCCTAAAACAGGCGCCTCTTTTTAGGCCGCCAAAAGCGTGGAAAGGCTATCGTGGCTGTCGACGACACGGTGAGCTCCGGCTTGATGCAGACTGTCGGCATGGCCATCGTGGGAATGGCCACCCCCGACAAAGCCCCATACCGTCATACCCGCAGCCAGGCCTGCCTTAATGCCATTGGCACTGTCTTCAATCACCAGGCAACGTTCTGGGGTAACAGCTAATTTGCTGGCCGCAAACAGAAACAGATCCGGCGCGGGTTTGCCATTGGCGACCTGCTCGCCGGAATAGATATGCGGCGCGAAATAGTCATGGAGCCCTGTGTGCTTCAATTTGTGGATCAACCGCTGAAGGCGTGACGAAGACGCCACTGCGCGCGGACTGTTGTGGGCATCAAGCAGGGATTTGATACCCGCAATTTCGTCCAGTTCCCTGTCGATCCGTTCCATGGTTGCCGCGTCCAGCTCAGGACCAAACGTCTCCGGCAGGGGGCCCTTGCCAAGCGCCCGGTGGTCGGCGTCCAAAGTTGCGAAGAAATCGGCTCCAGCCAATCCTTGAAACCGGCCCATATACTCATCGAGACTGTAGTTCAGGCCGATACGCGCGAGATGTTCCCGTTCCACCTCAACATAGATTTTTTCAGAATCGACCAGAACGCCGTCGCAGTCGAACAGAATTGCCTCAAATATCATGGGTTTCCATTTTGTCAGTGTGAGCCGTCAAAGAGACCTTTAACCACTTGTCTTTGAAACAAGATGACAAGAGCAGCCGGCGGCAGAACCGCAACAACCGCCAACGTCACGCCATAAAGGCTTGTGCTGCCGAAGAACTGCATGCCCCGCACGACAGTATAAGACGCCTCTTCGGAGGTGATCATGACGGGCCACAGATATTGGTTCCATCCAGTCACGAACAAAACCAGAAATAGGGCAGATGCTGTCGGCAGACAGAGGGGCAGGAGAATATCGGCCAGGAATTTCAACGGGCCGGCACCGTCCATCCGGGCCGATTCTTGAAGCGTATCCGGCACAGTCATCAAAAACTGGCGGAAGAACAACGTTCCGAGACCAGAGGCTGCCAGCGGCAGAATCAGGCCGGCCCGCGTATTCACCAGGCCAAGCTCCGCGGCTACGGAATAGGTGGCCAGAAAGCGGGATTCCAATGGCAGCATCAAGGTCAGCAGCAACAGCCAGAAAATGACTGACGCAAACCGGACGCGGAAATACAAAAGCGCAAAGGCCGCTAGAAGCGAAACAAGTGTTTTCAAGGCGGCAAAACCGACCCCGAACACAAAGGAATTCCATAACATGCCAATGGCTGTGATATCGCCTGAAAATCCGGAGCTCGCGGTTAAAAATGCGCCGTAGTTGTCCAAAACATGGGAGCCAAGATCCAGGCGTGGCATCACCCGTGTACCCGGCGCATGCGTGGTCGCAGCAAAAAGCGCATAGACGGGCAGGCTCATGAAAAGCGCGCCACTAATCAGAACAAAATGATCAACGAATTGAGCGCGCAAACGCTGCCAGGAAAGCATCAATGGGACATCCAAATTTTCCGAAGCGCCGAACCTAGACCTATTCGCGGTTCAATTGAAAGCAATTTGGTCCAACATGCTCTAAAGCACAACAATGCCGGAATGTTTGGCTTTGTGCTCAGGTTCAACATGAATGGTGATGCGGGCGCCAGGCACATCTTCGCTGATCGCTTCTTCGATCCGGTCACAAATGGAATGGGCCGACTCAACCGTCATCGTTCCCGGCACGACAAGATGAAAATCGATGAAGGTCGTTCTTCCGGCAATGCGGGTTCGAAGGTCATGCGCTTCCAGCGCGCCTTCGCCCTGCTCCGAGATCTGAGCCCGGATTTTATCAAGAACATCGGCAGACGCGGCTTCATCCATCAGGCCGCCGACCGATTCCTTGACCAAGCCCCAGCCAGACCACAACACTGTCAGGCCGACCAAAACCGCGAGCACCGAGTCGAGAACATTCCAGCCGGTCAAGAGGACCAGAACGACACCAACCAACACACCCAGCGAACTGATGACATCGGTGAAGAGGTGTTTACCATCGGCGACAAGCGCTGGTGAGCGAGCCTTGCGGCCAAATCGGACAAGATAGGCGGCCCACAAGCCATTGATGGCAGCGGCCAGCACGTTCATACCGATGCCGGGCAAGGAAAAATCCGGGCTCTCACCTTGAACAAACCCCAGCCAGGCAGCACGGAAAATCGAAAGTGCAGCCAGAACAATCATCACCCCCACCAAAACGGCGGCAAAATACTCTGCCTTGTCGTGGCCATAAGGATGGTTACTGTCTGCAGGTTTTGAGGCAAACCAGATGGCAGCAAGGGCCGCGACCGAAGACGCTATGTTGACGATGGTTTCAAGAGCGTCGGAATAGAGCGCAACCGACCCGGTCAACCAATAGGCGCCGAACTTCAGGCCAAGAACAATGATACCGATAACAATGCTGAAAAAGGCAATCCGGAGCCGGAAACCATCCGCCATTAAGACCCCCCTAAGGCCATGGCGGCCTGATGGTGTGCAGAGCGCTGCAAGGGGTAGCAGGTTTTGCTGTCAAGGCAACCGGCAAACCGGGATTTCAAAGGAAAAGCCTCGCCGAGAAACGGCA
The DNA here is from genome assembly GCF_965216085.1 of Roseibium sp. GTDB lineage: Bacteria > Pseudomonadota > Alphaproteobacteria > Rhizobiales > Stappiaceae > Roseibium. Next base: position 106,331 of record NZ_OZ244138.1, on the reverse strand, counting down.
AATGGTTCTAAAAACCCTTTTTCCAATCCATGGCAGCCGCACCGATGATCCGGCCCGGGCCATCATTGCCTTCCACCTGAACAAGAATGATGCACCTGGCATCGTCTGACAGGTTCAGTTTCGACTTCGCCATGCGGAAGGTTTCGTCTCCACCGGACCACATGCCCATCGGGACGAGGTCACGAACCACGTTGACGTATTTGATCTCACGGCCAGCGTTTTCACCCCGGCCAATCTCGACCGTGGCTTCATCCCGAACCCGCAGAAAATAGACCGTTGCCATTTTGGCGCCTTTTGGCAGCGCACCACCAACCCGCGCTTCCACGGCCATATCGGATATTTTTAGAGAGACGTCTGTGGACAGCGGGGCCGCTCGATCAAGTGCTGCGCGCACATGGCTTTCCCGGCTGCCAACCACATGCTCTTCACCGTTGATGACCATTTGCGGCGTATAAACAGACCGGTCTCCGCGTCTTTGCGCATAGGCCCGCTGGCGTTGGGAATGAACCGGACTTGCAAGTGTATCCTTCCAACCGAGATAGTCCCAGTAGTCCACAGGCATCAACAAGGTGAGCACGCTGTCGTCTTCTTTGACGAGCTGTTCAGCGAGCCGATCTGCAGGTGGGCAGGAAGAGCATCCCTGACTGGTAAAGAGTTCTATCACCTTCCGCGGTTCTGCCGTCGCATCATCAACAAATGCGCCAGTAGAAATTATCCCGCAGATTACAAAAATACCCGCTCGGATAGCCTGTGTTGCCACCCGGGTGTAGCTGCCCGCCATTGACTGATGTCCCGTAACTGTTTCAATCAAAATAGTCGGGAGCCTTGTAAATCGCGAGTCACGTGCCGGTGATACTGGCAGATTTCCGCTGTTTTCGCGTGTTTGTGAATAAAGCCCGTATTCCGGTGATTATTCTTCGGAAAATTAGCCCTCAGCGATAATCTTCCGAAGCTCAGGCAAAAATCCCGTCTCGTAGTTTGTCGGATCCAGCGGACCGATGAACTTGTAACGGATGGTGCCGGTCTTATCGACGATGAAGGTTTCCGGCACGCCGTAAACACCCCAGTCAATGGCCGCACGTCCGGTGTTGTCGACACCGATCCGGTCATACGGATTGCCAAGGCTGCCGAGGAACCGGCGGGCGTTTTCCGGCTTGTCCTTATAATTGATGCCGATCAGCTGAAAGCCGTCCAATTTGGCCAGATCTTCAAGCAGCGGATGTTCCTGGCGGCACGGACCGCACCAGGAGGAAAAGATATTGACCACAGACACCTGGCCGATCAGATCATCCCGGGAGAACCCCGGCATTTGCACACCGTCCTTTGACAGGTCTTCCAAGTGCGGCAGCGCGAATTCCGGGGCCGGTTTGTTGATCAAGGCAGACGGGATCTTGCTCGGGTCCCCGCCCATCAGAAGCTGAAACAAAAACAGGAATGCGAGGCTGACAAAAACGATCAGCGGCAAGAGCACAAGAACCGGAAACCCGCGTTTTTTCGGAGCCGTGCTTGTTTCATTTTCCATGGAACTCATGAGGACAAAGTGCTCCCGTGTTCCGGACGTGCTCGGGTAATTCCTTGATCTGCAAGATCCTTGAGCGCTTTTTCCTGGGCGGCTTTGTCAATGCGCACCCAAGCAATTAGTGCCACCACCGTCAACAGGCATAGACCGTAGGAGGCGATGATAAATCCGGCGTGTGGTCCAAGATCCATAACGTCACTCCGCAGGTTGCGCGGCCCCGGCGGGGCCTGGATGTGTTGCGCTGGCGGCGCGCATCCGCATGGCACGCACGCGCCGGCGCAGGATTTCATTGCGCATCGCCATAAAGTGAATGACGAAGAACAGCAGCGTGAAAGCGGTCGCCATCACCAGCAACGGCCAAAGAATGTCAGGGTGAATGGTCGGACCATCCATGCGAACGACACTCGCCGGCTGATGAAGTGTGTTCCACCAATCAACGGAGAATTTGATCACCGGCAGGTTCAAGGCGCCCACCAGGGTTAGAACCGCAGCTGCTTTTCCGGCCTTGATCGGATCATCCATGGTCCGCCACAGGGTCATCAGACCCAGATACATAATGAGCAGAACCAGCACCGACGTCAGCCGGGCGTCCCAGACCCAATAGGTGCCCCACATGGGCTTGCCCCAGAGGGACCCTGTCACCAGAGCCATGAAGGTGAAAGCCGCACCGATCGGAGCAGCGCTCTTGGCCGACACATCCGCCAGCGGATGTTTCCAGACCAAAGTGCCAATCGATGAAATCGACATCACCGTATAACACATCATGCAAAGCCAGGCGGCCGGAACATGAATGTACATGATCCGTACGGTGTCACCTTGCTGATAGTCCTCGGGCGCCATGTAGAAACTCATGTAGAGCCCAGCGGCGAAGAACAGGACGCACAGACCGATGAGCCAGGGCAGTACGATCTGCACCAGTCTCAAAAAGCGCGTCGGGTTTGCGTAATCCCAGAAAGCCATGGAACCGTTCTAATCTAGTGACGTGCCTGCTTCAATGCACAAGCGCGTCACAATACGCATTGCGTTTGGTCAAGTCGCAGAAAGACCACGCCATCACAAATATGAGATACGTTGGTTTCGTTTCTATGAGGCGCCCCTCAATCGGAAGCGAATCGCAGAGCCGTTGCTGATGCAATCGGCCCAATCACCGCCGCGATCAGCGACAGGGCGCACAAGATCAAGAATGGTGTCAGAAACGGCACTGGATCATGGATCGCAGCATCAGCAGAGCTGACCCCAAAGATCAGCACCGGAATGGCGAGCGGCACCACCAGCACAGCCAGCAGCAATCCGCCGCGGCGCATCGAGACGGTCAGCGAAGCCCCAATAGCGCCGATCAGCGTCAAGGCCGGTGTTCCGACCAAAAGCGTTGCGGTGACCGCCGCCATGGAAACCGGGTCCAGGTTCAAAAAGATGCCAAGCAATGGCGCCGCAACAACCAGCGGCAGGCCGGTGGCCACCCAATGGGCGAGGCACTTGATCAGGACAACCATCTCCAGCGGGCGCCCGGCCATCAGCATGAGATCGAGCGTACCGTCATCCCGATCCGCTTGAAACAGCCGGTCCAATCCGAGAAGTGTCGCCAGCAAGGCGCCAATCCAGAGAATTGCCGGCCCGATCCGCGCCAAGAGGTTAAGGTCCGGGCCAACACCAAAAGGAATGACAGTCACTACAGCGAGAAAAAACAAAACCCCAACAAGGGCGCTGCCGCCAACCCGGACGGAAAGACGCAAGTCCCGCTGAAACAGTTCCGTTGCCCATCCGCTCATGTCAGGGTCTCCTCAAAGGTCTGCTCGGTCAGCTTGGCGGCTTCCAGATGCAGCACCTGAGTTTTGGCAAGGGCCAATTTGGTATGAGTAGCAGTCACGATCTGTCCGCCTGAAGCCAGATGCCCGTTCATAAGATCCAGAAGCTGTTGTTCCGACTTGTTGTCGAGTGCGGATGTGGGTTCATCCATCAACCAGATCGGCCGGGGGGTGACCAACAGCCGGGACAGAGACAAACGCCGCTTTTGACCGGCAGACAAATAAGCAGCCGGCAGATGGGCCGTGTGACCAATTCCAAGGAACTCCAGCGCCTGAATGGGCTTTTTCAGATCTGCGTCAAACCCGCTGACAAACGCAGGCGCGGTATAACTCTGCCAGAATTCCAAGTTCTCCAGAACAGACAGAGCGGGTTTCACTGCATCCTGGTGGCCGAAATAATGCGCGTGCTCGTGTGCGGGCTTGTCATTGTCGCCTCCAGTCAACCGGATCGCCCCACTAGCCAACGGAACAAGCCCGGCAAGCGTGCGCAGCAGAGACGATTTGCCGATGCCGTTGGCGCCGGTCACCACAAGGGCGGTTCCTTGATCCAGCGAAAATGAAAGATTTTCAAACACCCGGCGCCCGCCGCGGTCGATGGTCAGGTTTTCAGCAACTAAGGTCAGGGCACGGCTCCGGCGGCTTGTCCAGTTTGTCCGCCTTGTTAGTGCCTTCTTGTGGGATATGGCAAGCCAGCACGTCAAGCTGTCGCCAATTCGAATGCAATTTCCCGCTCGGCAGCCAGTTCAAGAGCGGCAGGAAGCCACGGAATGTTAATGTCCCCATGTCATAAATACGGAAGAATACGCATAAAGGACCTTTTCGTGCAGTCTCCGGACAATCCGACACCTACCCGCCTGCTAAATTTTCCCTTGGCAGCGCGCCTCGAAGACGTGGCAAAACGGATTGCCGGTCTTCTTGGCGCCAATGGATCGGACAATCAGGCCGCCCAATTGATGGCCTTGTTCACATTCGCGATCCGCGTCGGTGGAGCTGCGCTCGCCTATCTGTCTCAAGTTGTTCTTGCCCGGTTGCTTGGCGCGCATGACTACGGAATATTCGCCGTGGCTTGGACTGTCGTCATAATCCTTGGCGTGATGGCCTGTGGCGGTTTTTCGGCCTCTGCAAGCAAGTTCATCCCCAAGTACCGGCAAGCCGAGGATCCCGCCAGCCTGCGCGGGTTCATTCGCACCAGCCGGTTGTCTGCTCTCATTGCCGGCACAGGAATAGCCGCGCTCGGAATCGCCGCGATTGCGCTATTCCGTCCGGTGATTGATGCGTCCTATGTGGCACCGCTGTCAGTGACGCTGCTCGCTCTGCCCTTTTTTGCATATGCCATGGCCCAGGATGGCATTGCACGCAGTCACGATTGGCCATTCCTCGCCATGCTGCCGACCTATATCTGGCGGCCAGCGGCACTTTTGATCATTCTGGTGATTGTGATCGCCTTTGGCTTGGGTGCGACCGCGTTGACGGCCGCCTATGCTGCGGTTCTTTCCGCTCTTCTGGTCGCGCTTTATCAGCATATGCACCTCAACGTTCGCTTGAAGCCTTCCTTGCCGGACAAAGCCAAGACCACGGATCTGAAACTCTGGTTCCTGGTTTCATTGCCGATGCTTGCGGTTGATGGCTTTTTGCAGCTGATCACAAGCGCAGATGTGATCATGGTCAGCTTCTTTGAGGACCCGGATCAGGTCGCTGTTTATTTTGCAGCCTCCAAAACTTTAGCACTGGTGCATTTTGTCTATTTTGCTGTGCGTGCGGCCTCCGCGCACCGCTTTTCGCGTTACCTGCACAGCGGTGACATGGACGGCCTTGCTGCCTATGTCCGCCAAGCGGTCAGCTGGACGTTCTGGCCCTCTTTGGCTGCTGGTGCAGGCTTGCTGCTGATTGCCCCCTTATTGCTACGCCTGTTCGGCGCCGGTTTTGAAGACGGGTTTTGGCTGATTGCCCTTCTGATGATTGGTGTACTGGCCCGGGCCTCGATTGGTCCCGCCGATGCCCTGCTGACCATGACCGGCTTACAAAAAACCTGCGCTGGCATTTATGGAGCGACATTTGTCCTGAATGTTGTGCTCAATCTGATCATGATCCCGTGGCTTGGCTTGGCCGGGGCTGCAATCGCAACGAGTTGTGCAATTTTATTTGAAACCACAGCGCTTGCATTGGCTGCAAAATACAAGCTCAATATCACGACCTTTATTGTCCCCTTGTTGTTTCACCCTAGGAACCCTGCCGTTTGACCGGTCTTTCCGAAAAACAGGATCAGCTTGAAGCTGTCTGGTTGGATCCATTGGCGGCGAACTTACCGCTTGACCAATGGCAGGGCCTTGCTGGGGTTGCATGCGATCCCAATCCTTTTTTCACACCGAGTTTTCTGCAGCCCTATCTTCGCGCTTTTCCAGCCAAAAGCGTCCAACTCATTGTGGTACGGGACAGGTCAAGCGGAGACTGGCTGCTAACAGCCCCGATTGGACGGCGGCCAGCCGGTTTGGCCATGCCGATCAATACTGCCTGGACATCGCATTATGCCCCGCTCGGGACACCGCTCCTCCATCCGGACGCTCCAGCAGATGCAATTGCCCTCTTCCTAAAATCAGCGGCCGGCTCTTCAAATACACTCGCCTTGCCATTTCTGCCCAAGACCAGCCGACTTGCCCAACTCGCCTTAAAAGCCGATGACTGGACCGCTGGATGGAGCCAATTGGTGGAACGGGCCGGACATGGCTCCGGAGACCTTGGGGCAACTCAGTATGAAGCTGCGTTTCATGGCAAACGGCGCAAGGAAATGCAGCGTCAGTTACGCCGTTTGGAAGATCATGGACCGATTGCCGTCCGGCATCTTTTGGGCAAGGAAACGATTGCCGGTTTTGAAGCATTTCTAGAGCTGGAAGCCAAAGGATGGAAAGGCCGGGCAGGAACGGCGCTCGCCAACACTCCGGAAACTGCCACTTTTTCACGGGAAGCTATCCAAAACCTGTCAGCCCGGAACAGAGTGCGCATCGATCAATTGTGGGCGGGCGACACGCTAGTTGCTGCACTTGTTCTGTTTTTGGAAAACGGCCGGATTTTTTCCTGGAAGATCGCTTTTGACGAGACCTTTGCGCGGTCCTCTCCAGGGTCTCAGATCGCAATCATTGCGCTCCGAAAAAACCTAGAGACACCCGGCTTCATCAAAGCGGATTCCCTTGCAATTCCAGGACATCCGATGATCGGCGCATTGTGGCGGGGCCGGGTTCAAGTGGGAACGCTTTTGCTGGCCAAAGGTGCGGTTGGCTCGGCTTTGGCGGGGCTCGCAGCAACCGATCTCAAGGTTGAACAATCCTTGCGGAAAAAAGCGAGAGCTTTGAAGGCATTGATCGACTGAATTCGCTTATAAAGCATTTGCCACCCTCAACATAACTGAGGGTGGCTGTTCTTGTTTTCAAACCGGAAATCAGCGACCAAGGTCGCTTTCCGGGTTGGCGCTGATGCGATGAATCGCAAGGTCAGCCCCCATGTGTTCTTCTTCTGCGGACAAGCGCAGTCCGGTCGCAGCCTTCAAGATCCCGTAGACAACGAAACCAACTGCGAACGCATAGGCCAGACCGACAATCGTACCAATGATCTGAGATGGCAGAGCGACACCACCCATACCGCCAAGGGCTTCCAAGCCGAAGATACCGGCAGCGATCCCGCCCCAGGCACCACAGATACCATGCAACGGCCAGACGCCGAGCACGTCATCAATCTTCAGTTTGTTCTGGCAGAACTCGAAGCCCTTGACGAAGATGACACCGGCCACACCGCCGACGATCAAACTGCCAACCGGGTGCATGACGTCAGAGCCGGCGCAGACTGCGACCAGCCCTGCCAAAGCTCCGTTGTGAACAAAACCAGGGTCATTCCGCCCGGCAATCAGCGCGGTCAAGATACCGCCGACCATGGCCATCAGCGAGTTGATCGCCACAAGACCGGAAGCAGATTCAAGCGATGCCGCCGTCATAACGTTAAAGCCGAACCAGCCGACACAGAGCATCCAGGAGCCCATGGCCAGCCACGGAATGGACGACGGCGGAATGCCAATCGGGCGGCCGTTTTTGTCATACCGGCCCCGGCGCGCACCGAGCAAAAGAACAGCTGCGAGCGCGATCCAGCCGCCAACGCCGTGAACAACCACGGATCCGGCAAAGTCGTGGAAACCCGCCCCGAAAGACGCTTCAAGCCACCCCTGGAAACCGAAATTTCCGTTCCAGATCATGCCTTCGAACAGCGGATAGGCGATGCCGACCAGAGCAGCTGTTGCAAGACATTGCGGCAGAAACTTCATGCGTTCGGCAATGCCGCCGGAGATAATCGCCGGGATGGCCGCCGCAAATGTGGTCAGGAAGAAGAACTTCACCAGAGTAAGGCCCTGAAGCTCAAAACCTTCCCCACCGCCGGATAGGGTCGCAGCATCGACAAACAAGCTCGTGCCATAGGCAAAGGTGAAGCCGACGAAGAAATAGGCAACGGTCGAGATTGCAAAGTCGACCAGGATTTTCACCAGGGCGTTCACCTGGTTTTTGTGCCGGACAGTCCCGACTTCGAGGAAGGCAAACCCGCCATGCATGGCGAAAACGAGAATGGCTCCGACGAGAACAAAAAAGACGTCCCCGCCAACGGATGGCGTATCCATATGTGACCCCCAATTAGGCAAACAGCCCTTTGTTTGTGCTTTTCGGGGATCTCTGCTTTCAAAATGGATGCCAAACAGGCATTTGATCGAAAATTACGCAGATTTCTGCGGATATTTGCGTCAATTAGTAAGACCACGCTGACACCGCAGCCGGAACACGGTGATTGATTTGCGGTCACTTGCCTAATTTTTAGCCTAAAGAAGAAACTCCTTTAGAAAAGACAAAAAAGCCCCGGGGAATAAACCCCGGGGTTCCAAGTTTGCGGTCCGAGCCAATAGACCGCCTGGGAGATATCTTTGGCCAGCGCCTGCCTTAGAGGCGCTGGGAACCGGTTCCGAATTCCGGGTAGGCTTCGACGCCAACTTCGACCTTGTCGAGACCCAGAGCTTCTTCTTCGTCGGATACCCGGATGCCGACAGCGGCTTTCAGGGCGTACCAGACGATGCCGGAGATCACGAAGGTGAAGACACCGTAGGCAACGATACCGATGATCTGCGTGACGTAAGAGGTGTCACCGTTGGACAGCGGTACGATCAGCGTGCCCCAGATACCTGCAATCAGGTGAACCGGGATGGCGCCAACAACGTCGTCGATTTTCAGCTTGTCGAGCAGCGGAACTGTGAAGACCACGATTACGCCACCGATGGCACCGATGAAGACGGCCTGCCAGATGCTTGGAGCCAGCGGCTCAGCAGTGATGGAGACAAGACCTGCAAGCGCACCGTTGAGCGCCATGGTCACGTCGACCTTCTTGTAGAGAACCTGGGTCAGGACAACGACCGCAATCACACCGGCAGCTGCTGCCATGTTGGTGTTGGCGAAGATGCGGGAGATGTCTGTCACGTCGCTGATGGTGCCCATTGCGAGCTGGGATGCACCGTTGAAGCCGAACCAGCCGAGCCACAGGATGAAAGTACCGAGTGTTGCCAGCGGCATGGAAGAGCCCGGCATCGGGTGCACAACACCGTCAGAACCGTATTTGCCTTTACGGGCACCCAGGATCAGCGCACCAGCAAGAGCTGCCCACCCGCCAACGGAGTGAACGAGCGTAGAGCCGGCGAAATCGGAGAAGCCCATTTCGGAGAGCCAGCCAGCACCCCACTGCCAGGAACCTGCGATCGGGTAGATGAAGCCTGTCAGAACAACGGTAAAGCCAAGGAACGGCCACAGCTTGATCCGCTCAGCGAGAGTTCCGGAGACGATCGACGCCGCAGTTGCCACAAACACCATCTGGAAGAACCAGTCAGACGCGGTTGAGTACCCGGTATCGAGTGCATCGCCACCGACCGGGTCGAAGGAATACGGGCCGAAGGACCCCATGAAACCGCCGTCAACGCCGGTGTACATCAGGTTGTATCCGGTGATCCAGAACATCAGACCCGCGATGGAGTAGAGAGTAATGTTCTTCAGACACTGCATGGAGACGTTCTTGGAGCGGACAAGGCCTGCTTCCAGCATTGCAAAGCCGGCAGCCATCCACATGACCAGGAATCCGCCCATCAGGAACAGGAGAGTGTTGAAGATATAAGCGACTTCCGGAGAGACGGCCGGCGCAGCTTCTGCATCCTGGGCCAGTACCGGCAAAGCGCTGAGGCTCAGAAGAGCCAGGGACGCCGCGCCCTTAGCGACTAGTTTTTTCATGGTTACGTTTCCTTACCTAAATCACAGAGCTTCGGCGTCGGTTTCGCCGGTGCGGATGCGAACGACCTGGTCGATCGAATAGACGAAGATCTTGCCGTCGCCGATCTGACCGGTTTTGGCTGCCCCGGAGATCATTTCGACAACCTTGTCGACAGATCCGGCATCAACAGCGACTTCGATTTTCAGCTTCGGCAAAAAGCTGACCGCGTATTCAGTGCCGCGGTAGATCTCGGTGTGGCCCTTTTGGCGGCCATAGCCTTTGACTTCCGTGACCGTCAGCCCCTGGATGCCGATGCCGGTCAATGCATCGCGCACTTCGTCGAGCTTGAACGGCTTGATGATGGCCATCACTATTTTCATTGCTCGTTCCATTCCCCTCTGTAGCGCCCCTTCCCGGCGAAGAAGCTCAGCTACCAGTCCGTTCGTGTCCTTGATCCCCTCTGGAAGGGTTCGGATCTTTCTTGCGCCAGGCGACCGGCGCACGAACCAGTGTCGCCCCTTTCTTTTCAAGGACCGTGCCAACTTCGGATTCTTTGATGAGGAATGGCAGAATTCTGCGCGTTCGAAACCCGGAACACCGTTCAGAGGCCCAGTATCAGCAATTGGATTGATCGATTTCCAGGCATGGAATTTGCCCAAAAAATAGCCAGCCAACATTAAGGCGATTAAAAAATATGCAAATTTTTTGTGCGCCGCAAACACGCATAAAAAAACGGCAGCACACTAAGTGCTGCCGCTCTAAACCTGACCGATGGGCTGCCTGTTAGGCTGAAAAACCGCCATTTTCCAGAAACGCAATTTCCGCCTCGGTCGATTGACGGCCCAGAACCTTGTTGCGGTGCGGAAACCGGCCGAACCGGCGGATCACATCCATATGAATGAGCGCATAATGATAATAGCTCATATCGCCCAGCGCTTTACAAAGGTCGACGGACAGCTCCTGGTCCGCCATATCCTCCGAATGCTCAAACGGCAGATAGAAAAACACCCGGGCTTCTTTGGGAAATGCACGGTCAAATCCCCTCTCAACCGAAGCCCTGGCGATTTCGACAGCTTTTGAATCAGCCTCGAAAGCCCGTCCAGATCCTCTGAAAACATTTCGAGTGAACTGATCGAGCAGCAGGATTACAGCAAGGGCACCGTCTGGCGTTTCCGTCCAGCTGGCGAGGTCCCCGCGCTGTGCGGCTTCGATCGCCGGCAGAAACATGTCCCGGCAGCGTGCATCGAATTTATCGTCCTTGGCGAACCATTTGGACGCCCCCGCGTCCCACCAGAAGTCGAGAACATCTATTGAAGACGGCAGCTCAGTAGTCATGATCAAACATTCCAAAACCATATTAGGGAGTGACAACGCGGAAACGCGCCTTTGATGCAGAACCTACAATCGAAAAACCTGTTAGTCAGCAGAAACCATTTCCGGCTCAGTGATTGCAACTGCATCGCAGGCAATCTCTTGCCAAAGCCCAACATGGTGATTGAAGCGCTGTTCCCAAAACCCCTCCTCGCGCAGGTTCTTCATTTCCTCTTGGACTGCAGCAACAAGTTCTGGATCAGTCCCTTTGCTGAATACGGCCCAGAGCGGCTTGGCGAGCTCTTTGATGTAAACCACCGGCTGCAACTGAGTGCCGTCATGCCCGCGCGCGCAGACCGTTCCCTTTGACAGGAAGCCGGTCAACGGCAAAAGATCAATCCGGCCGAGGTACAGCATATCAATGCCCTGCTGGTAGCTGGTCATATGGACCAGCGTCGAGGCATCCCGCACGCCCAAATCCTGAAAATAGCTGTGTTGGCTGCTGCCCCTTTGCACACCGATGCGGTAGTCTTTTTTCAAAAGATCCTTCAAACCTGCGGTTTGAATGGGAGGCTGCCTCTTCAATTGATAGAGGTACTGGCCGTAGGGAGAGACTTCACCCAACCAAATGAATTTGTCTTCCCGCTCAGGTGTTCGGGACAAGGAAAAAAACAGGGTATTGGGCTGCGTTTCAGCCATGAGCATGGCCCGCTTCCACGGCAGGAATTCAAAAGCCTCGACGTCTACAGGACGGCCGTCATTATTGACCCGGTTAAGAGCCTCAAGCAAAAAATCGGCGACATAACCTGCCGGCTCATTATCCTTGGCAAACTGCAGTGGCGCGAAACTCTGAGTGACGAGCGTAAGACCAACGGGGTCAGACTGAGCCTTGCCCGGCAGAACCGCTAAAGCACACAAAAGACAAAGAGCGATGCAAAGGTTCCTCATGAGAGCCTTCCCTTTGGTAATTTTGCCTATAAGTAAATTGCTCAGACCTTTAAGAAGGCTTAAGTGGAGAAACGCCCGAACGCTGAGCGTCTAGAAACCGGAACATGCACACTAGAAATTCAGGAATTCCTGCAATTTTTCCAGTCATCGTTGACTGTTTATCTTTGAGAGAAATGCCTGTTTGAAAAATGGACACTAAGGTGACACGTAATCTGCTCGATCTGATGGGCCTAAAATGCCCGCTTCCGGTCCTCAAGACCAAAAAAGCGCTCTCAAAACTCAGCCCCGGTGAAGAACTGACAATTCTGACCACAGATCCGATGGCCGAAATAGATATTCCCCATTTCTGCCAGGAACATGGGCACACCTTGATCGAAGCAGCCCGTACAGAAACCGGTCACCAGTTCCGCTTACAAAAGGTTTCGGCGAAATAGAACCGACTGGCAGCTATTGAACAACACCCCAAGTTTCCTGGGACAGCCAATTCGGATCGACCGGCTTACAAACCAACCAGATCAAATAGACTTATTGGGGTCGGCACAGAAAAGTTCCACACATAACTAAGGCGCTGGATAACTTCACTTGAACCGGCCCGAGATGACATCGATTTTTCGGGCCAATTCCATATCCAGCTGACTGAGGCCGCCTACGTCATGGGTCGCCAGCACGATGTCAACTGTCCGATAGACGTTTGACCACTCAGGATGATGGTTCACTTTCTCCGCCGCAAAGGCCACAACTGTCATGAAGGCGAAGGCTTCCTGAAAGTCCTTAAACTTGAAAGATCGGGAGATCGCCTCCCGCCCCGGCACTAAGTGCCAATTTGGAAGTTCCTGCAATCCTGCAGCACGATCTTCCGGCTTCAACCGCTCCGCCATCTCACTCTCCCGCAAAAGTCCTACCTGCTGTTTGCCAGCATCCTTGATACCGATCTCACGGCATTCGCCTAATCTGGACACGGAGCGGACTATATCCCGAAACACTGGCGGCACACAGTTCCGTTAAGCTCACAGCGTCTTGACAGTTCGGCAAAGGGCCGCTTTGTCTAGGGTATGGACCCGGCCAGCGGCCACTTCCTCGCGAACTATCGCCAATACCATCTCATTTATGAGTCCGAACCCTAGCCCATGACTTCAGTGCTATTCGTATGCCTTGGTAACATCTGCCGCTCCCCGCTCGCCGAAGGGGTGTTTCGGGATGCTGTTCATAAAGCTGGCCTTACAGACCATATTCATATTGATTCTGCCGGTACCGGCGCTTGGCACGCTGGCAACCCGCCGGACCCAAGATCAATTGAAGTTGCCGCCAAATACGGGATCGACATCTCCCGCCAAAGAGCACGCCAAGTGATTGCAGAGGACTTTAATAGGTTTGACCTGATCCTCGCGATGGACACAGAGAATTTGGAAACCCTCTCTTCCCGATCTCAACTCGACCACCCGGGCCTTCGATTGTTCTTGAACGATCCAGCGAAGGATGTACCCGATCCTTATTATGGCGGCGAGGATGGGTTTGAGCAGGTTTACCAGCTGATTGATCAGGGCAGCCACTCCTTGCTCACAACGATTACAAAGCACATGTGAAACATGCCACTGACGGCTTCATAAATCCGTCTCATTATCTGCGCTAATCAGGAGCCTATAGCTTCAGGACTTGGCGCATTCATGAAACTCTTGTGGTGGTCTCTGGCCGCATTTCTAATCTTGCTTGGGTTGGCGACCGTCTGGTTGCCGATTCCAACCGGCGTGCCGCTTTTGGCGCTTGGAGGTGTCGTCATCATCGGCAGCAGCCGGACTGCCGCCCGCCTGTTGCGGAAGCGGAGAAAATCAACGCCGCATTTAAACGGTGTCTTCACGTGGATCGAAGATCGGTCACCCCTTCGCTTTGCCCGCATCCTCAAACGCACCCGGCCCCGGAATAAATAAGCGGTGCAGGCTTCGCCTACTTCTCAGATGCAGTCTGGATAGCAGATCGCACTTTTAAACGCGCGCGTACAAAAAGCCGTCTGAAAATCCGGTGGAACCGCCGACCGGTCAACGTAAACCACTCATCGAGCCCCCGGTCAGACACCAGAGGTGTTTTTTTCAGGTAGAGCAGCCAATAAACGCTGAGCACAACCAGAAACGTCAGCCCCCAGGACAGCATTGTGTCTGAAAAGAAGTGCCCGCCAAAGGCCACACGATTGATGGACAGGACCAAGCACAGCGGTAGTACAAACGCCAAAACGGCCTTTCGCCAGCTTGCGGGCACAAGAAACGCTATCGATACGAGCCAGATGCCCGCAGACCCTTCGCCGGATACAAATGAGCAATTCCGCTCGCAGTAGTCTGTGATTTTCCAGACTGGTTGAAAGGGCAATTCGCCGCCGAACTCCTCAATCGAGCGCGGTCGTGGCCGTCCCCAATTGTTCTTCAGGATGGAATTGACCAGAATTCCCGGCCCGAGGATCAGCGTCGAAATCAAGAACAGCGGCTGACGCAACGGCAAAATCGGTGCCCGCCCTGGCAGCAGCAACTTGATGACCAGAACGGCAACCGCGCAAATAGCGATTACCCGAACCAAAAACGGTCCCAGATGCCTGACTTTTTGCAAGAAAGGATCGTGCTGCGCCCAAAACCCGTCTGTTTGGCTAAAAAACAAACCGCTGATCCAAAGATCGGTTTTAGGAAAGGTCAAAAAGAACAGGGAGACAACCAGGATGTACGCCAGAACAGCAACAAACGGGTGCGCAATGCACCAGACAGCCGCTTTGCGTGAGACAGACTTCACAGTATGGTTTGGCGGAGATAAATCGCTCATGGCCGCTCTTTAGCGCATCCCTGCTGCCCGTCCAATCCCTTCCTGCCGGTTTCTTAATCGGCACATCCTTCGAAACCGATCAGCCGTTATGCAAGAAACACCTGACGCACCCTCCAATGTTATTCCGCTGCCAGCGGCCAAACAGCCTGTCCTTGAGTTCTGGTACGAGTTTGGATCTACCTACAGCTACCTGTCTGCCATGCGGATCGAAACGCTCGCGCGCGACTGTGGTGTGACCGTATCCTGGCGGCCATTCCTGCTTGGACCGATCTTCAAGAAGCAGGGTTGGGACACCTCGCCGTTTAACCTCAACCCGGCCAAGGGCCGCTATATGTGGCGGGATATGGAACGCCAATGCGAGCGATACTACTTGCCCCTTGTGAGGCCCGAACCGTTTCCGCAGTCAGGACTTCTAGCCGCCCGCATCGCCCTTGCAGGCCGCACACAGCCATGGATTGGGGATTTTACCCGCGCCGTTTTCATAGCCGGTTTTGGAACCGGCGAAGACATTTCCGATGAAGCATTTCTCGCCGGACTCCTTCTGGAGGCCGGCGCACCGGCAAAACAGATCCTGGAAGCAGCGCACTCGGCCGAGATCAAAGACAAGTTGCGGGCAGCCGTCAGCGAAGCAGAAGACAAAGGCATCTTTGGCGCACCAAGTTTTGTTCTGCCAAATGGAGAACTCTTTTGGGGCAACGACCGTTTGGAAGATGCACTCGAGCTGGCGGCCAGTTTTGCCGAAGACTGATGCAATAGTGGTTTGAGTCCAACATTTTCATCCCCGTGACGCACACAAATTTGCAAATGCTGGTGTCTTAAAGACCACTATCCAAGCCTTTGTTTCTAGTGGATCTTTTGAATATGACATTTGAAAAGGGCCCATCCGCAAACGGGATTCAAATGTCGGATTCGATCCACTAGAAGCCCAAGGTCAGGCCCTCAGATCCAAAATACGTTTTTGCTCCGCCGGGCCTGAACCAAAGCTTCATGTAGGGCTGATGGAGAAAGTGGCTTGGCCAAAACTTCTAGAAAACCGGCTTCGCGCAAACGCTTGTCCCCAAAGGCTTCCAGGGCCGCAGTTACCGCGATGAGAGGTAATTCCTGCGCCGGCCGCATGGCCTGCAGTGCTTGAGCCGTTTCAACACCGCTCATGCCGGGCATGTTGAGATCCAACAGCACCGCATCATAGTCCTTATCATCGACGCAACTGATTGCTTGCTCACCCGAATTGGCAATGTCAGAAGACACCCCATAACACTCCAAAAGGGCTGCCAAAAGACGGCAATTCGTGTCATTATCGTCCACAATAAGGACGTGTTCCGGCAAAACAATTTCTTCGTCCCCGGCAGAAGCAACCAGGTCTTCGCCGTCAACCATCGCGGCTGGCGGGTAATCAACAGGGATTTGAATGTCGAACCGGCAACCGCCGATTGCCGGGGTACTCAAGGAAAGAGCTCCGTCCATTTCCCGGACCGTTTGCATTGTTCCCCAAAGCCCTAGACCCGACCCAGACGCTTGACCGGACACTTCTTTTCCGCGAACGAAAGGCTGAAACACGTTCACCCGTTCATTTGGATCAATTCCAGGCCCGGTATCGGTAATTGCAATACTGACCCAAAAGGAACTCTCTCCGCCATTCTGCTTTTTTGCGGAGATCTTTTTTGTGTTTGCAGGTTCCGGACACGAAACCAGTTCGACAGTCACCCGGCCTGCGTGCGTATACTTGATTGCATTGTCCAACAGTGCAGAGATTGCGCGGCGCAGTGGCCCGCTATGCAAAGTCAGAGCATTCGCGGCCGGCTCCTGAAGCCTAATTTTTAGTTTCAAACCTTTGTTTGCCGCCGCCATTTGGAAAAGATCGGCGCATTCACAGACAACAGATGAAATGGGGACAGCTTTGTCTTTGGTGTGTTGATCAGGCTCTGCCTGAACAATCAACTCACCGGTCATCTGGTCCAAAGCGTCGACCGCCTTCAGCAGCGTATCGAGTTGATCCTTTTGCGTCTCATTTAAAGGCCCATTCCCAATGAGTTCTGCAGCCAAGCGCATCGCACCGAGCGGGGTGCGCAAGTCATGCGCCAAGAGGGCAAGATTGACATTGTCCTCATCGTGCTCTGCCATTCAGCGTGACCTTATGTTGAGACGGCAGCTTTCGAGGCTTGCGTGACCAGCCTCAGCACACCAGTATGACAAGTGTGCTTACCTTGCCCGCCACCTGGTGTCCATCCTGACGCCCTCCAGCCTTCACAATGACATGTTTTTCCAGACTCTGACCATCGTTGCCCCTGTCTTCTTACTGATTGGTTTTGGATATGTTTTGGCCAAAGCCAAGATTCTAAACCAAACTGTTGGCACTGCTCTGGGGGAATTTATTTATGTTGTTGCAATTCCATTATTGATATTCCGCACCCTAACAACCGCGGATCTATCAGACGGTTTGCCACTGGACCTGTGGGCGAGCTATTTTTTGGGTGTGGCCTGTGTCTGGATCCTGGGAACGCTGGTGATCCGCAAGGGATTCGGCCGAGACGCCAGGGCTGGAGCGATTGGCGCGATTTCGTCAGCTTTTGCAAACACCATTCTGGTTGGCATGCCCTTGATTGCCGCAGTGTATGGCGATGAAGGCCTCGTACCGCTCCTTCTGATTGTCTCCATTCACCTGGCTGTCATGACGGTCGCCATGGCGATCGTCATGGAACGGGCAGCAGCGCATGACAGCGGCGGTGACAGCCCACCCGTCAGCACCTTGATCAAGCGCGCGGCGGCAAGTCTGATCCGCAATCCGCTGGTCATCACAATTATCGCGGCGTTCTTATGGCGGATGACAGGCCTGGAGCTGCCAGACCTTGCAAGCGACCTTTTGAACCGGATCGGCGCAACGGCGCTGCCTCTGGCACTGATTTCGTTGGGCATGAGCCTGGTTCAATACGGCATGCGCGGCAATATCTTGCCGGGATTGATGTTGTCAGCGATCAAGATCTTCATCATGCCGGCCATTGTTTTCACATTGGCTCAATATGTGTTTGCCTTACCGCCGCTTTGGGTCGCGGTCGCAACATTGACGGCTGCCTGCCCGACCGGGATCAACGCGTACGTCTTTGCCAATAAATACGGCACAGGTCATGCCATGTCCGCCAACGCAATCACGGTCACGACAGGTCTGGCGGTGCTGACAACCAGTCTGTGGATCTGGTTCCTGGAGTATATGCTTTAGAATCCAATTAAATGCGGCATGCTCTAAAGCCCGATCCGGCGGCGCAAGTCCGCATGGGAGATACCTGCTTCCCGCAAGGAGCGCAGGCTGGTGTCTTGATTGGATTTGGAGAGCTTTCGGCCATCCTCACCAAGGATCAGCCGGTGATGGCGGTAACGCGGCTCCGGTAGACCCAAAAGGCTTTGCAAGACCCGGTGCACGCTGGTGGCCGCGTATAGATCCTGGCCTCGAAGCACATCAGTAATTCCCTGCCGTGCATCGTCGACAACAACGGATAAGTGATAACTGGTCGGCGTATCCTTGCGGGCCAGGACAACATCCCCCCAGGCAAGCGCATCCACTGGAACCGGCTTCGGCGCATGAAAGAGTGCCGGACCTTCCGCACCGTACTCCTGCCAGGTGAGCGGTGTCTCTATCCGCGCTAGGGCTGCTTTCATATTCAACCGCAAGGCAAAGGCCGCATCACTTTGCGCCCGATCCTGCTGCTCTTTGGGGCTTAGAACCGCATCATCTCCGGGATAGATCGGAGCTCCATCAGGATCCCTCGGCCAAACCGCACCGTCCTTCTCATAGTCAGCAACGAACCGTTTGATTTCGGCGCGGGTTAAATAAGCTGGATAAACAACACCTAGGTCCTGAAGCCGCTCCAAAGCGTTCCGATACAACGGAAAAGCCTCGGACTGCCGCAAAACCGGCTCATCGAGCGGGACACCCAGCCATTCCAGATCCTCAAACATGTCGC
Source organism: Roseibium sp. (assembly GCF_965216085.1). Taxonomy (GTDB): domain Bacteria; phylum Pseudomonadota; class Alphaproteobacteria; order Rhizobiales; family Stappiaceae; genus Roseibium. The sequence goes on along the minus strand of NZ_OZ244138.1, from coordinate 87,717 downwards.
GCTCAAGGTCGGGCGTGCAGCGAGTCTGGTCAATATCCTCCACCCGCACCAAAAACCGCCCTTGAAGTGCCACTGCCGCCCGGGCATTGAGCAGCGCCGACAGAGCATGGCCGAGATGCAAATGCCCATTCGGAGAAGGGGCGAAACGGAAAACGGGCTCGGACATGAAGGATTGCGAACGGTTGATTAGGGGCTGCTTGTCTTTTACGGCTAATCGTTCCTATCACTCCCGCATCTGCGCGCAAGACTGGACGGTCACGATTTTCCGACATGATGCCAATTCACACAGAAGATGACCTGAACCGCGGACTTGCACAGCTTCTGGATACCGATCCACGCTTGCGACCGATCGCCGAATTGGCAGGGCCGTTACCGCTCCGGCGCCGCGCCGCCGATTTTGAAGGTCTGACGCAGATCATCACCGGGTAACAGGTCTCTGTTGCCAGCGCCAGCGCAATCTTTGCCCGGCTCCAAAGCCTGGTGAGCCCGTTGACTGCTCCTCAACTGTCTGAGTTTTCGGATGAAGATCTTGCTGGTGCGGGCTTGTCACGGCCCAAAATCCGGACTTTGAGAGCTGTCAGCAGCGCCTGCGCCAGCGGATTGGATTTAAAAAGCCTTGCCACAGCACCTCCCGAGCATGCGCACAGCAGACTTTGCGAAATCAAAGGAATAGGGCGCTGGACAGCCGATATCTTTTTGCTGTTTTGCGCCGGTCATCCCGACATATTCCCGAGCGGTGACCTAGCCCTTCAAGTCGCGGTCGGCGGTGCGTTGGAGTTGGGCGAGAGACCGGATCCAAAAACACTCGACAAGATCGCCTCAAACTGGGCGCCAAACCGGGCCGTTGCCGCACGCCTCTTTTGGGCTTGGTACCGGGTTCAAAAACAAGGCAAGGAAACACTGCCAGTCTAAGAGCCCTATTGATCCAACATATTGGCAACGGATCGAAGCAGCAGATCGATATCCTGTGGCCGGGAGAGGCGATGATCGCCATCTGGCACAACAGAAAAGGTGACATCGTCCTGCGGCAGAGCTTCGACCAGCCGTTCGGCATGGGCCAGCGGGACATCCGGGTCCAGCGCCCCTTGCAGGATCGTGATGGGCGCACCGATTTGAAGAGATTGGCCAAAGAGCAGATGCTTTCGGCCATCTTCGATCAGTTTGGCGGTGATGACATAGCGATCGTCGCTGTACTCTGACGGTTGCTCCCAGCGCCCCTCTTTCAAGATCGTATCCCGGATCTCATCGGAGAACCTTTGTTTCCACATCAGCTCTTCGGTGAAGTCGACAGCTGGCGCGATCAGCACCAGGCCCTTGATCCGTTTTGTGTCTTTGCGGGCGAGTGCCAACAAAAGAGCGATCCAGCCGCCCATCGATGAGCCAACCAGTATTGTGTCTCCATCCAGGCAGGTGTCGAAGACCGCTTCTGCTTCTTCCAACCAGTCAGAGACACAGACGTCTTCAAATCGGCCGTCTGATCGCCCATGCCCGGAGTAATCGAACCGCACCGCTTCCTGCCCGCTGGTCCTGGCAAACTTCGAAAGTTCCTCGGCCTTTGTGCCGGTCATGTCCGATTTGAAACCAGAGAGCCACATCAGGCCCGGCTGACGGCCAGCATCTTTCAAAACGGCGATTTTCCGCGTGCAACCCTTTTTTCCCGCTTCAATGAATTGCGGTTCCTGCGTCCCCATATTATGGCTCTTGTTCTGATTTCTCTTGCTGCTGTCCTTTGACACAGCTTCCCGTCATTTGAAAGCCTGTCCGGAGTCCCTCTGGTGTCCTCGTCTGCCGCCCCAACCGTCCTGCAAGTGATCCCTGACCTCAACTCGGGCGGCGCAGAACGCACAACCGTCGACATTGCCCGCGCGCTTGTGGACGCTGGAGGCAAAGCTCTCGTCGCCAGTCAAGGCGGGCAAATGGTGCGGGATCTGGAAGATGTTGGCGCCGTTCATTTCACACTTCCGGTGAAATCGAAAAACCCGGTGACCCTCTGGAAAAACGCCGGGCTGCTCGCTGGTCTGATCAAAGAGCAGAATGTCGACATCATTCATGCCCGCAGCCGGGCCCCAGCCTGGTCTTCACTGTTTGCCGCGCGGCGCACCCACATCCCCTTTGTGACCACGTATCACGGCAGTTACAATCAAACGAACATCGTCAAGGGTCTCTACAATTCGATCATGGCCCGCGGCGATGCGGTGATCGCCAACTCCAATTACATCGCCAACTTGATCAAGGAGCGTCATCCGTTCGCCCGCGACCGGATCACGGTGATTCACCGCGGCTCTGACTTGAAAGGCCTTGCGCCAGAAAACGTCAGCGCCCTGCGCCGCCAAGCCTTGAAAGACAGCTGGGGTGTCCCGACTGGACGGCCAATTGTCCTAAACATGGCCAGACTGACTTACTGGAAAGGCCAAAAGGTGCTGATCGAAGCAATGGGCTCGCTTAAGGCGAGCGGCAACTCCGCGCCAATTGCGATATTGGCGGGCGATGCTCAGGGCCGGGACAGCTATGTGGCAGAACTCAAAAAGCTGATTGCCGATTGGAATCTGCAGGATCAAGTCCGGCTGGTCGGGCATTGCGCCGATGTGCCAGCGGCTATGGCGCTGGCTGATGTATCTGTGGTTGCCTCGATTGAACCGGAGGCTTTTGGCCGTGCGGCCGTGGAAGCGCAAGCCGCACGCGTTCCAGTGATCGTCTCAGACCTCGGAGCTGTCCCGGAAACGGTTCTGGCACCACCAGATGTCACAGAAAAAGAAAGGACTGGCTGGCGGGTTCCGCCGGGGGATAGCGACGCCCTGGCGGCTGCGATCCAAACCTCCCTTGATAAAACGCCGGAAGACCGATTGGCGCTGACCGGCCGGGGACTTGTCCACGCCAGTGAGAATTTCACGGTCGAAACCATGTGCGCCAAGACACTGGATGTCTACCGTAAAGTTCTTAAGACTTAAGGTCACAGCCCCTGAGATGGAGCGCAGCATTTTGGGCAGCTCACAAGGCGTCATCTAGAGCCTCTTGCGCCAATGGCTGCAAGCAATCAGGCGCCAGCCATGATCTTTGCGTAGATCTCCTCGTCCGTCACACCTTCTGAACCAATGAGAAGCACTCGTGACCGGGCATTCAACCCAAGGCGCTTCCAGACATCAACTTCGTCGCGCGCAGCCAGTATCGCAGCCAGACCGGCAACACCGCTCTCACCTGCCTCAATTAGCGGGTCTCCCGATGCCGGACGTGCCAACCGGCGCATTGCCGGAGCCACAAGGGCATCATCGATCACCACAAAGTCGGACGCTTCGCTCCAAAGAATTTCCCACGCTATGGGCGATGGAACACCGCATGACAGGCCGGCCATAACAGTCTCCTCATGAAGGTCTACCGAGGTCGGCTTTCCTTGACCGGCACTTTCATATAAGCAGGCCGCCAGTTTTGGCTCGACAACACAAACACGAGGTGTTTCTGACCCATAGTGCTGGCGCAATCTTGCGGCGACCGAGCCCGCAAGACCGCCAACGCCGCCCTGCAAAAATACATGGGTTGGGGGTTGTTTCAGCTCCTCGACGATCTCATTAACCATCACACCATAGCCGGACATGACATCGTGTGGCGGATCCGTATAGCCAGGCCACGATGTATCTGAGACAACGAACCAGCCGTTTTCGGCGGCTTCCTTGCGGCACAATTCCACGGACTCATCATAATCGCCTTCAATCCGGATCACTTCGGCGCCCAACTCACGCATGGATTGAGCCCGGCCTTCGCTGACCTCGGCGTGGATGTAGATGCGGCAAGGTGCGCCAAACCTTTGGCACCCCCAAGCCAGTGACCGGCCATGGTTCCCATCCGTTGCGGAAGCCAATGTGATGTGAGCAACTTCTTCTGACCAGCGCCCTTCCCGGATGTCCACCAGGGAAACATCCTTTCCTGTCCGTCGCGCCACTTCCCGCTGCAAAACCCGAAGTGCAGCATAGGCGCCGCCGAGAGCCTTGAAACTGCCCAAACCAAACCTGGGTCCTTCGTCCTTGTAGTAGACGGCACCCAGGCCAAGATCGTTTGCTAATGCTGGCAAGGAATGGAGGGGGGTCGGCTGATATCCCTGCCACTGAACAATTTCTTCAAAAGCAACTGAATAGGCATCTCTGGGGAGCACGGTTTCAGCAGCTGGCCCGAAGGACGGTTTTCCGGAACGGTGTGAGATCACATTGGTCATCCATAATCTCCGGTCAGCCGTTGAGTGGCAGGCGCTGGCGCACCAGTTCTGCCCAGAAACTTGCTCCGATGGGGAGCAGGTCATCATTAAAGTCATAATCCGCTGAGTGAAGCGGCCGCCCGTGCGCCCCTTCTGTGCCGTTGCCCATCAAAAGAAAACATCCCGGCACGGCATCAGCGAAATAAGCAAAGTCCTCAGAAAAGCTCATTGGCGGCCGGTTGCCGTCCGTTTCCAATCCCAATGACCGGGCCACTTCAGCAACCCTGGTGGCCACATCATAGTCATTGACTGCTTCAATGAACTCCGTTCGAAATTCAACAGAGATGTCGACTTCGTGGCTTGTCCCAATGCCGGCGGCTATCTGGCGCAGGTGGTATTCTGCCTGGCTGCGGTCATCCGATGACCGGGCCCGGACCTCACCTTTGATCCGTGTATGTCCAGGCAGGACATTGCGCTGCCCATCGCTGATGAACTCAGTCACCGACACGACAGCGCCCGACGATGGCGGCAGTTTGCGCGAAACAATCGTTTGCAGGGCAAGAACCAACTCCGCGCCCGGCGTCAAGGTCTCCCGGCCAGCCTGAGGCATGGAAGCGTGTCCGCCTGTTCCCCTGATTTCGATTTCAAAAAGACTCTCGCTGGCACAGATGAAACCCGGCCGGGTTGAAATACGGCCCACCGGCTCTCCTGGCAGATTGTGAGCCCCATAAACTTCCTCTATCGGAAACCGGGTCAGGACGCCTTCGTCAATCATCGCCTTGGCCCCGAGGCCATGTTCTTCATTCGGCTGAAAAAGGAGCACAACCGTACCGTCAAAATCTTGGGCTTTTGCAAGCAGTTCCGCGGCTCCCAGGAGCATGGCTGTATGACCGTCGTGGCCGCAAGCGTGCATTAAACCGTCATTCAGCGACCGGTGCGCAAAAGTGTTAGCCTCTGAGATAGGCAGAGCATCAAAATCCGCCCGAAGGCCGATCGCCTTATTGCCTTTGCCTGCGCGCAGAACCCCAACAACACCGATGCCTTCGTGCGTTTCAATGCCGAGACCCCGCAAATGTTGCGCAATACGGGCTTTGGTCCAGTGTTCCTGAAACCCCAGTTCAGGGTTTTGGTGAAACTCGTGCCGAAGAGCGCGCAAGCGGTTTTCAAACTGGACCATCGTTTGATCTCTCTTCTTCATCCCGATTTACAGAACCTGAATGAGAGAATAACTTGCTACCGATGAAATATGCGCTGGAATTCTAGCGCTTAGATGCAAGATTATTTCACATGAACAATCTGGACAGCCATGACCGAGCCATATTGGGTGTTTTGCAGAAGGACAACAAAACACCCCAGCATAAAATTGGTGAGCAGGTAAATCTTTCGGCACCATCCGTGCAGCGGCGCATCCGCCGCATGGAGGCGGATGGTGTCATCACAGCCAACGTTGCCGTTGTGAAACCGGCGGCTGTCGGCCTTCCTTTGACAATTTTCGTGGAAGTCGAGCTTGCAAGCGAAATTCCAAAGGAAATTGATGCCGCAAAACTTGCCTTTCGGGAAGCGCCTGAAGTGCAGCAGTGTTTTTATGTGACCGGTGAAGTCGATTTTGTTCTGGTGGTCATTGTTGAAAGCATGCCCGCTTACGAGGATTTCACACGCCGGATGTTCTTTGAAAACGGCAACATCAAAAAGTTCAGAACATTCGTCTCGATGGATGCAATTAAAACCGGGTCATCTCTCAATATATGAAACACCATCCAAAACTATCCGGTACCGGGTCCACAGAACGCGTGTAGAGACGGTCCGCCATTCCGGCGTTGTCCAAGATTGCAATTGATGGATGCCGTTCAAGGAAACAGGACACGCCCGGCAAAAAAGAGCCGGGCGTGTCTGAGACATCAAGCTGCTCTGATCTGACCGAGGAACCGGTTGACCTCATCACGCAACAGGTTCGACTGTTCCGTCAGTTCATCGATGCTCGATTGCACTTCGTGGGTCGCTGCACTTGAATCGACCGACGCGTCTTTCACAACCTGAATGCTGTCGGATACATCCCGCGTGCCATTGGCGGCCTGGGCGACATTCTCCGCAACGCTTTGAGTGGTCGCGCCTTGCTCTTCCATGGCAGAGGCAATGGCGGTCGAGGATTGATCAAGATCGCGCATCACATCGCCGATCTTCGCAATCGATCCAACAGCTGTTTTGGTTTCTGCCTGGATTTCCGTCACCAGCTCGGAGATGTTTTCCGTTGCCTTGGCGGTTTCATTCGCCAGAGCCTTTACCTCGCTGGCCACAACCGCGAAGCCCTTACCGGCTTCGCCGGCGCGGGCAGATTCGATGGTTGCGTTCAGGGCCAGCAAATTGGTCTGCTCGGCAATGTCAGAGATCATGGAAACGACTTCGCCAATCCGGTCAGCCATATTTGCCAAAGCTTCCATTTGGCTCGCCGTGCTGGAGACATCTTGTGCGGCGCTCTTTGACGCGTGAGACGCACGGATAATCTGTTCATTGATCTCGCTAATCGAAGCCGTCATTTCTTCTGCGGCGGAGGCCACGACCGAGACGTTTTCGGTTGTTTGTGCCGAGGCAAGAGCTGCGTTTTCAGCCCGTTCGCTGGTATTTTCCGATACGCGTGCCATTGTCTGCGCGCTTTGATCCAGATTGGATGCTGTATTGGAAACCCGCTCGACGATCGCGCCGACAGAGGCTTCGAACTGGCTTGCCAGATTTTGCATCATCGCCCGTTTTTCTTCCTCAGCGCGGGCTTCCTGGTCCTTCTGTTCTGCCTCAAGCTGTTCTGTCCGGATCGCATTGGCGCGGAAGACCTCAACGGCGCGGGCAATGCTTCCGATTTCGTTTTGGCGGTCTGCAAACCCAACTTCGACGTTGTTATTGCCTTCCGCCAGTTCGCTCATGACGGTCGTAAGCGAGTTGATCGGACCTGTGATGCTGCGACCGATTACCCAGCCAAGAGCAATCGCAAGCAGCAGTCCGACTGCACCAACGACAAGGAAAACGTTTCGGGAAAGATCACGCGCCGTGACAACACCTTCGCTCGCCGCTTTTTTTCCAAGATAGGCCGTCTCAGACAGAGCTGCCCAATCTGGAGTAAGCTTTTCAAACGTCTCATCCGCGTGAGCAATTTCCTCTTGGATGCGGATTGATTTTTCAGCAAATTTTTTGAAGGCTGCTTGGTACGTATCCAGAAGGCTGCTGATTTCCTTCTGCTCGGCATCAGACAATCCGCTTTCGGGAAGCATTTTTGCAAATTCAGCACGACGCTTATCGATCCGATCGATGTATTTGGTGGCACCGCGCAGCATGAAGTCTTTTTCATGGCGGCGCATCATCAGCATCTTGACCGTCAGAGCGTCAAGATTGGCCGCTTTGAGTTTTTCTTCGACATTATGAACGGCGGAGCGCAACTCCCCTTTAAGGCCCACCTTCTCGTTCAGACCCATTTCGGTCATATCAACAACAAGGACGTCGAACTCTTCCTTGTGCATTGTGAGAGTTTTTTCGAGGTTCTCAATCGCCGCCATCTGACCAGAAGCTTCTGGTTTTTCCGCAATAGACTTCAGGAACTCAACAGCTTCATCAAAACTCTTGTTGTAAGTTTCCTGAAGCGCTGGATCCTTTTTGAGTAGAAACTCTTTCTCGGCGCGCCGCATGTCCTGAGCTCTCGCCAGAACTTGCGATACGTAGAAATCCATTTGGGAGTATTCGGCGAGCTTGTCGTTTTCCGCCCCAACTAAAACATGGCTGTGCCGGGCGATAAAGAACAACGCGACAATAGCAATGATTGTGATGACCGACAGGCTGCCTACGCGTGCCGCGATTGACAGATTAGCGATGAACTTCATAGGTGCACCATTTTTTAAATTGCAGATTGAAGGATTCAATCCACGCACAGTTGGCACAGGTCACCTGATTTGAATTAATATTCCTTTACGACACCAAAATAAAAAAGAGACAATTTTCAATAGTCCAAAGACAGAAATAAGAATTGAAACAGAAAATAACAACAACCTTAGCTGGCTAAATAATGTTATAACCCCCTCAGAATTGTTATTGACGTCATACATTTGATCCGAAGTTACAGATAGACGCATCTGCATAAACACAGATACTAAATTTTCAAATTGACTGAAAGGAATTCGCCAAAGTACCAATATAAATACTTCAGATTGCAATCCACAACATCAACACCAAATAGACTTCACTCGCGACACTGCGAACGAAATTCAATCCGGGCCTTCCCAACTCACGCCGCCAGTGGATAGGCTTCTTCGACAAGATATGGCCCGCCACCAACGCTGGATTTGGCAGAAAAAAGGACAAACCGGCCGGCAACAAATGGCGGTGCCTGAAAACTGCCACGCTCACACAGCCACTTTGCGACATCCTCGTTGGTCGATGATTTGCACCGGGCAAGGGTGACGTGCGGCACATACTTGCGCCGTTCAGCTGGCAAATTCAGCCGTTGCAGGATCCTCTCCTGCTCCGCCTGCAGTTCTGCCAGTGCCGAGGTCAATTGAACCCCGGCCCAGACCGCGTGCGGTTTGCCATTGCCGAAAGATCCAAGGCTATCTAGCCGGATTTCCACGGGCTCCCGATGGATCCGGTCAAGGGCGTCCACAACCTCGTCAGCCGTGCGATCGTCGATGTCGCCAATAAAACGCAGGGTGATGTGATAATTTCCCGGATCGATCCAGCGGGCGCCCCGAAGGCCTCCCCGGAGCATGGACAACATGAGGGCCGTCTCAGACGGAATCTCAAGGCCTGTAAAAAGCCGCGGCATAGGTGGTCCCTCCGCCAAACGCTGATGTCTCCCATGAGGAATCAACTTCATGAAATTCGCAAGACAAAAAACCAAGATATTGGATTTTAACCGGTATTTATGTGGAGAGACAAAAAAAGGCCGGACAGAAACGTCTGTCCGGCCTGAATTGTTTTCAGTTTGATTCTCTGGATCAGAACCGCCGCGTCTATGGCGCCGGATTACCAAATTCCTGGTGAATGGCATCGATTTTTTCCAGAACATCGCTGCTCAGCGTCACATCGGCCGCACCAATGTCCGTTTCCAATTGCTCCATCCGAGTCGCGCCCAAAATGACAGAAGTCATGAAGTCCCGCGACTTGGCAAAAGCAATCGCCATCTGAGCCGGATCAAGACCCGCCTCCTTGGCCAAGTCGAAATAAGCATCATAGGCGGCCAAGGCCCGTGGATGCTCGTAACGCTGCAAGCGGTCGAACAGGCGTTTGCGAGAGCCAGCCGGCAATGCTCCCCCTTTGTATTTTCCGCTCAGATACCCTTGCGCCAACGCGGAATAGCCCAGAAGGCCGACGTCCTCGCGGTCTGCAATCTCCGCCAGTCCGGTCTCAAACGTCCGGTTCACCAGGTTGTAGGTGTTCTGGATGGAAGCGACCCGTGGCAGGCCGAGATGTTCGGATGCCGCGACATAACGCATCGCACCCCAGGAACTCTCATTGGAAATACCGATCTGGCGCACCTTACCGCTCTTCACCAGATCCGCCATGACTTCCAGGGTGCTTTCAATACTGTTTTCACCTTCCACCCGGTCCGGAGCGGCCCAGCGGGTCGGATTTGCGCCGAAATTGCTCATGTTCCGATCCGGCCAGTGGATCTGATAGAGATCGATGTAGTCGGTCTGAAGATTTTTAAGGCTGCGGTCGACGGCAAACTCGATTTCCGTGCGGGTCAAGCTCGCGCCTTTGCCGTGCTCGCGGAACCAGTCCATACCAGTCCGGCCAACCACTTTGGTGGCTAGAACAACCTTGTCGCGGTTGCCGGTCTTTTTGAACCAGGTTCCGATGATGCGTTCGGTTCGCCCGCGCGTTTCCTTTTTCGGCGGGATCGCATAGAGCTCTGCCGTATCAAAGAAGTTGACGCCCTTTTCCAGCGCATAATCCATCTGAGCGTGCCCTTCGGCCTCGGTGTTCTGTTCACCGAACGTCATTGTGCCAAGGCACAAAGCACTGACCTTGATATCCGTGCGGCCGAGCGTGCGCATTTCCATGCAGGTTTTCCTTTTGTATTTCGTCTGTTGGGCGAAAAGCGGCAGGCGCTTTAGGACTTTCCTGCCTCCAAGAGCAGCTCTTCGACCATAGGCAAGATGTTTTCAACGATGACCGCAACACCCTTTACATTCGGGTGCATACCGTCCGCTAAGTTGAGGTCTGGATTGAGCGCGACCCCATCTAGAAAAAAGGGATAAAGCAGAGCTCCCTGCTCCTTTGACACATCTGGATAGATGGAATCAAAGGCTTGCGCATAAGCATCACCAAGATTTCGTGGCGCCAGCATTCCGGCCAGAAGCACAGCAATCTTTTTGTCTTTGAGACGCGTGACGATGTCTTGAATGTTTTTCCGGGTGACCTCCGGCTGGATACCCCGAAGCGCGTCATTGGCGCCCAATTCAACGATCACCGCGTCGGTATCATCGCCAACCGACCAGTCGAGGCGTGAAAGCCCCCCGGAAGATGTGTCTCCAGAAACGCCGGCATTGACGACTTCGACGGAATGGCCGCGCTGATCAAGGGCACGCTGTAATTGTTCCGGAAAGCCATCGCCTGCCGAGAGTTGATATCCGGCCGACAGGCTATCGCCCAGAACCACCAGCTTGAGATCAGCAGCTTTCGCCGTGCCTGCGGCAACGAAAACCAGGGACATCATCAAATAAAGAAAGAATCGATACACTCTATTACACTTTCCTGACTGGAAGACGTGCGACATCAGGCCCATATGGTCGCAAAGTGACCACTTGTCGAGGGCATGTGACGGCCAAAATGGCCAGCATATGACCGTTATAAAGGCCCAAACATGACAACTGCACCAGCAATTGCTTTGAAAAATGTCCACCTGACCCTCGGCGAAGGCGCTGGCCGGGTCCATATTCTCAAAGGAATTGATCTGGAGATCGATCAAAGCACCTCCGTGGGTTTGGTGGGGCCATCCGGGTCCGGTAAATCAACTCTGTTGATGGTAATGGCGGGGCTGGAGCGTGCGGACGAAGGCTCTGTTCAAGTCGCCAATTCGGAACTGGGCGGATTGTCGGAAGACCAGCTGGCAAGGTTCCGCGGCCGCAATGTCGGCATTATTTTCCAGTCTTTCCATTTGGTTCCAAACATGACGGCACTTGAAAATGTTGCCGTTCCATTGGAGCTGGCGGGAGACTCAGAAGCCTTCGCCAAGGCAAAGGCTGAACTCGACGCTGTCGGGCTTGGCCATCGGCTGCATCACTATCCGGCACAAATGTCCGGTGGCGAACAGCAGAGGGTTGCTGTTGCCAGGGCACTTGTCGTCGAACCGCAGATTTTGATCGCGGACGAACCGACCGGCAACCTGGACGAATCCACGGGCACCCAAATCGTGGAGTTAATGTTTGAAGCCCAGCGCAAGCGCAATACCACCCTTGTTCTGGTGACCCACGATCAAGCTCTTGCCGAGAAATGCGACCGGGTGATCCGCGTCCGGTCCGGCGAAATCGAAGAACACTCAGCCGATCTTCCGCACACACAAGAACAGGTGTCCGCATGAGCGGGTTTGTTTCCGGACCGGCCAGCCGCGGCAATCAGACCTTTTCCCTTGCCCTTCGTTTCGCCCTGCGTGAATTGCGCGGCGGACTGAAAGGCTTTTACATCTTCATCGCCTGTATAGCGCTTGGTGTTGCGGCAATTTCCGGCGTAACCTCCGTCTCCCGGGCCTTGACAGAAGGGATTTCCCAGGAAGGCCAAGCCATTCTCGGTGGCGATCTCTCTTTCCGGCTGGTGCACCGTCAAGTAAATGACGACGAACGCGCCTACATCAACAGCCTTGGCTCCATCTCGGAAGTGGCAACTTTGCGGGCCATGGCCCGGCGCCCGGATAACGCCGATCAAACTCTGGTCGAGTTAAAGGCGGTTGATGACGTTTATCCGCTCTATGGCGCCCTCGAATTGCAATCCGGACAAACCTTACAAGATGCCTTGGCGCAAAAGGGTGGAACTTGGGGCGCCGTTGCGGAATTGGCCCTTCTGGCCCGGCTCGACCTAGAGGTTGGCGATAAACTCGAACTCGGCCGTTCCACGGTCACAATCACCGATGTCATCGACAGTGAACCGGACAAACTTGCCGGGGGCATGGACTTCGGTCCACGCCTGATGATCTCTACCGCAGCAATTGAAGCGACGGATCTGGTCCAGCCCGGCAGCCTTGTGCGCTGGCATTACCGTGTGCGCATGGATCCGGCCCCGAGCATCAATGCCCTTCGGCAGATTGTCGAAGACGCCGAACAAACTCAATCCGATGCCGGCTGGCGGGTTCGCTCGCGGGCCAATGCCTCGCCCGGGCTTCAGCGTAGCATCGACCGGTTCGCTCAATTTCTGACCTTGGTCGGCCTGACCGCCCTTGTCGTCGGCGGTGTTGGTGTTGCAAATGCCGTCCGGGCGTTTCTGGAAACCAAACGGGAGGTCATAGCCAGCTTCAAATGCCTCGGCGCGACCGGCGGGTTTGTCTTCCAGGTCTATCTGGTCCAAATGCTGATCCTGGCCCTGATCGGCATAGGGATTGGCCTTGTTATCGGTGCCATCATCCCGTTTGCAGCAGGGGCTGCTCTTGCGAACGTGCTGCCTGTCAAATTGGCTGTGTCGATCTATCCGGGAGAATTGGCGCTTGGGCTGATCTACGGCCTTCTGACAGCTCTGGCCTTTGCCCTCTGGCCGCTCGGACGTGCACATGATGTCCCGCCGACAGCCCTCTTCCGGGACATTGTCACCGGCGGAAACAAGTGGCCGCGCAAACGCTATTTGTCGGCCACCGCTGTTACCGTGCTCACGCTTGCCGCCATTGCCATTTTCCTAGCTCATGACCAGCGAATTGCAACGATCTACATCGCCGCGTCTGCCGGTGCGTTTATCCTGCTGGTCGCCGTTGCGCGAGCGATCATGGCGCTGGCCAAACGGCTGCCACAGGTTCGCTCGACAGAGTTACGCCTAGCGATTGCCAATATTCACCGGCCCGGGGCCCTGACGCCGTCAGTTGTGCTGTCGCTCGGCCTCGGCTTGTCATTGCTCGTCGCCCTAACGTTGATTGACGGCAATCTGCGCCGGGAACTCACGGCAACCATCGCCGGTCAGGCACCCAGCTTCTTTTTTGTCGACATTCAAAGCCACGAGCGGGACGCCTTTGACACGCTATTGCAATCCGAGACAACGGGCGCTGAAATTCAAAGTGTTCCGATGCTGCGCGGCCGCATCACAACTTTGAACGGCATTGCCAGCAGTGAATTTGTTCCCGCACAAGAAGGCTCAGATTGGGTTTTGCGCGGCGACCGCGGCATCACTTATGAGGCAGAACTGCCTGCCAATTCCAAGCTGGCCGAAGGCGAGTGGTGGCCACAGGATTATGCAGGCCCGCCGCTCTTGTCCTTTGATGCGGAAGCGGCCATGGAACTCGGCTTGAAAATCGGAGACACCATTACCGTCAACGTTCTGGGACGGGAGATCTCGGCCACGATCGCCAATCTCCGGGATGTCGAATGGCAATCGCTTGGCATCAACTTCGTCATGGTGTTCTCGCCGAATACGTTTGCCGGCGCACCGCACTCTCACCTGATGACACTGGGCTGGGAAAACGCTGTACCGGCCGAAACTGAGCTGGCGCTCTTGAAAACCGTGTCCAATGCCTATCCGACTGTCACGACCGTCCGAGTAAAGGATGCCATCACTCAGGTGAACAATCTGGTCGCGCAGCTCGCCTGGGCCATACGCGGTGCCTCTTCGATCACATTGATCGCGAGCATCCTGGTACTTGCTGGCGCATTGGCAGCTGGTCACCGCAGCCGAATCTATGATGCTGTGATCCTCAAAACCATCGGTGCGACCCGGACACGGCTGATTGTTGCTTACGGACTGGAATATGCAATATTGGGCTTTGTCACCGCCGTTTTTGCGGTTCTGGCGGGCGGGGTCGCTGCTTGGTATGTGATTACCGGGATCATGGGCGGTTCGTTCACACTGCTGCCGGTCACAGCCTTCAGCGCAGCCCTGATCGCGCTGGTTTTGACCGTCGGATTTGGCCTGATCGGCACATGGCGCGTACTTGGCGAGAAACCAGCTCCTGTCCTTAGGAATCTTTAGAACTGGCGGTATAATCGTTAACCGTCAGAAAAAATTCATGAAATTCTCTACACGGAGGCGCTTGCTCACGATCGATGAGCCTTGCGCGTCCGGCCTATCTTGGCTATCCGATTAGCTGTCTTTTTTCTGGGAGGGCTAACCAATATGCCGGTCAATCATTTGAGTTCGTTGTTCAAGACCACTGCCGCCGCTGCGCTTGCTGCCGCATCTCTGCTAATGGCTGCACCTGCTGCCCAGGCCGAGAGCCCGTTTCACACCGGTGTCTGGCAGCTGAATACGCCTGAGGGCGCACGCGGCCTGGTCGTCAGTGATTGGCTGGTGTTCGAAAATGGTTTGCCAAAGCGCTGGCTCTACCGCCGGGCTGGCACCAATGATGCCAACCAGTTCGATTTTTTCACCCGTAGCATTGGTGATAACGGTTTCACACCCGTTGGAATCCGGGTCTACCGGACGGGCGAACACGAGATGAAATATACTATCTCGGAAAAGGGCAAAGACGCGATTGAAGTCTCAGCAAAACGCTTGTCTATCCCGAGCTATAAAAACTCCTGCCTGTCCGTGGAAAACAAGGGCAACCGCTTGAAAGGCGGCGGCTGGGTTGGCACACCGCAGTCAGCAGGCAAAAAACTGCGCGTTTCGAAATCCAAGCTCACAATCGACGGCAAGTCCCGTGACGTGACCGTCGAGGATGTTCGTGTTGGCCGGGTTGGCATTATGGAAAATGGCAAACCACTGGCCTTCTTCACCGATGCCGGTGGGGATTATGGTGTCCTGCAATGGTTTCAGGACGGCGTAACACCGGAAGTCATGCGCGACACAACAAAAGAAGTGATGGATTTCAAGGCAGAAGAGATCTTCCGCTGGCAACAAGGCACATGTGACCGGCAGATTGAATCCCGCCTAAAAGAAATGAAATAAGGCACTCTCTTAATCATACGGTGCGGAAATACGGACTGGCGTAGAAAGATTACGATTTTTTCACGAAATCAATCTTGTGCTAAGATCCGTATTCTCCCATATGTTGAGGGAGCTGTGCTGCATGCGGAATATCATGCGCATAATATGAATAAAGGGGAAACTCACGACCATGTCGACCTTTGACCGTCAATCTCAAGGCGCCTATTCGGTTGCCGGCGCACGTGCCGAGGCCGGCATAGACCAGGGCCTGCGCGCCTATATGCTGGGCGTTTACAACTACATGACCTTCGGCGTAGCGCTGACCGGCTTCTTTGCCATTGGCACCTACATGATGTCGGTTGTCACCAACGATGCCGGCGCCATTGTTGGCCTGACACCGCTGGGCTCCGCCATCTTCGGCAGCCCGCTGAAATGGGTTGTCATGCTGGCTCCGCTTGGAATGGTAATGTGGCTGTCCTTCCGCATCCAGTCCATGAGCGCATCTGCTGCGCGGACCATGTTCCTGGTCTACTCCGCCATGATGGGCATCTCGCTCTCATCGATCTTCATGGTGTACACCGGTGGTTCGATCGCGCGCGTGTTTTTCATCTCGGCAGCTTCTTTCGGTGCACTGAGCATCTTCGGTTACACCACTAAGAAAGACCTGTCCGCTTGGGGTTCATTCCTGTTCATGGGCCTGATCGGTATCGTCATCGCGTCCCTGGTCAACATCTTCTTGGCCTCCTCTGCGATGCAGTTCGCCATCTCCGTGATCGGTGTTCTGGTGTTTGCCGGCCTGACGGCCTACGACACCCAGCAGATCAAGGAAATGTACTACGAAGGCGACTCTGGTGAAGTTGCCACCAAGAAGTCCGTCATGGGCGCCCTGCGCCTGTACCTGGACTTCATCAACCTGTTCCTGATGCTGCTGCAGCTGTTCGGCAACCGCGAATAAGCGCTCTGCATAAAGAAACGCGAAAGCCCGGCCACTGCGCCGGGCTTTTTTGTTTTGACATTTGACGGTTGCTAAGCTTGCACGACCCGCAAATCGGGATGGGTGCTGGAGTTCAAGACCGACTGGCCGGAAACAGAACTCTCCAGAAACTGCTCAAGATAAGTCTTCAGGTGATGCACAATGGGTGAGGAATTCTGAGCTTGCGTGTAAATCGCCAAGCGGGTCGCCGGCAATGGCGGAAACCCTGCTTGCTCCTTTAAGACTTTGAAACTGTCAAGAACCGCTCCCGCCGGCAAACAGCCAACTCCGGTTCCCGAGAGGATTGCCATTTGTGCAGCTGCAACGCTGGTTGTGGTGATTTGCTCATACCAGCGCCGCCCAGCGGCTTCCAATGATGTAAAAACGAATTGGCGGAAGGGGCACGGCTCAGGAAACAAGATCAACGGCAACGGGTCGGACAAAACGCAATCCAAACTGGCCACCCAGTAAAGCAGCTCCTCGACACAAGCATTTGCTTCCGCGGAACCTGATTGCACAAGGGCAATCGCCAAATTGATTTCATTGGTCGCCAGCCGCTCATGCAGCGTCGCGCTGTCTGCCACCGTCAATTCCAGCTTTACGTTTGAATGAACCCTCACGAAGCTGCAGAACAACGATTGCAATCTGCTTGTTGCAAACCACTCAGGCAAACCGACATGCACTTTTCCGGTAAGCTCTGGCGCAGACAGACGCATGCGGGCTTCTTCGTGGGATTTCAGAATTTGAGCGGCGTGATCATACAATATGCGGCCATGTGGCGTCAGAACCATGATGCGTGACGTCCGCTCTATGAGTTGGCGCCCTATTCGGTCTTCCAGCCGGCGCAGCTGAGAACTCACGCAAGGCTGTGTTCGGTTGATGAGCGCCCCTGCGCGCGTAACACTCCCAGTATCGGCAACGGCCACAAAAGCCTCTAGAAGCTCGATGTCAAATCGTCCGGCAGTCATTTACCCCACCAACCCCACCTACAAAAAGGAAACAAAATTCAACAACACTATCTATGGTTGAATATAAAATTATATTATACGGAGTTGCAATTATAAATTTAGCTGCATGGGCATAATCCCCTATTACGGGAGGATGTAATCCAAAGCCCAAAAGGTTCCAAATGTCGTTAGCTTATTCTGCGCCACAGCCCGATCTGGAAACTCCGGCAATTGTTTTGCCACCGCTTTGCGAAAGAGTTCGATCCGCAATTTCCCTGCATACAGAGTTCAGTACGGATCGGATCCTCACTCAGGAAAATCGGGAAAAATATGCTGAAAAAGCCTCCGGCAGTGGATCTTCGGATCACTTGTTCGAAGTGTTCGATCTTATGCGGCAACTGAATGAACAAGGTCTGGCCTCCAACTCGCTTGGAAAGGCCACGAACAGCGGCAATTCATTCCGGCAGGCTCTTTTGGAGATTTGTTCCCAAATCGCCCAAACGGCAAGCGCCCGGCCATTGACCTATGTTGAACTTGGACCTGAACCAATCAAGACCGCTTACATACTGAAAACGCTACAAGAAATGAACGTTAAGATCGATCAGTATATAGCTGTCGATATCAATCCAAAATCCGCTGAGCATATGAGGCCGGTCTTAGAGCAGGTTCTTAATGGAACGCCTCTGACATTTGTTACCAGTGCCTTTGAAGAGTTCCAGATGCCAGAACTTCAAATTGGGTCTGAAACCCCTGCGCTGATTACCATGCTTGGATTTCAGGAAGGCAATGATGATCCATCAGTCGTGAATGAATGGCTCCGGACAATCGCACGGCCAGGTGATTATCTCTTGGCCGAAAGCCAACTACTCATACAGTCACATCAAGACCGGATAAGCAGTTTTTACAGTCATCCCGCCATGTTGAGGTTTTCCCGAATTGCATTTGAAAAAGCGATCTGCACAAAAACCCCAAGTCTAAATCGTTTCTTTTTATTGCCTGTCCAATTTCATGATGGCCAAACAGCGCAAGCCGCTATTTTGGCGGAAGAATACGCAACCACAACCAGACAAAGAAACTTGCACGTTTCCAACTTTTGCCTGAAGCTGACACCTGAACAGTACCGTCACTACCGGGCGCTAAACGGCCATTTTAAAATCCTTTGCGAGGCGACAAGCGGTGACGAAACACTTCACTTCCAACTTTCCCGCCGAAACTAACATCCAGCCACCGAATCTCCTGGGTCTGACTGCTGCTGGTTTGGCAATCGTCGCTGCCACTTACGGGCTCGCCCGCTATTGCTTCGGCCTTTTCTTGCCGGAAATCCGGCAAGAATTTGCGCTTTCAACCGAAACCATCGGCCTTATCGCCGGATTATCCTATGCAGGATATCTGATTGCCACTTTTGCCGGGTCCTGGCTTTCAACAATGGTTGGGCCGCGCCTGCCAATTTTTCTCGGCGGGCTTTCGGCAACCGCCGGAATGACCCTGATCGGGATCTCACAAAGTCCTGAAATCCTAGCAATCGGAGTTTTTGTTGCCGGTATGAGTCCCGGTCTTGCTTACCCGCCGTTTTCAGATGTTATCGTCCATCACATCGAAACCAAGCGGCAAAATGCGATTTACGCCTGGATAAATTCAGGAACCGGGTTTGGGGTCGCTTTGGCCGGCCCTCTGGCGCTTTTTGCGAGTGAAGACTGGCGGCTGGCCTGGTTGATTTTTGCTGGTCTCGCCGGCCTTTTCACGATCTGGAATATGGCGATCCTGCCGCGAAACAGCCCTAGGCAAGAAAAAATGTCAGGTGTCCCAATATCAGAACTGCTCAATCCCTCGGCCAGGCCTCTTTTTGCCGCCGCTTTGTTGTTTGGAATCGTAACAGCCATTTATTGGACCTACGCAGTAGATCTCTTGTTAGCGATAACCGAAAATCCAGCGACGGCTGTAGTGTTTTGGATTGTATTGGGCACCGCAGGGATCACCGGTTGTTTTGCCGGAGGTCTGGTTAACCGGTGGGGCTTGCGTTCCAGTTACGGCCTTTTGCTGATCCTGATTGGCGGCGCGATCGCAACCCTCCCTGTGGCCGCGAGCATTCCGTCCGGAATCTACTATTCTGCTGCCAGTTTCGGGGCCGGCTTCATCATCACGACAGCATTGTTTGGAATGTGGAGCATGCGGATCTTCCGCAACACGCCTTCCATCGGATTTGGGCTGACGTTTTTTCTAATCTCGCTTGGTCAAGGCATCGGCCCGGTTGCAGGCGGTTATCTGGCACCGCAATTTGGTTTGCCTGCCGTCTTTGTCAGTGCAGGCCTTTTGTGTTTTGTGTTGGCACTTTTCCGTCCTGCGGGCGAATTTCATGGCCATAACTGAGAATTATGAACCGGGCCAGCTCTATACTGATTATTTCCTGTCAGCACTGCACCGCACATGAAAAAATGGGGCACTAGCTGTTGTCAAACTGTAACGGTGAAATGACCGATGATTGAAGTCCCGCAGAACAGCCCCAAAAGTCAGCTCGATATGGAACTTTGCCGCGCCCTTTATCAAAAGGATCCGGAACGGCTCATCGAACTCGTGTCGAAATGGCTGGAGGCAAATCAGTTAACACTCGACCGCCAATTCTGCGTTCCTCACTATTTGCAGAACGCACTTTATCCAGCCGAGCGCCAAAGGCTTAATTAGAGCTCAGGCTTGACGATTAGCCAGATCAGGCGTCGACGACCCGCAGGTGTTTTTTCTTTTCCAGAACGCGGAGCACCTGAGCAAGGTCATGCCCGCGTTTTAAAATCATACCGCCCGCTGCAATGATCGAGTAAGCCCCTTGGCGGCGTGCCAGTTTCGGATCTTTTTCAATGCGGTAGAGCGGCATCTCGGACGAGCGCCGGAAAACTGAAAAAACGGCCCGGTCTTTCAATATGTCGATGGCGTAGTCGCGCCATTCTCCATCAGCAACCATCCGGCCGTAAAGCCGCAAGATCGTGTCAAGTTCGCGCCGGTTGAAGGACACCACCGGTTTGGGTGGAGGAGCTTTGTGCCCATGTACAAGAGGGCTCAAGCTCCCGCTGCGCTCGGACGCGCTTTCGTCGGCTTCGCTCATTCCGCCTCCTTTTGCTCCGATCAACAACCCTTAAACGGGCCGATAAGGTCCACGGCAGGTGTCATCTCAGTGTCATCTCAGTGTCATCTCAGTGTCATCTCAGTGTCATGATGCTGCCTGTCTGCCCTGATTTGCAAGTCCGAGGCTGCAGAAAGATCAAAATCAGCGGAACTTCAGTTTAATTCAGGTCAGATCAATCAACTTTCTGCCGCTACGTAACTTTTCCAAAAAGAATACAGAAAATTTCATGATTTCGCCGCATTCCAGCCCTTGGCCAGCCAAAATACATACCCATATTAAGATCATACCTTGATGGGTACGATCTGCGGGCGCCGCGGTATGCAATAGCCCCCCAGCCCCCCGTGGCGAACTCAGATCTGCCGGATTTTTTGAGTCAAACATCAAGGCAACTGAAGGGCCGGCCACACGCCGGCCCTTTTCATATCAGCAGCTCAGTCCATTCTTGGTTCTTTTGAACTTCGGTTTTTCCTTCCTATTAGGATGGCTTGTTGTATCCTTTTTCCTACGATGACCACCGATCTGATCGATCTGCGCGCGGCGAGAACCGCGGATTGCAAAGCCCTAGCCGGTATTCACAATGAAGCCTGGCTCGGAGCCTATCGCGGTGTGTTGCATGGCCTCGAACTCCAACGAATGATTTCACGACGCGGAGAAAGTTGGTGGCGCGGTGCGCTTGCCCGGGGCGTCAACATCAAGATCCTGGCGATTGCCGATGTGCCAGCTGGCTATGCGACCTATGGGCCTTGCCGGTTGCGTAACACCAAAATGGACGGTGAAATCTACGAGCTTTACCTAAAGCCGGAATATCAAGGTCTCGGCTTTGGCCGCCGGCTTTTTGAGCATATTCAGAAGATCTTCGCAGACCGGAGAGCCTCCGGCATTGCTGTTCAGGTCCTAAGCGACAATGATCCAGCAAAAGCGTTTTACCAAGCGATCGGCGGCCAGTTGTCTGGCAAATCCTGGCACCGGGTTGGAGGCCGGCGATTGGAGCTGTCGATTTATGTCTGGCCGAACCGCAACACCTGACGTCATCCATAAGAGATTATTGCGCCAGGCTTCCAGGATTTCCCAAGACGGTTGGCGGGGCGCTGCAATTGAACTGACCAGCGAGAGTGTCGGCCGCTTGCCGGGCCATCACATTGGCGTTTTTGTTGGCCTGGGCATCAATACGAGCGATCTGACATGTGCCGCCCCCCGGCAGTAACTGCGTGACGATCAAGACACTGCCTTGGCTTCCATCGTCCTTGCTCGGAAACCAGCGCAAGATCGTTGCAAAGGGCACATCGCCGCGCAGCCGCCACTCCAATGTCTCATTAATGGTATTGAACCGCGGCAAAGTTTGGACTGCAGCCGGCTCGTTGCCCGCATCGGGTCCAAATGACACAAACATCCGCAAGTCACCTTCGGCAACCATAACCGGCTGGCCATGATAACCAGCACACGTCCAAGTGCCGCCGATCGTAGCATCTTCATCAGAGGGCGCGCTGAGGAGCTGACAAGCCTCCAGATCAATCTTGGTGTAGACGCTGGTGATTTCTGCCGTGTGCGCCGACTTACTGCCTACGGTTATGATTAGGCCCAATGCCAGAAGGAAAAGAACTGAACGCTTCATAGACTTAGTCCCAATCGCAATCGATTAACCTGAAACTGGAGCCATTCAGCCACGGTCATCAATTAGGTGCAATGCAAAACTAAAGACTTGAACTTCTGCCAGCGGATTGCGATAGACGGCGCAACGATCCTTTAGGAGTAGAGAGATGCGCATAGACGCCGTGCCGATTGGCAACAACCCGCCGGAAGATATCAACGTTATCGTTGAGGTCCCGGTCGGTGGCGAACCGATCAAATATGAAATGGATAAGGATGCCGGTGCGATGTATGTCGACCGCTTCCTCTACACACCGATGCGTTATCCGGGCAACTACGGCTTTGTTCCGCACACCTTGTGCGGCGATGGCGATCCGATCGACGTTGTCGTGGTCAACCAGCGCCCGGTGGTACCAGGTGCCATTATGAACTGCCGTCCGATCGGCGTTCTCTTGATGGAAGACGAATCCGGCCAGGACGAGAAAGTCATTGCGGTTCCGAGCCACAAGATCACCAAACGTTATGACAACGTCTCCGACATCACCGACCTGCCGCAGATCACCGTCGAACAGGTGAAGCACTTCTTCGAACACTACAAAGATCTTGAGCCGGGCAAGTGGGTGAAGATCACCGGCGTTGAAGGCGCAGAAGCTGCTAAGCGGATGGTCCAAGAATCTATTGAGCGCGCCAAAACAGAAGCTGCCGGTTAAGGTGAACCGCTTTTGATTGTTGAGGCCGCAGCCTATCCCTTACCGGTCGGCTGCGGCCTCAATGCGTTCCATGTCCTGATCGCTCAGACCAAAATGATGGCCGATCTCGTGGATTAAGACATGGGCGACCACCTCACCGAGGGTTTCATCCATCGCCGCCCAATAATCCAAGATCGGACGGCGGAACAGCCAGATTCGGTTTGGCATCTGTCCGGTGTGCGAGAGATCTTCGCCCTCGTTCAAGCCCAGCCCTTCAAACAAGCCCAGAAGGTCGTGCGGATCCTCAATCGACAGGGCATCAAGCACATCGTCGGGCGCATATTCGGCAAGCTGGATCTGCAGGTTCCCACAGCGCAGCAGAAGATCATCCGGCAAGGTTGCCAGTGTCTCACTGGCCATCGCCTCAAATGCTTTCAGGTCCGGCGCTTTGAGATCAGACCAGTGACTGCGGCTGATCGGGTGGATAGAGGCCATAATTCTTGTTCCAGGCTCACAGGAGCCAAAATTCGCACTGACTCTAGGTCACACCACTTAAAGGTAGGTGACTACGAGGTAAATCACCAGACAAACAGCAAAAATCAGACCAAGGCCTCGGCCGATGCGGGTGCCCCATACCTCAATATGATCGTCGTCGTCTTTGTCCGCGGCGCTCATATGGTCTTTGGCGCGTTCCGCCATGCGTACAAAAGACGATGTGCCAACGGTTTCGCTTTCGCTCTGAACCCGGTCGATCGCTTTCAGCGCGTCGTCGCGCCGTTTGTCCTGGTGGTGTTTTGATCCGCTCATGCCAGAGACTTTGCCATGCTGCCACGCAATTTCAAAACGCCCGCCGCCAGAAGCGCAAGCAGAGCGAGACCGGCTGAAGCGACCGCATTCCAACCGGCAAACGACAGCCCCAGCATGCGCCAGCTTGCTTCGGTGCAGCTGACCACGCGTGTGGATTGCAAGGCTTGCAGCATGTTGGCGGCGGATGCAGGCGCCGCGCTGCCACCGCCGCAGTCATTGGGGCCATCCCAGAACTGCCATTCGGCCCCCGCTTGGTAAATGCCAAGCCCGGCGCCATAGGCAAACACCACAGCGACACCCAGTAGAATCAGAGCTGCCAAGCCATTGCGGCCGCTGAACAATAAGAGCAACCCGAGCGCCGCCATTGGCAGACCGACGTAATAGGGAACACGCTGCTCCAGGCAGAGTTTGCAAGGCACATAACCGCCGATCAGCTGGTATCCCCAGGCAGTCGCAATCACCACCAGGCCGCCCGCGAGCAGCAAAGCGGTCAATCCTTGAGCCATTCGTTCGCTCGACATTCTGTTCTCGTTCCTCAAATAAACTTCAGCAGAACAAATCCGCCGACCAAAAGCACCACAAAAAGGGTGAACATAAGGCCCAGACGCTTTTCAATGAAATCCTTGATCGGCGGGCCAAAGAAATAGAGCAAGCCGGACACTATGAAAAACCGCAGACCGCGGGACACAATGCTTGCCGCAACAAAAACCGGCAAACTGAGACCGGCTGCCCCCGATGCAATTGTGATCACCTTGTAGGGAAATGGCGTCAAACCGGCGATGAAGACGAACCACCAGCCCCATTCAGCAAAAATGGATTTGAACTCGGCGACGTAATGCATCTTGCCATAAAAGGCGAGAATCGGCTCGGCCACCTGCTCAAACAGGAACATGCCAATCAGATAACCCAATACTCCGCCCGCGACCGATGTTAGCGTACATAACAGCGCATACCACCAGGCCTTCTCGCGCCGGGCGATTACCATGGGGATCAAAAGAATATCCGGCGGGATCGGAAATACCGAACTTTCAACAAAAGAAACCGATCCAAGCGCAGCGGGTGCGCGCGGTCCGGCGGCAAGGGACAAAGTCCAGTCGTAAAGGCGTCTGATCATGCGAGACCCCATAGCCTCTGCGGCCAGAAAAGTCATCAAACGTTTTGGGGAACGCGCTCAATCATCGCGGAAATAAGAGCCCCGAACGGAGCAGAAGGCTCTTCTGAGCCTTCTGCCGCAGTAAACTGTTATTGGCTGCTCAATTGGCGGAGCGCTCCCGCCCAATCTTCAACATGGAAGGTCCGGGCAATCTGACCGTTTTCGACTGTATGGATGTCGATCGCCAGAATATCGAAACTCTTGCCTTTCCCATCCACACCAAAGAATGGGCCTGACGGTGTTCCTGTCGCGCGGCTGCGTACCGCAATCTGGTTGCCGTCCTGCAACATTTCTTCAACCGACCAGTTGAGGTCCGGGATCAGTTTTGCAAAGCCGCTGACCTGTTTGACAAACGCATCCCGGGATTTTGTTTTGCCCGAATAGTCGCCGAGACTGGCCCAGTCCTCAGATGCTGCGGCTTCGAAAGCGGCAACATGCTCTTCCGATGCCGGATTGCTCAGAAAATCATAAAGGGTTTGCACGGCCTGTTTGTCATCGGCCATCGCGGTACCGCTCAGTGAAATTGTTGCCAATACGATGGCGGCGAATAGAGATTTGAAAAGACGCATGGTTTTCCTCTTGTCGTGAACTGGCCGCCGAGAAGCCGAACCGGCATACGGCCTGTCACACAAGATAGATTCCCGATCTAAATTCGATTAGATTGCTCAATTAGATTTCAGTGTTTGGAATAATTGAATAATGATTGACCAACTTCGTGCAATCGCAATCTTTGCCAAGACAGTCGATCACGGCTCGTTCCGAGCTGCTGCACAGGCATTGAATTTGTCTGCATCTGTGGTCAGCCACCATGTCTCAGAACTGGAAAAACAGCTTGGTGTCGCACTGATCTACCGCTCGACGCGAAAACTGGCTTTAACCCCTGATGGCGAACAGCTTCTGGCTGCGGCACATGACATGATCACTGCGGCAGAAACTGGCCTTCAGGCAGTGTCATATATTGGACAAGCGCCCTCGGGCGATCTTCGCGTCACGATACCTTCAACCCTTGCGCAATCCGGGCTCGTCGACAGAATTGCGGCCTTCTCAGCTGCCTATCCGAAAGTCAATTTGACGCTGGATTTCTCGGACACGCGCCGGGAGTTGATTGGTGACGGGTTTGATATTGCTATTCGCATGGGGTGGCTCAAGGATAGCTCTCTCATATCCAAGAAACTTTATGATGTGCCCCGCAATTTGGTCGCTTCAAAACAATACCTAGAACGAAAGCCAAGCCCAAAGTCCCCGGAGCAACTGGTGGATTGGGAATGGCTTATTTTGGCACCGGCGCGATCCAGAAAAACGGAGTTCAAGAAAACTGGATCTGATCCTATAACCGTCAAACCGAATGGCAACATCACTGTAAATGATGCGCATGCATTGTACCGGCTTGCTTTTTGTGGTGCCGGCCTTGCAGTCGTGCCCGATTTTCTAGCGCAAGCGGACCTGGCGAACGGCACTATGGAGCGGGTCTTGCCTGAATGGTCCGTCGAACCGGTCGGCGTATATGCCGTGTGGCCGCCAAATGTCCCGAAACAAGGACTAAGCCGACTGTTCGTGGACAAAATATCAGGACAATTATCCACCTGATCTCAAATAGGAAGCCAGTCACGACCGGTACTATCCATGTCCAGGTGAACATAGGTTTCGATCATATTTCTTGTTTGAGAATTAAGTGGTGCCCCCCGCCGGAATCGAACCGGCACTCCCGAAGGAACGGGATTTTGAATCCCGCGCGTCTACCAGTTCCGCCAGAGGGGCAACTGACACCGAGGTGGGTGAATATCACCGCACTTCTGTCGATGCAAGCGGTTAGACGCGGAATGTCCCTCACATATCCACTGGCTTGCGGATTGAGGCGCTCAACAAGTCTCATTTGCAAGGGCATTTGAGCCCCGGCAATTTTACGAGTGGCTAACCCTTGGATCATTTTCCCGCCGCACAGGCCTTTGGCTGCGGTTTATAGCTGACTGAAATTAATCGCCTTTCAAGACGTTCGAGGCTTTATGGCGGCACCGAATAACGGGGATCACCATGACTGCATCCAGCACGCTCAACGAAAATGGCACAGCAATAGGCCCAACCGGCGGGATATTTACCATCGCCGGGATGGACAAGGATGCTCTGACACCGGCACCGATCAATCCAGACTGGATCCTCGACGGATCACCAGAGGCTCTTTGCGCAAACCTTTCTGCCGGTACACGCGGCTGGGCCTATACCAATCACTGGTCCTGCACCGCCGGTACGTTCCGCTGGCAGTACCGCTGGGATGAAAGTGTTCTGTTTCTGGAAGGCGAAGTGACCATCACCGATGATGCCGGCCGGGTCTATGAAGGACGGCCGGGGGTCAGCCTGTTTTTTCCGGCCGGCACGTCTGCGGTCTGGCATGTACCGGCGTACATCCGCAAAATAGCCTTCAACCAGAAGCCAGTCCCCTGGTACCTGCACAAGATTTCACGTGTGACCGAACGCCTGCAACGGCTGCTCGGCCAAGAGGTGGCCAGTGACAGCGGTCTCGGTGGCTGAACGAGTGGGTTATGCCGAAGAGGCTTAGCCAGGAAAGAAAGGCGCAAATTGTGCGCTATTTCTAGACAGTCAATTTTGGATTGGCTAAGTATTTTTCATGAGCAAATCAGCACGTGAGATCGAGCTTAAGCTCGAACTGGATCCGGCCGCCCAGGACGCCATGAAACGATCCGGCGTGATCGAAGGCTTTTCTGCTTCCCGAGCCGCCACCAAGACCCTGCAATCCATCTATTTCGACACGCCGGATCAGGCGCTTCGGAATGCTAAGATCTCACTCAGAGTGCGCAAATCCGGACGCAGCTGGCTGCAAACGGCCAAACTCGGAACAGGCGTGATGGGCGGGTTGTCGTCCCCCATCGAGGCGGAACATCCCGTCAAAGGCCGGGCACTTGATTTTTCGGTGATTGAAGATCCGGATGTACGCGACAAGCTGACCAGCACCATCGGCGACGCTGGCGTTTCAGAGTGTTTTGAAACAGTGATGAAACGCACCACCCGGCAGCTCACCCGGGAAGCCGACGGCACGCACATCGAACTGGCATTCGACACGGGCAACATTCTGGCAGGTCCGGAAAGCCATCCACTGGTGGAATTGGAAATGGAGCTGAAGTCCGGCCCAAGTTCCGCGCTTTTTGAGGCAGCCAAACAGCTGTTAAAGGACGTCCCCTTCCGCTTTTCGCCTTTCAGCAAAGCCGAACGCGGTTACCGCTTTTCCGAAGGCCATGCGGACGACAAAAAGGTTCCCTATTTCGCTGAAGCCGTGGCCTTTGAAAAAGGCATAACTGTTGAACATGCATTCCGCGATGTGCTCCGTTCGTGCCTCACACAAATTGCAGAAAACCGTCTGGCGATCTTGACCAGCGATGATCCGGAAGGCCCGCACCAGCTGCGCATCGGATTGCGCCGCCTGCGCAGCGCTTTCCGGCTGTTCCGGCCGGCTCTCAATCCGGAAACGATGGCTCCACTTGATCAATTGGCCCGCACCATTGCCGCAGAAGCCGGCGCGTTGCGGGATTTGGATGTCCTGATCGACGAGATTGTCCGGCCGCTGACCAGCATAGCACCAGAGGGTCTTTCCTTTGACGCCCTTCTGACCGATTTGATCACCACCCGGGACACCACCGCCAAGGCGGCTTTGGTCGCCCATCTGAATTCGGCCGAAGTCAACGTCTTCCTTTTGGACCTTGCCGCCTACACAGAAGGGCGCGGCTGGCTCGATCCGGAGAATTTCGACCAGACTGCACTTTTGGCACAGCCGATTGAGACTTTCGCGGCAAAGGCACTCGCCAAACAGTGGAACAAAGTCAACCGACCCGGAAAACGCATAGATGAACTCTCCATCCCCGAGCGTCACGACATGCGCAAGGCGATGAAAAAGATGCGGTATGGCATTGAATTTTTCGAATGCCTTTATCCAAAGACCAGCGTGAAACCGCTGCTGAAACGGATGAAACGGCTGCAAGACATCTTTGGCTATCTCAACGATGTCGCCATGGCCGAGCGCCTTCCTGAAATCAGCAAGGTGACTGGCAAAGAAGCCCTTGCAGCCGCTCAGGCCATCGGCTTTGCCATCGGCTGGCATGAAGCCCAAAGCCAATCCATGTGGCAACACGCGAAGGGCTATTGGGAAGCCACCAAAGAAGTTCCAAAATTCTGGATCTAACGCGCGCGTAAGACGCCATCACGGCCCGATTGGCTTCTCTCAACGCCCGTTTTGATTGAATATTTTTTGTGATCAGCCGAAAGTATATTTCGAGGGAATATAATGGCGCCCAGCGCTGGAGGGGACGGAATGGCAGACGTTGGCACACACACTAGATACGCGGCGCCGTCACGGCTGCTGCATTGGACCATCGCCATTCTGGTTCTACTCACCTGGCCGCTTGGTTTGATGATCGACTTTGCCAAAAAGGAAGTTGTTCTCAATTTCTATCTGGTTCACGAGAGCATCGGCTTTCTGGTGTTGTGGCTGATGCTGGTCAGAGTGGGCAATCGCCTGATCATAAAACCGCCGGTGCAAGATGGCCCGGCCATCGAACAAATCGCCGCCCACACGGTCCATGGCCTGCTCTATCTATTTTTGATCATCATGCCGGTCTCCGGGTTTCTGGCGACCAACGCTCATGGTTTTCCGCTGAAGTGGTTCAACCTGATCCAGGTTTGGAGTCCTATCGGCAAAAGCCCTGATATCGCTCCGATTTTTTCAGCTATTCATTTCTGGAGTGCATGGATCCTGTTAGGCCTCTTTGCCGTCCACATGGGCGCCGTACTGATGCATCACGTGATCCGGAAAGACGACACCCTCTACCGGATCCTCTGAGTAGAAAGGGACGAGAGTTAAGCCTGCCTGCGCCGCCGGAGTGTCCATATTTTCAGGTCCTTCACCGCTTTTAAGGTTGCCAGCAGCACCAGCACGCAAAGGATCGTCTTGGAAACCGGCTCCATTGTGCCTTCAATCAACAAGGCGTGGACCACACTGCAAGCGACAATCACCAGGGCAAGTGCCGTATGCACCCGCCTCCAAACCTTTGGCCGAATACGGAGGCGCTTTCGCAAAGCGGCAACAAGCGCGGCGGCAAACACCGCCCACATCGCGGCAACACCCCAAAGGGAGAAAGGCGTCGGCGATCTGAAGAGAAGAACATCGATCACATCCGGTGGGCTAGTGATCCAAAGACCCGCGACATGAACGATAACCACAATCACCAGGCCTGCACCGACCCATCTGTGCAACGATCGGCCGCGAAGGCTGGGTAAACCCGGGAGGTATCCACCTGCCAGCAAAGGTTGGAAAAGCAAAAGCGCCAGTGCGATGACACCTGCAAAACCGGCCAAAATATAGACTGGTTGGCGCCATTGCAGCAGCGGGCTCATGGCAGCTGCGACCAGAGGAGCGGCTACGACCAAAAAAACAGTTGTCCAGATCAGGGCGTTGCGCATCCGGCTGCCACCGGCGCCAGTCTGATCAGACCGGCTGAAGGACAAAATGCGCTTCCAGGCTGGTATCCTTTGAACTGGGCATCACCGGCCGCAAGAACACTGTTTCGAACTCATCACTGTCATAAGCAAGATGGCCATGCGGCTGGCCAAAAGCAGGCACGATCTGCGGCATTTCTAGTCGGAATACACCGTCAGCATCTGTAAGCGTGGCTCCGTGGCTGCGTGTGTCCCGTTCATGGCCTTCCGTTGTATGCGCCCAAATCTGAATACGTTGACCGGCAAGCGGAGCACCGTCTCCGGCCCGGCGCACCGTGCCGGACATCCAGAATCCGCCACCACCGATCCGTTTCACGATCGGAGCTCCAGGGCGGTAATTGTTGGAACCGCCGCGCATCGATGGCGTCGGTGCAACACCTTTTGCCTGGGCGGGCACTTTGAACCCGGCAACACCGGTCACAATCGCAGCACCACCCGTTGCGAGGAGGGTGCGGCGGCTCAGCAGATCGACAGTCATAAACACACTCCTTACCAGTGGAACTTCCAGCGATCGCTCGGCACCAGATTTGATTTTGCAAAACTATAGGGCGTTTGTGGCAATTTCCGAGATCCGGCAGCGCGGCATGCAGCATCTCGCGCTCACGGTTTCGTGAGGTCGGGCCGGTCTAGGCCAGCAGAATTGCAAAAACGGATAACTTGGGCGACGAGGCCGGAGATCCAAAACGGTATCTTGCGCGAAACATTATACTTGAAGATCATCGCGCCCGATTCTTAGAAGATTCAGATCTTGCGCCCAACCTTCGAACCGAAGATGTTCTATTGAAGATCGGATCTTCCGATCCAAACATCGCCCCTTCATCAAGGTCACTGCCCAAAATGCGGCCAGAACAATTCCAGGATGGACAATTCGATGCCATGGTGATTTTGGGGGCAGCCGTGTGGGAGGGCGGACGGCCAAGCCCCTCGCTATTACGCCGGATCAACCATGCAGCAGAGCTTTATTACAAAGGTGTTGCTCCGCTCATCATCGGGTCCGGCGGATTGGGAAAACATGCCCCTTCCGAAGCAGATGTGATGGCCCGGGAATTGATTACCCTTGGCGTTCCTGCCTCGGCGATCCTGCCGGAAAACCGCTCTCATACGACCCTGGAAAATTCTGTTTTGTCGGCGCGAATCTTACGCCAGCAAAAAGCCCACAAGGTTCTGGTGGTTTCGGATAGATACCATTTGCCGCGAGCGCTTTTGTGTTTCCGGAGCCTAGGATTTGCGGCAATTGGATCCGGCCCCGACAAGACCAACGTTAAAACACCCCGGCACAAGTGGCTTTATTCCTACTTACGTGAGTTCGCGGCTTATCCCTGGTACGTCTGGAAACTGCGATTTTTACGACCCCGGATGTGACACGGGATCAAACAACCCACTCCAGCAAATTCAGTCAGGACACGCCTACTCCGGATTGCTGGGCTTCCTGATCACTGAGC
This sequence comes from Roseibium sp., assembly GCF_965216085.1. Lineage (GTDB taxonomy): Bacteria > Pseudomonadota > Alphaproteobacteria > Rhizobiales > Stappiaceae > Roseibium. The sequence continues at coordinate 56,282 of NZ_OZ244138.1, read as the reverse complement.
AACGCCCGCATAATCGCCCGGACGCGCCGCTGGTTGTCCGTATTCAATGCAAAATAGAGCGCATTTGCTTGCGGGTCGCTCTGCAGTGGGCTGATCAAGTCGCCCGGATCGGCATGCAGTACCTTTGCTATGCGCACCAGCGTTGCGACATTCGGTGTGCGGGCCCGGCCACTCAACAAATCCCGGACAGAGGTCACTCCTAGCCCCGCAGCCTTGGCAACAGCACCTGGATTTGTGCCCTGTTCTTCGATCAGCGCAGCGATCTTGCTGGCAATCCGCTGCCCAAGTTCCTCATTGCTTTCTTCGTTCATGATGTTTCCTCGACTTCCTGTGAAACCTCATACCTCTGCCGGTTCGGAACACCAAGCTTGTTCTCAAAATAAGCTTTGTATTGCCATGCACTCAATGCAGAGCAGATAGAACCAATAAGCAAACGCAAAATCATTGAAGATAGATGATTTAACATCCATATGCAGATCATAGCGATGACAAATCACACACAATAGACGGAATAACGATCATGAACATCTTCTCAAAAGTCCTGATGGCCACTTTGGCAGCAACCACAGCTTTGGTTCCAACCGCAGACGCCTGCTCTCGCCTTGCCAAAATGTCCGACCACGGCGTTGCCTATGTGCGCTCGGTCGATTGGGGCACCAAAACCGGCATGGATCTGGTGACGTTCAGCGTTGGCGACGATGTCACAAAATATGAAGCAGAGGGATTTGCAAGACAGGCCAATTACGGCGCGAAAAACTTCACCGTTGCCTGGGTCGAAAACATGACCTTCCATGGCGTGCAAGCCCAAGCTTTCAACGACAAGGGCCTGGTTGCCGATACGTTATACATGGCCCCAAGCGCTGACTTCATTGGCGAATATGAAGATACCGGTGCCCCAGCCGTCAATGTCGCAGACGCACCGGGTTATCTGGCCGCGATGTACGAAACTGCTCCAGCGATTGCAGCCGCTTATGACGCTGGAGAGTTCCAATTGGCCTGGTCTGCAGATCTCGGGGCTGCCGGCCAGCACGGCGTCCATGTTTCTGCCGTCGACGTCAACGGCAATGTTGTTCTGTTCCAGGTAAATGAAGGCGGCAAGGTCCGTGTTTACGCCGGCAACATTGAAGACAGCGATCTGGGCGTCAAAGCCAATGCGCCTTTGCTACAGGAACACCGGAAAAACATTGCCGCCTTCAATGCGGAAGACGGCAAAACCGCCCACAACGTGCCAGCCGACATTTCGTCTGCAAGCCGCCACCTGCGCTTGACCTGGTTGAACCAGAACATCACGTTGAACGGCATGACAAAGGCTGAAGCCTTGGGCGCGGTTCAGAACATCTATGACAGCGGTGCCAGTGTTCCCCAGCAGGTCATCGATCCGACAATCGGCGACACCTACACCACCCGGCAAACCAGCCGGACAATCTTGGGCGAAGACATCGTCACAGTGCGCGATTTCTCAACAGCAGCCGAGATTTCCTTTTCGATCCAGGATGCCAAGATTGCCCATGATTTGAACGGTGGCCAAGTTTGCGCTGATGCCATGGCCCAGGCCAACGACGGCAAACGGATGATAGAATTCAGCGCCTGCCAATCCCAGGCAGAAGGATCCTGAACAACTCTGAAATACCCCCGCCCAGCGGGGGTTTTCGCTCCTCAACTCAGCAATTGATGAGACACTCAACTACCGGAACCCAAGTTTTTTCAACAACCTGTCACGCCTTTGCAGCCACCAGCCAAACTCGATCGGCCATAGGCTTTTTGTTTCTTCTGAACTCAATTGATCCGCTGCATGTAAAGGCCAATTGGGATCCGCCAAAAGCTCTCGGGCGAGAGCGATCATGTCCGCTTTTCCTTCTCGAACAAGCTCTTCACAAAACTCTGCATCCCACAGGAACCCAACAGCCATTGTGCTGATACCTGCCTCCCGGCGAACCTCTTCGGCGAATGGGGCTTGAAAGCCCTGCTCGATAGTCATCCGTTTGGGCCGGTCGCGTCCGCCAATCCCGCCGGATGAGCAGTCAATCATATCGACACCCGCATCCTTGAGCGCGCGCGAAATCGTTACGGTGTCTGAAAGCTCCAGCACGTCCTCCAGCCAGTCCGTTGCCGACAAGCGGAACGCCAATGGAAGATGCTCCGGCCAATTTGCCCGAACCGATTTCGCAACTTCGACTGCAAACCGTTGGCGGTTTTCCAAGCTGCCGCCCCATCCGTCTGCTCTTTTGTTGGAAACCGGCGATAAAAACTGGTGAATCAGGAACCCATGTGCCGCATAGATCTCAATGATTTCAAAGCCTGCCTCATAAGAACGCTTGGCAGCCGAACCAAAGGCAGCAATCACCTCGTAGATATCCTCAACCGTCATCTCGGTTGGGACTGGCCATCCGTCCGCATAGGCAACCGGTGACGGGCCAATTGGTTGCCAGGGCATTTCCTGACGCTGTTTCAGGTCCTCGGCATCTACCGGTGTTTCACCATGCCAGGGCCGGCGTTCGGACGCTTTGCGCCCGGCATGGCTCAGCTGTACACCCGGAACAGCGCCTTCTCTCTTCAGAAAACTGGTTATCGGTTTCAACGCCTCTGCTTGGGCGTCGTTCCAAAGTCCCAGATCACCATGTGTCCGCTTTCCGCGATCTTCAACCGCCGTCGCTTCCGCATAAATAAGCCCGGCACCGCCCATTGCAAAGCGGCCCAGATGAACCAGATGCCAGTCATTTACCACCCCTTCGACAGCCCGGTACTGGCTCATAGGAGACACTGCGATGCGATTTTTGAAAGTAACTTTGCGGAGGGTGAAGGGGGAAAACAAATGAGCCAAACTAACTCCTATCGCGCTGCGGCTGACAGCACCCAGCCTTTTTCCGAACCTCTTTTTACTTACAAGTTCAGCGTTCAGGTGACGAGAAACCTCCAATCAATTTATCGTTTCCAGTGCATCGAATGGTGTTCGCTCATTTGAACCGCGCCTTCTGTAGCCATCTGGCGATCTACACCAACGGCTGCTGTTATTGACTCACTTTCGTATTTAGATTATTTTTCTAATTCTAGAAAAACTATCTAACGCAGAAATCTAAATGACAAACCTGCACGCACTTGTCCCCATTGGCCGCGCGATCTGCCGCCTAATACCGGGCCAGATTGAAGTCGTTCTGCACGACCTTGAATCCGGCCAGATTGCGCACATTGAAAACGCTTTTTCCCCACGCAAACCAGGTGATGACAGCCTGACCGAAACGTCAGACTACCAATCCGAATTGCAAGCCGATGACACTATCGGTCCGTATCTAAAGGCAAATCCCGATGGATCCCGGCTGCGTTCGGTATCCGCATTACTTCGCGATGACATGGGCAACCCGCGGTGGCTGCTATGTTTCAATCTGCGCATTTCTGAACTGGAAGTGGCCAGGGACGCCTTGATCAGGCTTACCGCACTCACAACCGAAAAACCGTCTGAATTCATCAAACATGACTGGCGCGAAGTCGCCAACGCCATCCTCGCCGCAACGCTCAACGAGTTGAAGATGCCGGTCAGTCAGCTGCGCCGACCGCAACGGCTGACTGTCGCATCCCGGTTGAAAGACGCCGGTGTTTTTTCTGCAAAGGGATCCAAGGACTACGTCGCAGAGGCTTTGGGAATTTCCCGTGCCGGGCTCTATGACCTGCTCAAGGAGGTCAAACAGCCGCCGGCCGAGCGCTTCTGACAGCAAGGACCAAACCATGACCCAAGCCCGGCCTATGCGCGATTTTGAATTGGAAGTTTTCTTCTCCAAGTGGGAGTTCAAAGCCCGCCATCATATGACCGCCTCGGACCTTGAAAGCATGGCCATACCCGATCTGCTGGCAATGGCTTCCGATGAGGACCGGTCAGCCTTTAAGAACTTGTGGCTCGGCTATACCGAGACCTGGGGTGCGCCTGTCTTGCGCGCTGAGATCGCCCGCACCTATGACCTGATGACAGCAGAAAATGTTTTGTGCCTCGCGGGCGCCGGAGAGGGCCTCTACACGGTCTCAAAAGTCCTGCTTACCGCGGACGATCACGCGATCGTGCCAACTCCAAACTATCAAAGTGCCGAAACGATCCCACTCTCTGTATGTGACGTGACCGGCGTTCCCATGCTTCAAGGGAACATCAATGGCGGCTGGCAAATTGATCTGGCGGCCATTCAGGCCGCGATCCGACCGAACACCAAGTTGCTGTCGCTAAACTTTCCACACAATCCAACCGGCATGCTCATGCCACCGCAACATCTGGAGCAATTGATTGGCCTTTGCCGCAAACACGGGATTTGGATCCTCAGCGATGAAGTCTACCGCGGGGTCGAGCTCGACCCGGCAGACCGGATGCCCCAAATCGCGGATATCTATGAGCGCGGCATATCCTTGAATGTCATGTCCAAGGCCTATGGCCTTCCAGGCCTCAGAATTGGCTGGATTGCCGCACAAGATACCAGCCTTCTTCAGAAAGTAGAGCGTTACAAGCACTATCTGTCGATCTGCAATTCCGGCCCTTCAGAAATGCTGGCGGTCATCGCGTTGAAGGCCCGGGACCAGATCCTCAAACGCAATTATCAAATCATGACGGAGAACGTGCAAGCGCTTGAAAAGCTCTTCAATGATTTTCCCGGACTGATCGAGTGGAGCCGTCCACTTGGCGGTTGTGTCGCCTTCCCGCGGTATTCAGGTCCCGGGAATGGGGAAACCTTCTGCCGCAATCTCTTGGAAGAGAGCGGTGTCCTGTTGCTCCCCGGCTCGATATACGCCTCCGACCTTGCAGATACGTCTGCAAATCACTTCCGCATCGGATTTGGCCGGGACAAGGTATTCAAAGATGGTTTGTTGGCCATGCGGCAACATTTCGACAAGCACTATGCCAGTTTCCGGCGGTGAGGGCCTTTTCTTGCAAATCTTGTCGCTTCCCGAGATCAAGCCGCTCCTTGATATGCCTGCAGCAATTGAGACGGTCCGGCAAATTCTTATCGACACCGCCAATGGTTTGATCGCGCAGCCCGAACCGGTGCAAATCTTATTTGACGACCAGTCGGGCAGTTTTTGTGGTGATTGTCATATCAAAGCTGCACAGGCAAAAGGCCTGCCTTACTTCGCGGTCAAAGTCGCCACCGGGTTTTACCAAAATTCGGTCCGGGGGCTTGAGGTCAACAATGGCCTGGTGCTTGTCCTGTCGTCGGAGACCGGCGAACCGTTGGCCCTGCTTCAGGATGAAGGCTGGCTTACGCAAATGCGAACAGCCGCTGCAGGTGCCTTGGCTGCATCTTTAAAAGATGTACCCAAAGACGGTGCATTGGGAATCATTGGCACAGGAACACAGGCAAGATTGCAGGCAGAAGCAATCCGTTCTTTGCTGGGTATTGAGCGCATCTTCGTCCTCGGGAGAACCTCACAGAGTATTACTGCATATTTGGCCGACATGACGCAAAGCGGGTTCAGGGTCAGCGCGGTCGACGACGCAAAAACCCTTTGCTGGCAATCCGACATCCTGGTGACGGCAACACCTGCAACATCGCCGGTGATTTGTGCGGACGATGTCTCAAACGGCTTGCACATTGTCGCCGTTGGCGCGGACAGCCCAGGCAAATGTGAATTGGCGCCAGACCTCTTCGCTCAAACAGACATTATTGTCACGGAAAACCACAGCCAGTGTCTGGATCATGGCGATTTCGGTTCCGCTGTCCGGGTTGGTCACGTCCACGAAACAGCAGATCACTCCCTTTGCAACATATTGGCAGGCCAGCATCCGGATCTCGATTTTGGAGCAGCCAGCCTGTCGATTGTCGACCTGACCGGGCTCGGTGCTCAGGATTTGGCAGTCGCCTCAGCCGTTGTCACCAAAAAGAATTTGGCAAGCCCAAGAAGAATGGATCCCAGCTGAATGCATCTTGCTGAAATTGAAACCCAGGCTTGGATGTCACTCAAGGCGGCGGCAGAAGATCCTCAGTCCGCTTTCCGTTATCTGACCCTGAGTTCGGTCGATCAATGGAACAAGCCCCAGGCGCGTGTTGTCGTGTTGCGCCAGGCCGAGCATACAATACGGAGCCTTGAGTTTCACACCGATTTGCGCAGCTCAAAATGGCAAGAGCTTTCGAAAAATCCGAGCGTAACTGTTCTCGGATATTGTTCAGACACGCGAACCCAGCTTCGTTTTTCCGGAACCGCCGAGTTGTTTGGCCCACAATCGGAAAAAGCGGAGTCTGCCTGGGAGGCCCTTCCACCGTGGACCCGAACCACCTATCAAGGCGGCCCTCCCGGAGATGAACTTGCATTCGAACAAAATGACCGGGCAATTTCAGCAGCGCCGGAACCGGACGCGGCTGGAAAGGATTGTTTCGGGGTGATTTCCTTCACAGCCAGCTCGCTGGACTGGTTTCAGCTCCAGCGCAAGAACAACAAACGGGCGCTTTTCCGCTACTCCGGAAGTGACGAACAGATCTCAAGTTGCTGGGTCAATCCATAAGGCTCTTGCCCCTGTAACTGGCAAACAGATCACACGGATCCCTTACCCACCATCCACCACCAACTGAATACGGTCAGCAGCGGCGCGGGCGCGGGTATATTGGATCGGGCGGCCGGTTGGATCGACATTGACGCTTTCGATCACCAGAACCGGCTGACCAAGAGCAACGCCGAGCTGCTGAGCGTCTTTGACATCGATCAGCTCTGCAAAAATGCGGGTTTCTTTGCGGCGGTAATCTTCGACACCGGCCCGGCGCATTGCCTCTGTCACGGTTCCGCACTCGGCATAGTCCGCAACCAAATTGGGAAATCGAGCCTGCTCCAGCCAGCTGGTCCCGATCATCATCGGCACGCCATCGGCAACCCGCAAGGTTTTGATCCGGATGAGCGGTGTTCCGTGTGGAACTTCCAAATGTTGCGCCAAAAGTGCATCTGCATCTTCAGTTTCAGAGCCGATCAAACGCCCGCTTGGGGCACGGTCCTGGCCTGAGACGATTTCAGAAAACCTGGTGCGCGTACCGATCGGATAATTGAGCGGCGCATTGGCCACAAACGTTCCCCGGCCCTGATCAGCGCGCAGAAGCCCCTCTGCAGTCAACGCAGCAATGGCCCTGCGAACTGTGTGTCGGTTGACACCAAAGCGGGACGCGATCTCCGATTCCGTCGGCAAACGGCTGCCCTTTTCATAGGCGCCGCCAGCGATTTCTGCTTTCAGCATCTCCATGATCTGGCGCCACACGGCAATGCCAGCAGCCCGGTCGAGTTTGGTTTGGCCTGTCATGCGCCCGTCATCAAATTTCGCTACTTCAGAGTCAATCATATTATTTGTCTATACAAATAGACAAATTAAGTCTACAACCTGCTCACGCACCGGCCTTAGTTGCCGATAAATGGCCGACCAACACAAAGGCGTGTTCATGACCGAGCCCACAACGTCTTCCACAATTGCCGGCGACCAAGCCGCCCGGCAGAATAACCTTGCCATTCTCGCCCAGGCGCCGGCCGATGTTTTGCAAGAAAAATTCAACGCCCTGGCGCCGCCGCCTTACGAACTGGTGCGCCAGCCGGAGACCGGTCTGGTGATGGTCCGTGGCCGGATGGGCGGAACCGGAAGCCCCTTCAACCTTGGCGAGGTCACAGTCACCCGATGTGTTGTCCGCCTGGACAGCGGCGAAACAGGCAGTGCTTACGCCCTTGGCCGCGACAAGACCAAGGCTTTGCAATCGGCCGTCATTGATGCCCTATGGCAGCGCGGTGAGATGCGGGCACAAATCGAGGTAGACGTCCTTGCCCCGCTTTCGAATAGCCAAACAGAGCGCAAATCCACCGTCCGCGAGGAAACTGAGGCAACGCGGGTCAATTTCTTCACGATGGTGCGGGGAGACAACTGATGACCGCAACCGCTGCACTTGCCGCCGGATTTGCAGATCCGGTTCACGACGCACAAGGGTGTTTCCGGACCATAATGGAAGCTATGGCGCGACCGGGAACGCTTCAGATCCTTGGCCAGACCCATCTCGCACCACCAGCGCCGCTCACACCAGCAGCCTCGGCTATCGCGCTCACCGTTTTCGACTATGACACACCTGTCTGGCTCGACAAACAGCTTGCACAATCAGAGAGCGTGAAGGCCTTTCTCCGCTTTCACACAGGCGCACCAATTGTCAGTGAGCCCGTCGAAGCAGCCTTTGCCCTGATCGCAGATCCGGCCAACATGCTGCCGCTTGCAAGCTTCAATCAGGGCTCGGCCGAGTATCCGGACACGTCCACGACACTCATCCTGACAGGCCAAAACCTAAACGGCAAAGACGGTGTTGTGCTCGAAGGGCCCGGCATCAAGGACACACAGGCGTTTGCAACAGGCCCTGTGCCGCAAGTGTTCTGGGATCAGGTCATTGCCAACAACGCCCAGTTCCCGCGCGGTGTCGACCTGATCTTTTCCGGCAAGGACACCATCGCAGCCCTTCCCCGCTCAACCTCAGTCACTCTAAAGGAGGCCTGAGCCCATGTATGTTGCTGTAAAGGGTGGCGAAAAGGCCATCCGCAATGCCCACAAGCTGACCGCCAAGCGGCGCCGCGGTGACACCTCCGTTCCCGCACTTACATTGGAGCAAATAGCCGAACAGCTGTCACACGCGGTGGCCCGCGTGATGGGGGAAGGCTCGCTCTATGACGAAACGCTTGCCGCTCTTGCAATCAAGCAATCGCGCGGCGACCTGATCGAAGCCGCCTTCCTGATGCGCGCCTACCGAACGACGCTGCCACGGTTCGGCTACAGCCAGTCCGTCGACACGGCCAAGATGCTTGTCGAACGCCGGATCTCGGCAACCTACAAGGACTTGCCAGGCGGCCAGATGCTCGGCCCGACCTTTGACTACAGCCACCGGCTTCTGGATTTTGCCCTTGCCGCTGAAGGTGAAGGCGGGGACCTTGATGCAGAAACGGCTCCGGTCGAAGACGAACCGATGCCGCGCGTCACCGATCTCCTTGGAGATGAAGGCCTGATCGAACCGGACCCGGCAGCCGATGAAAACGCGCCGGTGGGCGATCTCACCCGCGACCCGCTGTCTTTTCCGGCGGACCGGGATCTGCGTCTGCAAAACCTTGCACGGGGTGACGAGGGCTTCTTGCTCGCGCTCGCCTACTCCACGCAGCGCGGTTACGGCAGGACCCACCCCTTTGCCGGTGAAATTCGGTACGGTGAGGTCGAAGTGGAGTTTTTTGCAGAAGAACTCGGCTTTGCGGTCACGCTCGGCACGATCAAAGTCACCGAATGTCAGATGATCAACCAGTTTGCCGGTTCAGCAAAGGCTCCGCCCGCCTTTACGCGCGGCTACGGCCTCGTCTTCGGACAAGTCGAGCGCAAGGCCATGTCCATGGCGATGGTCGACCGGTCTCTGCGCTGGGAAGAACTCGGCGAAGAACAGGTTGCCCCGGCTCAGGACGGTGAATTCGTTCTCTCTCACTCCGACAACATCCAGGCAACCGGGTTCGTCGAACACCTGAAGTTGCCGCACTATGTCGACTTCCAGGCCGAACTCGATCTGGTGCGCCGCATGCGCGGGGAGTGGTTTGAGAAACGCGCGCGCGAAGAGGCCGAAACCGCGGCCAAAGAGGCTGCGGAATGAGCAGTGGCCTCAGCCATATGACCTTCATCGTCAGTGATCTGGACAAGATGACCCGGATCCTGACCGAAGTCTTGAAAGCAGAAGAAGTCTACGACAGCGGCCAGGACACCTTCTCCTTATCGGAGGAAAAATTCTTTCTGGTCGGTGATGTCTGGATCGCAATCATGAAAGGCACGCCACTTTCCGAGCGCACCTACAATCACGTCGCCTTCAAGATCGAGGAACAGGATTTTGATGCCCGGCTCATCGCGATCAAATCGCTCGGCCTTGAGTTCAAGCCGCCGCGCGACCGCGTCGAAGGTGAAGGCCGATCCATCTACTTTTACGACACCGACAATCATTTGTTCGAGCTGCACACCGGCACACTGGAGATGCGGCTCGAAAGCTATCGCAAAATTCTCGATGAACGGAGGGCCGCACAATGAACGCCACGGCTCAGATTTTCGAACAGGGTGAATACAATTTCGCCTATCTCGATGAACAAACCAAACGCATGATCCGCCGCGCGATCCTGAAGGGCATCGCGATCCCGGGATACCAGGTACCGTTTGCCTCGCGCGAAATGCCGATGCCCTACGGCTGGGGCACCGGCGGGGTTCAGGTCACCGCCTCGATCCTTGGCAAGGATGATTGCCTGAAGATGATCGACCAGGGCTCGGACGACACAACCAACGCCGTTTCCTTGCGCGGGTTCTTCGAAAAGACGGCGAACGTGCGCACCACCTACGAAACGTCCGAGGCAACCGTCATCCAGACCCGCCACAGGATCCCCGAAAAGGAACTGCGTGAGGATCAGGTCCTGGTGTTCCAGGTCCCTATCCCCGAACCGCTCCGGTTTCTGGAGCCGCGGGAAACGGAAACCCGCAAGATGCATGCCCTCGAAGATTACGGCCTCATGCATGTGAAACTCTACGAGGACATCGCCAAGAACGGCCACATCGCCACCACATACGCCTATCCGGTGATGGTCAATGACCGCTATGTGATGGACCCCTCACCGACGCCGAAATTCGACAATCCGAAGATCGACGAAATGGCCGCGCTGCAGCTTTACGGCGCGGGCCGGGAAAAACGCATTTATGCGATCCCGCCCTACACCAAGGTGAAAAGCCTCGACTTTGAGGACTATCCGTTCGAGGTCCAGAAGTTCGACAAACCATGCGGGCTGTGCGGCGCAGAGCATGTCTATCTCGACGAGGTCATTCTTGATGACAAGGGCGGGCGCATGTTCGTCTGCTCGGACAGCGACTATTGCGAAGAACGGCGTGCTGCAGGGCATGTCGGGCCGATGGCTGCAAACCCGGCGGCCCAGCAAATCGGTGGACACGGCACAAACGCAGAGGAGGCGTCCCGATGAACGTCTTTCAAGCTGACGACCCGCTGCTGCAGGTCCATAACGTGACCCGTTATTACGGAGACCGTATCGGGTGTACCGACGTCTCCTTCGATCTTTGGCCCGGCGAAGTGCTGGCCATTGTCGGAGAGAGCGGTTCAGGCAAGACCACGCTTTTGAACTGCCTGTCGACACGACTTGCACCCACCGCAGGCGCCATTGAATACCGCATGCGCGACGGGTCGATGCGCAATCTCTATCAGCTCTCGGAGGCAGAGCGCCGCTTGCTGATGCGCACTGACTGGGGATTTGTGCATCAGAACGCCGCCGATGGCCTGCGCATGAATGTCTCGGCCGGTGCAAATGTCGGCGAACGGCTGATGGCCGTCGGCGATCGGCACTACGGCAAGATCCGCGAAACCGCGGATGATTGGCTGGGCCGGGTGGAAATCGCCAGCGACCGGATAGATGATGATCCACGCTCGTTCTCAGGCGGCATGCGGCAACGGCTGCAGATTGCCAGAAATCTTGTCACCCATCCGCGGCTGGTCTTCATGGACGAACCGACCGGCGGTCTGGACGTTTCGGTCCAGGCGCGTCTGCTCGATCTTCTGCGCCGTCTGGTGGCTGATCTCGGGCTTTCGGTCGTCATCGTCACCCACGATCTGGCGGTTGCCCGTCTTCTGTCCCACCGGATCATGGTGATGCGCCACGGCCGGGTGATCGAATCCGGGTTGACCGATCAGGTTCTGGACGACCCGCGCGAGCCTTACACCCAGTTGCTAGTCTCCTCCATTTTGCAGGTTTGATCATGCCAGTGCGTCTTTATCTGAACAGTGTCGGCAAGTCCTTCACCATGCACCTTCAGGGCGGCACGGTGATCCCGGTTGTCGAAAACGTAGAGTTCTCTGTTGCGGCTGGGGAATGTGTGGTCCTTGGCGGCCCCTCCGGAGCGGGCAAGAGCTCGATCCTGAAAATGATCTACGGCAACTACCGCTGCGATCAGGGCCAGATCCTGGTGACTGTTGGCGATGAGATCATCAACGTTGCAGATGCGGAGCCGCGCCAGGTCTTGCGGCTACGGGAAAACACAATCGGCTATGTCAGCCAGTTCCTCCGCACCATTCCGCGCGTGTCTGCCGAAGAAGTGGTTGCCGAACCGCTTGTTGCCCAAGGCACCAGCGAAGCGGAGGGGCTTGATACGGCGCGCAGCCTTCTCTCCCGGCTGAATGTCCCTGAGCGGCTCTGGAAGCTCCCACCAGCAACCTTTTCCGGTGGCGAACAACAGCGGGTGAACATTGCCCGGGGTTTCATCGCGCACTACCCGATCCTGCTTCTGGATGAGCCGACGGCCTCTCTCGATGCGGCCAACCGGGCTGTTGTGGTCCGCCTGGTGGAAGAGAAGAAGGCCAAGGGCGTTGCCATGGTCGGTATCCTGCACGACCAGGATGTGCGTGAAGAAATTGCAGACCGCATCATCGATGTCACCAGCTTTAGCGCCGAGGCGGCTGCTTGATGATCTTGGAACGCGGAAAACCAACAAAGGACATCTGCTCCCTCTCCCACGGGGAGAGCGCCGGGGTCAGGGGGAGTTACGAGCGTGTCTCCCCTTACCCGGTCTTTTCGGCAACTTCTCTCAGTGGGAAAGGCTATTTGGAGGCGCATTAATCTAATGAGCGCCTCCAAAAGACTTGCTGGTGTGAACAGAATGTCACAGAACAGTCATCCCTCCCCGGTAAGGCCTTCGCTCTGGCTTTGCCCCTCTTGATCCAAGATTTCAACCATGCGCTACGCCATCTATTTTGCCGCTGACGCCGACACTCCGTTGATGCAACTGGGCACCACCTGGTTGGGGCGCGATCCCTTTTCTGGAACCGCCGTCCAACAACCCAATGTGGACGGCCTGGATCCGGCGCGCTTTGCCGACTTGACGACAAGCCCGCGGCGGTATGGATTTCATGGCACGCTCAAGGCACCTTTCTCTCTTGCGGAAAGCGCGACTGAGGATGCACTGTTCGCGGCCTGTACCAGCTTTGCACAAATGATCGCTCCGTTCGATTTGAAAGGTCTCAGTGTGAATCGGCTGGGCAAATTCCTGGCACTGACACCGGATCAGACAGAACCGAACCTTGAGGCCTTTGCGTCTTTATGCGTGCGCCACTTCGACCCCTTTCGCGCACCCTTAAATGCTGAAGATCTGGAACGGCGGCGCCAGGCTAATCTTACCCCGAAGCAGGACGCTTATGTCGAAGACTGGGGCTATCCTTACATCTTCGACGAATTCCGTTTCCACATGACGCTTTCCAACAAACTGGAAAACGAAGTGGAGACAGAAACGATGACGTTGGGTGCTGAAACCCATTTTTCAGCGGTCACCAATTCGGCCCTGACGTGCCGCCACTTCGGCCTTTATGTCGAACCGGAGCGCGGCGCGCCGTTTGACGTCCATCGCATTTTTGAACTGACAGGCTCGGAGAGCCCGATCACAGCGCTTAAAATGGCGTTGGCAAACCCCAATGAGGAAGTCTCATGAGCACGCATCCGAAACTCTTCAAAAATGCCCGGCTGGTTTTGGCTGAAGACGTGACCAGCGGCTCGCTGACCGTCGACCAGGATGGTCTGATTGCTGACATTGGCTCTCCGTCCGAGACCGCGGGCCACGACTGTGAAGGCGATTTTCTGTTGCCGGGCTTGATCGAGCTGCACACCGATCATCTGGAAACACATTATGCGCCACGCCCGAAAGTACGCTGGAACCCGGTTGCTGCGGTTCAGGCGCACGACGCCCAGATTGCCTGTGCTGGCATTACCACCGTTTTCGATGCGTTGCGGGTTGGTATGGATGACGATGACCCGTCCACGGACACCCTGAAAGTTGCCGACATGCGTGCACTTGCCGATGCCGTTGAAACCGGTCAGGACGAACATCGCCTGCGGGCAGACCACTACATCCACCTGCGCTGCGAGGTTTCTGCACCGGATGTTATCCGGGCCTTTGAATATTTCGACGGTGACGACCGCGTGCGCCTCATCTCGCTGATGGATCACACACCGGGGCAACGCCAGTTCGTTTCGCTCGATTCTTACATCAGTTACTACAAAGGCAAGCGCGGCTTTAACGATGAGCAAATGGCCGAATTCATCGAGCAACGCAAAGCACGAGCCGACAAAAACACACCAGGCAACCGCAAATCCATTTCGGCCTACGCGCAGGAAAATGGCATCGCCATTGCCAGCCATGACGATGCGACGGTCGATCATGTCGACGAGGCTGTATCGCTAAACACCAAAATCGCCGAATTCCCCACAACACTTGAAGCAGCCAAGGCATCCCACGAAGCCGGTATGGCAGTCCTGATGGGCGCCCCTAATGTTGTGCGCGGTGGTTCGCATTCCGGGAACGTGTCAGCTCGTGAGTTGGCCGAAGCCGGACATCTCGACGTCTTGTCGTCCGACTACATCCCGGCTTCCCTCCTCCAGGCCGCGTTCCAGCTCGCCGACGAGATTGACGGCATCACTTTGCCGCAAGCGGTCACTAAAGTGACTTCAACTCCGGCTAAGGCCATCGGCCTTAACGACCGCGGTGTTCTGGAAACGGGCAAACGGGGAGATCTCGTGCAGGTCAAGCTGGTTGGAAATGTTCCGATCGTCCGCGGCGTTTGGCGCGAAGGCCGCCGCGTTGCCTAGTTCCGGTTCTGCGATGAACGACGTATTTCAAACCGAAACGAGTGCCGAAGCCGGCAAACTTGCCCCCGGCCGCATGGTTCTTGTCGTAGGACCCAGCGGCGCGGGCAAGGACACTTTGATGGGTGCCCTTAAGGACAAACTGAGCGCCAGTGAGAGTGTTGTGTTTGCCCGGCGGGCGATCACTCGGCAAGCGGATGCCAATGCCGAAGATCACGACACGCTCAGCCGCGAAGACTTCCAGTCACTCGTCTCAGCTGGAGACGTAGCTCTGTCCTGGGAAGCTCATGGGCTTGGGTATGTCATTCCCAAAACCTACGATTCTGCCATCCAAAGCGGCAAAACAGTCATCGCTAACGGCTCCCGCAAAGTCCTGCAGCGCGCATCGGAAAAGTATGAGACTGCCATTGTGCTTTTGATCACCGCTCCGGTGGATGTCCTTGCAGAACGCCTGTCAGCTCGCGGCCGCGAAAGCCGCGAAGATATTGAGGCGCGTTTGAAGCGGGCGGATCTGGAACCGCAAAATGTTCCCAACCTCATCCGCATTGAAAACACCGGCACAGTGGACACTGCTGTCAAAGCGATAATAGCGGCGTTGGACCTTTAGTTTTCTTTTTTCTTGCCGCCAAACACGTTGCCCAACAAGCCTTCGGGCAGGCCAAAACCTTCTTCGACGGCCTTGAGCACCTCTTCATCATTGACGTCGCCTTCTATGACTTTCTCAATGTTGATCTGGGTTTGTCCGCCTGTCGCCCGCTCGATCACCTGGTTTGCTGTATCGGCAAGGCTTTCGGGCACATTCGCTTCACCATTCAAGATCGAGATCAGCTCCCCACCAACTTCTTGAAGCTTCTTGTAGGCCGCTTCAGGATCTTCCAAGATCCCTGCGATATCCGGGTAGATACGCGGATCAGCCCACGTCCCTTCAATCATGATCGGGACGCCAAGACTGGCGAGTTTTTTGTCCGTTCCCTTGCGGCGCGGCATCGGCGCCTGACCTTCCAGTGTCGCCACGATTTTAGGCTCCACCCGCCAGGATATACGTCGATTGGGCATATCCGTGGTGCCTTGACCCGTCATGCGCAGCAGCGGACCGATAAGGGACAGGTCGTTGGAATGGGCCAATCCATTTTCTATCCGGAACGACGCAGACAGCGATGAAAAGTCGGTTTTGGCGGATGGGTTCGCCTGCCAACCCAGCAAGGTTTCTACCGAGAGCCCGCGCACCATTTGTGGAATGTTGATGCCGCGGATCGCGCCGTCTTCAAAGACATACCCAGCGGTGCCTTTGAGATTCTGCACCATCTGCTGCTCGCTTGCGCCCGAGGAGCTCACATCCAGATTGATGCGGGTCTTGCCTTCGATCCAGGTAAAATCCGCTGCATCCCGCAAGAGCGGATAGGCATTCAGTCCGGCAAGATCAAACCGGGCCGCCAGGGCCGGGGTAGCGACAGCGCCGTCCAGACGGACGGAGCCAGTGCCAGAGCCTTCATAAAGGCTGAGTTTCTGAAGATCAGCGTTCAGCACACCGTCCTTTATGGCAACGACAAGCGCGCTTTCACCTATGCGGATCTTGTCCAGGCGGATTGCCTGAGTTGTTGCCTTGAAATCGACGTTGGCGGCTTTGAGACCGGAATAGTCGACGGGAGCTGTGCTCCACTGGCCGCCGGCAGCTTGTTGTGGCGCCGGGGCCGCTGCACCGCCTGTTCCTGATTGCGTTGCCGCCGCGTTGCCTATCAAAGTTCCGCTGCCGAAATACGGATCTAGCACAAGCTCCTTGAGGTCAAGGCGTGCAGTGACTGAGGGCTTACCGCCTAGGGTCACTTTGCCATTGGCCTCGCCGGAGGTCTCATCGAGAGTAAAACGGGTTTCCTCAAAGGATACGGTGTCACCTTGGAACCCAAAAATTCCGGACGCACTGAATGCTTTCAACCCGCCGCCATCTGCCAGCGGTTGCCCCATCCAGGCCATCAGCCCTCTGAGATCGGCGGTTTTGATACGCGCGGCACCGTCGATCATGGCGGGTAATTGAGCTGAGCCATCAAAGCCAACCGTCACCCGATTGCCTTTCACCGAGACAGAGACCGCACCGGGGTCTCCAGCAAGCAATTTGGACGTGTCTGCCTCGCCCGTTACGCTGAAGCCTTCACCGCGCCAGTTTAATGCGCCACGCGCAGCCAGAGGAGACTCAAGCCCTTGCATCTCAATATCAAGAGAAAGACCCGTAATCCGGTCGGCCTCTGGATCACCGCCAACTGCATCGGCAAGACCAATGCCGCCGATTTCGCCATCGGAAATGGAAACTGAGCCATTCATGTCGAGCCCCGCGACCAGCTCTTCACTGCTCATGCCAACCGTTTCAAAGGCGAGATCGGCACTCAATTGGCCACTCGCTGGTAAGTCCTGTCCTGCGAGCAGCAAGAGATCGGAGATTGAGCCGTCTTTGAGCACAAGGCGGCCGGACACTTCCGGAACCAAGCCGGTCAAATCCGCATCTGCGGCCCCACCAAGTGACAGCGCTCCAAGCACCAGATGAAGATCGGCGATCGACACGGCAGCTTCCGAGCCTGCGAGCTGTGCGTCCAGTTTGAATGCGCCTGGGTCCGAATCCAGCTGTTGCCCGCCCAGCGCTGCCAACGCTTTTAGAGAAGGACCGGAAGCCGCAAGCGCCAAATCAGCACGTGGAGGCTCTAGTCCTGCGTTTCCTTTGATAGAGACTACATTGTCGGTGGAGCTGAAGGAAAGATCGACCGGCACTTGATCACCAGACACGAGTCCAAGCGGATTGGTCAATGATCCTGTAATCTCAAGCGGAATGTCTTCGAACAGAAAGCTAGATGCCAGATCCACGCTTCCAGCAAGGTCCGGTGCATTCAAGGTGAGATTAAGATCTTGAACGGAGAGGTTCTGGTTTGAGCCCCCATCAATATAGGTGAGCTTGCCGTTAGAAATCTCGACGCGGTCAACACCAATGCTTTCCAGATATCCTTGATTGGAAACAGCCGGCGTATCCGAACTATCTTGCGCTTGAGAAGCGGATTCCGTTGCCGAGGAGCCACTGTCGGAACCGATTGGTTGAGCCCGCAAGGCTTTGCGCGGCTCCCAGCTTGTTGCTCCAGATGCACTTTTCTCCAAGTAGATATCAGGTTCGATCAAGGTGATCCCGGTGACCTGGATATTGCCGGACAACAAGCCCGCCCAGGCCAAACCGAATTCCATCTGCTTGGCTTTGGCAAACTCAATTCCGTCCGCTCCAGCCTCACCAGAAATACCAATGTCTTCCGCTGTCAGCTGGAATCCAGGCAGCAAAGACAAGGAAACAGGGCCATCCAGCCGGATCCGCCAACCGAACCGGTTGTCGATCTGTTGAACCACCTGTTGTTTGATCTGATCTTTGGGCAGGAAAAAGGGCACCACGAGAAGCGCAGTGACAATCACAAACAGCAGACTGCCCAGACCGACCAAAAGCCGTTTCATTTCAGTGTCTCCCAATGGCGAATCGCCACAATGTAGACCAATCCGAGCAACAGCATGCCGGTAGATTTTGACAAAAGGTGGAAAAGAGCCGTTTTCGCGTGAAATTAGGCTTTGTTAGACCAGCGTCCTGCCGAGCGCCGTCAAATGATTGTCCCAGGCAAAACCGGGCGGCCGCGCCAGGATCTCAGCGCCATCCTCCGCATCCGCGACATAGGACACGCCGCCGTTGCCATCGGAAATCAGAAAATTGCCTTGATCGATCGGCGCAACGCCACATCCATCGGGAATGTCCTGATGCCCAATGAAAGTGCCGTTTTTGGCGTTCCAGAACAGTGTCTTACCACCACGCGGCGCGGATGTTGCGATTACGCTGCCTTCGGCATTGGCGGTCACAGAGCCGATGTAGTTCTGAAGCTTGCCCGTCAGATGAGTAGGCAATCCAGTCAAAACGGGAGCTTCATCCCGGGAAATCACAGCCACAAGTGGCGGGGTTTCGTCTTCCGGGCCTTCAAACTGGCCACCTACCCAGGCGCGGCCTTGTTCGTCCAAAGCCATGTGGCGCAAAGAGAGTTGATGTAGCGACGGGTCCAGCCGGTGTTCCGCCAGCAGATCGCCGGTTCCAGCGTCCAGAAACACCACGGACGGCGACATGGTCTTCAAATTGAGCTTTTCACGCGCCCGGTCCGGGTGGGTTTCGATCCCGCCATTGGCGACGATCAGGGTCTGGCCATCCGGGCTCATCAGCACTTCGTGAGGGCCAATTCCGTGGCTATCGAATTCACCGAGCCGGAAGACATTTGCGCCGGTGACATCATAGATCCCGACCGCACCGCGGGCATTTTCAAAGTCGTTTTCGACTGCATAAAGCAAGCGGCCATCCTTTGAGAAACATCCGTGCCCATAAAAATGCCGGCCCTCGGAAGCTACGAGAGTCTGAAGGGGCCTTTCTGAAAACGGCCAGGCAACGACGGCGAAAGTCCCGGGCCTGCGGGCAAAAGCGGCAAGACACTGCCCATCGCCGGAAACAGCGACACCATGCCCCCGGGCCGGCAGAGTTACTTGGGCCTGGATCTGCCCAATATCATCGAGGATCGCAATGCCGTATCCGCCAGAGGCATCCTTGAAAGCGTTGGCAAAAAGCGGCGTATCGACCGGTACGCTCAAGAGACTATTGCCGAGGCCAGTCTTAGCAAACAGTGGCAAGGTGGCAAGACCGCCCAGCGCTGCCAACAATCCCCTGCGGGAAAAAGTAGTTGGTTTAGTCGCCGTCCAGGGCATTGAAGCCTCCGGCTAGACCCAATGCACCGGCAATTTCCGGCGAAACCAGCTCGCGGATTGACTGAAGCGTGATCGTGAGAACCTTCAGTTTTGAATACGCGCCACTCTCTTTAAATGTCTGGCGCAGTGGCGGCTGAAGTTGGCTCAAAAGGTTCTGGGCGTTTTTGAATTCAAAACCAAGCGTATCAAACAGCCATTCGTGTTCGAAGGACGACATCGGCTTCAAATTCATGCTCACAAAAGCTTGTTCCAGCCCCAAAAGCTCGCTGGAGAGGAACAAAACGCCATTACCGGACCTGGAGAATGGAATTCTGCGCGGTTTTGCATTTTCTTCCGATTTGCCCAAGGCAGGCAATACGTTCTGATCCCGCGCGATGGTTAGCCCGGTCGCAAGAACGTTAAAAACAGCTTCCAGCGCTTCTTTGGAGGTTTTGAACCGCGCATTGTCAGCCCCAGTTTCGAGCAGAACCTGGCTATATCCCTTCGGATCTTGCCAGGCAGCAGCAGTCTCATTGGCAATCATGGCCACATTTTCTGCGATCGCCTGACTGTACTTGCAGGCGAAACTGTCCGGCCCGTCTTTTCCAAGTGTCACGCCCCCAGTCTTATCAAAGGCGATCAGCTGCAGCGCCGTCAGACCCTGGACAGCAACGCTCTTGCCGGCCAACGTATCGGCGTTTTGAACGCCAGTGTCTTGCGCGGCTACAAGCTTACGGATCTGACGCTGTGCCGTCCCCCGCGGATCAGGCATGAATGCAAGGCGGCTTAGACGATCCTCTTCGACCAACGGACCAAACCGCAGAAAATGGATTTTTGCGAAGTCTCGAATGGTGTCTGCATTGGTATTTTGAAACGCCGCGATGCTTGTTTCATCGGGTAAAGAACACACCGCTTGGACGGCCGCAGGCAGCTTGGCCGCCGTTTCGGCAAATGTCTGCGTTGCGGGCCGGATATATCCGGAAATCAACGTGTCCACCGGCTGCCGGTAGTCCGTTGCCAGTGCCGGCCAACTCATAAACAGCGCAAGACAAATCCCAAACATGCGAAGCATTACAACGACTCCAAAAACCGGACCAAGGACTTACGCTCTTCCGGCTCCATTGCAATCACCTGATCGCGTGCCGTTTCCGCTTCCCCGCCATGCCACAGAATAGCTTCGAGCAAATTGCGCGCCCGGCCATCGTGCAGGAAACGGGTATGATCGTTGACCGTCTCCGTCAAGCCGATCCCCCATAGCGGCGGGGTGCGCCATTCACGGCCTGTGGCATCCCCAACGGGACGCCCATCGGCCAACCCCTCACCCATATCGTGGAGCAGAAGATCTGTATACGGCCAAATCAGCTGAAACTGATGCGCCTCCGTTTCCGCATCCCGGCGGGTGACATATTTCGGCTGATGACATTTGGTGCAGCCGGTTTCATAAAAAAGTTCCTTGCCCCGCAAGACGTCCGGATTGGAAACATCCCGCCGGGCCGGAACAGCCAAGTTCTCAGAATAGAAAGTGACGAGTTCCATGACTGGATCGGGTGTTTCGGAAACACCCAGATTGGCCTGCTCACCATGTGGCATGGACCGGCATGCGACCTGGCGCTCCGTGCAATCACCATAATTGTCCGGTTTGTCCGGTGAACTGATGCCAATGTCGCCAGAAAAGGCACCAGCTGTTTGATCACGGATGTTCGGATTGGAAGCCTTCCAGCCGAACCGACCTATCGTTAGATCTCCTGACCGGCCATCCCGCACACGGCTGATTTTTCCTGAAATTCCGTCGCCATCCAGATCGTTCGGATCCGCCAAAGCTTCGAGATCTCCAGGGTGAATGGCCTGAAGCAAACCCAAGCCAATCATTGGCGGCGCCACCCGCGGCGAGATCAGCGTTTCCGGGTGCATGTCGCCAAAACCGAGATCCCGGATCTTGTAAACCGGTTTTTGCAGAACGGCGACTTCACCACCATTCAGCGGTACTTCAATCTCTTCGTGAACAATATCGAAGCGGCCTTCCGCAGGCAGGCCGGTAACGGCAAACGCCTGAAACTGACCGCCATAGGTTGGTTCAGGGATCCGAAGAAACGCCTTATCGGCCAAGGCCTTCTGATGCTCTTCAGTTTGCGGCGGTATGGAGAGGCGCAGGAACAAAGAAACCGCTTCATCACCTGGCCGCGGCGGTCGGCCACGGCCGTCTTTCAAATGACAACCTTGGCAAGAGCGGGCGTTGTAAAGTGGGCCCAACCCATCCGATGCCTTTGTTGAGGCCGGAGACGACGCCCAGAGCTTTTTGAACAGGCCATTACCGAGCTTGAAGTCCCGCTCCTGCTCGAACGTCAGATTTGCATTGGAGTGGGAAAAGGCGTCGCGGTTGATCCGCTTGCGGGAGGTTCCGGCACCGCCCTGCATCCGCTCAAAACCTTCGGCTTTCGAAAAGTCCGTGGCGAGCGGCAGCACGTTCAAGACCTTGGCCCTGTCTTCTGCCGACAGATCCTCGCGGTGGCTCAACAATTCGTCGGCCACAGCCGGTGCATAAAACAAACCGGCAAAAACAATACAAGCGCCAGCGAGGGCGCTCAGTCCAGGGACCTTGTCCAAAATTCGCATCCTAGTATCCGTCCTGCCGGAGCCCCAATTCCAGCTGGTCATAATATTGGCGGGCAGTTCAACTGCCCGCCAAGAGTGGTCTTATTCGAAAACAGCGGACGGATTGTCCAGGCTGTCAGAGCCTTCAAAGGCAATTTCTTCAAGCTCAAGCGCCTTCACGACACGCTCAATCGAAGCAGTCTGATCAACAAGCGCGTCGATGGCCGCTTGAACAACAGCGTTGCCTTCTGCGTTGCCTTCACCAATCATCTGGTCATAGGCTTCGCCGCCCTCAGCACGGGCTTTCATGGTCTCGAATGCAGCAAGGGTCGCGTCGAGTTTGGTCTTCATTTCTTCCGCAAGCGCAGCGTCTTTGGCGGCAACCATGTCGGCGAGAGATGCACCTTTGACATCGTTGCCGAGCGGGCTCTTGTATTCGCCGAAGTAGACGTTCCGGATGCCAACAACATCGTTGTAGTGCGACATATGCGTGTTGTCGGAGAAGCAGTCATGCTCTTCTTCCGGATCATGCAGCATCAGGCCGAGCTTCATGCGCTCGCCAGCCAGCTCACCATAAGAGAGGGAGCCCATGCCGGTCAGGATCGTTGCCAGACCGCCAGCTTCCCCTTTACCGCCAAGGTCTTCGCGGGCTGCTCCGCCCGGAGCCCAGGCCACAACCATTTCTTCCAGATCGGAAATCAGAAGGTTTGTTGCAGCGGCCAAATACTGAGCCCGGCGCTCGCAGTTACCGCCAGTACAGTTGGCAGTGTCAAAATCGGTTGCCGGACGGCTGCCAGCGCCTTTGTCCGTGCCGTTCAGGTCCTGCCCCCACAGCATGAATTCAATCGCGTGGTAACCAGTGGCCACATTGGCTTCCACTTCGCCGGCTTCCTGCAGTTTTTCAGACAGAAGCGATGCAGTGATGTTGCTGGCATCAATGGTTTCGCCGCCAACTTTCAGGGTCGGATTGGCAATCACATTGGCAGCATAAAAATCGTTTTCTTCTGATTCATCGCCATAAGAAACGTCGACATAGTCGATCAGGCCTTCATCCAGCGGCCATGCGTTCACTTTGCCTTCCCAATCGTCGACAATCGCATTGCCAAAACGGTAGGCTTCGGTCTGCTGATACGGATTACGTGCTGCAACCCAAGCAGTGCGGGCCGCTTCTAGGTTGGCTTCGCTCGGCTCAGCAATCAGCTTGTCGACTGCTGCTTTCAAAGATTTTGCCGTTGCAAGAGAGTCAGCGAACTTGGCATGTGCAATGTCGCCATACGTGGAAAGAACATCGGCGGGAGCTGCGGCCATAGCCGGAGTTGCCAAAAAGGTTGTTGCTGCCAAAAGAGCGAGCTTGATGGATTTCATAGGGTCGTTCCTAAAACCAAGGCAATGCGGTCAGCCGGTCGATACTGACTACTTGCAAAATTATGAGGTCCTGCGGCGCTCGACGCGCCGTCCGACTTGGTGAAACATTTCATGAGACAAAAAGTCAAGTTATAAAGTGTAAAAAAATCAATACTTTAGAACGATTCAAAAAACATGACTCAAAAAAACAACTTTTCACATACCTTGAAAGTGCTTTAATGCGCTGCCAACTCTTTGATGCTAAAGAGGGATTGGATCTGGTCGCAACATTAGGCAATTACTGCAGATTGACTGATTAGGAAAACTACGCATGTTGAACGCGCTGAAGAGCTTTGTCCGGGAAATCACATTCGGAGACAGTGGCAAAAAAACCTTTGCCGATGACGACAAACGGCTCGCAGCGGCAGCACTCCTGTTTCACCTGGTCGATATCGATGGCGTGATCGAAGACAGCGAGAGCGAAAAACTCCGGCAGATCCTGAAAGCCCATTACGAATTGAGTGATGAAGACACCAGCGAACTGATTGCAGCTGCCAAACAGCGCGATGAAGAAGCTGTCGATCTTTATGGCTTCACATCCGTTTTGAAACGTACCACCAATGAAGAAGAACGCCTCGCCATCATCGAAATGATGTGGGAGATCGTCTATGCTGACGGCCATGTCCACGAATTCGAGGACAACACCATCTGGCGCGTGGCCGAGCTCCTGGGTGTCTCCTCACGAGACCGAATGGTGCTGCGCCACAAGGTGGCCAAAACCGCGCCGGAGCCGGATGAGGCTTAATCAATTTCGAGAATTTTGGATTTCTACAATCTAGACTTGCAAAGGACTCGATTTTTTCCGAGCGCTCGCCCATATTGAATCTCATGGATTTTACGTCTGAATTTGGAACTCCCCGCCCGAAAGTGCTGATCGTCCTGCACCAGGAACATTCGTCACCCGGACGTGTTGGTCAGGAACTTGTAAAACGCGGCTTTTCGCTCGACATCCGCAAACCGCGCTTCGGTGACAGCTTGCCCGATACCATGCGCGATCATGCCGGCGCTGTGATTTTCGGCGGCCCGATGAGCGCAAACGATCCAGATGGTTTCGTTCACAAGGAAATTGACTGGATCAACGTGCCATTGAAAGAAGAGGCGCCGTTTCTCGGCATTTGCCTCGGCGCGCAGATGATGGTGAAACACCTCGGCGGCAAAGTCGCTGGCCACAAGGAGGAAATGGTCGAAATCGGCTATTATCCGCTTCAACCGACGGATGCCGGCAAAGACCTGATGGACTGGCCGCAAAAGGTTTATCAGTGGCACCGCGAAGGTTTCGATTGCCCGGCCGGAGCCGAGCTTCTGGCAACCAGCCCGACCTACCCGAACCAGGCGATCCGCGTTGGCCCCGCCGCCTACGGCATCCAGTTCCACCCGGAGCTCACCCACCAGATGATGGTCAAATGGACCACCAAGGGCGCGCCCAGAATGGAACTGCCCGGCGCGCAGCAGCGGCGCGACCACTTTGCTGGGCGTTTTGTCTACGACGCTGCAGTCCGGACATGGCTGGACCGGTTCCTGGATCTATGGATTGGCACCGCCGAAGCCCCCGCCCAACACTCCCGCCTGAAAGCGGCGGAATAGTCAGGCTGAAACCGGTCTCGGATACTAGAGCCCGAAGCTGTGTTAGCTTCGGGCTTTTGCTTGATCAGCTTTCAAACACCACCAGCAAATCCTTGGCATCGATCTGCGAGCCTGGGGTTACCAGCACTTCGGATACCTTGCCATCACGCTCGGCGTGAAGTGCGGTTTCCATCTTCATGGCTTCGATGGAGACGAGCACGTCGCCGGCCTTTACCTCCTGACCGGCGGCAATCGCGACCGTGGAGATCACGCCCGGCATCGGCGCACCGACATGAGACGCATTGCCGTCTTCGGCCTTTCGCATGGCAGCAGCGCCGACAGCGCCATGGGCGCGATCCGGAACCTTGACGTTGCGCGGCTGACCGTTGAGTTCGAAGAAGACTTTTTTCTCGCCCTTCTCGTCCGTCTCACCGATGGCCTGACAACGCACGACAAGGGTTTTGCCCGGCTCCAGATCGACAAAGATCTCATCACCCGGCTCTAGGCCGTAGAAATAGACCGGTGTCGGCAGAACAGACGTCGGGCCGTATTGCTGCTGCGCCTTGTCGAAGTCGGTGAAGACTTTTGGGTACATCAGATAGGACGCCAGCTCGGTGTCGTCGATGTCATGGCCGGTGGCTGCCGCCGCATCGGCCCGCTCCGCGTCCAGATCGGCCTCATCGAGCAGAGAGCCCGGGCGAACCGCGATCGGCTTGTCACCCTTCAAGGCCTTATCCTGCAGAGCCTTCGGCCATCCACCCGGAGATTGACCAAGATCACCATGCAGCATCTTCACAACACTGTCCGGGAAGGCAACGTCTTTGGCTGGGTCTTCAACATCGGCAACTGTCAGACCCTGGCTGACCATCATCAACGCCATGTCGCCTACAACCTTGGAGGACGGCGTCACCTTGACGATGTCGCCAAATATCTGGTTGGCATCCGCATAAGCCTGCGCCACTTCGTGCCAGCGGGTTTCAAGACCAAGCGAACGGGCCTGTTCCTTCAGGTTGGTGAACTGCCCACCCGGCATTTCATGGAGGTAGACTTCGGAGGCTCCAAAGCGCAGGTCACTTTCAAAGGCCCGGTACTGCGTGCGCACAGCTTCCCAATAGAAAGAAATCTGCCGGATGGTCTTGGCATCAAGGCCTGTATCACGATCGGTGCCACGAAGCGCTTCGACAATGGAGCCAAGGCACGGCTGAGATGTCAGGCCGGAGAGCGCATCCATTGCTGCATCTACTGCATCAACCCCGGCTTCCACAGCGGCCAGAATGGTGGACGCCGCAATGCCGGAGGTGTCGTGCGTATGGAAGTGGATCGGCAGGCCGACCTCATCCTTCAGCGCCTTGACCAGGACCTTGGCCGCCTGCGGCTTCAAGAGACCAGCCATATCCTTGATACCAAGAATATGCGCGCCCGCTGCTTCCAGCTCTTTGGCGAGACCGACATAATACTTGAGGTCGTATTTCGGCCGTGCGCTGTCCAGCATGTCGCCGGTATAACAGAGCACACCTTCACAGAGCTTGCCGGTTTCCTGGACCGCATCCATGGAAACGCGCATGTTTTCCACCCAGTTCAGGCAGTCAAACACGCGGAAAAGGTCAATGCCGTTTTCTGCCGCCTGATGGACGAAGTATTTGACCACATTGTCCGGGTAGTTGGTGTAGCCAACGCCGTTGGAGCCACGCAGGAGCATCTGAAGCAGGATGTTCGGTGCTTTTTCACGGATCTGATGCAACCGTTCCCATGGGCTTTCCGTCAGGAAGCGCATGGAGACATCGAATGTCGCGCCGCCCCAGCATTCCAGCGAAAACAGGCTCGGCAGGCCCGTGGCATAACTTTCGGCGATGTTGACGATGTCATGAGACCGCATACGGGTCGCCAGCAGGGACTGGTGACCGTCGCGCATGGTGGTGTCGGTGATCAAGGCCCGCTTCTGATCCTTCATCCAATCGGCAAAGCCTTTCGGGCCCAGCTTGTCCAAAAGCTCGCGGGTGCCTTTCGGCTTGTCGTCACCGAAATCCGGAACGATCGGTGCGGCCACATCCTTCGGCGGACGTACGCGGTCTTTGGTTTCCGGGTGGCCGTTGACCGACACATCTGCGATGTAAGTCAAAAGCTTGGTCGCGCGGTCCTGACGTTTGGTCTGCTCAAAGAGCGCCGGTGTGTCGTCAATGAAGCGTGTGGTGTAAATCTGTGCGCGGAAATCGGCGTGATCGATGATGTTTTCCAAAAACACCAGGTTGGTTGCAACACCGCGGATCCGGAACTCGCGCAAGGCACGATCCATGCGTTTGCGGGCATCTTCCGCCGTCGGTGCCCAGGCTGTAACCTTCTCCAGAAGCGGGTCATAGAACCTGGTAATCACAGCGCCGGAATAGGCGGTGCCTCCATCGAGACGAATACCGAACCCGGTCGCGCCGCGATAGGCGGTGATGCGGCCGTAATCCGGAATGAAGTTCTGCTCCGGATCTTCCGTGGTGATCCGACACTGCAGCGCATGACCGTTCAGACGAATGTTGTCTTGAGCCGGAACACCGCTTTTTGGGGTGCCGATTTTTTCACCGTCCGCAATATGGATCTGTGCCTGAACAATGTCGATGCCGGTGACTTCCTCCGTCACCGTATGCTCGACCTGAACGCGCGGGTTCACCTCGATGAAGTAGATCGCACCCGTGTCGGCATCCATGAGGAACTCAACCGTACCGGCGCCGCGGTAGTTCACGGCACGGCCGATTTTCAGGCCGTATTCGCACAGCTCTTTGCGTTTTTCCTCTTCCAGGTAGGGCGCAGGTGCACGCTCAACCACTTTCTGGTGGCGGCGCTGGATGGAGCAGTCACGCTCATAAAGGTGGACGACATTTTCGCCATCACCGAGAATCTGTACTTCCACGTGGCGGGCACGCTGTACCAGCTTTTCAAGATAAATCTCGTCCTTGCCGAAGGCCGCTTTCGCTTCCCGTTTGGCCGCCAAAACTTCTTTTTCCAGCGTCGCTTCGTCTGGGATCACGCGCATGCCCCGGCCGCCGCCGCCCCAAGAGGCTTTGAGCATCACCGGATACCCGATCTCCAAAGCCTGTTTCTTAATCTCGTTCAGATCATCGGGCAGCGGATCGGTCGCAGGCATAACCGGAACACCGGCTTCAATCGCCAGGTTACGGGCGGCAACCTTGTTGCCGAGACGGCGCATGGTTTCGGACTTTGGACCGATAAAGGTGATGCCCGCTTCTTCACAGGCATCAACAAATTCCGGGCTTTCGGACAGAAGGCCATACCCAGGGTGGATGGCATCAGCACCGGCGTGTTTGGCAACACGGATAATCTCGTCGATGGACAGATAAGCTTCGATTGGGCCAAGCCCCTTGCCGACCTGATAGGCTTCATCGGCTTTGAACCGGTGCAGCGCCAATTTATCCTGTTCCGCATAGATCGCGACGGTCTTCAAGCCCAGCTCATTGGCGGCCCGGAAAACCCGGATTGCGATTTCGGAACGGTTTGCAACGAGAATTTTTGTTATCGCCAAACGCCCACTCCCCCTAATTTCCCGCAAAAAATACGTCGATTTCGGCAAGTTTCTACTTTGGTCGGAGCAAATTGAAAAGGGGCAGGATGCTTGTCCTTTTTTTAAATGGAGAAATATTTTTTCCGAAAAGGCCATAATCCATAGAAAAGGCTGGACATTCTTTACCCCTAGGGACGAGGCGAATTGGCAAAAAATTTTCGAAACTGGCGTCCAGTTTTACCGCATTGCCGCAAAACCATGACTGGCCCAATCTGACACAGACGCTCAAATACAGCGTTCGTATTGTTAAAATTGAGGAGAATTTTGAATACTGCTCTTGGGCCTCTCCGCCCTTATACATACAAGATGCAGTAGGAACAAACCACAAACATCACCCAGTCAGCGATTCGTCAGCGATTCGTTCTGCCTGTGTACTAAGGTAAATGGGCCTGCAGTTTGTGCTCCCCAATCAAAAAACCGGAAATTAAAGATTGACACACTTCTGCACCCAGAACCGAAAACCAAGGTGATTTGCCGCAAATCTTTAGCCTGATTCAGCATTTCGTGGCATCAAAGTATTTCAGATCCACATTTCGTAGGGAACAAATCCTGAATCCAAAAGAGTCCGCGATTCGGTTTCGGTTTGTTCCAGAGTCGTTCTCCACAGAAAAATTCAATCTCATTTTTACACCTACGGAAACCTGAGCGCGGCGAAAAAGGGCAGGACAGGGCCACCTGGCCTATGGTAGACACGCGCCATGATGTTCTGGGTTTTATTCCTGAGAGACACGGCGGCCAATCCAGGCCTGCCGAATTATGAAGAATTCTGATCGCACCAGCTCCATGCTCCGCCCCCATACTCTGCCGTTACCCCCTAGCGCTCGATCCCGCACGGTTACCGCCGTCCTAGGGCCCACCAACACCGGGAAAACCCACCTGGCAATCGAGCGCATGCTGGCCCAGCCGTCCGGCTTGATTGGCCTGCCTCTGCGATTGCTGGCGCGGGAAGTCTATGGACGCATTGCTGAACGCTCCGGAACCGAGTCTGTCGCGCTGATTACTGGCGAAGAAAAGATCATTCCGAAGAAGCCACGCTTCTGGGTGTCGACGGTCGAAGCCATGCCGCTCGATCTCAACACCGAGTTCGTGGCCATCGATGAAGTGCAGCTAGCCGGCAATCTCGACCGCGGCCACGTCTTCACCGACCGGATCCTGAATTTGCGTGGCCGTTCTGAAACCCTGCTTTTGGGATCGGCGACTGCTCGGCCGCTGTTGGAAAAACTCCTCCCGGGCCTCAATGTCATCACCCGTCCGCGCATGTCGATCTTGTCTTATGCGGGATCCAAAAAGGTCTCCCGGCTGCCGGCCCGGTCGGCCATCGTCGCCTTTTCATCGGATGAGGTTTATTCGATTGCCGAGCTGCTTCGGCGTCAGCGCGGCGGCGCCGCGGTGGTGCTTGGCTCACTAAGTCCACGCACCCGCAATGCCCAGGTGGAACTCTTCCAGAACGGTGATGTCGATCACTTGGTCGCCACCGACGCCATTGGCATGGGATTGAACCTGGATGTCCACCACATTGCCTTTGCCGGCAACCGCAAATATGACGGCTATCAGTATCGTCAGCTAACTCCATCAGAGATGGGCCAGATCGCCGGCCGCGCCGGCCGTCACACCAAAGACGGCACCTTTGGCGTAACAGGCCGAGTCGATCCTTTGGACGATGAATTGATCGAACAGATCGAAAGCCATCACTTTGCCAGCCTAAAAGTGCTGCAATGGCGCAACAGTGCTTTGGATTTTTCGTCCTCGGCCAATCTGCGCCGAAGCCTTGATTTACCCCCGAAAGAGGACGGTTTGGCGCGGGCGCCAACCGGTGACGACATCACCGCCCTTGAACATTTGTTGCGTGACAGCGCAATAAATGACATGGCAAAGGGGGTGAAAGCGGTCGAATTGCTATGGGATGTGTGCCAGGTACCGGATTACCGCAAGATTGCGCCGGCCAATCATGGGGACCTTTTGGCCACCATCTTTACCCACCTGATACGCGAAAATGCGATTGAAGATGATTGGTTCGCCCGTCAATTGGCCTTCGCAGACCGCACAGATGGTGATATCGACACACTCGCGAACCGGATCGCTCATATCCGGACCTGGACGTATGTCGCGAACCGCCCAGACTGGTTGGCCGATCCGGCCCATTGGCAGGGTGTTACCCGCGGCATAGAAGATAAACTATCTGACGCCCTTCACGATCGGCTGACACAGCGGTTTGTGGATCGGCGGACAAGTGTATTGATGCGACGTTTGAGAGAGAACGCAATGCTGGAAGCGGAAATTACATCGAGTGGGGATGTGCTCGTCGAAGGTCAGCACATCGGGAATCTGCTTGGCTTCCGGTTTGCCCCTGATGCGGCGGCCGAAGGCCCGGACGAAAAGACGGTCCGTGCTGCCGCACAAAAAGCCCTGACCACGGAAATCGAGTCCCGTGCAGACAAGCTTGGCAAATCAGAGAACAGTGATTTTGTCCTGACTTCAGAAGGTGCCATCCGCTGGCGCGGCGAGCCGGTCGCCAAATTGTCTGCCAGTGACGATGTGCTGGCCCCAACCGTTCTGCTGCTCGCCGACGAGCACTTGACCGGACCGGCCCGCGACACCGTACAAAACCGTTTGGACCTCTGGGTCAAGGCGCAGATCGATACGCTGCTGAAACCTCTCACCGATCTAAAAACCGGGGAAGGCCTCGAGGGTCTGGCCCGCGGCATCGCATTCCGGATTGTCGAAGGCCTTGGCATTTTGGAACGGCAAGATGCTGCCGACGAAATCCGCCAGCTCGATCAGGATATGCGCGCGTCTTTGCGTAAACATGGCATCCGCTTCGGCGCTTATACGATCTTTGTTCCTGCACTCTTGAAACCGGCTCCCAGCCAGCTGCTCGCGCAGCTCTGGGCTTTGAAGCACGGGTCTCTGGACATGAACGGCATGGAAGAACTGCCGCAGCTGTCCGCTTCCGGCCGCACCTCGATCCCGGTTAATCCCGAGATCAACCAGGCGCTTTACAAAGTCGTTGGCTTCCGGGTCTGCGGCCCGCGGGCTGTCCGGGTCGATATTCTGGAACGTCTGGCGGATCTGATCCGGCCCCTGATTGCCTGGAAACCGCTCGATGCAGAGGTCGCACCGCCAGAGGGTGCAATCGAAACCGGCGGCGGCTTTACCGTAACAGTTGCCATGACGTCGCTGCTTGGCTGCGCGGGCGAGGATTTCTCTGCTGTTCTGAAATCCCTTGGCTACCGGCTTGAAACAAAAGAGGTTCAGCGTCCCGTCGTTGTAAAACCGGACACGGAAACCGCACCGTCTGACAACGCGGTTACACCAGAAGAAACGTCCGCAACCGCGTCCCCGGCAGAAGGCGAAGCAGCTGAAACCGCTACACCTGCAACGGAAACGGAAGCTTCTGTGGTGCTGGAAGATAAGGCTGCTGAAGACAGCAGCGCTGAAGCGCCTGCAGCAGCTGAAACACCGGTAGCAGCCGCTGACGCAGCGGACGCAGGTTCAGAAACAGCTGACACAGAGACGGCAGAAACTTCTGCATCCGAAGAGGCCGCTCCGTCCGGCGAACTGGAAATGGAAACGGTTACCATTGAGATCTGGCGCCCGGGCCGTCACGACCGCCGTCCGCGCGGCCGACAGGATCAGCGCCGGGGAGACAACCGCAAACACCAAGGGCCGAAAGGCGCGTCCGGTGAGCGGCGACACGGCAAACCCGGCAAAGGTGGTCAGCACAAGGGCCGAGGTGGCCAAAAGTCCTTCGAGGGCGGCAATCGCCGTGACAAGCCGCAAAAAGACAAGCCAATCGATCCAAATTCACCTTTCGCCGCTCTGATGGCGCTGAAGGAGAATATGGACGGCAAGGACAAGAAGTAATTCCGGGGTCAGATCCAAAAGCTGCTCCACAATCTCAGGGCAGCCTGCGCGTCGATAAGTGGCTCTGGTACGCCAGGGTCACGAAATCCCGGTCTTTGGCGCAAAAACTGGCAGCCGGTGGACATGTCCGGATCAACAAGGACAAGATTTCTTCAGCTAGCAAGACCGTCAAGGCAGACGATGTCCTAACCATTGTCCTTGATCGGCGGGTGCTTGTTTTGAAAGTCGTTGCCCTTGGCACCCGGCGCGGCCCATACGCGGAAGCGAAACTTCTTTACGAAGACTTGTCTCCGCCGCCGCCACCAAAACCGGAAGCCCCATCACCCCCTCCCGGACAACGTGAGCCAGGCTCCGGCCGGCCGACCAAACGTGACCGGCGCAAGATGGACGCCTTTCGCCGAGAAGATTAGGCACTTTTCGCAGTTTCGCAAAAAAACGGAATAGCATTCTCCACCAGCGCCCAGATGCGACTGCTTGAACGCTTGCACCGGCTCATTAAAAGCGATACCCAACAGCATTGAACTTGACCGTGGGTTTTGCGACCTGCGCTATAGAATTGACCGCCGAATTGCCGCATGCGGGCGCAAAGAGAACCGCCCCTGCCGTGCCTAGTGAGGATAGAGATGACCTACGTCGTCACGGACAACTGTATTAAATGCAAATACACAGACTGTGTTGAGGTCTGCCCGGTAGACTGTTTCTACGAAGGCGAAAACTTCCTCGTGATCAATCCGGACGAATGCATCGACTGCGGCGTATGTGAACCGGAATGTCCTGCCGAGGCTATCCTGCCGGATACCGAACCAGGCCTGGAAAAATGGATTGAATTGAACGCCGAGTATTCGGAAAAATGGCCGAATATTACCGAGAAAAAAGATCCAATGCCCGATGCTGAAAAGCATGACGGCGAAGAAAACAAGCTGGATAAGTATTTTTCACCTAATCCGCCCGCGTGATTGGATTACCCACAAACGCCAATAGCGCGAGCAATTTAAATAATACAACTTAAGATAAAGAAATTCATTTGGTAATTCAGACACCTGGATGCTTGCAGCTTTCAGGTGCTTTAACCTTTTGCGCCGCAATAAATTTGACGCACTTTAATTTTCCACAAAAGTGTGTTACTTTGTTTCGATAGTCGCCAACCACGAGAATAACCCCAAAAACGGAGTCTTCGCTTACGTGCCCCGTGATCCATCTTTCCGGGCCACGAGAGATCCCGGCAGCTTTTGTATCTAAGCAAGGTTCTAGAGTGGAATTCAACGACTGACTAGCCCGACACGCCGCATATCAACAGGCGTTCCAGAATTTGGACGCCGGGATGATCGCGTGCCGCACAAACAAGGACCGTACAGCGGTCCATTTCCGGTCTGACAAAAGACCGCTAACTGCGCAGGAGAGACTACAAGTATGGCAACAAGCACCAAAAAGACCGCGCAGCGTCAAGGTTTCAAAACAGGCGAATACATCGTTTATCCGGCACATGGTGTCGGTCAGATTACCGCCATAGAAGAACAAAACGTAGCCGGTCACTCTTTGGAGTTGCTCGTTATTGTTTTTGAACAGGACAAAATGACCCTTCGTGTGCCAGTTGCAAAAATTGCATCTGTTGGCATGCGTAAGCTGGGCGACCCGGCTGCAGTTAAAAAAGCACTGGAAACCGTCCGGGGCCGTCCGCGGATCAAACGCACTATGTGGAGCCGCCGCGCCCAGGAATATGAAGCGAAGATCAATTCCGGCGATCTGATTGCAATCTCCGAAGTCGTCCGCGACCTGTACCGCTCTGAAACACAACCGGAGCAGTCCTATTCCGAACGCCAGCTTTATGAAGCAGCGCTTGACCGCATGGCACGGGAAATTGCCGCGGTAAACAAGTGCTCGGAAACCGAAGCGATCAAGGAAATTGAGCAGAACTTGGCCAAATCGCCGAGCCGCATCAAAGCCGCTGCAGCTGCAGCAGCTGCCGCAGAAGAAGACGGTGACGACGACGCGGAAGAAGCTGCATAAGCCTGCTTTAAATCGTACACTAAAATTACAAAAGGGTCTGGAGCAATCCAGACCCTTTTTTTTCGGCTTGCCATCAGCAAAATGCCGCCAATGCTCTACGAAAAATTGCCAATTACATCACAAAGATGTGCTCAATCGTGCCCGCGCTCTATGGGAAAGTGATCTAATCTGAAAGGTGGTCCGTAGAGATACGGATATCACCCCGGAGTGTCATGCATGTCCACATCGATGAGTGAAAAACGGCATTTGGTTAAAGCGGCGATGAAAGCGCCATACCTCACCCGCGAAGAGGAGTATGAGCTTGCTTTGCGATGGCGGGACCACAGAGACGAGAAAGCGCTTGAAAAGCTATCCCTCTCCCATATGCGCCTGGTCATTGCGGTTGCCTCCCGGTTCAAGAATTTTGGACTGAACCTGGGCGACTTGATTCAGGAAGGCCATGTGGGGCTTCTGGAAGCGGCCGCTCGCTTTGAACCGGAACGCGAAGTCCGTTTCTCGACATATGCCACCTGGTGGATCCGAGCCTCCATCCAAGACTATATCTTGCGCAACTGGTCGATTGTCCGCGGCGGCACATCCTCCTCTCAAAAAGCTTTGTTTTTCAACCTCCGCCGCCTGCGGGCCAAACTGTCAAACAATCAAACACCGCTTACCGACAGCGAATTGCATCAGAAAATCGCCGATGCGATTGGGGTCAAGCAATCAGATGTTGCGGTGATGAATGCGCGCCTGTCCGGGCCTGACACATCCTTGAATGCTCCAATCACCGACAGTGAAGGCTCCAGTGCCGACCGGCAGGATTTCTTGGTATCTGAAGCACCACAGCCGGACGAGATTGTCACCGTCAACATCGATTCAGAGCGCCGCAACCGCTGGCTCTCATCAGCGCTGACTGTTTTGAGTGAGCGCGAACTCAAGATTGTCCGCGAGCGGCGCTTGTCAGAGGACGGTGCAACACTGGAATCGCTTGGCCAAAAGCTTGGAATTTCTAAAGAACGGGTACGCCAGATCGAAAGCCGCGCCCTGCAAAAGCTGAAAACAGCCCTTTTAAACACCCAACCGGATCAATCGGTTTACGCCGTCTCCATGTAACAGAAAGGCCCGGCATAGCCGGGCTTTTTCTTCTCAAATAGTATCCTGCGTCAGCCTGTGAAACTCTACCGGATCTCAATCCACGACAAGCTTGATCGAGGTTCCGGCCGGGATCGGTTTGTTCGGGCTGAAATCGTTCAGGATAGAAAAGAACTCCAGCCGCCGGGACGGCTCAACCCCGCTCATGCCAATCGCCAGTTTCCGAGGTGTGTCGCCAGCCTTTGTCTTAACCACCTTGAGCCGGAGGGAGCGCAACCGCGCCCGTTCCGTTGGGGTCAGCTGGCGGAAACTGTCGATGGTTTTACGGAAGTCCTGATCAAACCCGTCATTTGGCGACCGGCTTGCAAAAATAAACCGGTATCCGGTCTTACCGATCCGCACAACGGCTATGCGGAAAGACCAGCCCTGTGTGATGGCGGCCCCGGTAACTGCCGGCAAACCGCTAATCGTGGTCTCTCGCACACTCTGCGGCAGGAGGCCATTGATCCAACCCGAGGTCATATAATCCGCCAAATTGGTATAGCTGCTGACATCGGCGCCATCGAACCTGATTGCCGTTCCCCCGCCATTGCTGGCCAGGACCGCCTCCGGTGAGTTTTCCAGAATATAGCCGGAAGGAACTGTGAACCCGATCCCGAGCGCTTTATGCAGAAACGAGCGGCCCCGCACGAACCCTTCCAGCGGATCGTCCCCAAACAGCATACCGTCGATTTGGCTCAAGAAACGGTCCCGGTCGCGCTCGCCAATACCAGGAGCGCCGATCTGCCGGGCAGAGCGTACTGCGATCTGCAATCTCTCAGGGGTAGAGGGATGGGATGACAAGAAATCCGGCGCAGAACTGCCGCCTTTGCCTGCTGACTGGTATTTGGCGAATTTCGCCATAGACTTCAAGAACCGCGCGGCGGCGTATGGATCAAATCCTGCCTTGGCCAGGGTTTTCACGCCAATCGCATCCGCCTCCAGCTCCTGCACCTGGCTAAAGCGGGCAAAGGACAATTGAGACGATACAATTGCCTTGCGCGCAGCTTCCGTATCTTGAACCACATCGTTCAGAATTTGGTCAGCGAGCTCACGGGCTTCTGCCCGCTGCTGGCGTTTAATCGCGTGGTTTGCGGTCACATGGGCCATCTCATGAGCCAAAACCGCAGCGACTTCGGATGTGTCGTTGGCAAGCGCCAACAATCCGCGGGTGACATAAAGATAGCCGCCTGGCAGCGCGAAAGCATTGATCGCTGGTGAATTCAAAATGGTGATCTTGTAGCTTTGCGACGGATCCTGGGACGCGGCCACCAACCGGCCCACAACGCTGGCAACTGCCCGCTCCGCACCGGGGTCGTTATAAACCCCACCATAAGTCGCCACCACACGCGGATGTTCACGGGCGCCAATGTCGGCCGCGAGACTGGGTCGCAAGGTTCCCGGCGCGACGGTGCCGACAGACGTGCCATCACCGAGCAGCTGGCAGGCCGCAAGAACAAGGGCCGCCCCAGCCAACACTCCGGACCGCACCAGTTTCCGCCAGGTCCGGCCAGTCATCCGAACAGGGGAAGGCATGCGCTCATTCGCCGTGTAATCAGTTTTGGTTCTGGCCGTCACGCCCTGCCCTTTTTTCTTCCAAAACAATCAGTTGCTCCGGGAGGCTCCAGGTGATCAAAGGTCCATCCTGCACCTCGATGACACCACGGATTTCCACCGGCTGACCGTCCAGATCTTCAAACGACCAGCCTTTTCTACGGAGACCCGCCAGTACAATATCTGCATCCTGGGAGGCTAAGGTGACCGTAAAGTCCTTTTTCCAATACCTACCAAAATTGAGATAGCGGGTACTACGCGTTTTTCCAAGGGAAACAATGCGCCCACGGACAATCCCATACTGTCCGGCGGCGGCCACCAACCGTTGAAGACCCGCTGCCGCATAGACCGGCGGAGAATTTCCTTCCCCCCAGATACCAAGCTCGGACCGCCGGGCTTTCATTTCGGCTTGCCGCAGCTGATCTGCACAAGCTCCG
The DNA here is from genome assembly GCF_965216085.1 of Roseibium sp. Taxonomy (GTDB): domain Bacteria; phylum Pseudomonadota; class Alphaproteobacteria; order Rhizobiales; family Stappiaceae; genus Roseibium. The sequence goes on along the minus strand of NZ_OZ244138.1, from coordinate 18,836 downwards.
GCTGTTTGTTTGGGCATATAGATCGCCTGCCCCCTCTGAAGACGGTCCTGCTGCAGCAAACGGGCACCATTTTCGGATTGGTAAACGATGAGGGCTGGCACAAGCTTCCAGCGGTTGACAGGACCAATCGCAAAGGCGGCAAGGTGCGCGCCGGCATTAGACAGCCCTTCGGGCGCAAAAGTTTCAGAAGCGATGGAAAAAATCTCTGCAGCAGCATATCCACGGCCCACCGCATCGCGGTAAGTAGGATTTAAATCCGCCGTCTCATTGCGCACCTGAATGCCAGTTCCGTCAAGGCAGGCTGATAGGACATTTGCTTGATCTGCGCCTGCTGCGGCCGGCACCGCCGCAGACAATAAGATGGCCGACAAAACAGATATCAGCCGCTGTTTCCCCCGGACCTGCCTTAAGTGCCGCGTCATTGACCTCCCCTATTGGCCGAAAGCTCGCCCCTTGCTAGACCGTAGCACTCTTGGCACTTTTCGTTTGGCGCCTGACCAAGCCTGTCCAAGTCCAATCAAAATCAAACGCCTGCAACCGGTCGATCATTCTCTTAAAAGTAGGGGCTAAGCAGCAATTGCGGCAGCGCTAAGACACGACAGCGGGATTGGCAGATTTTCCGAGGATCACAGTTAGCCCTTCAGTCTTTAGGCTCGCAAAGCCCCCAAAATCATGATAATCGACGCATTTATCGGCCCCGTAGCTCAGCAGGATAGAGCATCAGATTCCTAATCTGAGGGTCACAGGTTCGAATCCTGTCGGGGTCACCACTACTTAGCATGGTTTTGCCTATCCTGTTTTGCAGTGTGTTTTGCAGAATCTGTTCCCAAAACGTTCTCAAACTTGGCGATAGCGTTGTCGGCCATCGTGGATGTTCTGGCGAGATATTTGTCCAGAATGTCCTGAGCCCGTCGCAGGGAGTGGCCGGTGATCGAGACGATCTCGCCAAGATTGCAGCCGGCCTGGAACAACATTGTAACCGTCGTTCCACGGATATCGTGAAAGTGGAGCCCTTCAATCCCAGCCTCTTTGCAGGTCTTTTCCCATTGATTGGCGAAATAGCGTTTCTGAAAGGCGCGCCCTGTTTTGGTCGTCAGGATCAAGGTCGATTGCCGATTGAGAGCGTCCAGGGTTTCCTTCAACGCCTTGGTGCATTTGATCGTCACCAGACGGCCTTTGAGTTTCCCGCGCCGCGATTTGCCCTGATGAAGGGAAATCCGCTCACCGTCGTAGTTGTTCCAGTTCAGCTGAAGCAGGTCTCCACGGCGTTGACCCGTGTGCAGCGCAAGCACCATGGCCAGCTTCATTTCCGGGCTCGCCACTGCCAAAAAGGCCTCGACATGCTCAGGCAGCCAAATCTTGTCGGAACGATCGCTCTGATAAGCCCGCTCGAACCCATCCATGACATTGCGTTTTAAGGGGCCATCCCTGGTCGCCCAGGAAAGAACACGAGCGAGAACTGTTGCCCGATTGTCGGCCTCACGCGGTTTGGCTTCAGAAAACGCATCATGCCATTTGATGACCGCCCGTCGAAAAGCCTTGTCCTCCAAGGCCGGATATGGGCACGTGCCATACTGATCTTCCCAGAATGTGAAAATTCTGCAGTATTCATTTTGCGTGGATTCTGCCAACCGTCGCCATTTGGCCGTTTGCTGGAACTCTCGGATCAGCCCGCCCAACGTTCCGGCATCCCGTTGCCGATACTGCTCGACAGCTGCCGCGATGCTACTTAAGAACTCCGGAGACCCAGGCTCACCGTGGAGCCGTGTATTTGTGGCGCGATGATAATAGTAGGTTCGAATTTCGCCGGTTGCGAGCCTGCGACGGATGATGTTGATGCCTTTAAGGTGTGTCCGCATGGTTGGCTTCCCATTGCTCGAATGGTGAAAGCGGCGCAGAATCTCGTGTCGATGGCTGGTCTTCACCGACGAGTTCAATTCTGCCGTCCGGATGCTTTATGACCCGGCCCCTTTTGAAACCCGCTTCTTTGACCGCTTTGAGGTAACGGGTTGCCTCTGCTGTTCCGAGTTTCTGGTGACGCTGCGCCATGTTTTCCTGTCCATACACCGGCAAGCGACACGCGGAACTTAAGGGAGCTTTGCCTTTTTTCGATCTCCGAGCAATTCCTTGCTCGCAGCATAGACTGCCTTTTCGGCTTCGGTTTTTTGGTCTTCTGGCGTTTCTTCGAACCTTATGTCGCGAATACCGAACACCACAAAGGAGGCTATCCGTGTCAGCGAGACCTGAATGAAAGCGAACCGCTGTTCCGCCCAATCGTCCTCGTACGCAAACCTGTCATTGTCATCGCTGCTTGCAATCAATCTTGCAAACAAGCCGTCAGCATCGAAAAAGATCCGGCAAATGTACTCCTTGTCCGGGTCTTCACACGCTGACTTGAACCAGTCACTAACCTTCGCTTCACGTTCATAAAACAACTGCGAAACGAGGTTTGGCGAGACCCCGAGCGCACTTAGATGCGCGATCATTGTCACCGCCATAATATCGAGCGCCGAATACAAGCGCCGACGCCCCTTGCCGACACAGTCCTGACTGAGGCGCAGGATCCCCCGATTGGGGTCTGTCCAATTCTGGAGCGTTTTCGCACTCACAGCCGTGATGCGAATGACGTCCGCCTGGGTGTACTCAGGAACTTCAATGTCGACTCGATCACTCACACAAAGAACCTCGCACGAGGCTTAAAGAATGTCAAGCCAAAAACTCATACGAGGTTACTCGTAGTCCGGAATGTTGATTTGTAAAAGTTTTCATCAATGATATGTCCGCTTTGCCCCATGTTTTGGTCATTAGGATCAACGTTGATTGCCGTTTGAGACCGTCTAGGGTTTCCTTCAACGCCTTGGTGCATTAGACCGGCCCCAGGCGAACTTTGAGTTTCCTCCGCCGCGATTTGCCCCCTATCTACCATCACAATTTTCCAGGCAGATTGCTGGTGCGTTTAGTTCTAAAGCTGAAAGATCGCTTACACTTCGGCTGCTACTACGATGATTTCAACCGTATACTCGGGTGTCGCTAGTTTGGATTCTCCGCAAGCGCGGGCTGGCGGATTGGCCGGGTCTATCCAGGCATCCCAGACCTCGTTCATTTCGGCAAAGTCGTCCATACTGGCAAGCCAGATCGTTGCCTGAAGAATGCGCGACTTGTCACTCCCAGCATCCGCCAGAAGCTTCTCGATTTTCTGCAAGATGACCTTGGTTTGATCGGCAGCGCTCTCACCGGGATTGCCAACCTGGCCGGCGAGCCACACAAGACCGCCATGCACAACCGCCTGGCTCATGCGCGGCCCCACGTCAAAACGTTTGATATCGGACATTCAATTTCCTTTTTGTTCTTGGCGGTTCAGATCAGCCGCGACGGATTTAGCGCCGTGACGACTTCATGTGGGAGAACCGGTTCTTTGCCCAGACACAGATCCGCTGTGAGCTGGGACAACGCCGGGGCTGTCTGGACACCGTAGCCGCCTTGTCCGGCCAGCCAGAAAAATCCTTCCCGGTCCGGCGCGAAACCGACCACAGGTGTGCAATCCTTCACGAAGCTTCGGAGCCCGGCCCAGCTGTGCTCGACCCGGGTGACTTCCATGGTTACAGCCTGTTCGAACCGATGCAGACCTTCGGCAAGCACCATGTCGTCAGCCCAAACATCATGTGGTTCCACAGGATCTTCGTCTGCGGGGGAAACCATGAATTTGCCAGCATCCGGCTTGGCATACCAGCTCTCAGAAGCGCTGGCGACCAGCGGCCAGGATGTAATGTCGATCCCGTCCGGTGGAGGGATTATGGCTGCGGAGCGGCGCAATGCTTGGAGGCCGATTTTCTGAACGCCAGCCAAATCGGCAACAACATCGGCCCAGGCGCCAGCCGCGTTGATCAAGACCGGTGCTTCGAAGGTGTCAGCGGGCGTTGAAACCTGCCAGACTTGCCCCTCACGGCGGATCGTTTCCGCCGGCGCTCTTGTGACAAGCTCAGCGCCGTCCTGTTTGGCCAGTCGTATAAAGCCTTGAAGCAGGCGATCGACGTCAATGTCCTTTGCGGCCCGTTCGATCGCAGCCGCTGCGATCTTTTCTTTGCGCAAGAGCGGAAACAAACCGACCGCCTCGTCCGGGCTCAGAACCTCCATACCTTCTGCACCAGCCAAGTAGTCGTGAAATGCGCCGAGCTCATCTTCCGTCGCGATCAGCATTTCGCCGCGAGGCGTCAACAGGCTGTGATCAGATAGCCCAACTGGGACTTCCAGAACCGGTTCGGATGCCACATTGAGTGCCCGCAAGGTGGCATTGCCGTAGTTGCGAATGTAGATGGCAGCAGAGCGCCCGGTTGCATGCCGGCCAGGAGCATCTTCCATCTCAAGCAGTGTGACAGAGGCATGCGGAGCCAGACGCGCCGCGGCACCAGCACCGGCGATCCCCCCGCCTATGATCAGAAAATCGGACTTTTTGATCATGCGCGCTGATAGCCAGTGAGTACGCTGGTCAGATTGTGGCCCAGTTCATCGGCAAGATATCCGCCTTCCTGGACAAACAGCGTTGGCAGCCCGAGCCCCGCGATTGCCGCCCCTATCCGGGCAAATCCGGGTGTTGTGATCGCCAGTCCTTTCAAAGGATCATTTTCATAGGCGTCCAAGCCAAGCGCCACGACCAAAACATCGGTGCCAAAAGCTTGAATACGTTCAAACGATTTGTCGAGCGTTCTCAAGTAGTCCTCATCGCCGGTTCCGCGTTCAAGAGGAAGATTAAGATTTGCACCGCGCCCCAGGCCTTCACCCCGCTCATGAGCATGCCCCCAAAAGAACGGATAAAATCTCTCCGGATCGGCGTGAATCGAAACCGTCAGCACGTCGCCGCGCTCATAGAAGATACCCTGCGTCCCGTTCCCATGATGCACATCGATATCGAGGATGGCTGGCCGTTTCCCAGCCTTGAGCAAGCGTTCAGCCGCAATGCCGGAGTTGTTTAAGAAACAAAAGCCGCCGGCCAGATCTCCAAAAGCATGGTGCCCCGGTGGTCGTGACAAGACATAGGCAGCCTGTTCACCGGTAAGCATCAGATCGGCCCCTTCGATCGCGCTTTGGGCCGACCAATAGGCGGCTTCCCAGGTCCCTGAAGAGATCGGGCAACTTGTATCAGTCTGATGGAAGCCAGCTTGGCCGATGGCCGAGCGCGGATAGCTGGCGGAACGCCGATCCGGGTGAACGTTTGGGATCACCTCTTCGGAGGCTCCCTCAATTCGGCTCCAGCGCTCATGAATTGTCTGCAAGAAAACAAGATACTCAGCAGAATGCAGGGCGGCGATCGGACCTAAACCGTGGTCAGCGGGCGTTTGGAAGACACATCCGACCTCTTTGGCTCCATTTTGCAGCACTTCGATCCGGCGTGGTTGTTCCGGGTTTGCGAGGCGTGTGCCATTGGCCATGAAGTGCTTTGGGTCATGGTTCCACTGGCGGTCGTCAAAAACGGCTTTCATGTATGGTTCCTCAGGCTCTCCAACGCTACGCCCTGTAGGGAGAGCACAGTTTCATCCGGTAAATCATGGAAACCCAACCGTTCATAAAAACGGCGGGCATCGGTGTTGTGGTTGTGAACGGCAAGTTTCAAAAACCGTATCGTCCAATCTGACGACGCTTCGTCAAGGGCAGCTTTCAGCAACCGGAGGCCCAGTCCCTGACCTCTTGCCATGTCCGAAACCCAAAGATCCGAAACATAAAGTCCTGCGCCGCCCAGGCTGGTCGAAAACAACGGGGACGCGATCAGAGCACCCTCGATTACGCCACTTTCGCGTTCTGCAAGCAACGCCAAGAACGCCGGATGATCGCCAAATCCGTGACGGACAAGATCACCGATCCCGGCCCGATGCGTGTCGCCGAGGTCCATGGACAATTGTTCAAGCGCCTGGTTGAGGCGCCCTGCATCAATCGATGTCGCTTTGCGGATCGAAATCTCGATCATAGTCAAAACGCCGTCTCCGCTATTCCTTTCAATCCGAGCGTGGTTCGAGCTTCATCCGGTGTGGCCGCTGTCCGGCCAATTTCTTCAACTATGCTGCGGATCTTGGCCACCTGTTCGGCATTAGATTTTGCCAGCTGGCGTTTGGCGATAAAGAGATTGTCTTCCAGACCAACCCGGACATGCCCTCCCATGCTGGCTGCCATCGAGGCAAACGGTATTTGCTGGCGTCCGGCGGCAAGTACGGAAAACAGATACTGGCTGCCGAACAGCTTGTCGGCAATGCGTTTCATATGCTGAAGGTTCTCCGGGTCGGCCCCGATTCCGCCGAGAACCCCAAAGACAAATTGGATAAAGAACGGTGGCTTCACCAGTCCGCGGTCGGCAAAGTGGCGCAGCATGTAGAGGTGGCTGACATCGTAACACTCGAACTCGAACCGGGCGCCACGTTTTTCACCAAGCTGCTCCAGCACAAATGCGATGTCTCTTGGTGTGTTCTTGAAAACCAGATCGTCGGTGTTTTCCAGAAACGGCTTTTCCCAGTTAAACTTCCAATCTTCGTAGCGCTCCACCATTGGATACAGGGCGAAGTTCATCGTGCCCATATTGAGCGAACACATCTCTGGTGCTGCTTTGAGAGGCCCTTCCAGACGTTCCTCCAGAGGCATGATGGCGCTGCCACCGGTCGTTAAGTTAAGGACCGCATCGCTTTTGGCTTGAATGTCAGGCAGGAATGCCATGAAGTCTTTCGCCCTGGCGGACGGGCGGCCGTCTTCTGGATTTCTGGCGTGCAGGTGCAAAATCGCAGCCCCTGCGTCTGCAGCACCCAGTGCCTGCTCAGTAATATCAGTTGGAGAAAAGGGCAGATACGGGGACATCGTGGGGGTGTGAATGGACCCTGTGATGGCACAGGTGATGATAATCTTATCTGTCATGCCTGATCTCAGCTCGCTTTCGCCCGTTCAGCCGGAAGTTCGGCTTCCAGTTGCCGAAGAGAACGGTCCACCCCATCAATGATCTCTGAAACATGATCCTCATTGGAAATCATGGGCGGTGCGACGAGGAAATGATCTCCCGAATATCCTCCCCGTGTCCGGCGTGAATAAATGATCAAGCCATTCTCATAAGCAATATCGACCAGGCGGTTGAATGCGCCCCATTCGGCCGGCAACGGCGCCAGCGTTTTGCGGTCTGCGACCAGCTCGAACGCCAACAGCAATCCTTCTCCCCGCACATCGCCAATCAACTCGTGACGATCCATCAACTTTTCAAGTTCGGCCTTGAGCTGGCGGCCAATCCGGGCAGAGTTGGCGCACAAGTCGCTTGTTTCAATCTCCTCCAGAACGGCCAATCCGGCCGCACAGGCGAGTGGATTGCCAGCATAGGTGAACCCATGCAAGAAGCCGCCATCGTTCAAGACATTCTCAACGATGGACTTGAGTGCAACCATTGCGCCAAGCGGCGCATAACCGGCGGCAAACCCCTTTGATATGACCAAAATGTCAGGCGCGGTATCCCAGTGTTCGGCCGCAAAGAATTTGCCCGTCCGCCCGCCGCCGGACATGACCTCATCGTGGATCAGAAGAACGCCGTACCGCGTGCAGATCTCGCGGATCCGCTGCATATACCCGGCAGGCGGCACCAAGGCGCCGGTTGACGCACCGCCAACTGGTTCGACAATGAACGCCAGAACAGTTTCGGGGCCTTCCTCCAAAATCTTGGCTTCCAGCATATCGGCATAGTGATGACCTGTTGCCGGATCGTTGGCATTGAGACCGTCAAGATAGGCGCGTGGTGCCGGGATCTTCGGCATCGGCCGCATCATCGGATCGAACGGCGCTGTCAGCGGTGCATATCCGGTGAGTGCAAGAGCACCAAGCGTGCAGCCGTGATAGCTCGGTTCACGGGAAATGACCTTGTAGCGCTGAGCTTCTCCTGTTGCGATGGCATTTTGCCGGGCCAGTTTGATAGCGCTTTCGACGGCTTCCGATCCGCCAGACACGAAGAAGACCTTGTCCAGCCCTTCCGGGGCCAGTGATGCTGTCTTTGCTGCCAACCGTTCAGCAGGCTCCGTTTCGAAGTGGAGGCGGTAGCCGAAAGTGGATTTTTCCATTTGTTGGCGCATGGCTTCGAGCACGCGTGGATTTGAATGGCCAATATTGCAGACCATGGCCCCGGATGATCCATCCAGATAACGCTTGCCGTCGACGTCCCACATATAGACGCCCTTGGCCTGGTCAAGAACCGGACGGCCCTGGCGGCTTTGATAAAATAGATGAGATGTTGGCGCCTTGCTCATGCGGCATCTCCCGGCAAGGCCGCACAATCCCTGGGCCGGAAACGGACAGAAACGGCAGCGCCTTCTTCAAAGGGGTGTTCGTCGATCATGTTTATGGCCTGGAGTTGTTGCTCGCCTACGCGCACGAAGTAACGTGCGGCCTGTCCTTGATAATCCACCGCTTCGACGACACCGTCCAAAGCGATGCGGTCCTCGACCGGAGTATCCTTGGCCATCAGCAGAAGTTTTTCTGCACGGATGACCAGCTTGGACGATCCTTCAGCTGCAACGCGCGGGGCCTTGTTTTTTGGCACCGCAACCGTCCCGAAATGCGGAACTTCAAGGGCCAAGTCCGCGCCGGACATGCCTTTGCATGTGGCCTCGAGAATGTTGGAAGTTCCGAGAAAGCGGGACACGAATTCAGAGGCTGGGGTGTTGTAAACGTCCTCCGGCGATCCGACCTGCTCTACGCGGCCGTTGGACATGACAACGACCTGGTCTGACATCGCGAGGGCTTCAGACTGATCGTGGGTCACGAATACCGTGGTGATGCCGATCTGGTGCTGAATACGCTTCAACTCAACACGCATGTCCTCTCGCAGATTGGCATCAAGCGCGGAAAGCGGTTCATCCAGCAGCAAAACATCCGGCTCGATGACAATTGCACGGGCGAGCGCGATGCGTTGCTGCTGGCCACCCGACAATTGTTTCGGGTAGCGGTCCGCCACATGCGGCAACTGCACCAGCTCCAGAACATCCCGGACCTTCTTGTCCATTTCCGCCTTGGAGACATCCCGGTACTTGAGACCAAAAGCCACGTTTTCGGCAATCGTTTTATGCGGGAACAGAGCGTAGTTCTGGAACACAAGGCCCAAGTTACGTTTGTAGATCGGCACATCGTTGATGCGCCGACCCTTAATGGTGATGTCTCCTTCGGTGGGATCAATCAGGCCCGCGATCATTCGCAAGGTGGTTGTCTTGCCGCAGCCGGATGGGCCGAGCAATGTCACAAAACTGCCCTCTGGTATTTCCATCGACGTACGATGAACCGCAGTGAACGCTCCAAAGCGCTTGACAATATTGGTCAGGGAAACAGCGCCCACACTCGAACTCCAAGATCTGAGAGAATTACCCCCGCCCGGCAGCGCCGGACGGAGGACTTGGCTTTTTGGAAATCCTTAGTAGCCTTTTTGGATCCGCCCAAAGGTCTTGGCCCAAGCCTGTTCATTGGAGTTCCAATACTCCGGATTGGCGAAGGTAAGGCCATCCAATGTGCCTGTTGGATCGAAGGCCGGCAGGGTCGGAATCTTAGATCCCAGATCCACTTTGGTCGGGTCCAGGGCCGGCGGATAATTTTGGCCCTCGGCAACCGCGATCGAGGTTTCCGGGGCGAGCATGAAGTTCAGCAGCTCTTCACAGGCTTCCATTGGAGAGCCTTTGATCACAAACAGGCATTCCTGCCAGCCGAAGCCGTTGGGCGGATCGATGTAGCCGATATCATGCCCTTGCTCTTGAAGCGCATAGATGCGGCCGGACCAGCCCTCGGTGACGTAGATCTCTTCTTCGGCGAGAAGGCTCATCAGTTCAGCCCCGGACTGCCAGTACTTCAAGAGCAGGTCACGGTTGGTGCGCACAGCCTCCCAGACGGCATCCATGTCGGTCGCATTGTTCGGATCCTGACCTGTCTGTAGGGATGCATACCAGACACGTGTGCGCCAATCGGACCAACCGCCAATCTTGCCCTTGTAGGCCGCATCGATGAGAAGTTTGGCGCCTTTTTCCTTGGCTTCGTCGTCGGAAATGTGTTTGCGGTTGTAAGCAATACCGGTCGTTCCGTAGTCATATGGGACACACGACAGCTTGCCATCTGTCACATTGCGGAACACATCGACCAGTTTCGGAATGACGTATTTCAGGTTCGGGATGTTGTCTTCATTGAGCGTCGAATTCAGCCCGAGATTGGTATAGCGCGCATAGTCGAAGACACCGGACAGGTGGGCAATGTTGTATTCCCCTTCCTGGCTCGCCTTGACCCGGGAGAGGTATTCATCACCGCCGCCAAAAGTCCCATCGACGACTTTGATGCCTGTCTTGTCGGTGTAGGGGCCGAAGGCATGTTTGCGGAAGGCCTCTGAGACGACACCGCCCCATCCGTCGAAGCGAACTTCTTTGGTGGCCGCCATGGCGTGCCGGGCAAACGGTGTTTGCACACCGTAGGCAAGACCCGCCGCGCCGATCAGACCCAAAAACTTTCGACGGTCGAGATCGCCGTTGAGATAACGTTCGCGCAAGCGCTCATAACGTTTGGTATTGTCCATTGTTCCATCCACTCTGGTTTGTTTTTGAACGTTTCGTTGTTGGTCGCGCGATTCTATCCGCCGCGCTGCATGGCCATCCGCCGGGCAATCGCCAATCCCAAAAGCGGCAATCCAACGGTCAGGAAAATCATTACGGTGCCGAGCGCGTTGATCTCCGGGGAGATCGAGTTGCGCAGCATGGCGAAAATCTGGGTCGGCACGGTTTCCACCCCACCGGGTTTCCAAAACAATGTGCCGGTGATGTCATCAAAGCTGATGGTGAAGGCAAAGAGCATGCCGGCGAAAACCGCGGGTGCCAGCAACGGCAAAGTAATCTGGAAGAACGCCTGTACCGGGCTAGCGCCGAGGCTGAGAGCAGCTTCCTCGTAGTCCTTGCGGATGCCAACGAGACGCGCCTGCACAACCAGGATTACAAACGGCAGAGTAAAGATGACGTGGCCCATCAGGAGCAGGAAGAAGCTCTTGTTGATGGAGAGGAAATTGAGGAAGAGAAGCAGGGCGACCGCCAAAACCACTTCCGGCACGAGGATCGGGGCGATTAGAAGGGTGGAGATCAGATTGCGGCCGGGCACGTTGTAACGAACCAAAGCCAGGCTGGCGAGAACGCCGAGGGTCGTTGAAATCACTGCGGTCAGCGCGCCGAGCACGATGGAGGTCCGGAAGGCCCTCAAGATCGCATCATTCTGGGCGAGCTCGACAAACCAGCGGAAGGAAAATCCGGTCATCGGGAAACTGCCGAACTGGCTGGCGTTGAAGCTCAAGAGCACGACGACGATCACCGGCAGGAACATGAACAGATACACCAGTACGGTGTACGCGCGGATCAAAGACCATCCCATCAGCTCAGGCCCTTCATAAGTTGCCCCATGCCGAGGTAGTGGTTGTAGATCAGGACCAAGGCTCCAAGAACCGCAAGCAGCATCAGGGATAGCGCGGAGCCGAGCGGCCAGTTGAGCTGAGTGATGATCGCCTCAAAGACAAGATTTGCGAACATGGCATCCGTGGGGCCGCCGAGTACCAATGGCGTGATGTAGGTCCCGGCACTCAAGACGAAACACAGCAGCCCGCCAGCTGCCAGGCCCGGCAACGACAGCGGCAGGGTCACTTCACGAAACGCCTGCCAGCGTGTCGACCCCAATGAACAAGCAGCATCTTCTAAGGAAATGTCGATCCCCTCGAGGGCGACATAGACATTCAGCACCATGAACGGCAGGAGGAAATGGACCAGACCAAGAATAACGGTGGTCTCGTTATAGAGCATCTGGATCGGTTCGGTGGTTAGTCCGAGATTGAGCAAGGTCCAGTTGACCGCGCCCGAAACCCCCAGAATGTTGATCCAGGACATGGTGCGGATGATGTAACTGATCCAGAAGGGCAGCATCAAAAGCAGCAGCAACAGGGCTTTGTTGCCTTTCGAGCGGGCAATGAAATAAGCCGCCGGATAGCCCATGACCGCGCAGACAGCCGTTGTGATGGCGGCGATCCGCAGTGTGCTCAGCAGAATATCCCGGTAAAACGGATCGCTTAGCGCTTCGGACCAATTGTCGAGATAAAACCCGGCCAAATCAGCCCCGGTAGCTGTGCGCAGCCAGAACGAATAGGCCACGATAAACATGAGTGGCACAAACAGCAGCAAGATGACCGCTGTCAGGGCTGGCGACAACAAGATCCAAGGCTGACGCCGCTCGCGTGCCTCAACACTCATACCTGAAACCTCATCCGGCCTGCGCCCCGCTCGCACCCTTGTCAAATTTGCTTGACTTTAAGCTGACAAGAGCGCGACCATTGATCAAATAGATAATAAAAATTCTGACTATAGATTGAATTTATAATGGAGCCACTTCGCCCGATGAATGCAGAACGCCTGGCCCGGGACCTTGATTGGAACCTGCTCAGAACCTTCATCGTGCTTGCGCAAGCCGGCAGCGTAACAGCAGCGGCCGAACAAATGCGGCTCAAGCAGCCGACTGTCTCAAGCGCATTAAAACGCCTTGAGGATCGGATCGGCCGCAAACTCATTCACCGCAAACCCGGTCAATTTGAACTGACCGAAGCCGGCGCCCTGCTGTTCAAGGAGGCGGTCGATATTCAAGGTGCGATCCTCCGCCTTGGCACTTTGATGCGGGATGTTACCGACGAAGTCCGCGGCCATGTGGAAATCGCCATGGCTAGCCACGTAGTCTGCCCCTTGTTTGACCAGACACTCCGTGTCTTTCATGAAACGCATCCGGCAGCCACCTTATCCATCAACATTTCAGCCAGTAAGCAGGCCCTGGAAGCAGTGACGACGCGCCGGGCATCCCTGGCTGTCTGCCTTGTACGCGAGCGAAGCCCCAAACTCGAATATGCCCGGTTGTTCCGAGAGTATTTTGGGCTGTTTTGTGGCCCACCGCACCCTTTGTTTGGACGCGATGATCTTTCAAAGTCCGATCTGGCAGGTCAATCGGCCGTCAGCTTTGTGACGGACCGTCTTGAAGACGCCTTAAGGCCCGTGACCCTTATGCGCGCTGAGGCTGATTTGGAAGACCGTGTTGTGGGTACCTCCGCCAACCTGGAGGAGGTTCGGAGGATGATTATTGCCGGGCTCGGCATCGGCCCTCTGCCAATCCATGTGGTCAAACGAGATGTTCGCGACGGTTTGCTTTGGCAACTGCCGCCATATGATGGTTTGCCGGAAATCGGCGTTCATGTGGTTTGGAACCCGAAAGCAAAATTGAACCGGGCAGAAGCTGCTTTGTTGGATATGCTTCGCGGCAAGATCAGCGAAGTCCCAATAGAAGACAGGACTTACAGGTAGCTGTTGCTGCGCATCAAAGCCAGCACAGATTATCAATGCGTGTCCGGTCCGGGCTCTTCCGTATCGGGCGTGAGTTCTTGGTCGGCGTCTTCGGTCGGCTGTGTCGTAAAGCCTTTTAGATCGGAAAACTCCTTGGCGTCCCGCTGAATCTCGACCGGGCTAAGTGCGTATAAGGTGCAGAGTTCAGCAACGGATCTGAGTGCATGCATGTGAATGCGTTCATAGCCATGACTCGCATCGACGCCGAATGTAATCAAGGCGGTCCGCACATCCGCCCCAGCTTCAATCGCGGCAGCTGCGTCGGAGCGATAGTACCGGAAAATGTCCTTCTGGTGCTTGATGTCGTTGTCCCGAGAGAGCTGTGCCATCTTGCGTGTCAGATGATAGTCGAACGGGCCGGTCTGATCGGCCATTGCGATGGTTACGCCAAATTCATCAGAGTTCTGTCCAGGAGCAGAAGTGCCGTTGTCAATGGCCACGAGTGAGGCGATTTCCGGTGTCAAAATTGACGTGGCACCATGACCGGTTTCTTCGGCAATGGTGAACAGCCAGAAAATATCGACGGTGGGCTTCTTACCGGCCTTAATCATTGCCTTCAGCGCCGCAAGCATGATGGCAACGCCAGCCTTGTTGTCCAAATGCCGGGAAATGATGAAGCCGTTGTCGAGAAATTCCTGCCCTGGCTCAATCGCAACAATATCGCCTACATCTACGCCGAGTTTCGCCAGGTCATCGGAGCATTTTGAATAGGCATCGACACGCAGTTCGACATAATCCCAGCCTACCGGGAGTGTATCGATACCCTCGTTAAACGTGTGCCCGGAGGCTTTTAGCGGCAGAATCGTGCCGGTATAGGCACCATTCTCAGAGAAGATGGTCGTCCTGGCGCCTTCTGCAAAGCGAGCGGACCAATGGCCGATCGGCACCAGTTCCAACCGGCCATTTTCCTTCAAAGATTTAACTTGTGCACCAAGCGTATCGAGATGCGAGACGAAGGCACGAGCAGGCTTGGAGTTTTTGCCGTCGAGACGCGCACGGATAGCGCCGCGGCGCGTGATTTCATAAAAAACACCAAGCGCTTCCAGTTCCTTGGAAACAAACCGGGCCAATTCATCAGTGTACCCGGTGGGACTTGGAATGGTGAGCAGGGAATTAAGTGTTTGAGCCAGATAGTCGATGTCGATTGAAAGTAATGTCATGGAAGCTCACGCTGCATCGTGTCCCTGACAGCTTTTGGCATGGACAGGGGAAATAGGAAATCGATAAAACGCTCGGCCGTCGGCTGGGGTTCATGATTTGCAAGACCTGGCCGCTCATTGGCCTCAATGAAATTGTAATGCGGTTCACGTGGGTTTTTCACCATGAAGTCAATTCCGGTGACTGGAATCTGGATCGCTCTCGCAGCCCGTACCGCAGCCTCAATCAGGCTATGATGTGTTTCACCGGTAACATCGTGAATGGTTCCGCCGGTGTGAAGATTTGCTGTGCGGCGCACGGCCAGTCTGTGCCCTTCCGGAGGAACGTCCGCAAGTGTCATTCCGGCAGAAACGAGACATCTGTGCGCTTCTTCATCAACGATGATGCGGGATTCGCCTCCCGTTGCAGCCGCGCGACGCCGAGACTGCGCGGCGATCAAGTCGCCCACCGTACTCTTTCCGTCCCCGGTGATCTCGGCCGGTCTGCGGATGGCTGCCGCAACAACACGGTAGTCGATCACCACCAGACGCAGATCCTCACCTTCAACACACTCTTCAACAAGAACTTCGTTGGAGAAAGTTCGGGCGGTGTCAATTGCCGCTTCCACTTCGTCAAGCGCTGTCAATCCGATTGCAATGCCCCTACCCTGTTCACCGCGCGCCGGTTTCACTACCACAGACCGGTGCCGGTCGAGAAACGAGCCAAGATCCTCTTGGCCGACAATCATCTGATCAGGCACTGAAATCCCGGCTGATTGAACGATCCGCCGTGTTGCTGCCTTGTCGTCGCAAATCGACATGGCGACAGCCGTTGTAAACTCGCTTAAAGACTCCCTGCACCTGATGGACCGTCCCCCATAAGACAATCGAAAAAACCCACCCTCTGCATCGATGATCTCAGCACTGATGCCGCGTCGTCTTGCTTCGTTGACGATCAGAGTCGCGTAGGGATTGAGATTTTCCTCCATGGCAGGTCCGGCATACAATGCCTCGTTGATTGGGTTTTTCGATTTCACCGTAAAGACGGGCACACGTTCGAGGCCAAGCTTCTCATAGAGTGCGATCGCGTGGTCATTGTCATGCAGTACCGACAGATCCATGTGTGGATTGCCTCGGGCCTGAAAGACCTCGGCGAGCCGCCGGACAAGGGCTTCACCAATACCTGGAAAGCGGGCCTGGGGTGAGACAGCCAAGCACCAAAGCGAGGAGCCGAGTTCCGCGCCCCCGGTCGCGCGTTGATGGTCGACGCCCATGGCTGTCCCGACGATGTCCCCAGTTTCGTCTTCTTCGGCAACTAGGACGGTGATTTCACGCGGATCCAACTCCGACCAAAAAAAGTCTTCGGAAACCGGCACCATCCCCCGGCTCGCATAAAGGGCATTGATCTGCTCGGCATCGCTGCGCGACGACATTCGCCGAACCGTGAACCCCTTCCGGCTGTCTTTGGCAGCCCGATAAGTCGACAGGTTCAAGCGAAAGGTGTGAGAGGGGTCAAGAAACAATTCCTGGGGAGCGAGGCCAACCACCACATGCGGATCCCTGACGTAGAACGCAATATCCCTGCGATCCGGACCTTCGTCCCGCAGAGCGGTGACAAGATCGTCAGGCTCGGCAAAGGTATTGCCAAACAAAAGACGTCCCCAGCCGCAATTGATGGTCTGATTGACCGGAACATCTGTCTCGTCGGCCCGATAATCCGGCTTCATACCGTGGTCGCGCATGCGCTTGAGGCGATGCTCTATAAGCCCCTTGACCCGGGTGGGAGTTTTGTCCGACATGGATTAAATCTCCTGCGCTTGCAGCCACAGTTCCAGAAGCGCCACCTGCCAGAGTTCCGACCCGCGAAGCTTGGTAATATGGCGCGTCGGGTCTTCGAAGAGCTTGTCCAGGTAGGCCATATTAAATAGACCCCGGCTGCGCGCTTTCTCATTGGTGAGCGCATCGCGCACCATGTCGAGATAAGATCCCTGGATATATTTCAAAGCCGGTACCGGGAAATACCCTTTTGGCCGATCGATCACGGCAGGCGGTACGACGAG
This sequence comes from Roseibium sp., assembly GCF_965216085.1. Lineage (GTDB taxonomy): Bacteria > Pseudomonadota > Alphaproteobacteria > Rhizobiales > Stappiaceae > Roseibium. The sequence goes on along the minus strand of NZ_OZ244138.1, from coordinate 2,252 downwards.
CCGCGCGGCTTCCTTCAAGACACCTTTGCCCTCTTGAGCGAGTTTATGCTCGGCCGGAATCCGGCCGGCAAGCTCGACCAACTCATGATCCAGGAAGGGCACACGGGCCTCCAGACCCCAGGCCATCGAATGGTTGTCAACCCTTTTCACCGGATCGTCGACGAGCATGACATTGGTGTCGAGCCTCAGGGCCTTGTCCACGGGATCTAATGCGCCAACTGTCGCGAAGTGCGCTTCAACGAAGGCCAGGCTTTCGTTCCGATCGCACCGGTAATCCGGTGCAATAGCTTCATTCAGTTGAGTTTCTGTCCGGTCAAAAAAGGCATTCGCATAGTCCGCTACCGGTGAATTCGATCCTGCAAGTTTCGGATACCAGTGATACCCACCAAAGACTTCATCCGCTCCCTGGCCGGACTGCACGACCTTGATGTGTTTGGATACTTCACGGGACAGCAGATAAAAGCCGATATTGTCATAGGAGACCATCGGTTCCGCCATGGCACCAATCGCGCCGGGAAGGTTGTCCTGCAGTTCAGAAGACGGAATGAAAATCTTGTGGTGGTTCGTGTCGTAGTGCTGCGCAATCAAATCCGAATACTGGAACTCGTCCCCCTTTTCTCCGTTGGCCTCTTCGAAACCGATGGAAAATGTCGCCAGGTCTCTTTGTCCTTCTTCGGCCAAAAGCCCAACGATCAGGCTGGAATCGACACCGCCGGACAAGAGGACGCCGACGGGAACATCGGCCACCATGCGCCGTCGAACGGCTGTTCTCAGGCCGTCCAGAACCAGATCCCGCCAATCCTCAGGGGAGCGGTTCACATCTTCAGGTGTTTTTTCAAAAGTCGGCTGCCAGTAGTTCTTGTCCGTGAAAGACCCATCAGGCTGGTAGGTACGCAACGTTGCCGGGCCGAGTTTCCGAACGCCATTGAGGATGGTTCTGGGTGCGGGCACGACCGCATGCCAGCTCATGTAGTGCTGCAGCGCGACTTTATCGATCGAGGTGTCGATCTTGCCTCCCTTCAGGAGTGCAGGCAAGGATGAGGCGAACGCAAGACGGCCGTCAGCTTCACTTAGGTAAAGAGGTTTGATCCCGAACCGGTCGCGCGCCAAATGAAGCTTGCCGCTGTCGTGTTCAAAAAGGGCGACGGCAAACATGCCGTGAAACCTTGAAAAGCAGTGTTCACCCCACTCCTTCCAGGCTTTCAGAATGACTTCCGTGTCACTGGTGGAAAAGAAACGGTAGCCCTTGTCCGTCAGTTCGGCGCGAAGATCCTGGTAATTGTAGATGCAGCCATTGAAGACCAACGTCAGGCCAAGTTCCGGGTCCTGCATCGGCTGTGCGCCCTGATCGCTCAGGTCGATGATCTTTAGCCGCCTGTGACCGAAAGCGGCTCTGCCCCGCATGGTGACACCCATGGCATCGGGCCCGCGAGCCGCCATCGCCTGTGCCATCCGCTCGACCCGAGCAGTGTCGGCCTGTCCTGATGGGAAAACAACTTCACCGCAAATGCCACACATAAAACCAAAGAATCCTCTTTCCAATTCAAACGTGCCCGGTATATAGACCTGTAATAATTAGAGTTCAAATGATTAGGGGTGGAATCATGGGATTGGATGAAACAGCCCAGATCTTCAAGTCCATCCGGCGGATCGTCAGGGCAATCGATCTGCGCTCACGGGAAGTCGCCCGCGCGTCAGGACTGACGATTCCGCAAATTGTTGTTCTGCAAGGTGTTCATGATCTTGGGGAGGTGACGACAAAAGCGCTCTCCGAACATGCGGATTTGAGTTCGGCAACTGTTGTGACCATTCTCGACAAATTGGAAGAAAAGAAACTTGTCGAGCGCTACAGATCGGCTTCCGACCGGCGCATCGTTCACACCAAGCTGACCGATGAGGGCCGGGAGACTGTTGCGACGCTGCCGGGATTGTTGCACGAGGAATTTGAGGCAAAGTTTGCCACACTGCCGGCCGAAGATCGTTCAAGGCTCGTCCAGGCCATGGCCGAGGTCGCCGAAATGCTGAACGCACATAAACTTGACGCCGCACCGATCCTGACCACAGGGAAAGTCACGAGCGAATTTCCTTCGTGACGAAATCTATGCGGGAGTGCGTGGGACTTGCGCGAATTTGCGCCTACTCAGCTGCTGAGCTCGATCAGCATCTGCAGCATCAGATTGGCGCCCTTTTCAATGTCCGCCCAGTCACTATATTCTTTAGGTGAATGGCTGATGCCGTCTTTGCTTGGAATA